>CAMAXV010000013.1 GCA_945862385.1 Chitinophaga pinensis
TAACCCAGTATCCAGACATGGTTTCTGCAAGTTGGCGGTCGGATTCCTTCCATGGTCGGTTTACAAATCGTAAATTATTGAAGGCATAAGGAACTTCACCGGTATGGAAGGCCTTGAATTTTTTGTATTCGCCTTCTGCTGGAACAATCTGGGTGAACCGGTATCCATAGACAGGTAGTTGCTGCTTGACTTGCGCATTCAGCCAGAGATAGCCCTGCATTCCGAATACCTGATCTCGGGCAAGGTCGAGCTGCGCTTGTGCCGCTTCTGTATCATTGGCAGCGCAGTAGGCTCCTATCAGGAAATCCGCATTCCTGCCGTAATTTTTCCGCAGGTCATTAACAAAATCAGTGGCATTTTTGATGCCTCCAAAAACCAGACCCTCATCCTCATTCCACCCATGTAGCAATGCAACCTTGTTTTGATTTCCTCCTGCAAAAATGGATGAAATCTGATCCGGAAGCACATATCCATCAATATAGGGTCTGCGCATGCCATTTCCTTTGGCCATCAGGGTGGTTGCATCCATTTTTCTCAGGTCTTCCAGCTTTGCTGATCCCAGTGCTTTTAGTGTAACCCTGACTTCTGATTCAGCCATCTCTTTTGTGGGATTGGAGCTGGTGAAGTTTGCCCCACTTTGTCCGATTGCCTTATTAAACAATCCTGCGGCCAGCGGTGAAGCAACCAGGGCGTTGACGCTCATCGAACCTGCTGATTGTCCGGCTATTGTTACCTGCGCCGGATCTCCGCCAAAAGCGCTGATATTTTCTTTAACCCATTTGAGGGCTGCAATCTGGTCGAGTAACCCGAAGTTGCCACTTTTCTCACCAGTCATTGAGAGGTCTGGGTGAGCAAAAAATCCAAAAATGCCTACCCTGTAGTTAAAGCTGACAACTACGATGCCTTTGCGAGCCAGGGCTTCGCCATCATAGATGGGGCATGCACTGCCGCCGCTGCTGAAGCCTCCGCCATAAATCCAGACCAACACCGGTTTTTTGTTTCCTGTCTTTTTGTTTCCGGTCCATACATTCAGGTAAAGGCAGTCTTCGCTAATGGGTTCCTCCGGAATCAGAAACTCTGAAGACCACATGCTGAACGGTGCTGGCTTGGGTTGCATGGGACTAGCACTGAACTTGGTGCAGTCTATTATGCCAGTCCATTTCTCGACCGGTTGAGGTGCTTTCCAGCGCAAAACGCCTACAGGTGGTACTGCATAGGGAATTCCTTTGAAGGAAAGTATTTGTCCGTCTGCACTTCTAACGCCACTTATTTTTCCGTTTTTGGTGGGGATGACGGCAGTTTGCTGGGCATGTGTGCATGTTACAGCGAAAACTGAAGTCAGGATTAGTATAATTGAGAGATATCTAAGCCGCAAAAAAAGGACCATGGTTTATTTTTTTTGAGCAAGTCTGTCGAGGGTTTCATAACGGTTCTCATGCTGAGAGATTTCAGACTTTGACAATACATCAATCCGCATAACTGCAGGAGCAGAATCCATTGTCATTTTTTCCCATTTTGGTAATCCTTTGCCATTTGGATTTCCTGTTTTGATGAAGTTGACAAAAAAAGCCTGCATGGTCTTTGAAACGGCATAGTCATCTGCTGTCCATGCAAATGCTTTGTTGCTTTCAAGATTTCCCATGGCGTATTCAATTTCTGCTGAGTGAGCTGCCCCTGCATTGTTACCTGGTCTGGGTCTTTCGTAATGATACCTGTAAACAGGTTGTTTGGTTTTTTTATGCATATCAGCCCATTTCCAGGTGCTGTAGGATATGAAACGGTCTCCTGCCATTGCTCTTGCTATTGGTTCAACTGCTGCATCTGATTCTGGCGCATAAACAGCCAGGATACCGGTAGCATCATTTCCATAAAGTTTGGTGACGTTTTTTTTGAAATTTTCAACCGTCATTTTGTCGTTGCCCATCACAGCTCTGGCTCCTGACTCCTCACTGTTCCAACCAAGGAGCAATGGCACCTGGGCTTGTTCACCAGCAGCATAAATAGCTGATGGGTCCTTTGGGAAAAAATAGCCATCAACAGATCGGTTAAAGCGAAAGGCTCCGAATTTCATGGCTTTGGATAATACAGTGTCCGCCGGCATTTTCCTCAGCTCATTCAGTGAGGTTGCGCCAGCTGCAACTTCGAATGCTTTTCCGTTTTTTTCAACTTCTGCCACAGGCATTGCGGGAAGTGCACCCATGATAGATCCGCTTTCTCCAATGGCTCCTGCGATCAGGTTTCTGGATAGGGGCGAGGCCATGAGGGCACTGACGGAAATGGATCCGGCAGATTCACCTGCAATGGTTATTTTTTTAGGATCTCCTCCAAAGGCTTCAATGTTGTCATATACCCATTGCAAGGCAAGCGCCTGATCCATCAATCCATAGTTTCCTGAGCCATTATAGGTTGTTTCCCTGCTCAAATCAGGGTGGGCCATAAAGCCGAAAACGCCAAGTCTGTAATTTACAGTAACAGCAACCATGCCTTTTGCTGCCATTGCAGTACCATCATAGCGGGGCTCAGACCCATCACCTGCGGCAAATCCGCCTCCATAGTAGTAAACCAGAACAGGGAGTTTCTTTTTTCCTTTTTGGGCAGGTGTCCAGACATTCAGGTAAAGACAATCTTCAGAAGTTCCACTGGCGCGGAAAACCATGTCGCCAAAGATGTTGGCCTGCATGGCACGGGGACCAAATTGTTTAGCTGTCCTGACTCCCTCCCATTTTGCAGCTGGAACCGGAGCTTTCCACCTCAGATCTCCAACAGGCGGCTGTCCAAATGGGATCCCTTTGAAGCTGATGACCTGATCATTTTCCACCATCCCTTCAAGCCTACCATTTTTTGTAATGGTTACAGTGTTGCTTTTCATTTCCTGATTTTGGGCTGATAAAGAAATGCATGAAGCCATCATCAGCAGTTGTATTGTTTTTTTGAACATATAAAAGAAGTTGGTTGGTTCTGAATGCTTATTTGATGCTAAATCTAAACAATTGTCTTCAGGCTACGTAAACTTTTCCCTTAAATTAGCACGACAAAAATGAAATACACGTTGAAAAAAACTCAATTCAAATTGAATCTCCGTTGCTTATTATTAAAACTGATTGCTTTATCACTTTTTTTAGGAAACATACAAGCGCAGGAATTGCGCATACTTGAACGTGGCAGGAAGACCTCAATCAGGGGCTTATCCGTTGTAAGTGAAAAAGTTGTATGGGCAAGTGGCAGCAATGGAATGGTTGCCAGAACTGTTGATGGTGGATTGCAATTCGACTGGATTCAGGTTCCCGGATATGAGAAACGGGACTTCAGGGATGTTGAGGCGCTTGATGCTGAAACAGCCATTATTATGGCCATTGATACACCTGCTGTCGTACTCAAAACCAGAGACGGTGGCAAAACATGGTCTATCGTGCTGGAAGATAACAGACCGGGTATGTTTTTGGATGCCATGTCGTTCCGGGGCAGGTCTGGCGTGGTTGTGGGAGATCCTGTGATGGGTCGGGCATTCCTGGCCAAGACCAGCAATGCTGGGGATACCTGGCAGATCCTGGATGGTCCAGCGTTGGTTGAAGGTGAGGCGTTTTTTGCATCCAGTGGTTCCAATGTAGGTTTTGTAAAAACGGCTGGTGCCAGTTCTGACAGACATGATTTGCAAGAATGGGAAATGGCACTCGTTTCCGGTGGGATGCAGTCGCGGTTTTTCATCAAAAACACCAGTTTTATGCTGCCATTGAGGTCTGGCAGAAGTTCTTCTGGTGCTAATGGATTGGCTGTGCATCCAGATGGGCAATCGGGTATTATTTTTGGAGGAGATTTTGCATCTCCAAAAGAAAGGGATAGCTCCATGCTTCTTTTTGAGTTTAAAAAGGACAAGCTGACATTCAATAGTCCGGTTATACCTCCCGCAGGTTACAAAAGTCATGTTGTTTACCTCAATGACCAGGAGTTGTTTTCCTGTGGTACTTCCGGGATTGATTTTTCTGAAGATGGTGGTAAGACCTGGAAGCACATTTCAGACAGTCCTTTTCATGTGATGGGTTTAACCCCGGGGGATGAAAAAATCTGGCTGGCTGGTCCTGGTGGCGCCATTGCTATTATTTTTAAAAAAGATAGGTTACTTAAGTAATAATTTTTATCAAGCTTGTTCTTAATTCTTGATTTTTAACATTTTACGCAATAAACTACTCGCATTAGGGGTTACTATTCTGTTCTCTCTGAATTAATTTCGCAACCTAATCAAACCCCTAAATAATGTGTGGAATAGTAGCCTATGTAGGACACCAGGAAGCCTACCCAATAATACTGAAAGGATTAAAACGACTTGAATACCGTGGTTACGACAGTTCTGGTGTAGCCTTGCTTGATGGCGATTTGAATCTTTATAAAAAGCAGGGGAAGGTTGCTGAGTTGGAGTCTTTTCTTGACGGACAATCACTAAAGGCATCTATTGGGATAGGGCATACCCGCTGGGCTACTCATGGAGAACCGAGCGATAGGAATGCACATCCCCATTTATCTGCAAGCGGAAGACTGGCCATGATTCACAACGGCATCATTGAAAATTATGCGGCTTTGAAAAAGGATTTGTCGTCCAGGGGATATGTTTTTAAGAGTGATACCGATACAGAAGTCCTGCTTAATTTCATTGATGACATTTTAATTAACAACGACTGTTCCCTTGAGGAAGCTGTTCGAATTGCTTTGAAACGGGTAGTTGGGGCTTATGTAATTGTGCTGCTCGACAAGGAAAATCCAGATACACTTATCGCGGCGAGGAAGGGTAGTCCACTTGTAATCGGTATCGGTGAGAATGAACATTTTCTGGCTTCGGATGCGTCCCCAATAGTAGAATATACCCGTCAGGTAGTTTACATCAATGATTATGAGCTGGCTATCATAAAAGGAGATGAGCTTATATTGAAAAACCTGGGAAATGAAGTGATCACTCCTTTCGTGCAGCAACTTGATCTTGAATTAGCCGCAATCGAAAAAGGGGGTTATGATCATTTCATGTTAAAAGAAATACATGAGCAGCCGCAAACCATTTTTGATTGCCTCCGAGGCAGGCTGGATATGGCTAAAGGGGAAATCGTCATGGCCGGCGTGCAGCAGCATATCGATCAGCTGATGCATGCAAATCGCATAATCATCATTGCCTGTGGAACCAGCTGGCATGCAGGTCTTGTTGCGGAATACATTATTGAAGAGCTTTGCCGTATTCCTGTAGAAGTTGAGTACGCTTCTGAATTCAGATACAGAAATCCAATTGTAAATAAAGGGGATGTGATTTTTGCCATTTCCCAGAGTGGTGAAACAGCAGACACGCTGGTGGCCATAGAGAAAGCGAAAGAACAGGGAGCCTTGATTTTTGGTGTGCTCAATGTGGTGGGATCTTCCATTGCGCGGATTTCACATGCTGGAGCCTACACCCATGCAGGACCTGAAATCGGAGTAGCTAGCACAAAGGCTTTTACCGCTCAGCTTGTAGTGCTAACCATGATTGCCCTTAAAATTGCAAAAGAAAAAAAATCAATACCACAGGAAAGGTTCATACACTTGATGGCTGAGTTGAATGAGGTTCCCGGAAATGTTGAACGAATACTTTCAGATACTTCCAAGATTCATAAAATTGCATTAAAGCATGCCGCAGCATCGAGCTTTTTGTTTTTGGGTCGTGGGTATAATTTTCCTGTAGCACTTGAAGGTGCATTGAAGCTGAAAGAAATATCCTACATACATGCTGAGGGGTATCCTGCAGCAGAAATGAAACATGGTCCGATTGCTCTTGTTGATGACCTGTTGCCTGTCTTGTTTGTAGCCACAAAAGATGCTTACCACGAAAAAGTCGTAAGCAATATGCAGGAGATAAATGCCCGTAAAGGAAGACTTATCGCTGTTGTTACCGAGGGTGATAATACTGTTGAAGCGCTTACAACTGACCTGATTCCGGTTCCGGAAACTGATGAGCTGATTGCGCCTATTCTTAATGTAATTCCTCTGCAGTTGCTTTCTTATTACATTGGTGTTGCGCGTGGTCTGGATGTTGACCGTCCAAGAAACCTCGCTAAAAGTGTAACCGTAGAATAAACTTCCTATGAATAAAATTACCAAACAACCTGTTTCTGCAATAGGTTATGGATTTATTGGTCAGAATTATCTTCCGCAGGGTGCTGATGAATATTACCTCCGCAATAAATATAATAAAAGTGGTATTGCTTACAGAAGTCTGTCGGCATCAGAAATAGAAATTCTGGTACGCAATAACAATACATCAGACAACTGGAACCATATCCTTGTTTCTGAAAAATTTGATCCGCAGCTGGTTAAAAACTGCAGTTTTTTCGGACTTGTGCGGATAGGCATGCTGGAGCCCTATTCACTGGAGTTTCATGATTTAATTTTGCCTGTAGGTTTATTTAATTCAACCATCATCAGTTGTGATTTTGGAGACAATGTATGTATTCATAACGTCAATTATTTTTCACATTATGTTGTTGGTAATGATGTCATGATTGCCAATGTCAATGAGTTAGCCATCACTAGTACTGCAAAGTTCGGCAATGGTGTAGTAAAGCAAGGTGAGTCTGAAAGCTCCCGTATCTGGCTGGAGCTTTGTAATGAAAATGGAGGAAGGAAGGTGCTGCCTTTCAATGGCATGTTGCCTGCAGATGCGTATTTGTGGTCAAAATACAGGGATGACGTGGCCTTGATGGATGCTTTTTATCGCTTTACCATCAGCCGCTTTGACGACAAACACGGCCATTATGGGAAAATAGGTGACAGAACGGTGATCAAGAATTGTAAAATGATCAAGGATGTGCTTATCGGCAGTGATGCCTATATCAAAGGCGCAAACAAAATTAAAAATGTTACCATCAACAGTACGGAGGATGCCAATACGCAAATTGGTGAGGGTGTAGAACTGGTTAATGGGATTGTTGGTGTTGGATGCAGGATATTTTATGGGGTAAAAGCAGTGCGGTTTTTCATGGCATCCCATTCACAATTAAAATATGGTGCCAGGCTTATCAATTCCTACCTCGGTAATAATGCAACAATCTCCTGTTGTGAAGTATTGAATTCCCTCATATATCCTTTCCATGAGCAACACCACAACAACTCTTTTCTTTGTGCCTCTTTGCTGATGGGACAAACAAATGTGGCTGCTGGGGCAACAATTGGTTCAAATCATAATTCAAGGGGTGCTGATGGTGAACTGATAGCCGGAAGGGGATTCTGGCCCGGGTTGTGTGTGAGTCTGAAACATAACTCCAGGTTTGCCTCATTCACATTGCTGGCAAAGGGTGATTTCCCTTTTGAATTGAACATACCGGTTCCGTTTTCATTGGTTATCAATGACCCTACTTCAAATGAACTGAGGATATTGCCTGCATACTGGTTTCAGTATAATTATTACGCACTGCAGCGCAATGAATGGAAATACAAGGATCGAGATTCAAGGAAGGTAAAAGAACTTTCACTCGAATACAATAGTCTTGCTCCCGATAGTGTGAATGAAATTTTCGATGCCCTACATTACCTGAGATTGTTCACGGGTAAGGCTTATTTCAGGCAAGCGGGTAAATCCATTCCTGCTGATGAAACATGCATGCTGAAAGGTGAAGAATTGCTGAGTGCCGGAGATGCATCGGTTGATGGATTGGAAGTGCTTGCGGACGGATTTGAAAACAGTAAACGTAAGGTGGTTGTTCTGAAAGCTCGGAAAGCATATGAAGCATATAAAGAGATGGTCAGGTATTATGCCCTGGGACGTCTCGTTGGCAGGTTGTGTGATGAAAAAGATGCACTTTCATTGGAAACAATCAATGGATGGTTGACTAAATCCAGGCGTGATGAATGGGTAAACCTGGGAGGACAACTCATCCCTGCTACCCGGTTTAAAGAATTGCTCCAAAAGGTAAGAAAGGGAAAGATTTCAAGCTGGGATAACCTTCATCAGCAGTATGCGCAGGCAGCAATTGATTTTGATGACTTTGTACTGTATCATGCCATTGCCAGTTTACTTGAGATAGATAACCTGAAGAAAAAAGATTTCGTAACAGACCGAATGGTTGATTTCATTCACGAATATGTCGCAATCAATGAAAAAGTGTATAAAGGAATTGTGCAGTCCAGGAAAAAAGACATGACCAATCCATTCCGGAAAATGGTGTATGATAATGATGCAGAGCAGGAGGCAGTAGTTGGGACGTTGAATGATAATGCTTTCATTCGTTTAAAAGATCAGGAAAGAAAAGCATTGAAAAGAAACGTTCAGCAACTTACTGAACGCTTCTCTGCATTGATTAAAGCCTGAAAAATATTTTTTTGCGAAAAAGAAAAAGGCAGAGTCCCCATTCCAGTAAAAATATGGTGATGCTCCCTAAAACACTTAACTGCAGTTCAGGCATTATCCCTGAAAAGAGTCCGCTTACAATGGCATTGACATAACCATTGAACCAGCGTGCGCCAACAATTTCAAAAAACAGGTAAATGAAAATCGAGTTCATCCCTATAACCAGAAAAAAAGAAAGCTTGTTCTTTCTTCCCTTGATATCAATCAGGTAGTAACAGGTTGCCATTAGCAGTAGGCACCATCCCAGTGAACTTATGGTAAATGATGTAGTGGCAATTTTTTTAATGATTGGTGTGATGCTCATCCAATCCAGACCATAACCGAGCAGAAGACAGCCGATTCCCCAATAAACCAAAGGGTTTATTTTATTTTGAGCAGGATCCATCAGCATTTTGCCAACCAATGCACCTGCGATGGTATGAACTGCTGTTGGAAGGCAGTTGATGGCTACCCATCCTCCTTTATTTATTTTATTCATCAGGAGTTGGTCAACGTAGTTTCCAAAATTTTGTTGATCTGTAAATGGCTGGTCGAAACCAGGTACTCCTGTATAGCGGTATAAAATTTCTGTCAGTAAAAGGATTCCAAAACAGAAAAGAATTTGCTGAGTTGTTCCCCAATGAAAAATCAAGTAGGCAACCAGGATGGTAAAAGAGAGTTGTGTCAGCACGTTCCAGAGTTCAAACGATAGTCCTTTTTTTCTGACCGCATAATTTAAAACACCCCAGAAAAAAAGCCAGCCACACCGTTTTAATATTTTTATTGTCCTCTCTGTTTGTGGCACTCCCCTTGATTTCATGCCAGCAATGGAATATGCCATGGCAGTACCTGCCATGAACATGAATGCAGGTTGTATCAGGTCCCAGAACCGAAGGCCATTCCAGGGGTGATGGTGGAATTGTTCCATTACATGTTCGGCTGCTAAGCCTTTTGAAGCATCATAGAGGGAGTCATACAGTCCGGCTGCTTCAAGTGCCAGTAAAATCATAATCAAACCACGCATGAAATCCAGCGAAGTCAGCCGTTGCAAAGGGGGTGTAGGTAATGTAGCAGTTGTCATGTTATTTGTTTTTCCAGTATTGTTCAAGCATTTTGATGAAATAGCCACCAACAACACTTCTGGCCTGGAAGCCTACCTGCTTCCCGTCTGTAGTTTCGTGCCAGTCGCTAAGCGGAACCCTTGATGTTGAGTTGCTCATAAAGTGGTGAATGGGTTTAATCAGTTCTTTGAAGTCAGCTTCTTTACCTGCGAGGGTGGCACTCCAGATAACCCAGTCGCTTTTGGTATAGGTTCGCCTGCTGTCCAGTGGCAGGCCAAAACTGTTTTGTTTTTTCAAATAATAGCTTACTTCCTTATCGTATACTGCTTGTGGAAACAGGTTGAGGTTCAGCAGCTTATCCCATACCAGGTTGTATTTCTGACTCCAGGTTCCTTTGTTGCCAAACGTCAATGCATAATGGTCTCCATCATCTGCCATCTCCATCCATTTTTGTGCATAATTCAGTGCAGTTTTTTTCATGTTTGCTGCTTCAGTTCTGAATCCTAGTGCCTCGGCCATCTGGGCATAGGCACCGATGCCTGTAATGGCTTTCATGGAGAGGTTGATATTTCTTGCCAGCCTGCCTGCGAAATCATCCGTGCAAAGCTGGTTTACAGGATCAAATCCATCTTTAATCAGAAAGTTTACCCATTGTGTGATGACAGGCCAGTGCGCTTTTGCAAAACTGAAATCTTTTTCGGCCTTACAAATCGCAGCAATTAAAAGTATCATATTGCCGGCTTCTTCAACGGGCATATCCTCCGGATAAGTCTGTCCGTTTGCAAGGGGATAAGTGCCCAGGTCGTGAGCGGGGAATGGTTTTGTCCATTTTCCACTTTCACTGTAAACAATCAGGGGTTCTACCATGCCTTTGAGTAATGCCGGATTGTAGCGTAAGGTAAGTGGAGCAGAAGGGTATGTTACATCAACTGTCCATATTGAGCCATTGCTGAAGTTTTCTTTTTGTGGAAAAAGGATTTCGTCGTTTTCGCCTCTCACCAGTTTGTGGGCAGCAAGTGATTGTCTGTAAGCTGCAACGCAGAGTTCGGCATACTCTTTTCCGCCAGCCTTAGTTGCCTCCTCGAAAAGGGCTCTGTCAAACTGCTCACATTTTGAGAAAATCTTATCTTTTTCAGTTGCAGCTACTTTCAAAAGGTTTTCCATGCTGCCATGTATTTTTTTCCACCAGGGGTCAAGGTCTTTCCCAAAATACTGAATGGATTTAATGTCGTCGTAGGCAAGCATCAGGGTGGCCTTTGGGCTCCATGTTTGTTGGATTTCAAACTTATAATAGCCAGACATGTAATCTGCTTTGTCATGAGCAAACGCGCTTAGTTCGCCTGTTGAAGCATACCTCAGGATAGCTGAAGTATTGGTTGGTGATACATGGAATTTATTGTCAGCGCTGGCGAGATATGCATATCCCCAGTCAATTCTAACATCGTCTCCTTTTTTACCTAAAATCGATTGGTTCTGTATACCGGCTTTCAGTATGGTGTTTTCTTCCGTGTTTAAGTTGGTGATCTTAACTTCTTGTTTTTTATTGTTTGCCGCAATTTGTGCACTTACATTAAAGTGAATGGCAACCTCATGTTTCTTATTATCGAGGCTTCTTGCACGGAAGCTGATATAACTCAAAGGTCTTGACAGCAGGTCCAGGTCTGTTGCCAGCAGGGGCGACAAAAAATCCAATGCAATTTCAACTGGGCCGCAGGCGAACTTGTATTGTGTCTGGGTTGCGGTTACATTAACCGATAACTGTTTTGCCGGTTCAATTTTTGTAGGAACTTCCTGCTTGCTTAATCCTGCATCAAGCCATGCGTTTCCTCTTGGATTAGTGCAGTGTATGGCAATAAGGTTATTTTCTTTTTTCAGTGATTGTTTGATTGCGTCAGACAGTGGATATTCCTTGATCTCCTTCAGGTGACAGTTTGCACATGAATAGGCCGGTATACCGTTGATATAAACTTCCACATCATCATCATGCCGGAGTTGAAGCATGAGCTGTTCTATATTGAGTTCATTCAGGTTGAATGTTCTTCTCATCCAGATCTCCCTGCTGTTCCAGGGTGTCTGGAACTGGTCATCCCATCCTTTTCCAAAAGGCAGTTTACTGGTTTTCCAGGCATTAGTTGAAAAGTCCTGCTTCATCCAGTCGTCACCAGGTTTTGTTTCAGAATACAGGCAATCTGCCGGTACATTTTCACCAGGTGATAAAATGGTGGTAGTGGGCATCTGCAGTTTACCCATGATTTGAAAGGTTTTGCCATCTATGGTGGCCAATCCGATCAGCGAATGATCTGTGCCAGTCCAGTGCCGGGTTGTTCCTTCATTCAATTTATCATTGAAAGACCAAATGCTGAAATAGGGATCATGTGTGATAAGGGGATAAGCGGGCATCCTGGATACCTGTGCACTTCCGTTAAGGCAAAAAAATATGAGCAACAAGCTAGAGATAAACTTATTCATATGGTTATTTAAGGGATACTGAAGTTAAGCTTTCGCAATGAAAAAAAAGCTCAGCAACACAATCTGAATTACTTTTGGGAAATGAATACCCTTGTATGTCAGACACCCGGTCGCTTTGAGTACAAACAAACATCTCTGCCTAAAGTAAAGCCAGGATATTCTCTTGTCAGGGTTCGTCAGGTTGGTGTTTGTGGCACTGATTTGCATGCATTTGACGGCACTCAGCCTTTCTTTACCTATCCCCGTATACTTGGTCATGAAATTGCAGCTGAGTATGTAGCGGGTGATGCAATCGGTTTCAGCGCAGGCGACAGGCTAACGGTCATACCGTATTATCATTGCGGAACCTGTATTGCCTGCAGGCAGGGCAAGACAAACTGCTGCGCATCACTTAAAGTTACTGGCGTGCACGTTGACGGAGCTATGACCAGTCATCTGTTAGTGCCAAGTTATACCCTGGTTCAAGGAGAAGGGTTGAATGATGATCAGCTTGCGCTTGTGGAGCCCCTTGCAATCGGGGCACATGCTGTTGAAAGATCTAATATACAATCTGGCGACTGGGTTCTTATCGCCGGGGCTGGCCCCATTGGTTTGGGGTTAATACAATTTGCGCGCCTGAAAGGCGCGCGTATCATTGTTGCAGACACACAGGAACACAGGTTGGATTTTTGCAGAAAAATTTTAAACGTTGAACATGTTATCAACCCATCAAAGGCGGATATTGCTGAAACTTTGCGCATTATAACAGATGGGGAAATGCCTGCTGTTGTAATCGATGCCACTGGTAACCTTAACGCTATCAATCAGGCTTTCCGGTATATTGCTCATGCTGGTACTTATGTATTGGTCGGATTGCAACTGGGTGAAATCTCATTCAACCACCCTGAATTTCACAAGCGTGAAGGCACTTTGATGAGTAGCAGAAATGCAACGCGTGAAGATTTTAAAAGGGTAATGCAGGCTATTCAGTTGGGGCAGATTAATCCCTTGCCAATGATCACCCACCGGCTTTCTTTTGGATTGGCTGCAGAACGGTTTAACCTTTTGGTACAGCCTGATCAAAAAGTAGTAAAGGCGATGATACACCTCTTGTAAAAACAATGAATGAAAGATAAAGCGGAACAACTGATTCACTTGAAATTGATTGCTGTAGCCATTATGTGGGGAGGTACTTTTATTGCCACTAAAATGGCTTCAGCAGTATTCGGCACATTTACGGGTGCAGCTCTGCGTTATGTTTTTGCACTGGTGCTCATGATTCCGATGCTGTATTTGCAAAATAAACAAGCGTTCCGCATCAGCAGAAAGCAATTTTTTCAACTGCTTATCCTTGGGTTCTCAGGTATTTTTGCTTACAGTTTTTTCTTTTTTACAGGATTGAAACATGTGAAAGCCAGCCATGGAGCACTGATTGTGGCATTGAATCCGGTGATGGTGATGATGCTTTCTGCCGCTATAAACAGAGAGCGCATCAGACCGATGCGTCTGGTTGGCATTTTGCTTTCGTTAAGTGGAACAGCCCTGGTGATTTCAAGAGGAAATCCAGCTGATCTCTTTACCATGTTTGGATGGGGTGATGCCCTGATGCTGGGTTGTCCGGTTTCGTGGGCGGTATATACTTATTTTGCCAAAGATGCATTGAAGTTGTCAACACCTTTGCAAGCCTCAACATGGGCAATCATCCTGGGGCTCGTGCTTATATCTTGCTTTATTCCAACTGAAACATATCCGTCGCAGGTCAGTTTGGATATATGGCTCGCCCTTGCTTACCTGGGGATATGCGGTTCATTCCTGGGTTTTGTTTGGTACTATCAGGGCATAAGTAAAATTGGTCCTGTCAGAACGGCTGCCTATAATAACCTCATCCCCGTTTTTGCCATGTTGTTGTCAGTTATTATGCTCGGGGAATCAATTGCCTTGTATACGCTTTATGGTTCCTTGCTGGTTATTGGAGGTGTTTATCTCGTTAACCGTTACTGAATGCTGTTCGTCCGGGATATTGCTGCAAGGCAACCTCAAGACAGTCCATGGCCTGTGTAAGATCTTCATTGTTGATGACATAAGCCAGCCTGACTTCCTGTTTGCCCAATCCCGGTGTAGCATAAAATCCGCTTGCAGGTGCCAGCATAACGGTCTGGTTGTTATAAGAAAATGATTCAAGCAGCCACTGACAAAAGAGATCTGCGTCGTCAACGGGAAGTTTGGCCATGGCGTAGAATGCGCCACCCGGGTTCGGACAAAATACTCCGGGGATGGCATTGAGTCTTGCAACCAGCAGGTCACGCCTTGACAAGTAAGCAGCCTTTGGGGCATCAAAGTAATTATCTGGCAGGTCTAGTGCTGCCTCGCCCAGAATTTGAGCCAGTCCTGGCGGACTAAGCCTGGCTTGCGCGAATTTCATGGCAGCATCAAAAATCGCCTTGTTTCTTGTAACAAATGCCCCAATTCTGGCACCACAGGCAGCATAGCGTTTTGAAATTGTATCCATCAGGATAACCTGTTCCGGAATTTTTTTCAGCTGCATGGCACTGTAACAGGGAGCGCCGTAGCTGAATTCCCTGTAAGCTTCGTCTGAAAAAAGGAATAAATTATGTCTGAGACAAATATCTTCCAGCTTTTCCAGTTCCTCCCTGCTATATACATACCCTGTTGGGTTATTGGGGTTACATATCAGGATGGCTTTTGTTTTGGATGTAATTACTGCTTCAAACTGATCAACTGCAGGCAGCTCAAATGCTTTTTCAATGCTGGCAGTTACCGGAATTACCGTTACACCTGCCATGACTGCAAAACCATTGTAGTTGGCATAGAAGGGTTCTGGTATGATGATTTCATCTCCGGGGTCAAGGCAGGCCATGAATGCAAATACAATGGCCTCACTGCCGCCTGCTGTAATCATGATGTTTCCTGCCTCAACAGTAATGTTGTTTTTGGCATAATAGTGCACAAGTTTTTCCCTGTAGCTGAGATTTCCTGCACTGTGGCTATAGGCTAAAACACTTATCGATGTATTTTTTACAGCATCCAGGGCAGCTGGAGGTGTTTCAATATCGGGCTGTCCTATATTAAGGTGATGTACGGTAACTCCTCTTTTTTTTGCATCATCTGCAAAAGGAACCAGTTTTCTTATGGGTGATGCAGGCATAAGTGCACCCCTTTGCGAAGGTTTTAACATACTGCAAAGTTAGCTAAATTGGTAGCATCCAAAACAATATGTAATTTCGGATAGCGTTAAATGATTGTCATGAAGCTGAACAGGATTCTACAGGTTGTATTTTTCTTTTTACCGGTTTTTACCTTGGCCCAGGTTCAAACCAGTGATCAGCAAGTTGGCGTGCTTGAAACGCGTAAATCGGTTTTTGACTTTGGAAGTATCCCCCAGGGTAGGCCAGTTTTCCATGCGTTTTTGTTGGAGAATCCTTCATTGAAGCCTGTGTTGATAGACAATATTCAGGCTTCCTGTGGATGTACAACACCTGAATGGTCAAAAGAACCTGTAGCTCCGGGTGCTAAATCTGAAGTGAAAGTGGGATTTAATGCTGCTGCGGAAGGTCCCTTTGAAAAGACAATTCAGGTTTTTTATGCGGGTGGTCAGCAAATAGTCCTCACTATAAAGGGTAATGTCTGGAAAACGCCTGATCAGCCTGCTCCGCCTAACAGGATAGTCTCGGCATTAAAAACTGTCAGACTAAAATGATTGTAGTTCATCTTAACTTTATATAAATAACCTAAATTAAAAAATATGAAAAAATTGATGTTAAGCCTTGTAGTATCTGTTATAGCCTTTGCAGGTTTTGCACAAACAGGTGCCAAAAAAGCAGAGGATGTGGTTAAATTCAAAGAAATTCGCCACAATTTTGGGAAGATTAAACAAGGCGTTCCTGTTACTTATGATTTCGAATTTCTAAATATAGGCAATGAACCTATAATTATTGAAACAGCTACGGCATCCTGTGGTTGTACAACGCCTACCTGGCCTCAGCAACCTGTGATGAAAGCCAAAGCCGATAAGATAAAAGCAGGTTTCAATGCAGCTGCACCTGGTGCCTTTGAGAAAACCGTATTTGTAAAAATCAAAGGAATTGATGTGCCTTACGAGTTGAAAATTGCAGGAGAGGTTCTTGCTCCAGCTGATTATGATAAGCAGATAAAGAAATAAATATTGTCTAGATTTGCAGACATGGACGTATTGCCTACTTCTGAAACGCAGTCAGCTGAAGCATTGTCTTTCGAAGCGTTTCGTAAGACTGTAATCGATGATTATAGACTGGTTTGTGAAAGCAGGCAGGCCAGCCTGATGGGGCGTAAGGAAGTATTGACGGGGAAGGCAAAATTTGGCATCTTTGGTGATGGAAAGGAAGTGCCGCAGGTGGCCATGGCTAAGTTTTTTAAGCCGGGTGACCATTATGCAGGGTATTACAGGGATCAGACCCTTGCCTTTGCCATAGGAGCGGCAACTATAAACGAATTTTTCTCACAGCTGTACGCTGATCCAGATCCACTTCATGATCCTCACAGTGCAGGCAGGAACATGAACAGTCATTTTTGCACCCCTTTTCTGGACGAAAAGGGAGAATTCCTGGATCTTGCCAATCGTAAAAATATGGCTGCCGGTATGGCGCCTACGGCTGGTCATATGCCAAAGGCTCTTGGTCTTGCCTATGCTTCCAAGGTTTTTCGCAATGTTCCGTCACTGCATGACCTGACCAGTTTTTCGCGCAGGGGTAATGAGGTTTGTTTTTGCACCATCGGTGATGCGTCTACCAGTGAAGGGCATTTTTGGGAAACCATGAATGCAGCGGCTGTTTCTCAGGTTCCTCTTGTTATTTTTGTGTGGGATGATGGGTATGGCATTTCAGTACCCAAAGAAATTCAAACAGTTAAAGCCTCTATTTCCGAAGCCCTGTCTGGTTTTGAAAAGACTACCCATTCCAACGGGATGGTGATCATCAAAGTTAAGGGCTGGGATTATGCTCAGCTTTGTGAGGCATTTGAAGAAGGGGTTTCTCTTGCGAGAGCCGAACATATTCCAGTTTTATTTCATGTGGATGAATTGACTCAGCCACAAGGTCATTCAACTTCTGGCAGTCATGAAAGGTATAAAAGCCCTGAACGACTGCAATGGGAGCGGGAGTGGGATTGTATTGCACAAATGCGCAAATGGATCCTTGAAAATGCGCTTGCATCAGAAGAAGAGTTGGTTGAGATTGAAGAAAAATCTCGGCTTTATGTAAATGAGTGCAGGTTAAATACCTGGCGCTTGTTCGAACAGCCTATTCAGCAGCAGAAAAAACAAGCGTTGGACTTAATTCAGACTGTATTGAAATCAATGCCTTCTGAAGAAATACAGTCGGTTTACAACGAACTTGCTTCCAACACTGTTCCTTTCAGGCGTGATGTTATGGCAGCACTGCAACAGGCTGTATTGCTCGCTGGAAATGCCCAAATGACCGGCGACCTTCAGCTCATGTATTACGCATTGAAAGAGCAAAACAAAGCACTCTACAATACAAAGTTACATCTGGTAGAGCCAGTGCCAGGCACAGGTCAATTGCCGGATCCCGGATTTCATGATCGTTCTCCTTTAGTCAACGGTTATGAAGTTTTGAATAAGTATTTCGACAAACTTTTTGAAACGAATCCAGTTGTTGTTGCATTTGGAGAGGACCTGGGTAAGATAGGTGATGTCAATCAGGGTTTTGCAGGTCTCCAGTCAAAGTATGGTTCACACAGAATATTCGATACGGGTATCAGGGAGCTTACGATTATGGGGCAGGGTGTGGGTATGGCTATGCGCGGACTGAGACCTATTGCTGAAATCCAGTACCTGGATTACCTGTTGTTTGGTTTGCAGATTTTGAGTGATGATGTGGCTTCCATGCATTACCGTTCTGCCGGAAAACAAATTGCACCAGTCATTGTGAGAAGCAGGGGACACAGGCTTGAAGGGATTTGGCACAGCGGTTCTCCTATGGGTATTCTTATCAATGCATTGAAGGGTGTCCATGTATGTGTGCCCAGAAATATGTTACAGGCAGTAGGTTTCTACAATACGCTGCTGGATGGAAAAGATCCTGGTGTTGTCATTGAAAGTCTTAATGGATACAGGTTAAAAGAGCTAATTCCGGATGATTTGCTGGCTTATAAGGTTCCCTTAGGCGTTCCTGAAGTTGTGAGACAAGGAGCTGATATAACTGTAGTTTCCTATGGTTCAACATTGCGTATTGTTCAGGATGCAGCTGAGTTACTTTATAAAACAGGAATTGATGTAGAAGTTGTTGATGTGCAGACATTAATGCCGTTTGACCTGAATCACCACATTCTTGCATCATTGAAGAAAACCAACAGAATACTCTTTGTTGATGAAGATGTTCCTGGTGGTGCAACATCTTTTATGTTTGCAGAGGTTATGGACAAGCAAGGGGGCTACAAATGGCTTGATGCCTCCCCACGTATACTTTGTGCTCAGTCACACAGACCAGCTTATGGCAGTGATGGTGATTACTTCTCTAAACCTAATTTAGAAGACATTGCAATGCTAATCAAAGAAATCATTGCAGAGTAATTAATTCAGGGAAGCATTCTTTCTGTATAAATGCCAGTTGCTATATAGCAGGTATCATTTTTGCCAAACCAACTTATCCTATTTTTTGCTATTATCCTGTAGGCAAAATTTCTTACTAACGTTGGAATAAACTTAAGAATAGCTAAAAACCGCCAAGGCGCTGGTAAAACAGACAGAATCGCAAGGGTAGCGTCTGATTCGTAAAAAGCTACTCCATTATGGTAAAAAACAACAGAATTTTTTCTGTCTAAAACTTCTCCTGATTGCAAAAGGTTAAAAAAAGTTCTGCCCTTAATTGGTGCAAAATACAAATCCTG
This sequence comes from Chitinophaga pinensis, assembly GCA_945862385.1. GTDB lineage: Bacteria > Bacteroidota > Bacteroidia > Chitinophagales > Chitinophagaceae > Pollutibacter. The sequence goes on from CAMAXV010000013.1 coordinate 18,748, forward strand.
GCTTCTGTCTTTTGCCAACAGAAACTTTACTGTACCAGAACAAAGCCCACAATAGCCATCATAAAAAACGATTGAAATTGCGGGCTTTCCGGGTTGTCTACGCATTTTATTTCAGGTTGTGAAATACCTTTTGGACGTCGTCATCCTGCTCCAATCTGTCTACAAGTTTAAGCACATCCTGTACTTGTTCCTCACCCAGTTCAACAACTGATGAAGGGATCCATTCAACTTCTGCACTTATTGGATTAAGGTTTTTTTCTTCAAGTGCCTTTTGCATATTACCGAAATCATTGAATGCACATCGAATCACAAAAACATCTTCTCCATTGTCATTGGTGCTTTCACCCATTTCCTCTAATCCGAAGTCAATGAGTTCCAACTCCAGTTCATCGGGGTTCAAACCTTCATTTTTGAGCTTGAATACGCCCATTTTTTTAAATTGGAAACTTACGCTTCCACTAGTGCCCATCGCACCATTCCCTTTGTTAAAATGAGATTTGATATTGGCAACTGTTCTTACATGATTGTCTGTAGCAGTTTCTACAAGAACTGCCACGCCATGTGGGGCATATCCCTCATAAAGGATTTCCTCGAAGTTATCCATTTCCTTTCCAGAGGCGCGCTTAATCGCTGCTTCAACCCGGTCTTTGGGCATATTGACACTCTTGGCGTTTTGAAAGCAGCGCCGGAGTGCAGGATTTGTACTGGGGTCAGGTCCTCCAGCTTTTACGGCAATGGCAATTTCTTTACCAATCCGGGTAAATTGTTTGGCCATTCTGTCCCACCTGGCAAACATGGCATGCTTTCTTACTTCAAATATCCTTCCCATAATGATTTATTTGCAGATTAATTGGCAAATTTACGGCAGTTTGCCATACGCACCTCTTTCTTATTTGTTTAGTCTGGGCATTCTGGTGTACTTTTCAACAGCTACGCTGTTGCTTCCGGCACCAATTTGTTGCGTATAGCTTGTATCACTGTCTTTGTTGATTAGAATTTTTAAGGGAACTCCGTTGTTTCCAGTGAAAGTTGAAAAAATATTCGTTTCAGTGAGCTCTTTACCTGAAAAGTCAAAATTCCCAAATCCAAAACCTTTGTGTTTTGAGTTATCAAGGCTATCAACATAGTACTGAACAAACATAAAATAACCGCCCTGGAAAATCTTATACTGATCTCTTTTATTCCATGTTGTATCTCCATTGCTCACTGTGTAGTATTCTGCAAGTTTCCAGACACCGTCCAGCTCCGATTGTTTTGAAAAGTTTATTTTGGTGTATTCTTCTACAAGTTTATTGGGGATACCGTTGATGATTATTTCCGGTATTTCCTGGCGATACCCGGTTTCATGTGGTATGATACCGAGTTGAAAGCTTTGAGCTGTATCGAGCAACGATGTGCTGAAAATATTGTTTTCTGTAAGTATGTTGTTGTTGAAAGTATAAAATCCAAATCCGAATGAAGCCGTACTGTCTTCCCGCATATTGGTATACGCATAGTATTCGTCTGTGTATACTTTCTTTTGAACTCCATCATCAATGCGAGTCTCCTTTCCATTGGCGGTAAAAACCTGTTGTTCCATGGTGTACCACCCGGCCATATTTTGAGCGGGAGGGGGATTGGTGCATGCGGAAATGCATATAGTGAGTATGGCTAGATTTATCAGGTATTTGAGCGTCATATTTTCTGTTTTAGATACGCAAATGTAGTATTTCAGTATATAAATAAGAAAAGGCTGCACGGATTTAAACGTGCAGCCTTTTCAATGCATACAGATGATATTAAATTAGCTGTTGAGTTTACTGTTCTTTTTACTGTACAGGAAGTAAACAACGAGTCCAAGTGCCATCCACCCAAAAGCTACCTTCAGGGTTTGTTCATCAAGTCCTACAATCATCGCAGTACAGATTAAGGCACCCAATACACTTACGACAGGCGCTATTGGAGTTCTGAATGGTCTTTCCAGATTGGGGGCTTTAACCCGCAGCATCCAGACGCCAATGCTCACCAATACAAAGGCGAAGAGTGTGCCAAAGCTTGTGAGATCCCCGGCAACATGACCCGGTACAAATGCGGCAAAAGCACCTACGAATACGAAAAGAATCATATTCGATTTATATGGTGTTTTGTATTTTGGGTGTAAATCTCCAAATGCTTTGGGTATGAGGCCATCGTTACTCATGGTATAGAAAATACGGCTTTGTCCCATCAGCATAACTAAAATCACAGAAGAGAATCCTGCAAGGATGGCAACAGTTACTGCCGTTGCAAGCCAGCTGTATTCTTTCATGTAGGTTGCAATGGTATATGCAACTGATGCTTCCCTTCCTTTTTCAGGGTCAACAAATTCCTTCCAGTTGGTAACACCGGTAAGTACATGCCCAAACAGGATGTAAAGGATTGTACACACTACCAATGATCCGAGGATTCCAATAGGCATATCACGTTTGGGGTTCTTAGCTTCCTGTGCTGCTGTTGATACAGCATCAAAACCTATGAATGCAAAGAAAACGATACCGGCTCCACCCAGAATACCGCCCCATCCGTGTTTGTTCCACGGACTGTAATCAGCAATTACTTTGCCGGCCTGATCTACCACAGCAGGTTCATTTGCAGGGATAAGATAAGGGACATAGTTTTCGGGGTTAATAAACTGCCAGCCCAATGCAATGAATACAAGCACTACAGCTACTTTAATGAAAACGATAACTGCGTTGACCATCGCTGACTCCTGCGTACCTCTGATCAGGAGCAGAGACAACAGAAACAGGATGATAAGTGCAGGCGCGTTCATGATACCCTGGTGTAAAACACCTGAGGAGTCTGTAAAGCTTTCAAAGGGAGAATGACACCATTCATAAGGGATGCTTCCTCCCAGCAGCTTGTTGAGGTATTCGCTCCAAGCAATGGATACGGTTGCTGCGCCAAGGGCATATTCCATAATGAGAGCCCAACCGATGATCCAGGCAACCAATTCACCCATGGTTACATAGGAATATGCGTAAGCGCTTCCTGCAATGGGAATCATCGATGCAAATTCTGCATAACACAAGCCTGCAAAGGCACATCCGATTGCGGCTACAATAAAAGAAAGGGTTACACCAGGGCCTGCAGCCTGTCCTGCAGCTGCAGCTGTGCGGACGAACAAACCCGCACCAATGATGGCACCGATGCCAAGTGCAATCAGGTTGCCAGCTCCAAGGGTACGTTTGAGTCCCTTTTCCGAATCTTCGGCCTGCGAAAGCAATGCCTCCAATGATTTTCTTCTGAATAAACTCATGACAGATAATTTGGTTATTTGGTACTACAAGGTCCTAAAATAGCCAATTATTTTATTCGTTGTACATTTTATTTTGCACTCAAATAAAATTCTGAAATCCATCTAAATCCTTTATTTTACAAGTCTTAAGCTTAAAACGAGAAACAATGAAGGGTGCATCAGGAAAGTTGACTTTGTATATTCTGATAGCAATGGTATTGGGTATTGCTGCAGGTTATATTATTCATACCCAGTCTTCCCCGGAGTATATAAAAAGTTTCTCCACCAATATAAAACTGCTAACAACAATTTTTTTGCGTCTTGTGCAGATGGTCATTGCCCCACTTGTATTTACTACACTTGTAGTGGGTATTGCCAAACTGGGTGATCTTGGTGCAGTAGGCAGGGTGGGCGGTAAGGCGATGCTTTGGTTCGTGTCTGCTTCCCTGGCGAGTCTATTGCTGGGGATGCTGCTTGTTAACTTCTTTCAGCCAGGAGCAGCTATCAGACTTGATTCTGCTGATGTAGAGGGTGCGAAGGATTTGATTGGGAAAACACAGGAGTTCTCGTTGCAGAAATTTATAGAACACGTATTTCCCAAAAGTGTAATAGAAGCGATGGCTACCAACGAGATCCTTCAGCTTGTTGTATTCAGTATCTTTTTTGGTGTAGGAACTACCGCACTTGGGGAGAAAGGACAGGTTGTTGTGAAAGCACTTGATGCCATGGCGCACATCATATTAAAAATGGTGGGCTATGTTATGAATTTTGCACCCATCGGTGTTTTCGGTGCAATTGCAGCTGTAATAGCTACAAAAGGCCTGGAAGTATTTGTATTTTACGGACAGTATTTGCTTGCGTTTCTGGCTGGAATAGCGGGACTTTGGGTGCTTTTACTTACTGTAGGTTATTTTATTTTGGGTAAACGGCTTTGGGAACTGCTGAAGACAATCTCCCAGCCTTTGCTCATCGCTTTCAGTACCACAAGCAGCGAGGCTGTCTTTCCAAAGCTTACCACAGAACTGGAGAAATTTGGCTGTAAAGACAAGATTGTTTCCTTTATCCTGCCCCTTGGTTACAGTTTTAACCTGGATGGCAGCATGATGTACATGACTTTTGCCAGCCTTGCCATTGCCCAGGCATATGGCATTCACCTTGATATTGGAACGCAGCTAACCATGCTGCTGGTCCTGATGCTTACAAGCAAGGGAATTGCTGGTGTGCCCAGGGCTTCGCTTGTTGTTGTAACAGCAACCTGCGCTATGTTCAATATCCCTCCTGAAGGCATTGCCCTGATCATACCGATAGATCACTTTTGTGATATGTTCAGAACCATGACCAATGTTGTAGGAAATGCCCTGGCTACAACTGCTGTCAGCAAATGGGAAGGTGAACTGGAGTCACCGGTTGGTGAGGTTGCATAAAAAAATAAAAATCAATGATTATGATTGAGTTGGCGATACAGTGGAAAGATTTTTTAAATCCGGAATTTTACATACAGCATGGGGGTTTATGGCTGTTTCTTTTTATTGTTTTTGCAGAAACCGGATTGTTCGCCGGGTTTTTCCTTCCTGGTGATTCCCTTCTGTTTGTGGCAGGTATATACAGCAATGAACTTGCAGCAGAATTGTTTCAGTTTGATAACGACTTGATTAACCTGGTACTTATTGCCCTACTTGTAATCCTTTCAGGTGTTCTTGGCAACATGGTTGGCTATTGGTTTGGTGCAGCAAGTGGGCCATTCCTATTCAGAAGGAATGATACGTTTTTCTTCAAGAAAAAGCACCTCTTTGCAGCAAAAGAGTTCTATGACAAACATGGTGGAGGTGCTATTGTTTTTGCCCGGTTCCTTCCAATTATCCGCACTTTTGCTCCGATAATTGCTGGTATTGTGCGCATGGAACGACATAAATTTACCCTCTATAACATCATAGGGTCAATTTCCTGGGCCGTCAGTATGTTGTTTGCAGGACATTACCTATATAAATTCTTTCTGAAACAGTTTGGGTTTGATCTGAAGGATCGTTTAGAGTTGATTGTACTGGGTATTATCCTTGTTACCACAGCTCCTGTTATCATAAGATTGATGCGCAAGTCCAAAAAATAGGCACCAGTTTTATAAAGGAAACTTTAGATTTATAGCAGTAAAACTGCATTATCACAACTAGTCCTTTTCTATATAGTTGAGTTTTTTCATGAAGGTTTCTTCTGTGAACCAGGCAGAAACAATGGCTATTACGATAACTATAACGCCTGTGATAATTCCGCTTGTAAGTGCATTCCAGTTCCAGGTTTCCTGAAACAGGTTAAGGAACAGCATGTTCATAATTGGTAATGAACCCCTAACCATGTTGGGAATGGTAGTGGCTGCTGTTGCTCTCATGTTTGTGCCAAACTGTTCTGCACCCATGGTAACAAAAATGGCCCAGAAACCGCTGCTGAAGCCAAGTAGTCCGCAGATGAAATACATGGAAGCATCCTGGTTGTTGAGCGGACTAAAATACAATCCACATGAGAGTATTGTGAGACCGTAAAAAATATACAACGCTTTTTTCCTGCTCCTGAAATACTGGCTTACAAATCCAATCGCTATGTCGCCCAGCGAAATACCGATATAGCCAAACATAGTGGCCTTCCCTGAATCAATCAGGTTATTGGGGTATAGATCCATTGCAAACCTGTTTGAGTAATTCATCAGAATACCGATTACATACCAGGTTGGTAAGCCAATCAGAATGGCAAGTGCATACTTTCTGAATCTTGTGATATTGGTGAAAAACATAAAAAAATTTCCTTTCTGCACATGTTCAAGTTTGGCTTTCTGGTACATAAGGCTTTCCATGATACTTACCCGCATAAGTAGTAATCCTATCCCCAGCACCCCTCCAATTTTATAACACAAACGCCAGTCGTTAGTCATTTTGAAAATGAAATAGGCAAAGACAGCCCCAAGCAGGCCTACTCCGGCAACAAGGGATGTACCTAATCCCCTCCTGCTGCGTGGGAGTAATTCACTCACCAGGGTAATACCTGCTCCCAATTCTCCAGCCAGTCCGATTCCACCAATAAACCTTGCCCAGGCATACTGCTCAACCGTCTGCACATAGCCGGTAGCGAAATTTGCTATGGAGTATAGTAGAATGGAGCCGAATAGTACACTGAGTCTTCCTTTTTTGTCCCCAAGAACACCCCACAGTATACCTCCAAGGAGCAGACCGGTCATTTGCCAGTTGATAACTTTGGTGCTAGCTTCCAACATGGGTATGGCAAGATCCTCAACACCAATGCCAAGCAGACTTGGTTTTCTGACTATAGAGAACAGTAACAATTCATAGATGTCTACAAAATATCCTAATGCTGCAATGATGATTGTAAGTACTACCTTATTGTTTTGTTTCTGCTTCATCCATTTGATTTAAAGGGTCTTCAATGTACAGTTTTTTCAAATAAATGTATACTTTGTACCCATAAAATGTTTTATCCATTTGAGGAGCTGCAATTATCATTCATGTAGCCTCAATACAAACTTACTGTTATGCTTTCTGTGCCTTCTTTGACAAAATCTTCTCGTTTTCTGATCCTGGTCGCATCCCTGGGTTATTTTGTTGATATCTACGATCTGTTGATTTTTTCTATTGTGCGTGAGCCAAGCCTTCGTGATATTGGTGTTCCGGATTCTCAGATTGTAAGTGCAAGTGCTATGATCATCAACTGGCAGATGACAGGCCTGCTTCTGGGAGGAATATTATGGGGCATAATGGGTGATAAGCGCGGAAGGCTCAGCGTTTTGTTTGGCTCGATATTATTGTATTCCATCACTAATTTCATCAATGGGTTTGTTGAATCTGTTAATCAATATGCCCTCCTCAGGTTTATAACAGGAATTGGACTAGCCGGAGAACTGGGAGCAGGAATTACACTTGTAAGTGAAATGATGCCAAAGAACAAAAGGGGAATCATGACCAGCTTCATTGCCGGCGTTGGTGTTTTCGGAGCAGTACTGGCGTACCTCATTTTTAAATTTACAGGTGATTGGCGGTTGTGTTATAAGATTGGTGGCGTATTGGGTATAGCACTTTTGTTGTTAAGGGTTAGTGTAGCTGAAAGTTTGATGTTCAAGCGGGTTGCTGCTGAAAAAGTTCAGAAAGGAAATCTTTTCCAGCTTTTTAACAGGCCAGCTTTGTTTAGAAAATATATCCTGGCTATCCTGGTAGGTATACCTTCCTGGTTTATTGTTGGTATCATGATTACGCTCAGTAACAGATTCGCGATTGAATTGTATGGCAGCACCACATTGGTTGCTGGGGCATGTGTGATGTATGGCTATATTGGAAATGCCTTCGGCGATATAACAGTTGGGGTAATCAGTCAGTACTATCAAAGCCGGAAGAAAGCCTTGTATTTTATGTATGCCTGTTGTATCCTGACTATATGTTTGTATTTCAGTCCGTTTAACAGTTCAGACACAACAATGTATGTTATCTGTTTCTTTCTGGGATATGCTTCTGGTTTTTGGGCAATCATAGTTACCATGGGTGCAGAGCATTTTGGTACAAACCTCAGGGCAACTGCCGCAACTACTATACCCAATATGGTCCGTGGCTCTTTGCCTTTGATGAATATCTTGTTTAATAGCTATTTTATCAAATCTCTGCACTGGTCGATGGTCAAAAGCGGAATAGTTACTGCAGGAATTGTGGTAGGGGTGGCTCTAATTGCCCTGGTTTTTACAGAAGAGACGTTTCACAAGGATCTGGATTATGTGGAGGAGTAGTTAAGAGAGACACGAGCTTGCCAGCCGTAGGCTGGGCACAAGTTTACCTGCCTCCCGTAGACACAGTGCATCAGTTTGTTATAAAAAAGAAATGGGATCAGCTTTAGTTTTACCTAAAAACTGATCCCATTTAGTTTTTGTTGAGCCGAGTTTGATTCATTCAGTCATACATACCTATGCAGGAACCTCAACTCTAAACTCTAAACTCTCAACTCTCAACTCTAAACTCTCAACTCTTCTTGCACTATCCCAGCACCTCGTTCATCGACCTTACAGCAGCTGCACTTTTTTCAAATGCTTCCTGCTCTGATGGAGTCAGTTCGAGTGGCAATATTTTTTCCCAGCCCTGCTTTCCAATGGTAACAGGAACGCCTAAGCAGATGTCAGATTGACCGTATTCTCCCTCAAGTGCAACACAACAGGTAAATAATTTTTTCTCATCTCTCAGGATGCTTTTAACCAATGCAGCTCCTGCAGCTCCAGGTGCGTACCAGGCAGAAGTTCCTATGAGTTTAGTGAGTGTAGCGCCACCAACCATGGTATCGGCTACAATCTTTTGTTGCTGCTCTTCCGTGAGGAACTGTGTAACCGGGATGCTGTTCCAGGTAGCCTTGCTGATCAGCGGAATCATGGTCGTATCTCCGTGTCCGCCAACTACAATGGCATTCAAATCTCCGGCACTGCAGCCCAGGTGCTGGCTGAGCTGGTATTTGAATCGGCTGCTGTCCAATGTGCCACCCATGCCGATAATCCTGTTTTTGGGCAACCCGGTTGATTTCAATGCCAGGTATGTCATGGTATCCATAGGATTGCTGATGACAATGATGATGGTGTCTGGTGAGTATTTTAAAACATTTTCACAAACGCCTTTTACTATACCGGCGTTCGTTCCAATAAGTTCTTCCCTGGTCATGCCGGGCTTTCTCGGGATTCCTGAAGTGATTACAACAACCTCACTGCCAGCTGTTTTTGAATAATCATTGGTAGATCCTGTGATCACAGTATCAAATCCCAGCAAGGCTGCAGTCTGTTGCATGTCCTGTGCCTTGCCTTCAGCAAGTCCTTCTTTAATGTCCAGCAAAACCAGCTCCGTACATACGCCTGCACGGGCAATGTTGTCGGCACATGTAGCGCCAACGGCTCCGGCTCCAATTACAGTTACTTTCATTTGAAATGTTTTATAAGTATAATAGATTGTTTGCGCCGCAAAGGTATGATGTTATTTGCCAAATTGGCTTACCTTTGGCCACTCAAATCATAGTTATGGCAAATACGTCAGATATCTCAAGGGGAATGATTATCAAGCTGGATGGCAGTTTGTACACCATCGTAGAGTTCGGTGAAAACAAAACCGCCCGTGCCGCAGCCAAAGTCTGGGCTAAACTCAAAGGTGTTGATAACAGCAGGTCCATAGAAAAAACCTGGAACAGTGGTGATACCATCTATCCGGTTAGGGTGGAGCGGAAAAGTTATCAGTTTCTTTATAAGGATGATACCGGCTATAACTTTATGGACAATGAAACCTATGAGCAGATTGCTGTTGCAGAAACACTTGTAGATGCTCCTCAGTTTCTGAAAGAAGATCAGGAAGTTTCTGTACTTATAAATACAGAGACTGATTCACCAATGTCTGTTGAACTCCCCGATAAAGTTGTGTTTAAAGTAACCTATTCAGAGCCCGGGTTGAAAGGCGATACAGCTACAAGAACGCTGAAGCCTGCTAAAATTGAAACCGGTGCAACAGTCAATGTACCTCTTTTTGTTAATGAGGGAGATGTAATCAGGATAAACACCAAAACCGGTGAATACGTAGAGCGTGTGAAAGAGTAAATTTCAATAAAATAACCGCTTTTTAAGCTAATTTGGCCCGATTTTTTATGAAAATCGGGTTTTTTTATTCAAAATCAACGTGAATTTAATTTGGCTGTAAATCATTTTTGATACACCTTTACGGCCCGAATAAAATATTAAAATTATTCTTTATGGATCTCAAACAAATTCAGGACCTCGTTAAAATGGTCAATAAGTCCAGCATCAGCGAGCTGACCATTGAAGAAAAAGAATTTAAGATTACCATCAGGCAGAAAGAAGACAAATATGTTACAGCTCAACCGGCAGTTCAGTTTCAGCCTGTTGCGGCTCCTGCTCCTGCTGCTGTTGCGGCGGCTCCTGTTGCATCAGCTGCTCCGGCTCCAAAGGCAGCGGATAATCTGATAACCATAAAGAGCCCGATGATTGGTACTTTTTACAGAAAGCCCGGACCTGGTAAGCCTGATTTTGTAACAGAGGGGGATGAAGTGAAGCCGGGTAAAGCAGTATGCATCATTGAGGCAATGAAGCTTTTCAATGAAATTGAAAGTGAAGTATCCGGTAAAATAGTGAAAATACTTGTGGAGGATTCTACTCCGGTTGAGTATGATCAGCCTTTGTTCCTCGTTGAGCCTGCCTGATAAGACAGTCAGCTTAACCTATTAATTCATTCAAACAAATGGCATGACAACAGATTTGAAGAAGGGATTCAACAAAATATTGATTGCAAACAGGGGAGAGATTGCACTTCGTGTAATCAGGACTTGCAGAGAAATGGGTATAAAGACCGTTGCGGTTTACTCTACGGCAGACAAAGACAGTCTTCACGTAAAATTTGCTGATGAGGCAGTTTGTATTGGCAGGCCTGCTAGTGCGGACTCATACCTGAATATTCCCCATCTCATGGCTGCCATGGAGATAACAAACGCAGATGCTGTTCATCCAGGTTATGGCTTTTTGGCAGAAAATGCCCGATTTGCAGAAATCTGTGGGGAGCATGGGATTAAATTCATCGGACCAACACCTGATCAGATCAGGTCGATGGGGGATAAAATTACTGCCAAGGAAACCATGATAAAAGCTGGTGTGCCTGTTGTTCCTGGAAGTGGCGGGTTGCTGGAAAGTGTTGAAGAAGCTAAGGGAATTGCAAAAGAAATTGGCTATCCTGTCATTTTGAAAGCTCCTGCAGGTGGTGGTGGTAAAGGAATGCGTGTGGTATGGGAAGAAAGTGAAATAGAAAAAGCCTACAATGCTGCTAAAACTGAAGCGGCAGCATCTTTCAAGAATGATGGGGTTTACATGGAGAAATTTGTTGAGGAGCCCAGGCATATTGAAATTCAGGTAGCGGGAGACAGATACGGTAAAGTTTGCCACATGAGTGAGCGTGACTGCTCAATTCAGCGTCGTCACCAAAAACTGGTGGAAGAATCTCCGTCACCATTCATGACAGACGAATTGCGCGAACGGATGGGTGCTGCAGCGGTAAAAGCTGCGGAAGCCATAGGCTATGAAAGTGTTGGTACGATTGAGTTCCTGGTAGATAAACACAGGAATTTCTATTTCATGGAAATGAATACCAGGATTCAGGTTGAACACTGTGTAACCGAAGAGGTTACCAATTTTGATCTGATCAAGGAACAAATTAAAATCGCTGCCGGAGAACCTATATCAGGTAGGCATTATATACCAGAAATGCATGCCATTGAGTGTCGTATCAATGCAGAAGACCCTTATATGGATTTCCGTCCGAGTCCGGGTAAGATTACTGAACTGCATCAGCCGGGTGGACATGGTATCCGGATAGACTCGCATGTTTATGCAGGTTATGTTATTCCTCCTTTCTATGATTCCATGATTGCGAAGATAATTGCTGTGGCAAGAACAAGAAAAGAAGCTATCGATACGATGAGCAGGGCATTGAGTGAGTATGTTATTGAAGGGGTTAAAACAACAATTCCGTTCCATCAGCAACTGATGCGGAATGAAGACTTCATAAAAGGAAACTTCACCACCAAGTTTCTCGATACATTCAAAATGCAGTAACTGTTATATATTATTTAAATGGAAAGCCCCCGTTTAAAACGAGGGCTTTTCTTTTTGTTTGAGGAGTTGTTTACCTGAGATATTTTATCTAAGGAAAAGCATTTCCCTGTATTTCGGCAGTTCCCATTCAGAATCATCAACCAGTAATTCAAGCTTATCCACGGAGTAACGGATATCTTCAAAATAAGGTTTAACATTATCGCAATAGGCAATGGCTTTTTCTCTTGAAGAAGTAAGCGCATTGGCTGATTTTCTGGCTTCAGTCATTTCTTCTGCCAGTACCAGCACTTTATTGATGTGTTCAGAAATTTCTGCCAGTATCTTAATTTGGGCCGCATAGGCTGATTCAGGTAAACCTATGTTTTTGAGTCCGCTTATATTGGCAATAAGTATGTTCTGGTACCTGATAGCTGCCGGTAGAATATGATTGCCTGCAAGATCGCCCATCACCCTACCTTCAATCTGAACGTGTTTGATGTACTTTTCAAGTTCGATTTCATGTCTTGCTTCAAGTTCAGTATGAGAGAGGACCTTATGTTTTTTGAAGAGTGTTTTGGCTTTGTCTGTTACCAATGCATCCAGGGCCAAAGGAGTGGTTTTGAAGTTTGGAAGGCCACGTCGGGCTGCTTCCTCCTGCCATTCCTGGCTGTAACCATCACCTTCAAAGAGTACATTTTTAGCAGTTTTTATATAGGATTTGAGCACATGCATGATGGCTACTTCTTTTTTCTCACCCTTTTCAATATGTGCATCAACTTCTGTTTTGAACCTCGTCAAGGTTTCAGCCATGATTGTGTTGAGCACAGTCATGTTATAGCCACAATTTGCCGAAGAACCGACTGCCCTGAATTCAAATTTATTGCCGGTGAATGCAAATGGCGAGGTGCGGTTTCTGTCTGTGTTATCAAGCAAAAGTTCCGGAATATTTTTATGGATATCCAGTTTCAGCATTACTTCATCCTGCTCATCAAATTTTTCGCTTACCCTGCTTTCCACTTCATCCAGTACCTTGGTCAGGTAGCGCCCAATGTAAGCAGAAATAATGGCAGGTGGTGCCTCATTGGCACCCAGCCTGTGGTCGTTGCCGGCAGACGCTATTGCGGCTCTGAGAAGATCTGCGTGGTCATGAACAGCTTTTATGGTGTTGACAAAGAATGCCAGGAACATGAAATTGGTTTTGGGTGTTTTTCCCGGTGCCAGCAGATTGACCCCGGTATCCGTAGCCATGCTCCAGTTATTATGCTTGCCACTGCCGTTGATACCTGCAAAAGGTTTTTCATGCAAAAGAACGCGCAGTTTGTGTCTTTTGGCTACCCTGGCCATAACATCCATTAACAAGGTGTTATGGTCAACTGCCAGGTTGAGTTCTTCGAATATTGGCGCACACTCAAATTGAGCGGGAGCAACTTCATTGTGTCTGGTCCGAAGCGGGATACCCAGCCGGTATGATTCATACTCAAAGTCGCGCATGAAGTCGTACACCCGCTCTGGGATAGATCCAAAATAATGATCTTCAAGCTGCTGTCCCTTTGCCGGGGCATGTCCGAATACCGTTCTGCCGGTCATCAGCAGGTCTGGTCTTGCATTGGCCAGTCCCTCGTCAATCAGAAAGTATTCCTGTTCCCATCCCAGGGTTGCAGTTACTTTGCCCACATTCTTGTCGAAATAATGACAGACATCAACAGCTGCTTTGTTCAGTGCTTCAATCGATTTAATCAGTGGAGCCTTGTAATCAAGGCATTCTCCCGTATAGGAAACAAAAATAGTAGGAATGCAAAGGGTCATGCCATGGCCAATATTCATGATGAATGCTGGCGAAGTGGGGTCCCATGCCGTATATCCTCTTGCTTCAAAAGTAGCCCTGATGCCGCCGCTTGGAAATGATGAGGCATCCGGCTCCTGCTGTGTTAATGCATTGCCGTCAAACTCTTCAATAGCGGATCCGTCTGGTTTTAAAGTGAAAAATGAATCATGCTTTTCTGCAGATGAACCCGTAAGGGGCTGGAACCAGTGCGTATAATGCGTAACACCCTTGCTCTGAGCCCAGTGACGCATGCCTGCAGCAATGTGATTGGCTATGTTTCTGTCGATTTTTTGTCCGGATTTAATTGAATTATTCAGACTTTTAAACGCATCATCACTCAGGTATTCCCTTGCTGTTTTCAGCGTAAAAACATGTTCGCCAAAAATGGCTGTGATTTTAGCGGGACTATTTACTTTCACCTCATCATTTACTGCAGTGAGGTTATCAATGGCTTTAAACCTTAAAGATTGCATATGTTTCTTATTGTACTGCAAAAGTCCGCAAATTCAGTTGTTTCAGCAATTGTTTTCAAAAAAAACACATCACAAACGGCTTGTTTAGTCCTGGGTTGTTCAGGCTTAATTATATTTAATTGGAAGTGTACGCATTGTTATACACTGATGAGCGATTAAACGCCAATTGCTTTTGCGTCTTTATGCCTTTTAAGTAACTTTGCGTTTCTTATTAATATCATGGAAACAACAGTAGAAACAGCCAAGCAACTCAGGTTGCTCCCCGAAGAATTTGAGAGCATAAAACAAATCCTGGGAAGAACGCCCAATTTCAATGAATTGGCAGCTTATTCTGTCATGTGGAGCGAACACTGTTCCTACAAAAACTCAATCAAATGGCTTAAAACGCTTCCGAGAGATGGGAGCAGATTGCTCGTAAAGGCAGGAGAAGAAAATGCGGGTCTTGCCGATATTGGCGATGGCTATGGCGTTGTTTTCAAGATAGAATCACATAACCACCCTTCAGCCATCGAGCCTTTTCAGGGAGCTGCTACAGGCGTGGGGGGAATCCACAGGGATATCTTTACCATGGGGGCAAGGCCAATTGCCGCTTTGAATTCCCTTCGTTTTGGTAATATTCAGGATCAGCAAACCCGTCACCTTCTCAAAGGAGTTGTTGCGGGAATCGGACACTATGGGAATTGTTTTGGCGTACCTACAGTAGGTGGGGAAGTATATTTCGAATCCTGTTACCATACCAATCCCCTTGTCAATGCGATGAGTGTGGGCATTGTTAAAGTTGGACAAACAGTTAGCGCTACAGCAGCTGGAGATGGGAATCCAGTATTTATTGTTGGATCTGCTACAGGCAAGGATGGCATCGGAGGTGCTTCTTTTGCTTCAGCTGATATTACAGAGGAAAGCACACAGGAACTCCCTGCCGTTCAGGTTGGTGACCCTTTCCAGGAAAAGAAATTGCTGGAAGCCTGTCTGGAGCTGATTCCCAAAGGAGCCCTTGTTGGCATGCAGGATATGGGAGCTGCAGGCATTATTTGTTCAACAGCAGAAACCAGTGCAAAAGGTGGCGTTGGTATGCATATTGAGCTGGATAAAGTGCCCATGCGTCAGCAAAATATGAAAGCATGGGAGTTGTTGATGAGTGAAAGTCAGGAGCGTATGCTGATGATTGTGGAGAAGGGCAGGGAGGCAGAAGTGCTTGAAGTTTTTGAAAAATGGGATTTGCCATGCTCGGAAATAGGACATGTGACTTTGGATGGCATGCTTCGTTTTTATATGCACGGTCAGCTTGAAGCAGAAATGCCTGCTGAGAGTCTGGTTTTGGGAGGTGGTGCACCGGTTTACGACAGGGAATACAGGGAGCCTGCCTACTTTGCAGCAATCAGAAATTTCAATGCTGAGTCTATCCCGGTTCCGGCAGACCTCCACGCTGTGGCCAGGGAGCTTTGTGAGATTCCGAATATTGCGAGCAAAAGATGGATTTACACCCAATATGACAGTATGGTGGGTACCGGAAATACCCAGACTAACGGACAGAGTGATGCACCTGTAGTGCTTGTAAAGGAAACTGGGAAGGCGCTGGCCGTTACTACAGATTGTAACAGCAGGTATGTTTATGCTGATCCTTACAAAGGTGCCATGATTGCGGTAAGTGAAGCTGCCCGGAATATTGTATGCAGTGGAGGAACTCCAATTGGGGTAACCAATTGTCTCAATTTCGGCAATCCCTATGATCCAGAAATATATTACCAGTTTGTTCATGCGATTAAAGGAATGGGTGAGGCTTGCCTCCGTTTTGATACGCCGGTAACAGGTGGAAACGTAAGTTTTTATAACCAAAATCCGGATGGAGCAGTTTACCCCACGCCAACAATAGGCATGGTTGGTGTTTTGGATACACCTGATAATAAAATGACGCTCGGATTCAGGAATGAAGGAGATATCATTTATTTAATTGGGAATGCCACAGATGATATCTGTTCTTCAGAATACCTGCATAAAATAGGTGATGTGGAACATTCTCCTGCACCTCATTTTGATATTGCTGAAGAAGTGGAAGTGCAAAAAGCCGTTGCTGCAGTCATTGCTGCCAAACTTGTTGTTTCCGCGCATGATGTAAGTGAAGGCGGACTGTTTATAACCCTGCTGGAAAGCGGGTTTGCGGGAAGCATTGGCTTTGCTGTTGAACAACATGATCAGTCAGTCAGAAAAGATGCTTACTGGTTTGGTGAAGGTCAGAGCAGGGTAGTTGTTTCTGTCAATCCTGCAAAAGAATCTGATTTCCTTGCATCATTTGCCGGGACCGGTGTTGCTGTAAACAAATTAGGTATAGTGACTGGAGATGTTGTGGTGATAGGTAGACAGCCATGGGGGAATCTTCAGACATGGCAGCAGCCTTATGATAATAAAATTGGGGATCTGATGCAATGATATCAGGTTGTCGAGTTTAAATTATCCACATGACTTAACATCGTTTTCTCAAGCGGTAAAATTGTGGTAACTTTGTGCGACCTCCGAAAGTTTTTTATCATCCCCTTTCTGATGGTCTTTGATTATGACCAAGTATATATTTGTGACTGGAGGGGTAACTTCTTCATTAGGTAAGGGTATTGTATCAGCTTCATTAGCTAAATTATTACAAGCCCGTGGTTTCAAGGTGACCATTCAGAAATTTGATCCCTATATCAATGTAGATCCAGGCACCCTAAACCCCTATGAACATGGGGAGTGTTATGTTACGGAAGATGGTGCAGAAACCGATTTGGACCTTGGGCACTACGAACGTTTTCTCAATATTTTCACTACACAGGCCAATAATGTTACTACCGGCAGAATTTATCAGTCGGTTATCAATAAAGAAAGGGAAGGTGCTTTTCTTGGAAAGACCGTTCAGGTTATTCCCCATATTACAGATGAGATAAAGCAGAGAATGCAGTTGTTGTCTACTTTCGGGTATGATATCATTATAACGGAAATTGGTGGTACAGTTGGTGATATTGAAAGTCTGCCATTTATCGAGGCAGTCCGCCAATTGCAGTGGGAGATGCCGGATGAAGATTGCATTGTGGTTCACCTCACACTTGTACCTTATCTGAAAGCCGCCAAGGAACTTAAAACAAAGCCAACGCAGCATAGTGTTAAGATGATGAGCGAGAACGGAGTTCATCCAGATATCATCGTTTGCAGAACTGAACAGCCTCTATCTAAAGAGCTCAAATCAAAGATTGCTTTGTTTTGTAATGTCAAACCTGAGGCTGTTATTGAAGCTGCAGATGCCAGAAGCATCTATGAAGTACCTTTGCTGATGCAGGAGGAACAACTGGACGTTATCGTTCTGAAGAAGCTCAATATTACCTGGTTTCCTGAGCCGGATCTCACAGTGTGGAAGGGTTTTCTCGCTAAGTTGCTTCACCCAAAATCTACTGTAACCATAGGTTTGATAGGTAAGTATATAGAACTTCAGGATGCATATAAATCTATCCTGGAAGCATTCATCCATGCAGGGGCTATCAACGAATGCAAGGTTGTTGTTCAGGATGTTCACAGTGAATTCATTACCCCTGAAAATGTGGATGAGAAGCTCGAGGGTTTGGATGGCTTGCTGGTTGCACCGGGATTCGGACTTCGTGGAATCGATGGTAAAATCCTGGCTGTGCAGTATGCAAGGGAAAAAGGGTTACCATTCTTTGGAATTTGTCTGGGCATGCAGATGTCGGTTATTGAATACGCCCGCAACGTGCTGAAACTATCCCATGCCCATTCAACTGAAATGGATGCGGGTACAAAGGATCCTGTTATAGATCTTATGGAAGGACAGAAGTCGGTTACAAGCAAGGGCGGAACCATGAGGTTAGGCGCGTATCCCTGTAAGATTCAAAAGGGAACTCTTGCTTATGAAATTTATGGAACTGAACACATATCCGAACGTCACCGTCACCGTTGGGAACTGAATAACAAATACCTGGATGCGCTTCAGCAAGCAGGACTCAAAGCAAGTGGTACCAACCCTGAAACCAATCTGGTTGAGATTGTGGAGATCCCGGGACATCCATTTTTTATAGGTGTTCAGTATCACCCCGAACTGAAAAGTACTGTGGAAAATCCTCATCCTTTATTTGTTCATTTTGTGAAGGCCGCAAAAGCATTTGCCGCCAGAAAAGATAATTTGGCAGGAGAATCTTTGCCGAATGAGCTGGTCTGAACGCGCAGCCTTCAAGCTATATCCTTACATTTGACTTTCAATAAAATTTCATCATGAAGTTTGATAAGAATTCGGTTATCGGAGTTGTATTACTGGCCTTGTTATTTATTGGATATTTTTATTTTACCAGTGTTGGTCAGCGTGAACTACAAGCTAAGCAAAAAAGAATTGCAGACTCTCTGGCCGCAATCCAGTCAGGACTGAAGGATACGGCTCTTTCACCACTCGTGTCTGATACGGCATCCCTGGTGAAGGGGAATCCGGGTACATTTAATCCGGTAGGACAAATAACCGAAACATTTACTACACTTGAAAATAAGCTTGTCAAAGTAGTTTTTTCAAATAAGGGTGCTCGGCCTGTAAGTGTTGAACTCAAAAAATATGCCGGTTCAGACAGTAGTCAGGTTCAACTCGTAGCCTCATCTTTTAATAATGTATCATACCTGATCAAAACAGGAGCCAACCAGACTGCTTCAACCAGTGATTTGTTTTTTACGGCGTCTGCACCTGTAATTGAAACAGGAGGAAGTTCATTTCTTGTTTATCGCCTGGCAGACTCCTCCGGCCGGTCGCTGGAACACAGGTTCAGCCTGAAAGACAGTGATTATATGTTTGATTGGCAGGTGTCTGCCAATGGAGCTGATCAATTGTTTACAAACAATACCATCAACATGGTTTGGCAGGTTCAGGCAGATCAGCAGGAGCGCGATATACAGTCAGAGAAAAGAGAAACGCAACTCGGATTGATGACAAAGGATGGGTTTGATTATTTTACTATGTCTGACGGGTTGAATGAGACCTGGGAAAAAGGAGTAAAATGGTTAGGTGTAAAGCAAAAGTTTTTCAACACCACAATTATAGCTGAAAATGGGTTCACCTATGCAGATATCAACTGCAAGGTTCCTGACGATTCCCTGAAGGTTGTGGCACAAACTGTGGCTAATCTGCGTACTGTTTTCCCGGCTTCACGGAATGTTAACCTGAAATACAAGTTTTATATAGGTCCCAATGATTACGCAATCCTCAAGGAATATAAAATGGATATGGAGGATATGGTAAACCTGGGACAAGGGGTTTATGCTTTTGTAAAGTATATCAACCGCTTGATTGTATTGCCTGTATTCGGACTATTTGTTCAGTATTTCCCCAGCATGGGTCTGGCCATTGCACTTTTAACTTTCTTTATCCGGTTGCTTACATCACCACTGATATATTCTTCCTACGTGAGTGGTGCAAAAACCAGAGCATTAAAACCAGAACTGGATGTGCTGAAAGAAAAGTATAAAGACGATCAGCAGGCTTACAGCATGGAACAAATGAAGTTATTCCGTTCTGCAGGAGTGAATCCGCTCGGAGGTTGTATCCCAGCCCTGCTTCAGATTCCTATATTCTTTGCCCTTTACAGCTTTTTTAACTCCAATATCACCTTAAGAGGAGTACCATTCTGGTGGTCTGAGGATTTGTCTGCTTACGATGCCATTCTTACCTGGGGATTCAATATCCCTGGAATTGGTAGTCACTTATCACTTTTTACACTAATGGCTGTTTTGACAAGTTTGCTTATTTCGATTTACAGTATGAGCATGACTCCTGATCAGAATAATCCGGTTTTGAAGTACATGCCATATATATTCCCCATCATGTTACTTGGTATATTCAATGGTTTGCCATCAGCATTAACCTGGTATTATACCGTTTCCAACGTGATTACACTGGGTATGCAGTTTGTAATCCAAACTTATATCATTGATCATAACAAAATTTTAGCCGATATTGAGTCCAATAAGAAGAAGCCCAAAGAGAAATCAAAGTGGCAGGAGCGCATGGAGCAAATGCAGGAAGCACAGAAAAAGGTGCAGAATTCTCAGAAAAAAGTAAATGCGTTGAAGGATAAGACCTCAGGAAAAAAATAGACTTTATGAAAAAGGCTTTCCTCTGTTTCACAGTTTTGATTGCCTTAAATGCCAGTGCACAGAAGCTCTTTTCTGAGGGTACCGTCATATATTCTGTAGAAACCCAGGCAAATGGAAAAAGTGGGATTGATTCAGCGATTTACTCTTTAAAAGTCAAGGGAGCAAATATTCGTACAGAACTCAGTAGCGTAATAGGAAAGAGTATCTATATATATGACATACGCGAAGGTGTGGGGGCCGTATTAAGAGATTTTGGTGGACAGCGTATACTTATTCCTGTTGACCGAAATAACTGGAATGAAATTACAGGAGGTTTCAGGAATATAATTTATTCCAGTACTGCCGGAGATACTACCTTGCTTGAATATCGTTGTTTAAAACTCAGTGGTGAATTGGCCGATGGTTCAAAGTTGACAATTTGGTATACAGAAGATATCCTTCCTGAAATCAAAGAAATAAATTTCCCGCTTACCAATATTAACGGACTACCATTGATGATAGAAATGAGCAATGGCAATCAAAAAGTGTTATACAAAGCCATGAGTATAAACTACGACCCTGTACAGGTTCAATATTATGATATACCCAAAAATGGCTACAGGGTACTTGCTTTTGAAGAAAGTAAGATAAAATGAATTGTGATTATTGCTGAGGCTTCTCCGGAGTCTTGAATTTGTCGAGAACCTTATGTTTGTAAGGGATTACGTATTTTACGTTTCCTTTCTGATAAGTGATAACTGAACTGAAAGAATTTGATGCTCCGGTTTTTTTGAACCCAAAAGATTTATTATCCCTATATGAAAAACCTGCATTTAAGCTGAGGGTAATATTCTTCTTCATGTTAGAGAAAGAAGCCTTTGATGATTTGCTGCGTATTACGATACCATCTACTGCAAAAACTGCGGTAGCAATGACAAAAAACAACATGGTGGCTGTTATTTTGGCTGAAAATTTGCTTGATTTTGTGTTATGGTCTCTCATCGCTGGTCAAAATTAACATTTTTTATGAAATATACAACTCCACTTCATTCTTTTTTTACTATTACATAACGTTTCATAAAGTAATTTGTTATGTAGTGTATAAAAATCAGTATAAATCGTTAGATTACATTAATCTTCCTGATATGAATGGCGAACCCCGTTTACCGGATAATGATGATTTACAGGAACTATTGATAGTTTATGAACGAATTCGTTCGGGAAAAGGTACAGCATTTTTAAGTGAGGAATCATTTGAACGTATTATTGATCATTTTGATGAAGCTGATGCACTTCCAAAGGCTATGGAAGCAGCCAAAATGGGTGTGCTTCAATACCCTTATTCCTCTTCTCTTTTAATTAAAAAGGCAGACTTGTTGATAGCTGAACGCCAGTACCAGCAGGCATTGGATGATTTGGATAAGGCGGAGATACTTGACCCCAATGAAATAGATATTTACATACTGCGCACAGATGCTTACCTGGCACTGGATATGCAGGAAATGGCAGTTGAACTTCTGGAACTGTCCATTGAAAGGTTTGAAGGAGAGGAGCGAATAGACCTGCTTTTTGAGCTTGCTGATGTTTATGATGATTATGAAGCATTTGAAAAGCTGTTTGACTGCCTTTCACTGATACTGGAATATGATCCCAATAATCAGGAAGCTTTGTACAAAATATGTTTCTGGACCGATTTTACAGGCAGGAATGCAGAGAGTATCCAGATTCATTTAAAGATCATAGATGAATATCCATATAATGACCTGGCATGGTTTAATCTCGCCGCAGCTTATCAGGGTTTGAGGTTATACGAGAAATCCATTGATGCTTATAAGTTTGCAATTGTCATCAATGAAAAATTTGATTATGCCTACCGCAACATGGCTGATGCTCAGATGCGCTTACACCAATACAGGGAAGCCATTGAGAGCCTCGAACGGGTGATAGAACTATCAAGGCCTGAAGACCTTATTTACCAGGCCATGGGGTTGTGTTATGAGAAGTTAAGAAACCCTTCCCAGGCAAGGTTTTATTATAGAAAAGCATCGCATCTCAATCCAGACAATGCACGTATTTATTTGAAAATTGCATCAACCTATTCAAAAGAGGCAAAATATGCTCAGGCTGTAAAATACCTTGAGATGGGTCTGACTATAAAAAGACTTGATCCGGAATTCAACCTGTTGATGGGGGAGACACTTGTCAAGCTCGGAAGAGTGAGAGATGCCGTTCATTATTTTTTATCTGCTGTAAAGGTAAAACCACGCAATATCAAAGGATGGGAAGCCCTGATTCGTACACTTTTTGTTTCAAGGCAATACGCAGATGCTTACCGCCATTTAAAAGAGGCAAATATTAGATTGGGCGTTAGACCAGTTTTATTATACTATGAAAGTGCCATACTCATAAGTTCTGGTAAATCCAAAGAAGGATTTTTGTTGCTGGAAAAAGCCTTGGAGTTGAATCACAGAACCCTGAAGAAATTTTTGAAAATATTTCCTGCTGCAGTGAAGCATCCACAGGTAGTGGAGCTCATTCTGAAATATAAACGGAGGAAGAGATTGTAATACCCTTGCTCCTTTAAGCAGGACTTTCGTATTTTTGCGGCATAATTTCCCAAAGATGAATTTCAATTTAACACAGATGCCTGAAAGGCTGGTCAAACCCCGTAAGGAGGGGCTGACAATGGTTATGGATAAAGGGCTAACATTTGAGGAAGCCAGGCTTTTTGTAGAGAATGCTATACCGCATGTGGATATCATCAAACTTGGTTTTGGAACTGCATATGTTACACCGAGGCTGCGCGATAAGATTGAACTTTATCAGCAGGCCGGCATTCCGGTATATTTTGGTGGTACCCTTATGGAAGCCTTTCTGATCAGGAATCAGTTTGAAGATTATATAGCCCTGTGCAAGGATTATGAGATTTCTTATATGGAAGTCAGTGATGGATCAATTACTATCCCCCATGTTGAAAAATGCGGTTACATAGAGCGGTTGAGTGGTATAGGTACTGTTCTTAGTGAAGTCGGAAGTAAGGATGCTGCACATATTATTCCTCCCTATAAATGGATCGAACTGATGCGGGCAGAGTTGAGTGCAGGTGCTACATATGTGATTGCGGAAGCAAGGGAAGCAGGCAATGTGGGCATTTACAGGGGAAGTGGAGAGGTTCGCGAAGGATTGGTGCAGGAGATTTTAACCCAAATACCGGGAGAAAAAATTCTATGGGAAGCACCTCAGAAAGCACAACAATTGTATTTTATAGAGCTGTTGGGTGCCAATGTCAATCTTGGCAATATCGCGCCTTCTGAGATCATCGCACTTGAGGCTATGCGAATTGGCTTGCGTGGTGATACCTTCAGCTTGTTTTTAACTCCAGGCAATTGATATGGCCCGCTTTTTTGGTTTGATTGGCTACCCCTTGAGTCATTCTTTTTCAAAGCGTTACTTTGCCGAGAAGTTTCAAAGAGAGCATATTGCCCATCATTCATATGAGCTTTATCCCCTTTCAGCAATTACTGAATTACCACAATTACTGAAAGAAAATCCATTGATTGAAGGGTTAAATGTTACAATCCCTTATAAAGAACAGGTATTGTCTTATCTGGATGAATTGTCTCCTGTTGTTCAGGAAACAGGGGCTTGTAACTGCATTAGCATAAGAGATGGGAAACTCACAGGTTATAATACAGATGTGATTGGTTTTGAGCAGACCTTATCGGGGAAACTGATGCCTCATCACAAAAAAGCGCTTGTCCTGGGCACAGGAGGAGCAGCTAAAGCAGTGCACTACGTACTCAACCAAAAATCAATCAGTTTTATTCAGATGGGCAGGCAAAAAAGGGGAGATATCATCGATTATGAATCCCTTACACCTGAGCTAATGGCAGAACATACATTAATTATCAATACTACTCCGCTGGGTATGTATCCCAATGTGGATGAGGCCCCTGCAATACCTTATGGTTGTTTGGGCGAGGATCACTACCTGTATGATCTTGTTTACAACCCTGCAAAAACACTTTTTTTAAAGCGTGGAGAGGAAAAGGGCGCGGTCATCGAAAACGGTGCAGACATGCTTGTGATCCAGGCTGAAGCATCATGGGATATCTGGAATAGTTAAACCGTTTCGCCCTCTGCAAGTCTTGTTAGCAAGGCTCGTAGCTCTTCCGGAATTGATTTTACCTTTCTTTCCGTGTAGTCGAAACAAACCATAGCTGTTTTTACTACCGCGGAAGTAACGGGTGAGTTGTTCCTTGTAACGGTGATGGTGTAATAACAGTCAAATGCGGCTCTGGAAGGTGTTGTAACTGCAAGTGTTATTTCAATTGAATCTCCATGAAATAATTCGTTGAAATATTCCACATGAGATTCTGTAAGAACGAGTCCGAATGCACCAAAATGAAACTCAGACTGGCCAATTGCCCGGAGGAAACGCAGTCTTGTTTCCTGTGCAAATAAAAGGTAACGCTCATTGCCAACATGTCCCCCATAATTGATGTCTCCTATCTGAACATCAATGCTGGTTTTATAGCAGCAATGAGCAGGAGCTGTGATTTTTTTATTTCTCATAAGGCGCCTTCATCTGTTTTCTGTATTAAAAAACGGGTCATTTTGTCCATTGCTTTTTTACGGTGGCTGATGCCAGACTTCTCAAGCATTGTCATTTCTGCAAATGTTCTTGAATCCCCTTCCGGGATGAAAAGAGGGTCATAGCCAAAACCTGCATCACCTGCATAATTTTCGCTGATCTGACCGCTGCAAACACCTTCAAACTGGAATTCTTTACCCTTCAGGATCAGTGAAATAACTGTACGGAATCGGGCCCTTCTGTTTTCGATACCATTAAGCGCTTCAATGAGTTTGTTGTTATTCGCGATGCTGTCTGAAGGAAGACCTGCATATCTTGCAGAATGTACACCGGGCGCACCATTGAGTGCCTCAACTTCCAACCCACTGTCTTCAGAAAAGCAATCCAATCCGGTTATCCTAAAAATGGTTAATGATTTTTCTCTGGCATTTTCTTCAAGGGTAAGAAAGGGTTCTGGGATGTCTATGCAGATACCTGCTTCTTCCATGGTTTGAATGGAAAATTCATCACCTAGTATAGCTTTGATTTCCGCAGCTTTGTATTGGTTGTTTGATGCAAAAATTAACTTTTTCATAGTCCGAATATTTTCTGCAAACACTGCCATAAAGTCACTTTGAGGGATTTATCTGCTTCGATTTCCTCTAGTGCAGGTGCCCACATGAATTTACAGGCTTGGTAAGTCTGCACCTGAAATGCAGGGAAATGAATGGGTAGGGATAAAACAGAAGGATTTAGGCCAAAGAGCAAAACTACAGGCGAATTATAACCCAGGTTTAAGGAGGTGAGACCCCCTGTAACAACAGCGTCACCATCAGTCAGGAGTGCAGTTTGAGCTAATTCTATCTTGCAGGCTTTCAGGATATTTTGTAAAAAAATGTATTGCCGGTCGGTGGTTTTTAACTTTTCGCCATGGGTTATGACTATCGTTTTGACTTGCACAGGCGAGGAGGAATCTGCCGGGGTGTCTGTTCTTTTTTCAGCAATCAAAACATCTTTATACAGGCCAGACAGAATGACGGATGGTAAAAATATGCGTTCCTGTTGATTCATATGCAGGGTTTCCTTTGTACTTGCCTGTTGATTTTGTTTCTTTGCATAAAAACAAGGGTATGGCAACGATGGATACGATAAAGGTAACAAAAGCATCAACATCCCGGAGGGGAAATGTTGATTTCAGTAAACTCGCCTTTGGCAAGGTTTTTACAGATCATATGCTGGTAGCAGAATATGCCAATGGGGCATGGGGTTTACCGGAAATCGTTCCTTACGGACCAATTTGTTTTGATCCCTCTATGGCTACACTCCACTACGGGCAGACTATTTTTGAGGGGATCAAAGGGTATCGGCTGGCTGATGGAACAGCTGCTGTTTTCAGGCCTGAAGATAACTTCAAACGCTTTAACCGTTCTGCCAGGAGAATGGAGATGCCGGATGTGCCGGAAGAGATTTTCTTAGGTGGTATGAAGAAGCTTATTCAGGTTGACGAGAGCTGGATTCCGCAGGATTACGACCATGCCCTTTACATCCGTCCGTTTATGTTCGCCACAGATGAAGTGATAGGGGTTTCTCCTTCTACAACCTACAAATTCATGATCATACTGAGTCCGGTTGGGCCCTATTATGCCGCCCCTATGCGGATATACGTTGAGGAGCATTTTGTAAGGGCTGCACCCGGGGGTGTAGGTTACGCGAAAACAGCTGGAAATTATGCTGCATCGCTTCATCCTGCAGCTGTTGCCCGTGCCCGAGGGTATGATCAGATATTGTGGACAGATGCCAATGAGCACCGGTATGTGCAGGAATGCGGTACCATGAATGTGTTTTTTGTACTCGATGGCAAGTTAATTACCCCAGGACTCGAAAGTGGGACCATTCTGGAAGGTGTTACCAGGGATAGCGTGATCAAAGTAGCAGGAGATTTGGGTATTGCTGTGGAAGAACTCGAAATTGCTGTAGATGAGCTGTCTGACATGTACAATACCGGCAGGCTTACCGAGGCATTTGGTGCAGGTACAGCAGCAACAATTGCCAAGATAGCCGAGTTGCGTAACAGGGAACAGGTGATGGCATTTGATCCGGAAAATGCTCCTGTTGCAGACAGGATAAAGCAGATTCTGACTGAAATCAGAGACGGTAAAACAGTTGATTTACGCGGCTGGATGGTGCCTGTAGCCTGATAATTGATAAGTAATTATAAAATTTTGGGTCAGGCGTTTGGATTTTGAAAATTAAACCATACCTTTGCCGTCCCGTTAAAAAAATAGGGTATAATGCCTACAATTCAACAGCTCGTAAGAAAAGGAAGGGAGATTATCAAGGCCAAGAGCAAATCAAGGGCACTTGATGCATGTCCACAGCGTCGCGGTGTTTGCACACGCGTTTATACTACAACACCTAAAAAGCCGAACTCAGCCCTGAGGAAAGTCGCGAAAGTGCGCCTGACCAACAAGGTAGAGGTAATCGCTTACATTCCAGGTGAAGGTCACAACCTCCAGGAGCACTCCATTGTGCTGATCAGGGGTGGTCGTGTGAAGGATTTGCCAGGTGTACGTTACCACATCGTAAGGGGTAGTCTGGATACTGCAGGTGTGAAGGACAGGAAGAAGAGCCGCTCCAAGTACGGAACAAAGCGTGAAAAGGCTAAAAAATAAATTCAAAACATCGAAATCTAAATAGATGAGGAAGTCCAGAGCAAAAAAACTACCGCTTGCGCCAGATCCAAAGTTCAACGATACACTCGTTACACGTTTCATCAATAACGTCATGTGGCAGGGCAAGAAAGATGCGGCATTGACCATTTTTTATGACGCGCTTGACAAGGTTTCAAAAATGACAAGTGAGGATGGATATGAAGTTTGGAGAAAAGCTTTGTCAAATGTAACCCCTGCTGTTGAAGTTAGGAGTCGCCGAATCGGTGGTGCAACCTTTCAGATTCCATCTGAGGTTAGGCCCGACAGAAAAATTTCTCTCAGCATCAAATGGCTTGTACGTTTTTCACGTGAGCGCAATGGTCGTAGCATGGCTGACAAGTTAGCCAATGAAATCGTTGCAGCGAGCAAGGGTGAAGGTGGAGCATACAAAAAGAAAGAAGATACACACAGGATGGCTGAAGCCAATAAGGCTTTCGCTCACTTCCGTGTCTGATTGTAATATATTATTTTCAAAGGGGATGCAATACTGCAGCCCCTTTTTTATTTCTTATTCTCCTTGCCTTTTACTAACTTTGCACCCGCAAAAGTTCGGGGTCTTTTTAGGATTTCGATAGCGCGACCATAACAGTACATTTTAAACAACAAGAATAGTCATGGCAGACTTAAAATTTCAACGCAATTTCGGTATTGCCGCACACATTGATGCCGGTAAAACCACTACAACTGAGCGTATCCTGCGCTATACAGGAATGATCCACAAGATCGGTGAGGTGCACGATGGTGCAGCTACAACTGACTGGATGGAACAGGAAAAGGAGCGTGGTATCACCATTACTTCAGCTGCAGTTAGTTGTCAGTGGAACTTCCCTACAGTTTTGGGTAAGGCTACTGCGGATACCAAAAAATATTATTTCAATATCATTGATACTCCGGGCCACGTGGATTTCACGGTGGAAGTTGAACGTTCCATGCGTGTACTCGACGGACTGATTGCACTTTTCTCAGCAGTAGATGGTGTTGAGCCTCAGTCTGAGACCGTATGGCGTCAGGCTAACCGTTACAAGGTTCCACGTATTGGATTCGTGAATAAAATGGACCGTAGCGGAGCGGACTTCCTTATGGTAGTTCGTCAGGTCAAAGAAATGCTTGGTGCAAAAGCTGTTCCCTTGCAGTTGCCGATAGGTGCTGAAGATAACTTCAAAGGTGTGGTTGACCTTATTAAGATGAAAGGAATAATCTGGCACATGGAAACAGAGGGAATGACCTTTGATGAGATTCCTGTTCCAGAAGATATGGTTGAGGAAGCGAATGAGTGGAGGCAGAATCTGATAGAGGCAGTTGCTGAATACGACGATAAGTTACTCGAGAAGTTCTTTGATGATCCAAGCAGTATCTCTGAGGATGAGGTGCACGAAGCAATTCGTAAAGCCTGTATCGATCTCAGTATCGTTCCCATGATGTGTGGTTCATCCTTTAAGAATAAAGGTGTTCAGACTGCACTTGATGCAGTTTGCCGTTACCTCCCTGCTCCTGTGGATATTGATGCAGTAGAAGGTATTAATCCTGATAACGGTGAAACAGTAGTTCGTAAGCCTGAGGCTTCTGAGCCATTTGCGGCCCTTGCATTTAAGATCATGACTGATCCATTTGTGGGACGTCTGGCATTCTTCAGGGTGTATTCAGGTCATCTTGACGCCGGTTCTTATGTTTTGAACGTAAGAAGTGGTAAGAAAGAGCGTATCAGCCGTATCATGAAAATGTTTGCAAACAAACAGAACCCAATTGATTTTATCGAGGCTGGAGACATTGGAGCTGCAGTAGGATTTAAGGAAATCAAAACCGGTGATACCCTTTGTGATGAAGATCATCCGATTGTTCTTGAGAATATGTTTATTCCGGAGCCTGTAATTTCGGTGGCAGTTGAGCCAAAGGCACAGGCGGATGTTGATAAGATGGGTATGGCTATTGCCAAGCTCGTTGAGGAAGATCCAACCCTTCGTGTAAAAACCGATGAGGAAACCGGACAAACGATTCTCAGTGGAATGGGTGAGCTACATTTGGAGATTATTGTTGACAGGATGCGCCGTGAGTTTAAAGTTGAAGTGAACCAGGGAGCCCCTCAGGTTGCTTACAAGGAAGCATTCCAGTCTACCATTGAACACCGTGAAACACTGAAAAAGCAAACGGGTGGACGTGGTAAGTTCGCTGATATCGTTTTTGAAATGGGGCCAGCTGATGAAGAATGGCTGAAAGAGAATCCCGGAAAGCAGATGCAGTTTGTCAATGATATTTTCGGAGGATCTATTCCACGTGAATTCGTTCCAGCTATCCAGAAAGGATTTGAACAGTCTATGTCTTCTGGCATCCTCGCTAACTATCCTGTTGAACACATGAAGATTCGTGTATTTGACGGAAGCTTCCACCAGGTTGACTCTGATTCCATGTCTTTCGAATTGTGCGCGAAATCAGGTTTCCGTGAAGCTGGTCGCAAGGCTAAGCCCGTATTGCTTGAGCCGATTATGCGGGTTGAAGTTATCACTCCAGAACAATACATGGGTGATGTTACCGGTGACTTGAACAGGAGAAGGGGTATGCTTGAGGGAATGGACAGCCGCGCAGGTGCACAAGTTATTAAGGCCAAAGTGCCATTGAGTGAAATGTTTGGCTATGTAACACAGCTTCGTTCACTTTCATCCGGCAGGGCATCTTCTACCATGGAGTTCTCACATTACAATCCAGCTCCCAACAATATTGCTGAAGAGGTAATAGCCAGGGTAAAGGGTAAGTCAAAAGAGTAAACACAACTTTTCAATAGGCTTTATGGCCCCGGAATTCTTTCCGGGGCCATTTTTTTTCATCTATTTTATGTTTTGTTTCAAATTTCATTGAATTTCTTTTGTAAGTATGAAACTATTCCTTACTTTTGCATCCCCGTTTAAAAAATGGGAAACAAATTATGTCACAAAGAATCAGGATAAAATTGCAGTCATACGACCACAATCTGGTTGACAAATCTGCTGAGAAGATTGTTAAGACCGTTCGCAGTACAGGGGCCGTTATTACAGGACCAATTCCTCTTCCTACACAGAAGCGGATATTCACTGTGTTGAAATCCCCTCACGTTAACAAGAAGAGCCGTGAGCAGTTTCAGTTGTCAACACACAAGCGTTTGCTTGACATCTATACTTCCTCATCACGTACTGTAGATGCGTTGAGTAAGCTTGATTTGCCTAGTGGTGTTGATGTTGAGATTAAGGCCTGATCGTTATTTAAGTGCACTGTTGATGCAGTGCGAAGTTCTTTAGTTTTCATCTCCCAATTGATTGCCGTTGGCATGAGAAAAAGGAGCGCTGAATTTAGATTTTCTCTCTCTTAGGAGAGTTTAAATATAAACAAGCCCTTCGAGGTTTGTTTACTGTCGGTACTTCCATCCTGGCGATTCGGGAAAACGGAAAAGGTCGATAGCAAACTGGGATTGAAGTGGGGTTATGCCCCATTGTCCATTTAACCGAAAAGGGTATAAAATTTGAACCATGAAAGGAATTATCGGTAAAAAAATCGGGATGACCAGCATCTTCGGTCCCGACGGGAAGCAGACCTCCTGCACCGTCATCGAGGCTGGTCCATGTGTGGTTACGCAAGTAAAGACCAGCGACAACGACGGTTATACTGCACACCAGCTAGCATTTGGCGAAAAATCAGAAAACAGGGCCATTGCTTCAGTTAGGGGCCATTTTGCAAAGGCTTCTTCTACTCCAAAAAGTTTTGTAAAAGAGTTCAGGGATTACAGCCTTGAAAAGAACGTGGGTGAGTCTGTCACTTGCGATATTTTCGTTGAAGGCGAGAAGGTTGATGTTGTAGGCACTACCAAGGGTAAGGGTTTTCAGGGTGTTGTAAAGCGCCATGGTTTCTCTGGTGTTGGTGAGCAGTCTCATGGTCAGCATGATCGTCAGCGTGCGCCGGGTTCTATTGGTAACTCATCTGATGCGTCCAGGGTTTTCAAGGGTATGCGTATGGCTGGCCGTATGGGCGGTGATCGCGTAAAAGTGAAAGGCCTGAAGGTTGTGAAGATTTTCGCTGAAAAGAATTACATCCTTGTAAGCGGATCAGTACCGGGCCACAATGGTTCAATAGTTTTTATTCAGAATTAATTCAACGCATCGAACATGCAAGTAGACGTATTATCAATAACAGGAAGTAAGACTGGCAGGACAGTAGATCTGCCTGAGGATATATTTGGTGCGGAGCCGAATAACCACGTGATTTATCTGGCCGTTAAGCAGTATCTTGCTGCCCAGCGTCAGGGAACACACAAGGTAAAGACCCGTGCAGAAGTTAAGGGTGCAAGCAGAAAGCTGCACAAGCAAAAAGGAACAGGCGGAGCCCGTAAGGGTAATATCCGCAACCCTTTGTACAAAGGTGGTGGTACTATTTTTGGTCCAAAGCCACATGGTTACGACATCAAGCTGAACCGTCAGGTAAAGGATCTCGCCAAGGTGAGTGCATTGAGTCACAAGGGCAAGGCAAATGCTATCGTAGTAGTAGAAGATATGCAGCTTGAAGTTCCAAAGACAAATACATTTGCTGGAATGCTCAAGGGCTTAAATATAAGCGATAAGAAAGCTTTATATGTAACCCCTGAGTATAACGAACAGGTTTTTGCAAGCGCACGCAATATTCCTTCTGTGCTTACATCAGTACTCTCCGACATCAACACGTATGATGTGATGAATGCTGACGTACTTGTTCTCAGTGAATCTGCTGCAAATATGTTTGTTGATCAGGAAGAGGGAGTTGAAGCTTAATTGAATTAATCAAATTTTAAACAAGAGATATGAAACTTGCTGATGTACTGGTAAAGCCCATCTTGTCTGAGAAGGCAAACCAGCTTTCAGAAAAAAGCCGTGTTTATTCCTTCAGGGTTGCTCGTTTTGCGAACAAGCTTGAAATTAAAAAAGCGGTTGAGGAATTCTATGGTGTTACGGTTGAAGATGTTCGTACTGCTGTAGCTCCTGCTAAAAGCAAAAGCAGGATGACTAAGGCTGGTGTAATCAGTGGCCGCAAGCCATCCTACAAAAAAGCATTTGTAACCGTTGGTGAAGGTGATACCATTGACCTTTATGCAAATATTTAATTGAAAAAGAAGCCTGAGGGCAAAAAAATAAGAACATGGCATTAAAGAAGTACAAACCAATTACAGCGGGAACCAGGTGGAGGATAGGAAACGCTTACGCTGAGGTAACCACATCAACTCCTGAAAAGTCTCTTTTGGAGACAGTGAAGAAGACCGGTGGCCGCAATGCGCAGGGACGTAGAGCAATGCGTTATATTGGCGGTGGTAATAAGAAAATGTACAGGGTGATTGATTTCAAGCGTGACAAGCATGCAATACCTGCAAAAGTTGCCACTATTGAGTATGATCCAAACAGGACATCATTCATTGCATTGTTGAACTATGCAGATGGTGAGAAGCGTTACATTCTTGCTCCTCAAGGACTTGAAGTTGGTATGACCGTAATTAGTGGTCCTGCTGTTCCTCCTGAAGTTGGTAACACCCTGATTATGAAGAACATGCCTTTGGGTACCAATCTTCACAATATTGAAATGCAGCCTGGACAAGGTGGTAAGATTGCCCGCAGTGCCGGTGCTTCTGCCCAGCTGACCAATAAGGAAGAGAAGTATGCAGTACTCAAAATGCCTTCTGGTGAGTTGAGAAAAGTATTGATTAACTGTTTTGCAACTGTTGGTGTTTTATCTAACTCTGATCATAGCCTCGAGAGTATGGGTAAAGCAGGTCGGAATCGATGGAAAGGTATTCGTCCGCGTAACAGAGGTGTAGCCATGAACCCCGTTGACCATCCGATGGGTGGTGGTGAAGGTCGCTCTTCAGGTGGACATCCCCGCAGCCGTACAGGTAAGTATGCAAAGGGTGAGAAGACCAGGACACTTGGAAAGGGCAGTGATAAGCTCATTATCCAGCGTAAGAATGGTAAAAAACTCGCCAAATAAGCAATCAGAAAAGAACTTATAACTAGAAATAAAGAATATGGCTCGTTCAATTAGAAAAGGCCCCTATGTTGCGGCTAAATTAGAAAAGAAGGTTGAATCGATGAATGACGGTAAAACCAAAAGAGCTGTCGTTAAAACCTGGAGCCGCAGGAGTACGATTACACCAGACTTCGTAGGACATACTTTTGCTGTTCACAACGGAAATAAATTTATTCCCGTCTATGTAACAGAGTTTATGGTAGGCCATAAGCTTGGTGAGTTTTCTCCAACCAGGAACTTTAAAGGACATTCCAGTAAGAAATCATAATGAATTCGCCCCGTTCACAGGGTAGTAAAAAAACAATATGGAAGCAGTAGCAAAATTGAGAAATTATCCCACTTCACCCAGGAAGATGCGCCTCCTGGCTGATCACATCCGCGGATTAAAGGTAGAAAAGGCTGTAGCAATTCTCGAGCATCATCCTCAGCACAGTGCAACACCACTGAGAAAACTGGTTCTTTCTGCTGTCAGCAACTGGAAGCAGAAGAACGAAGGTGGTAATGTTGAATCCCTTGTTGTGAAGACTATTTTTGTTGATGGCGCGCGCAGCATCAAGAGAATGCTTCCAGCTCCTCAGGGACGTGCTTACCGCATGCGCAAACGCAGCAATCATGTAACTGTTATCGTTGACGCACACAATTAAGAACTTTACAAACTGAATCATAATGGGTCAAAAAACGAATCCAATTGGCAACAGGTTAGGTATCATCCGTGGATGGGATAGCAACTGGTACGGCAGTAAAAAAGATTATGCACATAAACTTATCGAAGATGATAGGGTACGTGGATACCTCAATGCTCGTATCAATAAAGGTGGTATTGCCAAAATAGTTATAGAGCGTACACTCAATAAATTAATTATCACAATCCATACTTCCAAGCCCGGAATAATCATCGGTAAAGGTGGTGGGGAAGTTGACAGGATCAAGGAAGAGTTGAAGAAACTCACTGGAAAGGATGATGTACAAATCAACATTCTTGAGATCCGCCGTCCTGAGCTTGATGCAACTATTGTTGGTGAGACCATCGCCAAGCAAATTGAAAACCGCATCAACTACAAGCGTGCAATCAAAATGGCTATAGCCTCAACCATGCGCTTAGGTGCTGAAGGAATAAAAATAAAGGCAAGCGGTCGTATCGGTGGTGCTGAAATAGCACGTTCCGAAGAGATGAAGGATGGTCGTGTTCCTTTGCATACTTTCAGGATGGATATTGATTACGCATCAGTATTTGCCCAGACTGTTTACGGTAAAATTGGTATCAAGGTTTGGATTTGTAAAGGTGAAGTTTTGGCTAAGCGTGATCTGAATCCAAATATCGTTGGTGCAAAATCTGAAGGTGCTGAAAGAAGAGATTCACGCGGTGGAGCCGGTCGTGATGACAGAAGAGGAGGTGGACGTGATGACAGAAGAGGTGGTGGTTCAAGGGATCGTAGGGGTTAATTAATTTACTAACGGGTATTCATTAAAATACTTCAACATGTTACAACCAAAAAGAACAAAACACAGAAAAGCCCAGAAAGGAAGAATAAGAGAAGTAGCTAAACGCGGTACTACCCTTGCTTTCGG
The DNA here is from genome assembly GCA_945862385.1 of Chitinophaga pinensis. GTDB lineage: Bacteria > Bacteroidota > Bacteroidia > Chitinophagales > Chitinophagaceae > Pollutibacter. Next base: position 53,859 of record CAMAXV010000013.1, read on the forward strand.
TTCATTTGGCCTTAAGGCTCTGGAGCCTGTGTGGATGACCAATCGTCAGATAGAAGCAGCACGTCAGGCATTGACACGTGCGATGAAACGTGAAGGTAATGTTTGGATCAGAATCTTTCCAGATAAGCCAATTACAAGAAAACCACTTGAAGTGAGGATGGGTAAGGGTAAAGGTAATCCTGAATTCTGGGCAGCAGTAGTTGAGCCAGGAAGAATTTTGTTTGAAGTTGAAGGCGTTACTATGGAAGTTGCTCAGGAAGCAATGCATTTAGCTGCCGCTAAACTGCCCATTAAAACAAAGTTTATTGTTCGCAGGGATTTTGCAGCATAAGGTATAAGTAAGTTAAACAACAGAACCATGTCAAAGAAAATCGATTTTTTAAAAAGCCTTACAGCCCTGAGTGAATCAGATATTAAGGCCAAAATCAATGAGGATGAATTGCGTTTAAAGAAATTGCAGTTCGCCCATGTTATTACGCCACTCGAGAACCCAATGAGTATCAGGGATTTGAGAAAAGACATTGCACGTCTCAAAACTGAATTAAAGAAAAGGGTTACTGCCTGATTGGAGCAGTTCAATTAAAAAACAATCCGGTAACTGCCGGGTATAAAATAGAAAGAAATGGTTGATAGAAAACTTCGCAAGACCAAAACAGGGGTAGTCTTTAGTGATAAGATGGAAAAGACCATCACTGTTGCTGTTGAAAGAAAGGTAAAGCACCCCATCTATGGAAAGTTTGTAAAGAAAACAACAAAATTCCATGCTCATGATGAAAAGAATGAGGCGAAGCCTGGTGATGTAGTACGCATCATGGAAACAAGGCCTATGAGTAAGACAAAGCGTTGGAGACTTGTTGATATCATTGAAAAGGCCAAGTAGGATTCACGAAGTGGTCAATAGACAAATCGTTTAACCAGAAGGCGACAGCCGATTAAAATATAATAAAATGATTCAGCAAGAATCCAGATTGAATGTAGCAGACAACAGCGGTGCCAAAGAGGTACTCTGTATCCGTGTACTGGGAAACAGCGGACAGGATTATGCCAAAATTGGTGATAAAATAGTTGTTACTGTTAAAGATGCAATCCCTGCCGGTGGTGTTAAAAAGGGTACAGTAGCAAAAGCTGTTATTGTAAGAACTAAAAATAAACTTCGCAGGAAGGATGGTTCATACATCCGCTTTGACGACAATGCAGTTGTATTGTTGAATGCAGCTGATGAGCCAAGGGGAACACGTATTTTTGGTCCAGTAGCCAGAGAGTTAAGGGATAAAGGTTACATGAAGATCATATCACTGGCCCCTGAAGTACTTTAATTGCGTATAAACTGCGTGAATAACGCTTTAAAATAAAGAAGATGAGCAATAGATTCAAACCCAAATTCAACATCAAAAAGGGTGATACCGTAGTGGTTATCGCGGGTGACGATAAAGACCCCAAGAAACCACGCAAGGTCCTTGAAGTTTTCCCCGATAAAGCCAGGGTATTGGTTGAGGGTGTTAACATTGTAACCCGTCATACTAAGCCTTCTGCCCAGAATACCAAAGGTGGTTTGGTGAAGAAAGAAGCTTCCTTACACATCAGCAATATTATGTTGTGGGATTCATCAAAAGGTGAGGCTACAAAAATTAAGCGTACAAGGGAGAATGGAAAATTAATAAGAATTTCTAAAAAGTCAGGGGAGGTAATCAAATAATGAGCACAGCAACTTATACACCCAGGTTACAGTCCAAGTACCAGAAAGAAGTGGTACCTGCACTGATGAAAAAATTCAGTTATTCTTCAGTAATGCAAGCACCTAAGCTCACCAAGATCTGTTTGAACAGAGGTGTTAATGGTGCAGTAGCCGATAAAAAATTAATTGATATTGCAGTGGACGAGCTTACAACCATTACAGGTCAGAAAGCAGTAGCTACACGTTCTAAAAAGGACATTTCTAACTTCAAGTTGCGTAAAAACATGCCAATTGGTGCACGTGTTACACTTCGTGGTGTAAAAATGTTTGAATTTCTTGATAGGTTAATTTCTGCATCTTTGCCACGTGTGCGTGATTTCAAAGGAATTAGTGAGAAAGCTTTTGATGGTAGAGGTAACTATACACTTGGTGTAACTGAGCAAATTATATTTCCTGAAATTGATATTGATAAGGTTAATAAGATAACAGGAATGGATATTACATTTGTTACTACAGCCAGGAATAATGAAGAGGCATATGAGCTTCTGAAAGAACTTGGTATGCCATTCAAAAACATTAAAAGGGATTAAAAGCAATAATTTGGGCATGCTGCCCGGGTTTAATACAACTAAGAAATATGGCAAAAGAATCAGTTAAAGCCAGGCAAAGAAAAAGGGAGAAAATGGTCGCCCAGTTTGCAGAAAAACGTGCTGCATTAAAAGCTGCCGGAGAATGGCAGGCTTTGGACCAACTACCCAAGAATTCATCTAAGGTTCGCCTGAAAAACAGATGTCAGCTTACTGGTAGACCTAAGGGTTACATGAGGTTCTTTGGTTTATCCAGGGTTACCTTCCGGGACATGGCACTGGCAGGAAAGATTCCTGGAGTAAGGAAAGCCAGCTGGTAAACAGAACAGGACGAAACAGATAATTAACAAATAAAAGCCTAAATAAGTCCGCTCTGGCGGAGCTAAGGAGGGAAAATAATATGACAACAGATCCAATTGCAGATTTCCTGACCAGAATCAGGAATGCACAGATGGCAGGACATAGAATCGTGGAAATTCCCGCTTCTAACCTGAAAAAGAGGATGACCGAAATTTTATACAACCAAGGTTATATCTTGAAGTATAAGTTTGAAGACGATTCCAAGCAGGGAGTTATTAAAATAGCTCTCAAATACGATCCTACTACCAAGGAGCCCGCAATCAAAACAATGGAGCGTGTCTCTCGTCCGGGTCTCAGGCAGTATGCAAGCCCTTCTGAATTCAAACGTGTTAAAAACGGTTTGGGCGTTGCAATAATCTCTACATCAAAAGGTGTATTGACTGATAAAGATGCCAAGTCTCAGAATGTTGGTGGAGAAGTTCTCTGCTATATTTATTAGTAAAATCATTTCCTGACACATATCCTGGTTGCGCAATAAGTTTTCTATACGGAACTGAAACCATCAGGAGAAAGCAGGAAATTTAAAACAAATAATATGTCTCGTATAGGTAAAAAGCTTATTGAACTTCCTGCTGGTGTTACCTTAGCAGTTGGTTCAGACAACATGGTTACGGTAAAGGGTCCTAAAGGTGAATTGAAGCAACTTGTTGATCGTGATATCATCATTGAAATCAATGAAAATACGGTTGAAATAAAACGTCCAACAGATCAAATCAGGCACCGTGCTCTTCATGGTCTCTACAGAGCACTTATCAGTAACCTGGTTGTGGGTGTAACAACTGGCTTCAAAAAAGAACTTGAATTGGTTGGTGTAGGTTACAAGGCTGCAAACCAAGGTAACACGCTTGATTTGTCTTTGGGTTATTCTCATAACATCATTTTTGAGATTCCTGCTGAACTTTCATTAAGAACTACACAGGAAAAAGGTGACAATCCAAGGATTTTCCTGGAAGGTGCCGATAAACAATTGCTCGGTCAGGTTGCAGCCAAGATAAGGGGATTACGTAAGCCTGAGCCATACAAAGGTAAAGGTGTGAAATACAAAGGTGAATACATCCGTCGCAAGGCAGGTAAATCAGCTGGTAAATAATAATCGTTAACTATCCTGGCAGCATCAGGTCAAATTAATATAAGATGAACGTAAAAGCATTAAGAAAACAGAGGATCAAATACACGATCCGTAAAAAAATTTCAGGAACGTCACAAAAGCCCAGGCTTAGTGTCTTCAGAAGCAACACTGAAATATATGTACAGATGATAGATGATGTCAATGGCGTAACCCTTACATCTGCATCATCACGCGACAAGGATATAGCAGCTCAAAAAGTTAACAAGTCTGAAAAAAGTAAACTGGTTGGACTTGCTGTTGCTCAAAAGGCTATTTCTCTTGGTTTATCAACCTGTGTTTTCGACAGAGGTGGATTCCTTTACCATGGTCGCGTAAAAGCAGTTGCTGATGGCGCCCGTGAAGGAGGTCTCCAATTCTAATTACCAATTTATTCATTTATCAATTTTCAATAGATGTCAAAAGTAAATTACACCAAAGTCAAAGCCGGAGACCTTGAGTTGAAGGAGAAAGTTGTTGCTATAAACCGCGTTGTAAAAACAACCAAAGGTGGACGTGCTTTCAGCTTCTCTGCACTTGTAGTTGTTGGAAACGAGCAGGGTGTTGTAGGTCATGGACTGGGTAAGGCAAAGGAAGTTCAGCAGGCGATCACGAAAGGAATAGAGGATGCCAAGAAAAACCTAATAAAGGTTCCTGTCATGAAAGGAACTATTCCTCATGATCAGTTTTGCAAAGAAGGCGCTGCTAAAGTTCTTATCAAGCCAGCAGCACATGGTACCGGTGTGATTGCAGGTGGTAGTATGCGTGCAGTTCTTGAAAGTGTAGGTATAACTGACGTTCTTGCTAAATCACTTGGTTCCGCTAACCCGCACAATGTGGTTAAGGCTACATTCAAGGCGTTGGCAATGCTTCGTGAGCCTATCAATGTTTCAAAAACCCGTACAATTGCCCTGAAAAGAGTATTTAACGGTTAATCATTCTAGAGCTCATTATCAAACATTTAATCCCCTGGGGTTTCAATATGAAAAAGCTGAAAATAACTAAAGTAAAAAGCGTAATTGACCGTCCGGAACGTCAAAAGAGAACAATGGAAGCACTTGGTTTAAAGAAACTGAATGCTACTGTTGAGTTGGATGCAACACCTCAGATTCTTGGAATGGTTAGAAAAGTTAATCACCTTGTAAAGGTTGAAGAAATTTAGACAATCCCTGTTGTCTTTTTATAATTTTATTTAATACGAGTGGTCTCAGGGGACTGCGTTGAGTAAAAAAGAAATACAATGAATTTACACAATTTAAGGCCAGCTAAAGGAGCAACAAAAAAGTCCAAAAGGATAGGTCGCGGTGAAGCATCAGGTCATGGTGGAACTTCTACAAAAGGTAACAAAGGTGGTCAGAGCCGTGCAGGTTACAAAAGTAAGAAAAGCCATGAAGGTGGACAGATGCCAATCCAGCGTAGGATTCCTAAAGTTGGTTTCAAAAATATCAGCAGGGTAGAATACAAAGTATTTAACCTGGGTCAGGTAGAAACACTTGTTGAAAAATATGGTCTTTCAGATTTTAAAATGGAGAATCTTTATGGTAATGGTTTGATTAACCGTACCGATAAAGTTAAAATTCTTGGCAATGGTGCAATCACTGCAAAGTTAGCATTCAGAGTTAATGCAGTCAGTGAAAAAGCTAAGGCTATAATTGAAGCAGCAGGTGGTACTGTTGAAATAATCAAATAATTTCCGATATTTAGTAGCCAAAACTATTAGATTGACAACGGATAAAAATATTTTCCAGTGAAGAAGTTCATTCAAACCGTTAAGAATATTTGGGGCATTGATGAATTGAGAAGCAAAATCACCGTAACGCTTTTGCTTATTCTCATTTATCGCTTCGGTTCTCATGTTTCCCTTCCGGGTATAGATCCTAACAAACTGGATCTTGAAAGTGCAAAGAAAGGTCTGCTTGGTCTTTTTGATACTTTTGCAGGTGGTTCATTTTCCAATGCTTCAATTTTTGCATTGGGTATAATGCCCTATATCTCGGCTTCTATCTTTATGCAGCTGATGACAATTCTTGTTCCTCAGATGCAAAAAATCCAAAAAGAGGGAGACAGCGGTAGGAAAAAAATCAATAATTGGACCCGTTATCTGACTGCAATCGTTACTGTTTTTCAGGCAGCAGCTTACGTGGCATATTTAAAAAATGTTAGCAGAGACGCAATGATTGAGGCTTATCAGCCATATTTCTGGTTGTCTACTGTAATTGTTCTTACAGCTGGTACATTATTTGTAATGTGGCTTGGAGAGAAAATTCAGGATAAAGGTCTTGGTAATGGTACTTCAATCATTATCATGGTCGGTATTTTAGCCAGGCTTCCTCAGTCTTTCATCGGCGAATTTGCTGCCAAGCAAGTTGGTGGTGGCGGTGGACTCCTTGTTTTCCTGGTAGAAATTGCTTTCTTCATTGCAATTATACTTGGTCTTATCCTCCTCGTTCAAGGTGTTCGTAAGGTGCCTATTAGTTATGCAAAGCAACTGGTTGGAAGTAAATCAATGACAGGAGCCAGGCAGTTTCTCCCACTTAAAGTCAATGCGTCAGGTGTAATGCCAATCATATTTGCTCAGGCAATTATGTTCCTGCCTACATTGGCTTCATTCACGAATTTGGAATCGGGAAAAGGTCTTGCCCGTATATTTAATGATCCTAGCAACATATGGTATATGACAATTTATGTTGTAATGGTAATTGCATTTACCTTCCTGTATACCGCGCTTATTTTTAATCCAAAGCAGATGGCTGATAGCCTGAAGCAGAATAACGGCTTTATTCCTGGGGTTAAACCGGGTCAGCCAACTGCTGATTACATCGGTCAGGTTATGGATCGCATAACATTGCCTGGTGCAATATTTCTTGCGGCAATTGGTATCCTTCCTGGTATAGCTCAGCAATTGGGCGTAACTCAATCCTTTGCATCATTCTTTGGTGGAACTTCTCTCCTGATTATGGTTGGTGTTGTGCTTGATACGCTCCAGCAAATTGAAACCCATCTATTAATGCGTCAGTACGACGGGTTAATGTCTGGTGGAAGGATACAGGGCAGACAAACCGCTTCGTCAACTGAACTTTAGATGATTCGGATCAAATCCAACGCTGAAGTTGAGTTGATCCGCGAGAGTGCATTACTTGTAAGTGCTACACTCGCAGAATTGGCTTCAATATTAAAGCCTGGGATCTCAACTTTAATGCTCGACAAGCGGGCAGAAGAGTTTATCAGTGATAACAAGGCTATTCCATCCTTTAAGAACTACCGCGGCTATCCTTTTGCAACTTGCATTTCAGTGAATGATGCTGTAGTGCATGGTTTCCCCAATAACAAGGAACTTAGAGAAGGTGATCTTGTTTCTATTGATGTCGGTGTTTTTAAAAATGGTTTTCACGGAGACAGTGCATATACTTTCGGTCTTTTACCAATTCCAGAGCCTCATAAATTATTGATGACTGTAACACGACAATCATTGTTATTGGGCATTGAAAAAGCTGTTTCTGGAAATCGTGTTGGAGATATTTCATTTGCAATTCAGGATTTTACTGAAAGAAAACACAATTTTGGTGTAGTAAGGGAACTGGTTGGACATGGTTTGGGGAAACAATTGCATGAAGATCCACAGGTTCCCAATTACGGCAAAAAAGGTTCCGGTCCCAAATTGAAAGATAACATGGTAATAGCTATTGAACCTATGATCAACATGGGTACAAGGGATGTTATCTATGATGCTGATGGATGGACGGTTCGAACAAAGGATGGATCTTTTTCAGCTCATTATGAACACACAATTTGCATAAAGAAAGGTAAGGCTGATGTATTATCAAGCTTCAACAACATAATTAATGCTGAAAAAGCTAATCAGCTTCTTTTGAGTGATTATTAACCCTGTTTAGATTTAATTCGATTAACTAACTTTAGAGGATGAAAAAACATTTTTTCGTCCTCTTTTTTTTGCCCTTTTTGGGTTTCGCCCAAACTTCAGAGGTTTATAAAGTCAGAGATTACAGAGTTAAAAACGAACCTGTTTTACTGAATCATTTCAAGGATTTTCTGCAGATTCCAAATATCGCATCTGATTTGCCCAACATTTTAAAAAATGCCGATTGGATAAGTAACTATATGCTTTCCATGGGTATTGGAAACGTCCAATTACTTTCACCAGTTACACCCAATAAACCACCAGCAGTATATGGTGAAGTATTAACTCCAGGAGCCACAGAAACAGTTGTTTTTTATGCGCATTACGATGGTCAGCCTGTTGATTCAACCAAATGGGTTAGTGGATTACATCCCTTTAAGCCCCAGCTTACAAATAAATCACTGGTTAAAGATGGTAAAATAATTTCCTGGGATACTATTTATTCAGGAATTGATCCAGATTGGAGGATATATGCAAGAGGGGCTTCTGATGACAAAGCGGGTGTTTTTACAATTATCAACGCTTATGCTGCATTAAAAGCATTGAAATTAAAACCCAATGTAAATATCAAGTTCTTTTTTGAAGGTGAAGAGGAAGCTGGGTCTACACATCTTAGCGAAATTTTTAATCAGTATCGTACCCTTTTGATGGGGGATATGTGGGTTATATGTGATGGACCGGTTCACCAATCCGGAGGTAAGCAAGTAGTATTTGGTGTACGCGGTGATACTCATCTGGAACTGACCGTGTTTGGCCCCAAAAGGCCATTGCATTCCGGCCACTACGGCAACTGGATACCCAATCCTGCAATGGAACTATCCCGTTTACTAGCAAGTATGAAAAATGAAAATGGACAGGTTACAGTAAAAGGATTTTATGATGATGTGAAACCGCTTTCAGGAGCTGAAATATCAGCAATTGATCTCGTTCCTGGTGTTGAAGAACAGCTGAAAAAAGAACTTGGGGTACGGAAACCTGAATCTGCCGGAAGCCTTAACAGCAGTCTCCAACTCCCTTCACTCAATATCAATGGCATACAAAGTGCTGGTGTGGGTAAGCAGTCGGCCAATGTAATTCCCACAAAAGCTGTGGCTTCTATTGATCTTCGATTGGTTCTCGGCAATGATTGGAAAAGGCAGCAACAAAAAGTCATTGATCATATTGAATTAATGGGGTTTCACGTTTTGGACGATGAACCTACGGATCAGGACAGGATGAAATATGATAAACTTTGTATGGTGAAACGTTCAGATGGATATAATGCACAAAAAACAAGTATGGATGACCCATTTGCAAAGCGTATTGTAAAAGCAGTCAACGCAGCCATTGGCAAATCACCTATTTTAATGCCAACCCTGGGGGGCAGTTTGCCCTTATTCATTTTTGAGCAGCAACTCAATGCACATCCGGTTACGCTTCCTATTGCCAATCATGATAACAATCAACATGCTGAGAATGAAAATATCAGGATTGGTAACATTTGGGATGGTCTTGAAATATTTGCATCTATCATGTTATTGCCTAAATGAAAAAGAAAAAAAAGCTTATAGTAATTGGTGCTGGTGCTGCAGGTTTTTTTTGTGCTGTGAATGCAGCCAGACTGGACCCTGATCTGGACGTACATTTGTTTGAAAAGTCTGATAAGGTATTATCAAAAGTAAAAATCAGTGGAGGAGGCAGATGTAATGTAACTCATGCAGCTGATTATGTTAATGAATTGATACCTGCATATCCGCGCGGAAAAAACTTGGTAAAAAAGACATTACATCAGTTTCCACCGGCCGCAACAATAGCGTGGTTTGGGGAGCGGGGAGTTGATTTGAAAGTGGAATCTGATGGTAGAATGTTTCCTGTTTCTGATCAATCCCAGACTATCGTAGATTGTCTGATTGATGAAGCAAGGAAATTTAACGTATCCATCCACCTGAAGACGGATGTAAAGGCTATTATAAAAACAGGAGATATCTTTCATTTGACAATTCAGCAAGCCCAACAGGAAAATAAAGAAATAGAAACGGATCTTGTTTGTGTGGCTGCTGGCGGTCATCCCAAATCAACTGGATTTTTATTTCTGTCTGAAACAAGGCACAGTATCATTACGCCGGTTCCATCCTTATTCACATTCAATATAGCAGAAAAAAAACTGCATCAGTTAATGGGCATATCGGTTAAAGAGTGTCTCGTCCGCATCCCGGAATTGAAACTTGAAGAATCAGGCCCCGTGCTGATTACGCACTGGGGATTAAGTGGACCAGCCATTTTGAAATTATCTGCTCGTGCCGCAAGGGATCTTAATATTCTTGAATATCATTTCAGTGTTGCGGTAAACTGGGTTTCAGATTACCATGAAAGCAGTGCCTTGGAGATGTTGAAATCATACAGACTTGATGCCAAGCATGAGGTTAATGGGAAAAACCCATTTGGCTTAACCACCCGGCTGTGGCTGTATTTGATTAGCAAGGCAGGATTGCCGGACTTAATCAGGTGGAAAGATATCAGTAACCCCTTATTGGTGTCCTTATCCAAGGTACTCACCGCTGACCAATATGCAGTATCCGGTAAAACTACTTTCAAGGAAGAGTTTGTGACAGCAGGAGGGGTAAATCTTAATGAAATTAATCCGCTTACAATGGAAAGTTTACTGTGTAAGGGTCTGTTTTTTGCTGGAGAAGTAATGGATGTGGACGGGATAACGGGAGGATATAATTTCCAACATGCCTGGAGCAGTGGATGGATTGCAGCAAAATCAATAACTTCAGGAAATTAATTTTTTTTGAAATGGCACTTGCACACCGCCGTAATTTTCTGAAAGCTTTTTCAACACTTCCTTTTTTATTTGCTGTTGATAAGGGTTTTGCATCTGAAGCTTTACGGGTGAAGCAAATGCTTGCTGCTGAGGGTCCGCTTAGCCATATTGATGATGAAGATTTCTGGTCCTGGATAAGGGAGGCTTATACTGTTAGTCCAAATATCATTAACCTGAATAACGGCGGAGTTGCACCACAGCCTAAAGTTGTTCAGGACGCACATATCCGGTATTATCAATATTGTAACGAGGCGCCATCCTATTATATGTGGCAGATCCTGGATCAGGGGAGAGAACCACTGAGAGAGAAACTGGCCGGATTATGCGGGTGCGACAAGGAAGAGATTGCCATCAACCGAAATTCAACAGAGGGACTAAATACCGTCATTTTTGGATTGAATCTTAAATCGGGCGATGAGGTCGTTCTCACAAAGCAGGATTATCCCAACATGATCAATGCCTGGAAGCAGCGTGAAAAGCGGGATGGTATTAAGTTAATATGGGTAGACCTGAACCTGCCAGAGGAAGATGAAAACATATTGGCTGCCCAATACATTAATGCATTTACACCGCGCACAAAAGTAGTGATGGTTACCCACCTCATCAACTGGTGCGGACAAATCATTCCAGTCAGGAAGATTGCCGATGCTGCACATAAAAGGGGAATTGATGTAATTGCTGATGGCGCGCACACGCTTGCGCATTTTGATTTTAAAATTCCTGACCTGGGTTGCGATTACTTTGCATCATCCTTGCATAAATGGCTGAGTGCACCATTTGGCAGTGGGTTGCTGTATGTCAGGCGTGAAAAGATAAAGGATGTATGGGCATTGTTGTCTAACAATGAACCCGATGGTACTGATATCCGCAAATTTGAATCACTCGGAACCCGGTCATTTGCATCTGAAATGGCCATTGGAGCCGCTGTTGATTTTCATGATACCATGGGTTCTTCCAGAAAAGAAGCCAGGCTGAGGATGTTGAAAAACTATTGGGTTGACCAGGTTAGGAACCATCCGAAAATCTCTTTTAATCAGCCTGCAAGCAGTAATTTATCATGTGCCATTGCCAGTATTGCCATAGCTGGTAAAAAACCAGAAGAAATTTCCGGTGAGTTATTCTCAAAATACAAAATCCACACCGTAGCCATAAACTGGGAAAACATACATGGTGTGAGGGTCACTCCAAATGTTTATACTTCAAAAAAAGACCTGGATAAACTTGCAGGTGCCATTCTGGCTATTGCAGGCAGGTAAATTTGAAAAAAACACTTAAAATATTCTTGATAATCCTTATTTTGTCTAACTTTGCAACCCCAAATCAGGTTGACAAAACAGCCTGAAATCCAAACAAAAGGAGGAAATTTATAGTGGAAGAAAACAACACACTAATGAATCCGTCAACAGTCTCCGCACACGATGATTTCGATTGGAGCATTGACAAGCGCAACGTTGCCCGTTACAACAACGAGGAGCAACTCAAGTATGATGCCGTTTATGAGGGCACATTTAAGCAGATCACAGATGGTGAAATGGTTCAGGGCACCGTAGTGGGCATGACCAAGACCGACGTAGTGATCAACATTGGTTTCAAGAGCGATGGATTGGTTTCACTGAACGAGTTCAGGGACTTACACGGACTTAAAACAGGTGACGTGGTTGAAGTGATGGTTGTGGAGAAAGAGGACAGGGAAGGACATTTGCACCTTAGTCGCAAGCAGGCCCGCATTACCCGTGCTTGGGAGCGTATTGTGGAAATGCATAAGAGTGGTGAAGTTGTTACAGGTTATGTTACCAGCAAAACCAAAGGTGGACTTATCGTTGACATCCTGGGTATGGAAACATTCCTTCCTGGATCTCAGATCGATGTGAAGCCAGTAACTGATTACGATCAGTTTGTTGGTAAGACAATGGAATTCAAGGTGGTTAAGATTAACGAGGCCATCAAGAATGCTGTTGTATCACACAAAGCACTTATCGAGAGTGATATTGAGGCACAGCGTGCAGAGATTATGGGTAAGCTGGAAAAAGGCCAGGTACTCGAGGGCACTATCAAAAACATTACTGATTTCGGAGCATTCCTTGATCTGGGTGGTGTTGATGGTCTGCTTTACATTACTGACATCAGCTGGGGAAGAATCAACCACCCTTCAGAGGTGTTGAAGCTCGACCAGAAGCTGAATGTTGTTGTGCTTGATTTTGATGATGAGAAGCGCAGAATCAGCCTTGGTCTGAAACAACTTACTCCGCATCCTTGGGAAACTCTTCCTGTAGAAATCGTGGAAGGTGCAAATGTCAAGGGAAAGGTTGTAAACATTGAGGATTATGGCGCGTTCCTTGAAATCACCCCTGGTGTTGAAGGCCTTGTTCACGTAAGTGAAATCACATGGGCTAACACACCTGTAAATGCCAAAGAGTTCTTCAAACTTGGAGACGAGTACGAAGCAAGAGTGGTTACACTTGACAAGGATAGCAGGAAGATGAGTCTGTCTATCAAGCAGCTTACTTCTGATCCATGGAGTGAAATCGAAAACAAATATCCAGTTGGAAGCAAGCATTCCGGACTGGTCAAAAACATCACTCCTTATGGTGTTTTCGTTGAACTTGAACCTGGTATCGGTGGCATGATTCATATCAGTGACCTAAGCTGGTTGAAACGTTTCAATCATCCAACTGAATTCACGAAGTCTGGCAGTCAGATTGATATCATGATCCTGAATATCGACAAAGACAACAGGAAGCTTCAACTTGGACATAAGCAATTGGAAGAAGATCCCTGGAATGCATTGCAGGAAACTTTCTCAATTGGTTCTGTGCATGAAGGAACAGTAGTAAAGCGTGACGATAAGGGTGCTGTTGTTCAGCTGCCTTACGGACTCGAAGGTTTTGCTCCTGCCCGTCATCTTTCCAAGGAAGATGGTAAAACAATCTCTGCGGATGAAACTGCTCAGTTTGTTGTAATTGAGTTCGATCGTAATGAAAAAAGGATCGTACTGAGCCATTCAAGAATCTGGGAACAAGTTGTTGCAGATGAGAAAGAAGCAGTAGCCAAAGAGAAAAAAGCTGACGCAGCAAAAACCAAAAAAGCGGTTAAGGATATCCAGAATAAAGTAGAGAAATCTACATTGGGTGACCTGGGCGTTTTGGCAGAGCTGAAGAAGAAAATGGAAGGCGGCGAGTAATCGCTCAACTGCTGATACATATTATCAAGGTCCTGTGGTTTCACAGGACCTTTTTTTATATGCTGATGCCTCAACAGGTGTTACGTGATCCTGAATTATTTCTTACCTTGAATTATGCTTGTCGATCGTTTGAAAGATATTGTAATTGTGAGAAAACTGATTTATGCTGTTATTGGAGTTATAACATATCCAGGTTTAGCTATAATCAATAAGATTAAGGTTTCTGGAACTGAAAACTTGGAGAAACTACCTAAATCAAATGTACTTTTTGTAAGTAACCATCAAACTTATTTTGCTGATGTGATGGCTATGTTGCACATATTTTGTGCAGTTAAATGGGGGAGGAAAAATCGACTCGGATGGCCTGTTTATTTTTTGAACCCATTTGTAAATGTAAATTTTGTTGCAGCAGAAGAGACGATGAAAGATAATCTCCTTACCAGGATATTCACATTGGCTGGTGCCATAAAAATCAAGCGTACGTGGAGAGCAGGGGGGAAGGATGTGAAAAGAGAAGTTGACGCAAATGATTATGGTAAAATCCTTGAGGCATTATCCAAGAGGTGGGTAATTACATTCCCTCAGGGAACTACAAAACCATTTGCTCCGGGTAGAAAAGGTACAGCGCACATCATTAAGGAAATGCAACCCATAGTTGTGCCTCTTGTTATCAATGGTTTTTGGCGTGCATTCAATAGAAAGGGACTTCGCTTTAAGAAGAAAGGAACTCAATTAAGTATACAAATTAAGCAGCCTTTATCTTTTACTTACGAAGAAAGTATTGATGAAATTCTTGAGAAAGTAATGGATGCCATTGAGCAAAGTAGTCAGTTTATGCTCAAGGGAAAGCATCAATTTCCGGCTTTGTGACCTACACCTCAGTCATTGATGAACAAGGCTTTCAACTCAGTGGCATCTTCTGGTTTCATTTTTTTTGCCAACACAAGTCTGAGCTGTCTTCTTCTCAGGGCACTTTCAAATACCTTTTTTTCATCTTCCGTTTCAGTTATTATTTCGGGGACTGCTCTTGGTTTTCCATTCGGGTCTAACGCTACAAAAGTGAGATACGCTTCATTGCTTTTGTATTTATATTGTTGCGTGAGGTCCTCCCCCCAAACTTTGATATGTATTTCCATAGAAGATTTAAATGCCCTGGAAATCTGTGCTTCGATATGCACTACTTGTCCAAGCTTAATAGGCGCATCAAAGGATATATTGTCTACTGAAACAGTTACACATGGGGCATTGGAGTGTTTTCCTGCAACCATGGCGGCTGCGGTGTCCATCCAGTACATGAGTCTTCCCCCCATGAGATTGCCATAAAAGTTGGTGTCGTTGGGGAAAACCAGTTCTGTCATAATGACCCTGGTTTCAGAAGTTTTTTTAGGTAGCATGTTCAGTTATTTAATTGTAATGGATTCAGCGTCTTTCAAAAAATCGGGATCAATATCAGCACCAATGCCTGGCGTATCAGTCAACTCCAGAAAATAATTGTTGTATCTGGCGCCACCGGTTACAGGATCTGTGAGATGTCCAAGTAAACAGGTGTCCAAATCATAAAAATGTATGTTGTCGTGTGCCATGGCAAGATGAACTTTTGCAGTAAGCGCCAACCTGCTTTCTACCATTCCTCCCAGCATACATTTGACACCGTATTTTGCGGCTGTATCTGCAATTTTGATTGCTTCACAGATACCTCCTGATTTTGCCAGTTTTATATTGATATACGAGCAGCTGTCATTTTGAATCAACCGGGCTGCATCATAGTGGTCAAAAATACTTTCATCAGCCATGATGGGAATTCTAACTTGCTTTTTTAACGCGGGCAATAAATTGTCATATCTGTGGTGCATGGGTTGTTCACAGAATTCAATGTTATAAGGCTCAATAGCATTTAAAACGGCCACAGCTGTGGCATAATCCCAACCCTGATTGGCATCTGTTCGTAATCCAATCATATCACCAATTGCTTCCCTGATAAGTCTGATTCTTTGAATATCCTCTTCACCATGCTTGCCGAGCTTAACTTTAATGGTTTTTACACCATCCGCAACGAATTGAACTGCTTTTGCCGCCATGGCTTCAGGACTGCTGATTCCAATGGTTAGATCTGTTTGTATAGTTTTTTTCTTTCCACCGAGGTATTGATACAGCGGCATTCCTTTTTCCTGTGCTGCAATATCGTGGAAAGCCATGTCAAAGGCACTTTTGATTGTTGTATTATAAGCAATGAACTGATCAAATTCCAGCATTCTTTCCTGAATCTGGAGTGGATCTTTACCGATGATTGTTTTGGCAAGGTTTTTACCTACCATGAAACAGGTATCCTGGGTTTCTCCAACAAGCATCGGGAACGGGGAGCATTCCCCCACGCCAGTAATTCCTTCATCTGTAATTACTTTCAAAAATATGTTTTCAGCTGCATTGCAGGTTTCTGTTGCAATAACAAAAGGTTCCATGGGGATGGTCAGCCTGTATATTTCTATATTTTTGATTTTCATGTCAGTATGTTTATGCTGCTGCTGTCTCTGCACAAAGGTAATGGTTCAGCTTCTTTTCATTTCATCCTGCAATAGTTCACTGTCAAGCTTATCCAGAAAAAACTGTGCATTATCCAGTAAGACCTTTTTCTTTTCTTCATCCATTTTGTCAAATGTGTTTACCAGCATGCCTAATCTTGGGTTTTGAAGGAAAAACTTTCTGTGGGTGCTCATGAATCGCCAGAAAAGGCCATCCCATATTTCATGCCATTGAGGCTTGCCTGAATGAGCCGATTCTTTTTTGTAATCACTCATCTTGAAAATATAATTACTGCCACTGATGTAGGGTTTTGTCATCATAATGCCTCCATCTGCAAATTGAGTCATGCCGTATACATTCGGTACCATAACCCAATCATAGGCATCAATGAATAATTCCATAAACCATTGATAAACGTCGTTGGGGTCAAATTCACAGAGCAAGAAAAAATTTCCAAGAACCATAAGCCTTTCAATGTGATGGAGATAAGCATTGGATTGTAGCTTTTTAATACAGTTATCAATAGGGGGTATACCTGTAGTGCCATCGTAGAAAGATTTGGGTATTCTTCTGGTAAAACCCCAATAGTTACTTGTTCTTTGCTGAACTCCTTTCTGCAGGTAAACAGTTCGTATAAATTCTCTCCAGCCAATGATCTGCCTGATAAAACCTTCAGCTGAATTTATGGGAATTTTGCCTTTTTGTATTTCAGCTATTGTCATGTGAACTATATCCTTTGGGGTAATTAGTCCGATGTTTAACATGGGCGATAAAACACTGTGATGCAGGTACTCTTCTGTGGCTGGCATGGCATCTTCATAGTCGCCAAAGTTTGCCAACCTCTCTTTGGTGAATTGTTCAAGCAGTTTTATGGATTCGTTCTTGGTCCATGCCCATGGATATTTTCCATTATCCGGGTTTATTTTGCCGGGGTTGTTGCTGAATTTTTGCGATACATATGTTATGGCCTCATGGAGAAATTTATCAGATTCAGGAAAACTGATATGAGGTGGCTTGTAGTCTTTAGGGACTTTTTTCCTGTTTTCATTGTCCATACTCCATTTGCCGCCTATTGGTTTTTGTTTTTCGTCAACCAGTAAGTCCAGTTTTTTTCTTTGATGTATATAAAAATCAGTCTGATGGAAACGGGTTTTATTATTGAAAAAAGTGTTTCCGTCCTCAATACTTGTCAGGAAATCCGGCCCCTCTGCCATCGTAATTGTTATCTGGTATTGTTTTGCAGCGCGTTGTATTCTTCTGTTCAGTAAGTAATCGTTAGGGTAAGCTATGCTTACTTTAGTTATACCCCTTTCATTTAGGTTCAGCATGAGTGCAATTATTCGGTTTCTGCTGTCTTCACTTTCAATATACTCAACCTGAAACCCCTTGCTGATTAGGGTAGCTTCATAGGCTTTCATACTTGCCCTATGTAGTATCAGTTTTTGTTTATGGAATGGATATTGTTTGAAAAAAAGTTCTTCTTCTACGAGGATAACGGGTATTTCGGTATGAAGCGCTGGGTGTTGATCAAATAGCTGGTGTGGGAAAATGATGGATACGATCGACATAGCTAGTTAAACAAAAGCATGCTTCAAATGTTTGTTATAAAAATACTCCATGGAAAAACTCAATGGTAAGCGCGTTGTTGTTGCCGGTGCCTCAGGCGGAATTGGTAGCCATTTATCAAAGTTATTGCGCCAGAGCGGGGCAGAGGTCTTTATGACTGGTAGAAATGCAGAAAAACTGGCGGATGCTGCTGCTAATGCCGGTGTTCCGGAGGATCTTTGTTTTGTTGCAGATATAAGTGTTGAAGCTGAAGTTGCTTTGCTTGGTAGCAGGGTAGCACAGGTTATGGGAACTCCTGATATTTTGGTCAATGCTGCGGGTGTGGGAATTATTAAACAAATTGAAAACCTGACTCTGGAAGATTTCAATAGATCCCTCCAAACAAATCTTGTTGGAACATTTCTTTTGGTAAAAGCATTTTTACCGGGTATGAAAGAGGTGAAAAAAGGACTGATAATCAATATTCCCGGGGTATTAGGAAAGGTTCCTATGGCAGGGGCAGCTGCCTATTCTGCAAGTAAATATGGCATTGTGGGTATGATGCAAAGTATCCGTGAAGAATTAAAAAGAACAGAGATCCGGATCACCAATATTTTTATGGGTGGAGTAGATTCCCCATTCTGGGATGCGATTGACCTCAAGGTGCAAAAGGAAAAAATGATCAGGGAGGAAGAAGCTGCCAGGTCGATCTGGTTTTTGTGTCAGCAGCCAGCCAGTGGTGTTGTCAGTGAAATGGTTTTGCAGCCTTTCAATCACCAGGCTATCTGATCAGAGCATTGTTCCCTTCAGGAAGAAGAAAGCAAAATTGAAGTAGATGATTACACCTGTGACATCAACGAGTGTGGCAACGAAGGGGGCGGATGATACCGCAGGGTCTGCGCCTAATTTTTTTAATACAATGGGTAGCATTGATCCGGAAATGGTTCCGAACAGGACCACGCCAATCAGTGAAAATCCTACTACAAGTGCAACGAGAAAATAATGGGCGCCATAAACATCGGGGAAAATCTGTGACCAGATCATGACTCTTGCAAAACCTATTAATCCGAGAACTGTTCCGAGTAGGATGCCAGAAACAATTTCCCTGCGCATAACAGACCACCAGTCGGCCAATGTTACTTCGCCAACAGTCAGGGCTTGAATAATCAGTGATGATGCCTGCGAACCTGTATTGCCTCCACTGGAAATAATTAGGGGGATAAAAAGGGAGAGAATCAGTGCTTTGTCCAGCGCGTGTTCATAACTGGCCATCGCTGTTGCAGTGAGCATTTCACCTAAGAATAAGACAATGAGCCAGCCTACTCTTTTTTTGAAGAGTTTGAAAATAGATATTTCCAGGTATGGTTCTTCCAATGCTTCAGTACCACCCATTTTTTGCATGTCTTCACTGAACTCCTCATTGGCCACCCATAAAACGTCGTCGATGGTTACGATACCAATCAGGATATTATTGTTGTCAACAACCGGAAGGGCAACCCGGTTATTCATTTTAAAAACCTGGTTGGCTTTTTCCTGGTCATCGTAAACGTTCAGTTCGATATACCGGCTGTCTGTTAGTTCACTCACCAGTCTTTCCGGTGGCGATAAGAGGAATTCTCTGATTCTGACGTCATCAACCAATTGCCCTTGGTCGTTGATAACATAGATCACATCAATTGTTTCTGATTCCTGTCCAACTTCCCTGATATGTTCAAGAACTTCAGCGATGGTCCAGTCCGCTTGAACAGCAATATAATCAGGCGTCATCAATCGGCCCACACTGCCTTCAGGGTATCCAAGCAAAGAAAGTGTGATTTTCCGCTCTTCGGGGTTTAACAGTTTGATAAGTTCCCTTACAGCTTTGGGTGAGAGCTCTTCCAGGAAGGATGTCCGGTCATCCGCAGGAAGTTCATTGAGCAGAGCCGCTGTCTTCAGTGGATGCATTTCATGGATTATATCCTTTTGAATGCCAAGTTCAAGTATTTTGAAAGTACTCGCAGCTCGGTGTATAGAAAGTATTGCCATGATGGATGAAGCATCTTCCCATCGCTCCTCAATGAGTTGCGCCACATCGCTGATGTTGAGCTCATTGAGAAAATTAGGCAACTGCAGCAGGTTTTCTTCCTGAAGGAAGAACTCATACTGTTCCTGTAAATCCATATCTTCTTTCAATACATTCACTTGAAACGCTGTTGTATTGTAAATTTAAACATAGTTTTCAAGGGAGCAAGATTATATTAAAGTGATTTTCCCTGCAGGAATCAATTTAGTATAAGGAGGATTAGCATTATTTTTACCTGGCATTTTTTTCAGTTAGCGACGAGGCTAACTGAACAACATTTAAACTGTGAGCATTAAACTGGAAGCTGATTAATAAAATCTCAATTCCGATGGCGAACAAAGCTGTGGTATTTTTAGTAGGGTTTATGGGTTCCGGCAAGACCCATTATGGTAAACTGCTGGCATCATCAATGGGTGTTCCGTTTGCGGATCTGGATGCTTTAATTGAAGCTGAAGAGGGAATAACCGTAACTGAAATTTTTAAAGAAAAAGGGGAATCTTATTTCCGTACGTGTGAATCACGGATTTTACACACAATTCCTTCATTTTTTTCAACACATATGGTGAAAAATGACCATAAATTTAGTATTTTCGGCATCTTGTCATGTGGAGGTGGCACTCCATGCTTCAACCAGAATATGGAGTGGATGAATGCGCATGGCGTAACGGTTTGGATTGCCCCAGGTGTGGATATTCTTGTTAAAAGACTCATTGGGGAACAATCAACGCGGCCATTGATCGCAGGCTTAAATCAAACTGAATTAAAAAATCAGGTTGAACAGCGGCTTAATGACCGAGATATATATTACCGGCAGTCAAATTTGAAAATCACAAATCCCTTAATCTCCGTTCAGGAATTACATGAACAAATCTTACGTACACAGGCTCTTCTTTAAAGCGGCAACAATTATGGGTTTGACAGGTGTTGTACTCGGCGCTTTTGGCACCCATTTATTCAAACCATTACTTTTACCCGAAACATTTTCTGGCTTTCAGACTGCTACTTATTATCAGTTGTTTCATGCGCTTGCTATCATTTGTGCAGGCATCATGTATAGACATTACAAAAATAAAAAGATGCAGTTATCTGGTTATTTTTTTATGACAGGTGTTGTGCTTTTCTCGGGATCAATATATGCGAGGGTATTTATGGAGCTTTTAGAGCTTGAGAAGCCTTTTGTGCTGGCCTTGATAACACCAGTTGGAGGGATTTTCTTCATGCTCGGCTGGTTATACATGTTTCTTTCGCTTCCTACATCTCTGCAATCTGAAAGGGAATCTGAGTAAAATATGATGTATTTTTGAGAGATCTACCCGGTGGTGGAAATCAATAAACCTCTCAAACCCAATGGCTACGAAAAAGCGCATTTCCAATAAAGGGGAAAATCCGGAAAAACTGGTAACTGAAAAGGAGGAAGCTGTTGAAGTAGCTTCTCTTTTGAAGGATGAGCGAACATTCAAAATACTGGGTATTGGCCTGTTGTTTTTTTGTTTGTTCCTTTTTGTTGCTTTTACATCTTATTTGTTTACATGGACGGAGGATCAGGATAAAATCAGAGATAGCGGGATTAAAATTTTATTACCGAATGACCTTGAAATTGCCAATCAGCTTGGAAGCCTTGGTGCCTATACAGCTTTTGTTTTTATTGAGTTTGGATTTGGCATAGCCTCTTACCTTTTTTGTTCATTACTCTTTGTTCTCGGAGTAAACCTGTTGTTTGAAAAGACTATTTTTTCTGTTCCCCGAAATCTACGGTACTTAATTATAGGCCTCGTTGTTTTAAGCGTAAGTGCATCTTTTTTTGGTGCGTCAGCAAGTTTCAATTGGGGTGGCGCTTTTGGTAAGTTTATTTCAGCCTGGCTTGTTGCTGTTCTTGGCTGGTATGGCACATTAGCTTTAATTTGTTTTGCGGTAATTGCATATGGCATCTGGAGGTTTAATCCCTCTTTGGTATGGCCTGTAAAGGGTATTTCAGCCAAGAATACTGAAAATATCGTTCCTTCTGTTTTGGAAGGGGATGTATTGCCGGAAGACCTTCAACCGCGGCTTGACCTGACTGCACCTGGAAATACGCAGGTGCTTGTAAGACATGGACAACCAACATCAAAAGCTAAAGGTACTGTTGACATTGAAAATGACGCACCTTTTGAATTAGTCCATAAAACATCAGATACGCCGGTTGATGTGATAACCCCCGCGGATGATTTGCCCATGGAGATGGCATTTGCTGCTCCTGGATTAGTACCGCTTGAATCCCAACCGGCTCAACCTGCTGCCTCGCTCATAAAAGAACCGGTATCTGTTTTAGGTACGCCTAAATATGACCCGATTGCAGACTTAAAAGGCTATAAATATCCGTCTCTTGATTTACTTGCTCAGCATTCTGGAGAGAAAATAGTAATGGATCAGCATGAACTGGAAGCTAATAAGAACCAGATCATGCGAACCCTCAAGAATTACGACATAGATATTCAAAAGATCTTTGCTACTGTTGGTCCAACTGTTACACTCTATGAAATTGTACCAGCTGCGGGTGTCAGGATTTCCAGAATAAAAAATCTGGAAGATGATATAGCCTTGAGCTTATCAGCATTGGGAATCAGGATTATTGCCCCTATTCCGGGAAAGGGTACAATTGGTATTGAAGTGCCCAATGTCAAAAAAAGTATAGTAGGGATGCGGTCATTGCTCGCTTCAGAAAAGTTTCAGAAGAATGACCATGCACTTCCTATTGCCCTTGGAAAAAAGATTGACAATGAAAATTTTATTGTTGATCTGGCAACAATGCCTCACCTGTTGATGGCAGGTGCAACCGGACAGGGAAAGTCTGTAGGACTTAACGCCATTCTCGTTTCTCTTTTATACAAAAAACACCCGTCACAATTAAAATTTGTACTGGTAGATCCCAAAAAGGTTGAACTAAGTTTATATAGAATCATTGAGAAACATTTTTTGGCCAAATTACCCGGTGATGATGATGCCATCATCACAGATACCAGAAAGGTAGTCAATACCCTGAATGCACTGTGTATTGAAATGGATGAGCGCTATGATCTCCTCAAGGATGCAGGCTGCAGGAATATCCGTGAGTACAACGAAAAGTTTGCTTCCCGGAGGTTGAATCCTCAAAAGGGACATAAATTCTTACCATTCATTGTGCTGGTTATTGATGAATTTGCTGACCTCATCATGACTGCCGGAAAGGAAATAGAAACGCCGATAGCCCGTCTTGCCCAGCTGGCAAGGGCAATTGGCATTCACCTCATTGTGGCTACTCAAAGACCTTCCGTTAATATTATAACTGGAACAATTAAAGCGAATTTCCCTGCAAGGATTGCATTTAAAGTTTCATCTAAGGTAGATAGCCGGACTATCCTCGACATTGGAGGTGCTGAACAGTTAATTGGAAGGGGAGATATGCTTGTTTCATATCAGGGTGAGGTGACAAGGGTTCAGTGCGTTTTTGTTGATACCCCAGAAGTAGAGAAAGTGGCAGAATTCATTGGAGAACAACAGGGTTATCCTTCTGCTTTTGAGCTGCCCGAGGTAATTGATGAAAAAGAAATGGAAGACAGGGAGGTAGACTTTCTGAGCCGTGATCCACTCTTCAGTGAGGCGGCTACACTGATTGTTCAAAATCAAATGGGTTCAACTTCCATGATTCAGAGGCGACTGAAACTTGGATATAACAGGGCCGGCAGACTGATGGATCAGCTTGAAGCTTCCGGAATTGTAGGTCCAAGTAAAGGCAGTAAGGTTCGGGAAGTGTTATTTAAGTCTGAATATGAGCTGGAGCAGTATCTAAAATCAATGGAATAATCTTTTCTTTGCATCTATTATAACACAAGCTTTATGATCATCAAGCAGGTTTTATCTTTTATTCTCATCGTATTTGCCTTCAATTCATTTGCACAAGCTCCCAAAGTCAAAGTGGCCAATGATCCTGAAGCAAAAAAAATCCTTGACGCTGTTAGTGCTAAGTTCAAAACGTTCAAAAGTGTAAAAGCTGGTTTTACACTTAAAATCGAGAATGGCTCAGGAAAAGTACAGGGCACCAAAACGGGAACTGTCATGATGAAAGGGGTAAAATACAGGGTTAGTATAACCGGACAAGAGATTTTCTGTGACGGAGCAACAATTTGGACATATGATGTGTCTGCCAAGGAGGTTCAGGTTACAACGCTTGATAACAGCAGTGGCTCTATTACCCCACAAAAGCTCTTTACTAATTTTTATGACAAGGATTTTCTTTTTCTCCTTGGTAATGATGTTAAAAGAGATGGCAAGACTTTTCAGGTGGTTGAATTAACACCAATTGATAAAACAAAACCTTTTTTTAAGGTTGTACTGGAGATCGATAAAGTGAACAAGGTATTGATGTCTACCAGGGTTTTTGAAAAGAGTGGGAACCGTTACCTTTACGCCATCAATACCATGTCTACCAGTACAGTAATTCCTGATGATACATTTTCATTTTCTGCAAAAAAGTATCCCGGAGTTGAAGTGATAGATTTAAGGTGATTTTCAGTTACCCCACCGATAAGTTTTAATATCAAAGCCTGCCAAATCAAGCACCCTGTCAGCCACTGTAGCAGCCACTTCCTCAACAGTTTGAGGCAAGCTGTAGAAGGAAGGTGTTGCTGGACAAATAATCCCACCAGCCAGGGTTATGGTTTCCATGTTTCTGATGTGTATCAGGTTATATGGGGTCTCCCTTGCCATGCAAATGAGTTTTCTTCTTTCCTTAAGTACAACATCAGCTGCTCGCGTAATCAGGTCATTTGAAATGCCGGAAGCTATTCTGCCCAGTGTACCCATAGAACACGGCGCAATAATCATGGTGTCATATTGTCCGGAACCTGAGGCAAAGGGGGCATTGAAGTCGTTTTTGCTGTATATGTTCAACCCTGTTTCAAGATAAGATTCGTTACCGAGCTCGGTTCTCCAAACGGATTTGGCATTTTCGGTTAACACAAGTGAAAAATCATGCCACTGACTTTTTATGCTGAGCATTTTATTGATTATCAAAGAGGCATAAATTGAGCCACTTGCGCCTGTTATGGCCAAAACTACTTTTCTCATACACACAATTTGTGTTTTAACAAGCAATTTGGATAAATGTTAGCATTTTTTCAAAAAATAGGCAATTTGAAAGTGCAATTTAAAATTGTTAAATTTTTTTTAATGCTTTCACAATAACAGGATGCCGTGGTGCGTTATTACTACGGTTTTTCATAGGATATTGGATTTAAAACGGGCTGGATTTCTATCCTGGCCCTTTTTTTTGTTCTTACTTTTTTCGCATCCGGATAAAAAAAATCCCTACCGGTGGGCAGGGACTTTAAAATGTTTATTTGACTCAGATTAGACTTCTGCCATTTGAGGAATGTGTTCACTCTTGTAACTCCCTTCATCCAGTTTTTTCTTTGTTTCTTCAAAAGCTGTCAAGGTCAGCTGGATGTCTTCATCAGTATGAACTGTAGTTGGGATCAGTCTGTAGATGATATGCCCCTTTGGAATAACCGGGTATACAACAATAGAGCAAAAGATGTTGTAATTCTCACGCAGGTCAGTAACCATGGATGTAGCCTCTTCTACGCCACCTTTCATATAAACCGGCGTAACCACTGAATCTGTCTTCCCTATATCAAATCCTTTTTCTTTCAGCCCGTTTTGCAGCTTAAGTGCATTTTCCCAAAGTTTCTCCTTGAGCACAGGTTGGGTTTTAAGCAATTCAAGTCTCTTGAGATTCCCAATAACCAATGGCATTGGGAGTGATTTGGCGAAAATCTGGCTTCGGATATTGTAGCGGATATAGTCAATGATGCTTTTAGGACCAGCAATGAATGCTCCTATTGATGCCATCGACTTGGCAAAGGTTGAAAAATAAAGGTCGATTTCATCCTGTACGCCTTGCTCTTCTCCTGCTCCCGCGCCTGTTTTGCCCAATGTGCCAAATCCATGCGCATCATCAACAAGTAATCTGAATTCATAGCTTTTTTTCAGGGCAACAATTTCTTGCAACTTTCCCTGATCGCCTGCCATCCCAAAGACTCCCTCGGTAATGAGCAGGATGCCACCTGTATTTTGTTTTTCGATAAGGGCTGTTGCACGTTGAAGTTGTTTTTCGCAGTCAGCAAGGTCATTGTGTTTGAATACGAACCGGTGGCCTGGATGAAGGCGCAGGCCGTCAACTATACAAGCATGACTTTCAGCATCATAAACAATTACGTCGTGCCTGGATACCAATACATCAATCAGGCTGACCATTCCCTGATAACCGAAGTTAAGCAGAATGGCATCTTCCTTCATTTCAAAAGCAGCAAGTTCCCGCTCCAGTTGTTCATGGTAATTGGAATTGCCACTCATCATGCGGGCACCCATTGGCAAAGCCAGTCCAAATTCAGCAGCAGCATCGGCATCTGCTTTCCTAACTTCCGGATGGTTTGCCAGTCCGAGGTAATTATTAAGGCTCCACACTATTTTCTCCTTTCCCCTGAAGTTCATCCTGCTTCCAATTTCTCCTTCCAGCTTTGGAAAGGCAAAATAGCCATGTGCTCTTTCACGGTGTTGACCCAGTGGCCCATAATTTTTAGTCAGTCTTTCAAAAATGTCTGCCATTGTTGCAAAAATTTAATTTTTGATGTGAGCAAAGTTAATTATTTATGAGCACCTGAGAAAACGAGCTTTCATTTACATGGACATTCTTTTCATTTTGATCATCTTCTGAGTCTGTAAACCCTTTATTTTTTTGGTACATTTGTGTCATAATCGTTGTTATGCAAAAGCTATTTGTCATTATTTTTTTATGCCTCATTTCAGCCGGACAACTGTCTGCACAAAAGGTTCAAAAAACGGCCAGCTCACCTAAGCTTGTTGTGGGGGTAATGGTAGATCAGATGCGCTGGGATTTTATTTACAGATACAAGGCAAAGTATGGTGAAAATGGATTTAAACGGATATTGAGAGAGGGATTCTCCAATGAGAATGCACATATTCCTTATGCCCAGACAGTAACAGCTGCTGGTCATGCCTGTGTTTATACGGGGTCAGTTCCAGCGGTTAATGGCATTATGGGGAATGAATGGTATGACCGCAGCCTGAAACGTCAGGTATATTGTGTAGAGGATGATTCGGTTAAAATTGTTGGGGGGAATCCAAGCAAAGAACCCATGTCTCCCAAAAACCTGATGACAACTACAGTAACCGACGAACTTGAATTGGCAACTAATTTCCGCTCTAAAGTAATTGGTGTGGCCATTAAAGATCGGGGTAGTATTTTGCCTGCAGGACATGCTGGAGATGCCGCTTATTGGTATGATGCAGCCTCGGGTAATTTTGTTTCCAGTACCTGGTACATGCCTTCGCTAATGCCATGGGCTGATGCTTTTAATAAAAGAAAAGTGGTTGACTCACTCTATAAGCTCAACTGGAACCTCAGCCAGCCAATGGACCAATACACGCAAAGTGATAACAGCCACCCGTCTTATGCTAAAAACCCATTTCCACGGAAACTTGATGGTAATGTTGGCAAGAGTTATGGGGCTATTGCTTCTACACCATGGGGTAACACACTGACGCTTGCCTTTTCGAAGGCTGCAGTTGAAGCTGAAGGTATGGGCGTTGATAGTATCCCGGATTTTCTGGCAATCAGTCTCTCATCTCCTGACTATATCGGACATGCATTTGGTCCCAATTCAGTAGAGATTGAAGATACCTACCTGAAACTCGACAAAGATCTTGGGGCATTTCTTGATTACCTGGATAAAAAGGTAGGTAAAGGCAATTACACTTTTTTCCTTACTGCAGATCATGGTGTGGCACATAATCCTGCATTCCTGCAAGCTCATCAGATTCCTGCATTAGGGATGAAATCAAGCAAAAAAGCGGAAACGAATACCATGTTGAAATTTGGTCTAAAGCGCCTGGTAGAAGCAAATGCCAATTATCAGGTTTACCTTGACCGCAGTCATATCGATTCAGCAGGAGTTGATTTTTCTTCAGTGAAAAGGTATTTCATTCAGGAATTGATGAAAGAGCCGGATGTACAGTTTGCTTTTGACAATGAAAATATCAGTGCTGTAAACATGCCTGCAGAATTTAAAGAAATGTTCCAAAAAGGATTTAACCACAAGTTGGCTGGCGATGTGCAGGTTGTTTATAAGCCGGGGTATTTCTTCGGCTCCTCGCCAATGGGAACTACCCATGGTTCTATGTATCCTTA
>CAMAXV010000014.1 GCA_945862385.1 Chitinophaga pinensis
GCGTTTAAACAAGGTAAATATCCGCTTGAATCCAATATGGCTGTTCGAAATGAAGCATTTAAAAGAATTGGCGGTTTTAACACAGACTTGCCGGGAGTAAAGGGAACGCTGAGAATAGGTGGAGAAGGAAAAGACTTTTTTTACAGGCTCACAGCAGATGGGAGTAGCATTATTTATGATCCGGCCATCAGGGTAATGCATGTGGTGGAAACAGCGAAGTTGACAAGAGCATATATGTACCGGGTAGCAAGTGGAATAGGACGCGGAGAAAGAGTACGTATTGGCAAAAAAGGTAAAATAGCCTATATTTTTAAGTTATTCGAATATTTTATTAAGTTTTTTGCTTCTTTAATTTTAGGTTTTTTATACTTTCTTCAAGGAAATTATTCTAAGTCACTTCCTGTAATAAGATTTAGAATTGACACAATAAAAGGGTTAATTGAAATGAAAAAAAAATCAATACTTAAAACCTGAACGATTTTTTTAAATTTTACTTATTCAAAAGTCTTAAATAATGAAAAATAATATTTTATTTTCAATTTGTGTTCCAACTAGAAATAGAGCAATTACTTTAAAGTATTGCATACAAACTTTAATCGAACAGGATTTTAGCAATTACGAAATAATCGTTTCCGACAATAGTGACTCTTTAGAAAGATTAAAAGTCAGAAAATTAATCGACGAATTTAATAATCAATATCTTTCTTATCATGAAACACCAACATTCTATTCAATGAGAGAAAACTTTGAATTTGCATTAAGCAAAGCTCAAGGAAAATACATTTTATTTTTAGGTGACGACGATGGATTTGTTTTAAATTCTCTAGGTTATTTAGAAAACTATTTACAAGAGAACGGTGATATCGATGTATTAAAGTGTCCAAGTATTATTTATCATTGGCAGGGAAGTATAAATTTCCCAAATTCAAACTTAATGTTCCCTAAATCAAATCCAATATTACATGTTGATGCTAAATCTATTTTAAAAAAAGTTCTTCATTTTGAAATGGCATATTTCAATTTGCCTATGATTTATTATTCATTTGTAAAAAAAGATTTAATTGATAAGGTCGTAGAGCAGAATGGATCTTTTTTTGGTAGTTGTATTTCTGTGGATATTTTTTCAGGTTTAGTTATAGCGAAAAACATAAAACAATTCACCATAATTGATAAACCATTTACAATTGCTGGAATATCAAAATACAGTAATGGAGAAAGATTAATGAAAAAAAAGGAAAAAGAAAACACTGAATTCATTAAGTCTCAGAACTATAAATCAGAATTAATAAAATATAAAATCCCGTTCAGTGTTCAAAACGAATTAGCTACGTTGATTTTAATCGACAATTATAAATTTCAAGAATTATATCAAGATTTTGTTGTAGACAAAAAGAAACAAATTTTCAATTATCTAATAAACATTTTTATCCATTCTGGAATAACAAGTGAAAAAAATAAATTAGTAAAACTTGATGAATTTAAACAAAATGGGATTAATCCAGAGCTGATCGATCAAATTAAAAATATGATAAAAAAGGACAATAGCATTATGACAAATTATTCTAGTATAAATAACCTAATTACACAACACTATAATTTCAACCCTTTAGTTCATAATATCAAAAATATTCATGAAGCATCATTACTATCTGAAATAATTTTGTCAAATTCTATTTTATCTTACAATAAAACAGAAAAAAATATCAACTATTTTAACTCATTTTTATTGGCTATTTTAAAAAAAATACAGTCAAAATTGAATTTTAGTATATAATTTCTATTGAAAATATTTAGGAAAAAATTATTATGCGTGTTTTTTATGACCACCAGATTTTTTGTGAGCAGTCATTTGGAGGAATTTCAAGATACTATTATGAATTGATCAAGGGGGCCAGTGAGCGTGAATTATTTACCCCAATACTGGATGTAGCCTATGCAGACAATGTATTCAGTCAGCTATTAAAACCAGATAATCGATGGTTAACAAGTGCCCGGTTCAAAGGACGAAAAGATCTGGTAAGATTGATTAACCATGTTCGCACGTTTTACAATGTCAGAAACACTGCATTTGATATCTTTCACCCCACTTATTTTCATCAGTCAGCATTAAGGAACCGTATGGGTAAACCCATGTTTATTACTGTATTGGATATGATTGATGAGAAATACCATGAAGGTCTGCCTAAATTCAGGAAACTGATTCAGCACCGAAGAAGGATGATACATGCGGCAGATCACATCATTGCGATTTCAGAAAATACACGGAAAGACATTATTGATTACTTTAATATAGCGCCTTCCAGAGTTACCACCATATACCTTGGGTCAAGCCTTGAAAAGACAGCGATAGATGCAGTGGCAAGGGATAATAATACTAAACCCTACATCCTGTTCATTGGTAGTAGAAAAGGCACCCATAAAAATTTTGAAAACTACCTGCATGCCATAAGCTTGATTTCACAAACGGAGCGTGAAATTGAATTTGTTTTTGGAGGAGGGGGGGATTTTACGGAAGAGGAACTTATGTCTATTGCAAAATATGGCTTAACAGAGAGGGTTAAGTACAAAGCCATAAGAACGGATGAGGATATCATCCGACTCTATAAAAACGCCTCTTTATTGATTTATCCAAGCTTATACGAGGGGTTTGGACTGCCTCTTGTTGAGGCGTTTAGTTGTGGAACACCATGTGCGACGGCTGCGGGATCCTGCCTTGAAGAAGTTGGCGGTGATGCCGCAAGTTATTTTAATCCGCTGGATCCAGCGGATATCGCCAGGGTTTCTGTAGCTCTTTTGCATAACCCCATATTGTCTGCATCATATGTTGAAAAGGGATACGTCCGCGCCAGATTGTTTACATGGGCTCAAACAGCTATAAAGACCAATGAAATCTATAGAGAATTTTTGCAAAAATAACCAGCAAACCTGATTACATATTTTCCAATCCCATACTCCGCTTGAGGTTGAAGAGAATCATACCCAATTTAGTTTGCTGAAGCAGGTTAAGTAATTTCAACCTCAATTGCCAAACTTCCATTTTAATGGAAAAGCCAAAATGAAACTGGTATGCTTTTTTCGTTTCAGCTAACGCTTTAAGATAATTATGTGTGCTGACACCAGTGTCATCAAAAATAACAAACGGATAACTAACAAATCCGGCTTTAAAATCTTTGAGCCGGCACATCATTTCATAATCCATGGCAATGGCATAATTCTGACTATACAACCCCACCTGATCATATACAGATTTCTTTACAAACCAGGTTGGGTGTGAAACACTGCGCATACCTTTATAAAGCTTATCTGGATCAAAAGGCTTTCCAACCAGAACAGTTTTACCCATTCTTGTCATGTATATTTTACCTGTAAGCCATTGTAAATCCTGATGTAATTGAAATTCAAGGTATACCTTTTCCAACACAGAGGTATCAGTGTATACATCACCTGCATTCAACAATTGTATAACCTGCCCAGTTGATCTGATTATCCCTTTATTGAAAGCATCTGCAATACCTTCATCAGGCTCACATAACCATTTCCTATATGAAGGTTGCTCACTTCCTGCAAGCCATTCAGCGATATCATTGGTTTTAGAACCATCAATAATCCAATGTTCAAAGGGAAGATGTTGCTGCACATCAACAGATGAGCATGTTCTTATTAAATCATCCAGGTTATTGAAGCATATGGTAACAACTGATATCAAACATCCGGTTTCAGTCATTGGCACTTTCAATTTCATCAATGATATCTGTCAGTACATCGAAAAAGTCAAGTTTATAATCCCAACCCAGTTTAATTCTCGCTCTTGAAGAATCACCATAGAGATCGATGATTTCAGATGGCCTGAATAGTTTTTCGTCAACAATATACCGATCTGCTGGAACACCGATATAATTAAAAACAAAATCAATTATATCTTTAAGTAAGACGGATTTCCCAGATGCGACTATATAATCATCAGGTTGAAAGTGCTGCAACATAGCGTGCATCACTTTTACATATTCTTTGGATGAGCCAAAATCTCTTTTGATCATGATATTGCCAACATGCAGCATATCCATTTTACCTGCTTTGATTTTCCTGGCTGATTCAATAACTTTTTTAACAAAAAAAGTATCATCCCGCAGTGAAGATTCATGGTTAAACAATATTCCACTGCAGGCAAAGATACCATAGGCTTCCCTGTAGTTTCTAACAATCCAGTGAGCTGTTGCCTTGGAAATGGCATACGGACTAACTGGATTAAGCACATTATCTTCACGGATAGGAAGTTCTGGCACGCGACCGAACATTTCACTGCTGGATGCTTGATAGAATCTGATATCGGAGTTGGATGAACGAATAGCTTCGAGAATATTGAGTACTGAAATGGAATTGAACTGTATTGTTCCGATGGGTTGGTTAAATGAAGCTGCGACAGAGCTCTGTGCAGCAAGATTATAAAACTCATCGGGTTTATACTTCTGCAGAATCCTGATAATTGAAGAATAATCCATCAAGTCACATTCTTCAAGCTGTATCTGCGTATCGATCCCGAGTTTCATTAATTTGGAAAGACCAGCAGATGAATAAGAACGGGTTAATCCAACTACGGAATAGTTTAATCCAAGCAGGTATTGAGCCAGGTATGCCCCATCTTGACCAGTAATTCCAGTAATAATTGCTGTCTTATTTATTGCAGGCATACCTCAGATTAGTTTAATGCAGAAATTTCATTATGATGGCTCACTTCTTTTAAAAACAGCTCCAATCCTGCGCGTTTTTTCTCATCGAAGCTGTAGGAGATATTTTTTGTAAAATACGTATAAAGATTATATCCAGGACAATCGCTTAGCGGTACTTTTGTCGCCAGTTCTTCAATGCCTTGTTCAACTCCTTCATTAAAAAGCCGCAGAAATTGCTCATCAAATTTGTGCTTTGTGACCCAAACTGCAAATACAAATGGCAATCCTGTTAATTGTTTCCAGCCCTCGCCCAGGTCATAAATATATTTTGAGTTACCGCGGTGCTGCAGTGCCCGGTCACCTATTATCAAACCTGCAGTATTTCCACCGATTTCCTGAAGGTAGTGTTCATCTTTGGCCTTTATGAACTCTACCTTTTTCTTCCATAATTTCCTGAATAATATCTGACAAAGTAAGACAGAAGTTCTTGACTGATAATCAAGAATCACAGTTTTTATTTCATGCATCGGAACATCACTGAATACAGCAACTGAGGCAACTTCGCCTGTTGTACCTATGCAGCAGTTTGTGATTATGGAATAGTCGCCCAGCTCATGGAGTGCTCCAACGGGTAATAATCCGATATCAAGTTCATCTTTTTGGAGCAAGGTGGCCAGCCCTGCTGGAAAATCAAGAAGAAGTTCTATTTTATCAGACAAGGGACCACTTTGAAGCCCCGATAACATGGGTTTTGTATTGAGGTAACTAACTGCGCCAACCCTTATTTTCCTTTCCACCAATATTGCTGTAATTTTGCTGCAAGTTACACCAATTAATAGTTACAATGGAATTAAGCCCACTAACAGCAGTATCTCCAATAGATGGACGTTACAGCAAACAAACCAGCCAACTTTCAGCCTATTTTTCAGAATATGCACTCATTAAATACCGCTTAAAGGTTGAAATAGAATACTTTATAGCTTTAGGCCAGCAGAAGTTATTCAGTTTGCCGGCAGCCAAAAGTAATGCATTGAGAAAACTGCTGGAAAATTTTAATCCGGAAACTGCCCTGGAAATTAAGCAATTTGAAAGTGTAACCAACCACGATGTAAAAGCACTGGAGTACTACATGAAAAAAGAAATGGATAAACTTGGGCTTGAGGAGCTTAAGGAGTTCATCCATTTCGGATTAACATCGCAGGATGTTAACAATACAGCAATTCCACTGATGTGGAAAGAAGCCCTTGAATATGAATTCTATCCGGCTGTCAGCAACCTCATCATCTCAATCAGGGATATGGCAAAGAGCTGGAGTACAATTCCGATGCTTGCCAGAACACACGGACAACCAGCATCTCCAACCACACTGGGGAAGGAAATGATGGTATTTGTTGAGCGTCTGGAAAATCAGCTAAATCTGCTGAATCAGGTACCCTATTCCTGTAAATTTGGTGGTGCAACCGGAAATTTCAATGCACACCTTGTTGCCTATCCTGAAGTTGACTGGATAAAATTCGCAAACAGATTTTGTGAAAACAAATTGGGATTGCAGAGACAACAGTATACAACCCAGATTGAGCATTATGACAATCTTGCTGCACATTTTGATGGCATCAAACGTATAAGCACCATTTTGATTGACCTATGCAGGGATATCTGGACATATATTTCCATGGAATATTTCAGGCAGAAAACAAAACAAGGGGAAGTTGGCTCATCGGCTATGCCTCATAAAGTTAATCCCATTGATTTTGAAAATGCAGAAGGAAACCTGGGTTTGTCAATTGCATTGCTTGAACATTTATCTTCAAAACTACCTGTTTCTAGGCTGCAGCGAGATCTGACCGACTCTACTGTTATCAGAAATATTGGCGTACCGTTAGCTCATTTCATGATTGCAATAAATTCTATCAACAAGGGCCTTGGTAAACTGGTTCTTAATGAGTCTGCCTTACAAACTGACCTTGATAAAAACTGGGCAGTAGTGGCAGAAGCTATTCAAACAATTTTGAGGAGAGAACGATATCCCCAGCCTTATGAAGCCTTGAAAGAGCTTACCAGGGGTAAAACATCTATCGATAAGGAAAGCATTCATGCATTCATCAGCAGCTTGAAAGTTAGTGCCTCCGTTAAAAAAGAACTGAAAGCCGTAACACCTTTCAATTATACCGGATTTAAAATTTAATGTTTAAAAGTTAAACTTTATTAGCAATAAAGACATTAAAAAAATAATGAAGAGATAATCCCAAACTTGAGTTAATGAATTCTCTTTAGATAACCATCTGGAGCAACTGTAATCAATAACTTATTTTGAATTTCCTTGTCGATCACAAATTCATTATGAGACTTCAGGAATTCCCAAACTGCTGTTTTAGGATTGTCGCCATTGCCCCATGGACGGTCCGGAAACATATCATTCGGCATATCTTCAACAACAGTATCGAATACCACACAATAACTGTTAACACTGGTCAATTCTGCATAAGCATTGAGCTCGGCAAGAACGTGATCGTGTGTATGGTTGGAGTCCAAACAAACAAGAACGGTTTTATAGTCTTTGGCAATTGCTTTAACCTGATCGATGATACCCTCAGCTATACTTGATCCCTGAATCATTTGAATCCTGGAAGACATTGGATGGGATTCTATTGCATCTCTGTTATGCTCCCTGATGTCAATGTCTATTCCCAACACTTTTCTTTTTGATTCCTTTGGATTAATTGAATTTTCTGACTCAATGGCTTCACACATGTCAATTAAAGCCAGCATAGAGGCGCTCATAATTAACGATCCCCCATGGGCGATTCCAGTTTCAATAATTAAATCTGGTTTTACATTCCAGATTAACTCCTGCATCGCCACCATATCCTGTGGATACTGAATGATCGGTCTTCCTAAAAATTCATAATTGTAGGGATATTTGAAGGCAAATGACCTGTTAAAAAAATCTTTTGTTGCCGAGATGAGTTGGGAATCCGTACTCTGAAGATTGATATTTTGGGAACATTCAATCTTGAAATTTTCATAATTACTCATTTCTTTAATATTTACTTAAGTAGTGTGAAATTCCGTCATTCAGACAGACTTTTTGTTTCCATCCTAAACTTTTGAGTATTGTATTGTCTCCAATCAAAAACTGAGGATCGTTCCGTAAAGCAGATTTGATAGACAAAACAGCTTCCGGAGACTGATTACAAATATAGGCTATCTGTTGGACGAGTTGTTCAATTTGCACTGGATTACCCGAACAAATATTGATTACACCGTGGTAGTCTGCTTCCAAACACCTGATAAATGCTTGTGCCACATCACTGACATGCAGGAGGTCTCTGTATGCAGTAGAATTGACGCCAAATGGTGTTTTTTGCCCCTTAAATACCTGAAAAAGTGATGGAATCAATCTAGTTGGAGGTTCATCGATACCATACGGGAAAAATACTCTTCCCCATGCAAGCTTAGCGCCATATTGAGACGCAACTAATTCCAAAGTTCTTCTGGTATTATCTTTTGACATCCCGTATAAAGTAGTTGGATGAAGAGGAGTCAGATTTTCTTTAAAATATCCATACTGCCAATCATATTCAGCACATGTGCCAGCAACAACTGCATGTTTTCCTCCAAATTTATAGAATGAATCGAGAAGCCTGTAAGAAGCATTTGTCCATTCCAAATTTTCATAGGCACTCCAATACTTTCCATGTTCAACATACCAGGCAAGATGTATAAGATGGGTGGGCTGGTAAATGGACAGTAAGCCTGTGTAATCATAATGCGTCAGGAGATCAACTTCAAAAAAATTTGAATGGCCGGACTTATTGTTTCTACCAATTATACAAAAGTCAATCCCAGATGCCTTCAAAATAGTCACAACGGCATTTCCCAAAAAACCTGATGCACCGGTGATTAGTACTTTCATCAGACAACACTTAATTGCGGAACAGCAATAATGAATTTAATTCCCCTTTCCTGAAGTGGCGCTAACTGTTTTTTAACCTCATCTGCGATATTCCAGGGAAGAATAAGCAAGTAAGCTGCTGAATCTTGAAAAATTTGTTCGGCTGGCAAAATTGGAATGTGGCTTCCTGGCATTAACTTGAACTGCTTGGCTGGAGCTGCATCATAAACAACTGGTAACAAATCAGCTCTTACACCAGCATAATTTAAAAGTGTATTACCTTTTGCAGCTGCACCATATGCAATGATGCGCTTATTGTCCTTTTTTTGCTCTAACAGGAAATTAAGCAGGTTATACTTTATTGTATCAACCTTTGTTTGAAAACCAGTATACGTAAGGATATCCTGTAAACCATGCTCGTTTTCAATATCTAAAATCCTCTGAACAGATGGGTCATCCTGACGTTGGTCTTCAGTGTGGCATCCATAAATCCGAATACTTCCTCCATGTGTGGGAATTTCATCTACCTTCCAGATACGTAATCCGGCACTCAAAAATATTTTTGATACCGTGTACAAAGACAAATAGGAAAAATGTTCATGATAAATGGTATCAAACTGTATAAAGCGGAGTAGACTCAGCAAATGTGGAAATTCCAGTGTAATGGTACCATCATTTTTAAGCAATGCTTTGAGTCCCTTAGTAAAATCGTTAATATCCGGAACATGAGCGTAGACATTATTCCCAATAATCAGATCTGCTTTACCCTGTTTATTTGCTAAACTGCTCCCCATAGACTCAGTAAAAAACTCTTGCAAAACCGGAATACCAAGCTTTTCAGCTTCAAGGGCTGTACTTTTAGTTGGCTCAATACCTAAACAAGGAATTCCTGCCTGCAAAAAATTCTTCAAAAGATAACCATCGTTAGAGGCTATTTCCACTACTTTACTTTGGGCATCCAGGTGCAAATCTGCAATCATTTTATCAGCATATTCTTTTGCATGTGCCAGCCAGCTAAGAGAAGTGCTTGAGAAATAAGCATAATCAGAATTAAAAAATACTTCTGCCTTTGCATAATCCTCTGTTTGAACCAGCCAACAGTTATGACATACCATGACTCTAAGCGGATAATATACTTCAGGCTTCTGTAAATCAGTAGGGCTGAGATATGAATTAGATGGAGGAGCAAATGCCAGATCCAGAAAAACATTTTCAAGGTTGGTACCACAATGTCTGCAATTCATATTAACTAACTTTAATTCCATTAAATTTATTATTCAAAAACTCATGATTTTCATCACGAGGAGATAAATCAGTTATGGGCATTGGCCATGCAATTCCCAGCATCGGATCCCTGGGATTTAAACCTCTCTCTGCAACTGGATTATAGTCGGCCGTATGAAAATAAATCAACTCACAATTGTCTGATATTGTTTGAAATCCATGAGCAAAACCCTCAGGAATCAATATGGATAGGAAGTCTTTATCAGACAACTTCACTGAAAAGCTTTGCAAAAAAGTTGGAGATCCTTCTCTGATATCTACTACAATGTCCCATATTTCACCTTTGATGCAGGATACCATCTTGACTTCAGCAAAAGGTGGCTGCTGATAATGCATCCCCCTAACTGTTCCTGCCTGATGGGTCATTGTATGGTTGATTTGCCTGACAGATTTCTCTCCAAGAACTTTTTTCAAGGATTCGAAACAAAATAAACGTTCCAGATACCCTCTGTTATCAAATTTTGGTTGACGTTGAATAAGGTACAGATCGGTAAAAGGGGTATCAATCACTTGAAGCATATCTATGAAGATTGATAGTCTAATATTTGCTTAATCGAAAAATCGAGCATCTTATCCTTGTCATGTTTCCATGCCATATGCCAGGCGATAGTCATATCCAGGGCTTTTTCAAGTGAGAATTTTGGCTCCCATCCCAAAAGAACTTTAGCTTTTGTACTATCCAACTTGAGTAATCCTGCCTCATGGTTGCTCACTTGAGAATCAAGTTCCCACTTTATTGATGGAAAATAAGAGGCCAGTCTATTGACAATCCATGAGACTGGTCTGGAATCGCTGATGTCTGAACCGAAATTCCAAGGTCCATTGAAATCTTTACCAGCTGTCACTAATTTTTCTGCAAGACCTATATATCCTGATAAGGGTTCGAGTACATGCTGCCATGGCCTGATGGCATTGGGTGATCTGATGTATAATGTTTCCTGATCATCTATGGCCTTCAGAAAATCAGGAATCAAGCGGTCTTTCGACCAGTCTCCTCCTCCAATAACATTACCAGCCCTTACGCTGGCCACATGAATATCAGACTTATTAAAAAATGAATTTATATAGGCAGAAGTTGCAAGTTCTGCACAAGCTTTACTGCTGGAATATGGATCATAACCACCTAATCTGTCTTCTTCCCTGTATGGCCAGATCCATTCATTATTCTGATAGCATTTATCAGTCGTTACAATGACAACTGCCTTTACTGATTTTACTTGTCTTACCGCTTCCAATAAATTTACTGTTCCCATTAGATTTGTATCAAATGTTTCTCTGGGAGTAACATATGATTCCCTGACCAATGGTTGTGCTGCCAAATGAAATACAATTGCAGGCTGAGATTGCTGTAAAGCACTCAAGAGTTGCTCATAATCTCTGATATCACCTATTGTAGAACTGGTGATTAAATCCTCAAGTTTAGTTGTTTCAAAAAAGTTATTGGCCATTTGCGGGCTTAGGGCATAGCCATGAACATTAGCACCCAAAGTATTAAGCCACAATGAAAGCCACCCTCCCTTAAATCCGGTATGCCCGGTTAGAAAGACTGATTTATCCTTCCAGAATCCGGCATTGATTACCAAATCTTCCATGGTGCATTATTTTTTTCCCACAAATCATTTAATAATGTCTTCTCTCTTAAAGTATCCATTGGCTGCCAGAAACCAGTGTGTTTATAAGCGAACAGTTGCTGATCTTTTGCAAGTCCGGTTAATGGCCCATCTTCCCAAACGGTACTATCTTCAGAAATTCTGTCGATTACAGCAGGATGAAGAACGAAAAAGCCTCCATTGATCCAGCTTCCATCACCCTCAGGTTTTTCTTGAAAATAATCTACAGAACTGTTACTACCCAACTTAAGTGCGCCATATCTTCCGGGAGGTCTTGTAGCAGTAAGTGTAGCAAGTTTTCCGTGTTGACTGTGAAAATCAATTAACGCAGTTATGTCAATATCTCCAACACCATCACCATAAGTGAAGCAAAAAGGCTCATCTTCATTGAGGTATTTTCTGACCCGCTTAAGTCTGCCTCCAGTCATTGTATTATCACCGGTATCTACCAATGTTACCTGCCATGGTTCTGTTTGATTCTGATGGATCTTCATGGTGTTGTCTCTTAGAGAAAAAGTGACATCAGACATGTGCAGAAAGTAATTAGCAAAATACTCTTTAATCAGATAGCCCTTGTAACCACAACAAATAATGAAATCATTCACACCATGTGCTGAATAGATTTTTAAAATATGCCATAAAATAGGTTTACCACCAATTTCAATCATTGGCTTTGGCTTCAGATGAGTCTCCTCAGAAATCCTGGTCCCCAATCCTCCGGCAAGTATTACAGCTTTCATGCTTCTTGTCATTAATAGATATCAAAATGGCTAGGCTTCAAAGATATTGAACTAAATTCCCGATTTTATTCAAATTGAACAATATAATTGGTCTAGCATAAAAATATAGGCTCAAAATTGACAAATTGGATAACTCCAACAATATTCTACGAACAGCAAAGGTTCAATAAAATCTCACATCTCTCCTCTCACTTGTGAATTTCTGAACTGAAATGGAATTGTATGCCCGGATTATTGGCAATCTCCGTATTCAGGAACCATTCACTTTGGGCCAGGTAAACGGTATGTCCGTCTTTATCTGTTACGATATTTGATGTTTTGAAACGGGTAAAATCATCGAGCTTTGACTTATCGTCAGCTGTCAACCAGCAGGCCTTATAAAAAGGCAGTGCGTTGAATTGTACCGATGCCCCATATTCCTGCAAAAGCCTGTATTGAATTACCTCAAACTGCAGATCACCCACACAGCCAATTATTTTCCTGTTTCCGTTATGCTGTGTAAACAACTGTGCCACGCCCTCGTCTGTGAGCTGATTGAGACCTTTTTCCAGCTGTTTTGTTTTCATCGGGTCTTTATTGACCACTTCCTTGAAAATTTCAGGAGAGAAACTTGGGATACCTGTATAATAAAAATCTTCTCCCTCCGTGAGGGTGTCCCCTATTTTGAAGTTACCCGTGTCAAAAAGTCCAACTACATCTCCGGGATATGCCTCTTCGATGACATCCTTATCCCGTGCCAGGAAACTGTATGGATTGCTGAATCTGACATCCTTATCCAATCTAACGTGGTGATAAAAAGTATTTCTCTCAAATTTTCCTGAGCAAACACGCAAGAAAGCTATCCTGTCGCGGTGCTTGGGATCAAGGTTGGCGTGTATTTTGAAGATGAAGCCACTGAACTTATTTTCCTGCACATCTACAAACCTTGCTGTTGTTTCACGGCTTCTTGGTTCCGGAGAAATGCGAATGAAAGTGTCAAGCAATTCACGCACACCGAAATTATTGATAGCACTACCAAAGAAAACCGGGGCTTTTTTACCCTCCAGATAGGCAGCATTATCAAAATCACCATAAACGCCTTCGATTAAATCAACATCTTCCCGCAATTGTCCGGCATCCTTATCCCCCACAAGCTGATTCAACATCGGATCCTCCAGGTTATCAATCTTCACACTTTCCTCAACCGTTACCTTTTGATTGGGCTGAAATAACAGCAGGCTTTTGTCGTAAAGATTATACACACCCTTGAATTCCTTACCATTGTTTATTGGCCAACTTAACGGGTGCAGCTGTATGCGAAGTTCTTTTTCAATTTCATCAAGCAAATCGAAAGGATTTTTACCATCCCTGTCCATTTTATTGATGAATACAATGACCGGTGTATCGCGCATGCGACAAACCTCCATCAGCTTTCTGGTTTGCTCTTCTACACCTTTCACGCCATCCACAACCAGCACAACACTGTCTACAGCAGTCAGGGTGCGGTAGGTATCTTCAGCAAAATCCTTGTGACCGGGGGTATCCAGGAGGTTGATAAGCATTCCTTTATACTCAAAAGACATCACTGATGTGGCTACGCTGATTCCCCTTTGTCTTTCAATTTCCATGAAATCACTGGTAGCATGCTTTTTTATCTTGTTACTCTTTACAGCTCCTGCGGTCTGGATGGCACCTCCGAAAAGGAGAAATTTTTCTGTAAGCGTAGTTTTACCAGCATCCGGGTGGGAGATAATAGCGAAGGTTCTCCTCTTTTTAATTTCGTTTTCGTATTTCATGTGTTGATTGGGCTGCAAAGATAAGGATGGTTAGGGAATAGATGACCGGAATAACACGCCAATCATCCATTCGTCCCTTTCCTCACCCCTTCAGCATAATTTAAACCAACACAATGTTGAATATCGTAATTTTGCAAGATGAGAAAGACCTTGGAAATTGTATGGACCACCCTCAAACTGGCTGTACAGGAATTGGGTAAAAATAAGCTCAGGACTTTTTTATCTCTTTTCGGTGTTACCATTGGGATATTTTGCATCATAGGCGTGCTTGCCACAGTAAGCAGTCTGGAACGCAATATTCAGGATGGTGTTAAATCGCTTGGGTCAAACACTATTTATATTGATAAATGGGATTATCAGGGTGGCGCTGAATATCCATGGTGGAAATATGTAAACAGACCCAGTCCAAAGTTGATTGAAACCAAACTCATCCGCGAAAAAGTTAATGCCAATATCAATATCGTTTTCAATTTCACCACGCAGTCATTTATTCAATACGAGAATGACAAGCTGGATGGTATCAATTACCATGGAATTACAGAAGAGTTTGACAAAATTCAGCCTGT
This sequence comes from Chitinophaga pinensis, assembly GCA_945862385.1. Taxonomy (GTDB): domain Bacteria; phylum Bacteroidota; class Bacteroidia; order Chitinophagales; family Chitinophagaceae; genus Pollutibacter. The sequence goes on from CAMAXV010000014.1 coordinate 14,538, forward strand.
GGAGATTCAGTATGGCCGATACCTCAATCAAATAGAATTTGATCAGGGAACGGCAAGCATTCTGATTGGATATGACAACGCTGAAAAGCTTTTTGGAAGAGCTGAGAAAGCATTGGGAAAAGTTGTTGACCTCAGGAATAAAAAAGCCGTAATTGTTGGAGTAATAAAAAAACAAGGAAAAAGCTTTATAGAGGGATGGCAGTTTGACCAGAGTATCCTGCTTTCTTACAGGTTCATGAAACAAATGCTTTTCAATGAGCGCTTCAACAACCCAAAGATTATTGTGAAAGGTCCGGAGAACATGAGCACAGACGCACTAAAGGATGAGCTTAAAGGAGCGATGAGGTCCATACACAGACTCGGACCAACAGAGGAAGACGACTTCGCGTTGAATGCCATCAGTGACTTCAGTAAGGCCGTGAGTTCCTTATTTGGCAGTGTTAACCTGGGAGGCTGGATGATCGGACTCCTTAGCCTCATTGTAGGAGCATTTGGGATTGCCAACATCATGTTTGTAACCGTGAGGGAAAGGACACCAGTAATAGGTCTAAAAAAAGCCATTGGCGCTAAAAAGAGAACCATCCTGATGGAGTTTTTGCTTGAAAGTGCACTGATTTGCATCATTGGCGGATTGATTGGCATTATCCTTGTGGTGCTGATGGCACAACTGTTAAGTGCTGCTTTCAATTTCCCTGTATTTGTTTCAGGAAACATTCTGGCACTGGCCCTTGGCATCTGCATTGGCATTGGGGTTCTGGCTGGAATCATCCCTGCTATGATTGCAGCCAAAATGGACCCTGTTGTTGCCATTCGATCTAAATAATCAGTTACTGAACCTATCGATTAAACCAGTCTTCATACATTTGCAACATGACTGGTGATCAGGATATAATTATACTGGGGATTGAGTCTTCCTGTGATGAAACTTCAGCTTCCATATGCAGAAACGGTGAAGTGCTTTCAAATATAATTGCCACGCAATCTATCCATACTGCTTATGGAGGTGTGGTTCCAGAACTTGCCAGCAGGGCACATATGCAAAATATTGTACCTGTTGTTGATGATGCAATCCGAAATGCCGGCATTACTTTACAGGATGTGGATGCAATTGCATTTACTCAAGCACCAGGATTAATTGGCGCCCTGCTCGTAGGAGCCGGATTTGCAAAATCTCTTGCCATTTCACTTCATATTCCTGTTATAGGCGTGCACCACATGCAGGCCCATGTGCTTTCAAATCTGATTGAAAAACCAGTACCTGAATTCCCATTTCTTTGTCTGACTGTTAGCGGTGGACATACCCAAATAGTTTTATGCCGTTCCCCGCTTGACCTTGAGATACTCGGTGAAACCATAGATGATGCGGCAGGAGAAGCTTTTGACAAATCCGCCAAATTGCTGGGCCTGCCTTATCCCGGTGGACCATTGATCGATAAATATGCAGCTACAGGAAACCCGGAAAAATTTCAATTTGCTGAGCCACAAATTGAAGGACTGAATTTTAGTTTCAGCGGTTTGAAAACATCAGTGCTGTATTTTCTGCAAAAAGAAGTAAAGCAAAACCCCGATTTCATCCAGCAAAATCTGCATGACCTGTGCGCCTCTGTTCAGCATACCATTATCAAAATACTTTTGAAAAAACTAAAGAAAGCAAGTCTTGAAACAGGCATCAGAGCAATATGCCTGGCTGGAGGAGTTTCTGCTAACAAGGGCTTAAGAAGTGCTTTGCAGGAAATGGCAATCAAGTATCATTGGCAAGTTCACATCCCATCGTTTGAGTTCTGCACAGACAATGCAGCGATGATTGCACTGACGGGGTATCATTATTTTTTAAATGGAAAGTTTAGCTCCCTCCGAACCAGTGCATCTGCAAGGGCAACCTGGTAACCTCTGAATTTACATGGCCAATAATTATTTCCATTTCAAACAATTTACCGTAATACAGGAACATTGTGCCATGAAAGTAAGCACTGATTCCTGCCTTTTTGGTGCATGGATAGCTGAACAACTCGAAGATCCAAAACATATCCTCGATATTGGTGCAGGCACAGGATTACTGAGCTTGATGAGTGCACAGCACAGTCAGGCACATATTGATGCTGTAGAAATTGAACCGTGTTGTTTTCAACAGTTAAGTGCAAATTTTGCTTCATCACCCTGGAAAGAAAGACTGACAGCTGTTGAAGGAGATATACTCAGTTTCAAAACTGAAAAGGAATACCAAACGATCATATCGAATCCGCCATTTTATGAAAAACAACTTGAATCACCAGATGAGGCTACCAATCTTGCAAGACATGGACTCAATCTGGAGAGACTGATTGAAAAAGTTAATGAACTGCTCTCTGTAACAGGAAACTTTTATCTTCTGATGCCCTATTACAGACTTGATGACTGTTTAGCATCAGCCGTTGGGGTAGGCCTTACAGTGAGCAAGATTACAACAGTGAAACATTCACCTGATCATAAGCCATTTCGGGTGATGATGAAGTTTTGCAAGCAAGCTGCTTTAACTGAAACTGATAACATCGATATATACAATCACGAAAAGGTTTACAGTACCCGTTTCAAGACCTTACTCAGCTCCTTTTACCAACAAATTTAGCTCATCAGCAGAAGCAGGTTAGATTACCTGCCTCTACCCCAGCCCAGCCAATCATTGGCATTGGCATAGATCATCAGTCCAAATAACAGCGCCATTCCCACTATCTGCGCATACTCCAGGAATTTCTCGTTGGGTTTTCTGCCTGTTGCCATCTCATAGATTGTAAACAGAACATGGCCACCATCCAAGGCAGGAATGGGTAAAAGGTTCATGAAAGCCAGTGCGATGGAGAAAAATGCAGTTATATTCCAGAATGCTTCCCAATCCCACTCATATTTGGGGAAAATTGATCCCATGGATTTGAATCCACCCAAACCTTTGTAGGCTCCGGTAGAAGGATTCAGGATTTTTTTGAATTGAGAGACATAACTGGATAATTTTTCACCAGCTTTCTTCACACCTGCAGGAAATGAAGCCAGGAAGCTGAAATTCTTGGTTTCGAAAGTGTACAAACCTTGGTCTTTCATCTCAGCAAGGGAGGGGACTAATGGAAAGAACCCGATTGATGTATCAGGGTTAATCACAGAATTTAGAACCAGAGACTGTCCGTTTCTGATGATGTGCAATTGCACTGAATCACCTGCTTTATGGGCTATCAGTGGTTTAACCTGATCAAAAAAGTCTACTTTAAATGAATCAATTCCAACAATTTTATCATTGGCCAGCAATCCGTTTTTCTCTGCAGCTGTTCCAGCACCAACTTCTCCTACTATACAGGGAACACGAGGCATCAAAAGAATAGAGCGCTTTCCTTTTTCAACAATTTTTTCAATGATGTTAACAGGAATGGCAAGCCTCATAGGCTGACCATCGCGCATGATATCCATATGATCTCCCAACATCAGGGATGAGTTGATATTGTCGAAATACTGTACTTTTTCATCATTAACACTGATAATTCTGTCACCATTATTCAACCCGATTTCATTGATTACGGTATCAACAATCCAAATGCCGTTGTTCAGGCTTGACATTGGCAACTTTGTTTCACCCCACTTGAATAAAATCATGGCATAGATAAAAAACGCCAGCAACACATTAACCGTTACACCCCCAACCATGATAATCAGACGCTGCCAGGCCGGTTTACTCCTGAATTCCCAGGGTTGTGCAGGTTGTTTCAACTGCTCTTTGTCCATACTTTCATCAACCATACCAGCAATTTTGACATAGCCTCCCAAAGGAAGCCATCCAATTCCGTAGATGGTTTCTCCGATTTTTTTCTTAGCCAGGGAAAACCATGGGTCAAAAAATAAATAGAATTTTTCTACTCTGCAGCCAAATATTTTAGCCGGAATAAAATGACCCAGTTCATGGAGGATTACCAATATAGAAAGAGACAAAATCAACTGACCAGCCTGCAGTCCTACAGAGCTCCAGTTAATAGCCAACAACACCTGAGCAAACATGTGAAATAATTTGGAACGAAATTAATTGATTTAGCGCAATTATTGCATCAGAGATTGATGAGTGATGCGGAATACTCTCTTGCATCGGCATCGCTTTCATAATACTCCGTTAAGGTTGGATTCTGGATAAAAGCAATTTTATCCATTGTTTTCTCAATAACTTCTGTCATATCCAGGAATCCAAGTCTGTTTTTCATGAAACCATAAACTGCAATTTCATTGGCAGCATTCATGACACAGGGCAAATTGCCACCTTTATTCATGGCTGCCATTGCCAAAGCCAGATTTCGAAATGTCTTTATATCTGGAGGATCAAACGTAAGTGTGGCAGATTTCAGGAAGTTGAACCTGGGGAAATCGTTACCAATCCTGTTGGGATATGCCATAGCGTATTGAATCGGTAACTTCATATCCGGGAGTCCCATTTGCGCTTTGATGCTATTATCCTTGAACTGCACCATACTATGGATGATGCTTTGTGGATGGATAACAACTTCAATCTGAGCAGGTTCCAGGTCAAAAAGCCATTTTGCTTCAATCATTTCAAGCCCTTTATTCATAAGGGTGGATGAATCGATTGAAATTTTTACTCCCATAGTCCAATTTGGGTGCTGAAGAGCATGTTCACGTTTGACATTAACCAGAAAATTAGGCTTGCGTCCCAGAAATGGTCCACCTGAAGCCGTTAAAATAATTTTTTCAACAGGGTTATGATTCTCCCCCACCAGACATTGAAAAATGGCAGAATGTTCAGAGTCTACGGGGATGATTGAGATCTTTTTTTCTGCAGCCAAAGCCATGACAACATCACCTGCAACAACAAGTGTTTCTTTGTTTGCCAACCCGATATCCTTACCGGATGATATTGCCTTAAGGGTTGGTTTTAGTCCGGCAAAGCCCACAATGGCAGCCATCATCATATCATAAATATCCATGGATGCAGCTTCTTCCAGGGATTCTTCACCTGCCATCACAATGATACCTTTGGGGTCCAGTACCTGTTTGATGGTTTGATAATGTGTAGGATCTGTAATGACAACAACCCGAGGATTAAACTCAAGAGCCTGACTGATAAGCAATTCATGATTAGAATGAGCTGTTAGAATGGAAGCTGCAAACTTATCGGGATTTGCCCTGATAACATCAAGGGTTTGTTTTCCAATGGAACCTGTGGATCCAAACAAACCGATTCTTTTAAAAACCTGTTTCTCTGGCGTCGCAGATAGATCGCTGTGTGAAAAATCAAACTCCATGCTTAAAATTAGCTGATATGTATCATTTTTTCGAGTTCTGCAGCAATTTTTCTGTCGTTACTCAGTCTCGGAACCTTATTTTGACCGCCCAATTTACCCAATGATTTCATATAATCGATAAAAGCATTGCGTTTTAGTGGCCTGATGACAAGCTTCCGCAGAATATTTCCACGAATCAGGTCGTCATAATAGATATTCTTTTTCCGCATATTTTCATCAACTGCATTGGAAAATGCATCAAGATCTGCAGGAACATTTTCAAATTCAATGAACCATTCATGGAACGACTGACCATTATCCTGGCTGATCATGGGTGCAACTGTAAATTCCGTGATGCGTATTCTGTTTTCCTGAGCCGCTTTCATGAGGCTGTATTCTACTTCTTCACCAATCACATGTTCACCAAATGCAGAAATAAAATGTTTTATTCTTCCCGATACAATGATTCTATAAGGATCGAGAGATACAAATTTCACTGTATCACCGATGTTATATCCCCAGAGGCCTGCATTGTTATTGATGATTAGCGCATAGTTTTCACCAATTTTGACATCATGAAGGGAAAGCCTTGTTGGATTTTCATTGAAAATTTCACCTGCAGGTATAAATTCAAAGAAAATACCAGAATCTGTGTTCAGCAGCAGACCTTCCTGGTCACGCGTATCCTGAAAAGCAAAAAATCCTTCTGATGCCGGGAAAGTTTCAATGGTATCAACTTCCCTTCCGATGCTATCCATCAGTTTTGATCTGTAAGGCTTAAAGTTTACGCCTCCGTGAACCATCACGCTGAAATTAGGAAAAAGATCACCCACAGACTTTTCGGTTTTTGCGGTCAGTCGGTCAAAATACATCTGCATCCAGGGTGGAATACCGCTTATCAGCGTCATATCGCGCATGTGAGTTTCCTCAACTATCCTGTCCAGCTTTGTTTCCCAGTCTTCAATACAGTTCGTTTCGAAAGCAGGAAGTTGGTTTTTTCGGAGATACCCTGGAATGTGGTGGTTCACAATACCACTTAACCTGCCGGTAGGAATTCCCCCAATCCTATCCAATGTGGGAGAACCTGAAAGGAAAATCATATTTCCCGATGCAAAATCAGCATTACCCGAAGTAGCAATATAAGAAAGCAATGCATTTCGGGCAGTGTTTATATGGTTGGGAATTGAGTCTGCCGTTATGGGGATATATTTAGCTCCGGATGTTGTTCCAGATGTTTTGGCAAGATAAATGGGCTTCCCGGGCCACAAAACATTGTGTTTACCCTCTTTTATTTTATCTATGTAGGGCCTAAATCCTTCATAATCTCGGATCGGGATTGCCTGTTTAAATGCTTGGTAATCGTTAACCTGGGAAATAAAATGCGCCTTTCCATACTCAGCATCTGCACCCTTTTTTATGAGGTCAGTCATTATTTTTTGCTGATCCTGCCTTGCAGTGAGCATGGCACGTTGAATTTTCCGCTGGATGATGCCTGCAAATGGTTTGGCCAGGTATGATTTTATTTTCATGGTCTAAAATATGGGTGGCAACAAAGATAATCTTCAGTTTTCATAACCAATTCATTGCATTTGAATTAAATTTGTTTATAAAGTTGGGGGAAAACCAATTTATCCTTACCTTTGCCGTCCTAAATTTTGAATTATCATGTTTGCAATTGTAAAAATCGCAGGTCACCAATACAAGGTGGAAGCCGGACAACAGCTCTACGTTTCTCATATTGAAGGTAATGCAGGCGACAAAATTGAAATTCCCAGTGTATTGTTGGTAAGCAACGAAGGTCAACTCACTGTTGGCAAAGATGTTACCGTAAAAGTGAATGCAGAAATCCTCGGAGAGAAGCAGGGTGATAAAGTAATTGCATTCAAGATGAAAAGAAGGAAGGGATTCCGTAAGAAAATCGGTCATCGTAAACTTTATACCAAGATCAGGATTGAAAGCATTGCCTGATTTAATCACTAAACATTAAAAACTCAGCGTCATGGCACATAAGAAAGGTGAAGGCAGTGTTAAAAACGGAAGAGATTCTCACAGCAAAAGACTTGGTATCAAGATTTTTGGTGGACAACCTGCTGCTTCAGGAAATATCATTCTCCGCCAGCGTGGCACACAATACCACCCTGGTAAGAATGTAGGAGTTGGAAAAGATTTTACCATTTTTGCAGTTAGTGATGGTGTTGTAGAATTCAGGAAGACCAAAAACAACAAAACCCTTGTTTCTGTAAATCCGGTTCTTATTGCCGGATAAGCATACTACAGAAAAAGAATTTTTTGCTGAATAGAAAACTGTTTCTACTTTTAGCCTGAAATTCTTCTTCCTAACCATTAAATTCTAAACAAAATGGCAACTGCAAAAAAAGCCGCAAAGAAAGCTGCACCTAAAAAAGCTGCTGCTCCTAAAAAGGCTGCTGCAAAGAAAGCCGCTCCTAAGAAAGCTGCTGCTAAGAAAGCCGCTCCTAAGAAGGCTGCTGCTAAAAAGGCTGCTCCTAAAAAGGCTGCTGCTCCAAAGAAAGCTGCTCCTAAAAAAGCCGCTGCTCCAAAGAAGGCTGCTCCTAAAAAAGCCGCTGCTCCAAAGAAAGCTGCTTCTAAAAAGGCTGCTAAGTAAGATTACTTTCCTTGAGAAGTATATTGGTCCCGCTTTATGCGGGACTTTTTTTTATTCAGAAGACTGATTTAATTTCGTTGTTAATCCTGAATTTTATGTCGATATCAAACGCTGCCATATCCGATATGTTCAACTTGTTGAGTAAACTGATGGATATTCACCAGGAAAACAGTTTCAAATCTAAATCATACAGCAGTGCAGCTTTTGCAATAGATAAATTACAAGTGCAACTGGCTCAGGTTTCACCTGAACAAATCAGCACACTGAATGGCATTGGTGTTTCTACTGCTTCCAAGATAACAGAACTGCTGCAAACAGGAAAGATGCAAAGCCTTGAAGAGATGTTATCCAAAACACCGTCGGGTGTACTGGACATGTTGCAGATAAAAGGTCTTGGACCTAAAAAAATATCCACCATCTGGAAAGAGATGGGAATAGAGAGTGTAGGAGAGCTTTTGTATGCCTGCAATGAAAACAGGCTGACCATGTACAAGGGTTTTGGGGAGAAAACACAAAAAAATGTTGCCGATGCCATTGAATTTATCATGCGCCATCAGGGTCATTTTCTTTTTGCAGAAGTTGAATCCTATGCACAGCATATTCAAGCGATATTATCTGCCCAATTCCCGGCATCAAAGTTGATGATTGCCGGAGATTTTGCAAGACAAATGCCAACCCTCGAAGAGCTTACCTGGGTTACCGATATTAAAAAACAGCAATTGGAAACCTGGTTACAGCAACAAGGCCTTGACATTACGAACCCAACTGATAATAACACACATGCCAAGGGGTCAGAAGGTATTCAACTCCGATTTATCTATACTTCTACAGCTGAATATCCGATCCACTTATTTGAAACAAATTGCCATCCTGATTTCCTCACTGCATTCAGGCAACAGTATCCTTCAGCGCTGGTTAATATTAACACAGAAGAAGATGCATTTAAACAGGCTGGAATAACATACCTCCCACCCTATATTAGAGAATCAGCAGACGCATTGAAACTTAACTCTGCGGAAATTGGACAAATCATACAACCGGGAGATATCAGGGGAATAATTCATAGCCACAGCGACTGGAGTGACGGTAGTAACACTATAGAAGAAATGGTGAAATCCTGTATAGAAAAAGGCTTTGAGTACCTGGTAATCAGCGACCACAGTAAAACAGCATTTTACGCCAATGGTCTTTCTGAAGAGCGTGTAAACATGCAGCATCAGTACATCAATGCGCTTAATCTGAAATACGCTCCTTTCCGGATTTTTAAAAGCATAGAAAGTGACATTCTGAATGATGGATCCTTAGACTATGCGGATCATTTATTGGGCACATTCGACATGATCATTGCATCAGTTCATTCCAATTTGAAAATGAATGAAGAAAAGGCCATGGCACGCTTGATCAAGGCCATTGAAAATCCCTATACAACGATCCTGGGACATCCTACTGGGCGATTACTACTAAGCAGAAACGGGTATCCCTTAGATCATGAAGTGATTATTGATGCCTGTATAGCCAACAACGTAGTCATAGAAATCAATGCCCATCCGCGGAGATTGGATCTGGATTGGAAGTGGATAGGAAGAGCACAGGAAAAGGGTGCCATTTTGTCAATTAATCCAGATGCCCACCACATTGATGGATTTGAAGATGTGCGTTATGGAGTGCTTGCGGCACAGAAAGGCGGATTACAGAAACAAAATAACTTGTCATCCTGGAGTCTTGCTGAAATAGAAAAATATCTAGTCCGCTGAAAGGTTAATTTTCGCAATATTCCACAACTCATCCAGCTGATCAAGATTTAGGTCAGTAACCTGCTGACCTTTTTCGCCAATTATTTTTTCCATATAGCGGAATCTTTGCATGAATTTTTTATTGGCTTTTGCCAATGCATTATCCGCATCAATTTTATTGAAACGGGCAAAGTTTACAATTGAGAACATCAGGTCGCCCAGTTCTTCTTCGAGCTTTTCGTGCCTAGTAACTTGTGCCTCGTGCCCTGCCTTCGGCAGGCAGGCTTGTGCACTGCCTTCGGCAGGTAAACTCGTGGCCATTACCTCCTCTACCTCCCCCATTTCCTCTTTTACTTTATCCCAAACCTGATCTCCATTTTCCCAGTCAAACCCTACCTGACTGGCTTTTTCCTGTAACCGCATAGCCTGAACCAATGCTGGTAATGCCCGTGGAACACCACTCAATACTGAAGTTTTACCCTCCTTCAGTTTTAGGTTTTCCCAGTTGCGTTTGACCGTTTCCTCGTCTTCAGCCACCACATCTCCGTAAATATGCGGATGACGATAAATCAGCTTTTCACAGATTCCATTGATAACATCTTCAAAATTGAATTGGCGCTGTTCAGAACCGATTTTAGTATAGAATAATACATGCAGGAGTAAATCACCGAGTTCTTCCCTGATGCCTTTCCAGTCTTCATCAGTAATTGCATCAGCTAGTTCATGGCATTCTTCTATTGTCAGTTGCCGAAGCGTCTGGATGGTTTGTTTCTTATCCCAGGGACATTGCTCCCGCAATTCATCCATGATTTTTTCCAGTCGCTTTATTGGATGTTCAGTCATTTCTTTTTGTATTGTCCCGAAAGATCGAGTAACTCAATATTTTTAAAATCGATTTCCTGTCCCTCGCTTTGTAGGGCTATGAAACCTTTTTCCAGGAGCTTACCATCTATTTTCAGTGCAGGATTGTATCCGTTTGCCACGCCACCACCAATCTGAGGTTTTGAATATTGCAATACGGTATCTCCGTTGATCAGGTGAGAGACCAGGGAATCTCCCAGTACGATGAGCTCTGCATGCACCCACTGATCACCATAATATGTTTTTGAATTGGAGTTGATACAATGCCTTGGATCCACCCTACCCTTGAATACCACATCAGTTCCAGGGGAACACATATTCCCTGTTTGCCTTGCCAAACCATCATCTAACCCGCCCAGCAATTGCATTTCAACTGATATCGGCCAGTCCTGCTCTTTCAGTATTGTTTTGGGATCCTGAGAATGATACATGATTCCGGAATTGATCTTGGTGTATGACGGGGCATCAGCACGCCAGATCCCGGTAAACCGGTAATCAAAGCGCAGTTTAAAATGAGAGAATGGCTTATTGAAGAATAGATGGCCATACCGATTATTGAATTGGTCATACTGGTCATATCGAACTTTAATCATACCCTCTTCAGCCCTGAAGGTATTGCCGTAATTTTCCCCTACTTCATGGTGAAAAATTTTGACAGTCCAGTTGCTCAGGTCTTTTCCATTAAAAAGGGGAATCCATTTTTCCTTGTTTGGAGGAATCAATGCCAGTGTACCCATGATGCAGATAAATACTGCAAACAGATTAATAAACTTGTATTTCATACAATAGGAAGATACATCAGAATTATCTAAAATGCTTCATATCAGGCAGACTTCCCTCTAAATACCCATTTGTATTTTCCAGCTTCAAGCGTAATTCCCCAATAGTCGAACACACCACTACTTCTGTCGCCTGCAGCATTCAATAAGGTTTGACCGGTTATGCCAAAATATTTGGCTGATTCCGTTTTGAATATGTTTTTCACAGTAGTGTAATCATTTCCGGCCGAACGAGTTGACTCAACTGTTCGCGCAATGACCCATACAGCATCATAGGCTGCCAGTGCATAGGCATCAGGCTCCAGTCCGGTTTTAGCTTTAATGGCAGCCGCAACAGCAGATAAATCAGGATGAGCTGTTGCCGGGAGTCCAAAATTGGGAGCTATGAAACCCACAGAAGCTGCAAAAGCGGCAGCTTGTGCATTTGCGGTTAGTGCAGGACTCAATACAATACCATCACCCCCATACCATTTAACGCTTGAAAAAATAGGATCAGCCGCTGCCTGTGCCATAATATCTGCACCCTCGTCAAATGAAGCCAGGTAAACACCTACCTTATCAGCACCCTGTGAGGCAATATGAGTCTGCAGACGGGTTTTTAGCGCAGAAAGTAAAGTTGTTATATTGGGAGAAGCTGCTGTATATGGCGTTAATGCATCAGTTTGGCCTCCCAAAGCTGTGAAAGCTTTGCCAACACTTTGCTGCAAACCCTTATTGCCTTCATCATCTCTGGACAGTGTAACGACTACTTTTTTGCCATCTTTTATCATCGAACCAGCCAGTGCAGGACCTTCTACCACATCACCCGGGCAGAACCTGAAGATGCCATCCTCTGCCACAGCCAGGCTGCTGGCCGTGCTACCCTGACTGATTATTATCAGGTTATTGGCATCGGCGATTGGCTTAACAACTGCAAGTTCAGCACTCGATTGCGGTCCGATGAAATACTTTATTTTTTTGGCCAGACCTGCATTGATGCCATCTTTGGCCAAGGCTGTTTCCAGTTTTGTTTCAAAAGTTGTTGCAGAAAAACTCAGTTTGTTTCCCTTTTGTTGCATGAATGCATTCACGTCAGTAACTGCAAGATTTATTGCCTCCTGAGAAGTAATACCAAGACTAGACCAGTTGCCAGTGAGTGACAATAAAGCACCTATTTCAACTTTTTCCTGTAGAGAAGTAGAGCTTTTTTGACAACCAGAAAGGACGGATATAAATATGACTCCTATAAAAACAGAAAACTTTTTCAATTAAAATAAATTTCATGAAAGGTAGAAATAGATTTAGAGATTTGATCTCATGGATGAAATTCTTTTTAAATTTTTTTAAAGGAGGTTGGCATTTAAACCTTTTGTTATAGGATGCTCTATATTTAACTTAAATTAGTATTTAATTTAACACCTTAGAAGTAACCTAAATTAAAATACTATGAAAAACATAATAGAAAAAATTGCCTTTGATCTATTTCGCGAATGGACAAAAAAGGCTGCTGATGATTTCCCTGATTTGAGCTTTACAATTATCGATGAGAGAAAATTAGTCAGAGATTTTAAAACTGCTTTTACAAGCGCAATTCATGCACTCTTAAAAGAAGAAAAAGCCAACAGTCGATTACTACCTGGATATGATTATGGATTTATAATAGGATTTATCACAGGACACCTAAACTCTTTTTGGGGATTTGAATATATCACTAAACAAACTGATGAATTCAAGCATTATTTGATTAATATTTCACTCTTGGAATTTTTAAAATCTGATATCATAACTGCTGTAAAAATAAATACTCTTTATGATGATTATTACAATCTACTAACTAATCTCGAACATCGAGACCCCAAAATATCAGAAAAAATAATACCAAAATGGGATATAAATGAATCGAAATCTATTCAAAAAATCAATAAGAATATGAATCCGATAATCCATTTTATAAGTAATCAGATTGAAGAAATGTTATTGAATCTATCAAAAAAAAATTACAAAGAATATCTGTCAGACTTGAAACCTACTTTAACTTATGATTTTATAAAAGAAGAAATTAAGCGAGAAGAGGATAGAAGAAGCTGAGAAAACGAACCTGATGACTACAGAGAAAACGTCATGTTCAACTTTGAGCCGGCGACCAGGACTCACAGAGCTTTCAATTTAGCGTTTTGACAAGGTAAAATAAGTCTGGTATAGCGTAAATAGAAAAAGTCTAAAACAAATTCTGAACTTTTATCTATTTTTAGAGCAACCCTCTGACTCTGAGCCGCGGAAAAGTTCTTCTTTTTCATGTTTAAACCATTTAAGTTAGAAAATATTCTCTAAATCCGAATGGTCTAATTTTTGGGGAACCTTACATGGAGTATAAAATCGAAGGAATCACCCTAAGAAACGACAAAGGCTCACAGTTCATTGCAGGCGTGGTAAGGCAGTTTACGAAAGTCAAACAACTTTACGCTGAAACCCTGTCCCAGATGGCATTTCAGCCTGTTTTGGGCAAAAAAAATCCTGCATTATTGCAGGATTTAAATCAGTGCCCAAGACTGGATTACCTGCGGTGATCCAATTGTCCTGCGGGGGGGCATACTAACAAAAAAGTCCTGGCTCGCTTCGCTCACCCTGGTATTTTTTCTGTCCGCTCCCCGAAGCAAGCTTCGGTCGCGGCCATAAAAAAAGTCCCGCACTTCGTGCAGGACTTTTTTATCAGTGCCCAAGACTGGATTCGAACCAGCACGCCGTTTCCAGCGCTACCACCTCAAGGTAGTGCGTCTACCAGTTTCGCCACCTGGGCCCGAGGGACGACAAAATTATATAATTTAACGCACAAGAAAAAATCATGATTAAATTATTTTATCAGAACGATTCTAAAAGTGGTTCCTTTACCGGGTTCTGAAGATTTTATAATGAGTTGTCCGCCATGATTCTCTTCAATAATTCTTTTTGAGAGTGTAAGTCCAAGTCCCCACCCGCGTTTTTTTGTACTGAATCCGGGTCTGAAAATATGCTCTTGATCCGCCATGGAAATACCCTTCCCATTATCAGTAATATCAATGATAAGCTGATTCGTATTGCTAAAAAGGTCAACCCGGATTTGCCCTGTCCCCTCTTCCATGGCATCAAGCGCGTTTTTAAGCAGGTTTTCAATAACCCATTCAATAAGGGGAGCTGCTACATCAATCACAACAGGTTGTTCTGGTTGTTTGCCCAACTGGAGATCAATCTTGGTAGCTGCTCTTTTTCTGATGTAGTCTATTGTTCTGCCAACAAGTATGCTGATGTCTGTAGGTGTTTTCCTGGGTTTACTGCCAATCAGGCTAAACCTTTCTGTTATCAATTCCAGACGGTTGATATCCTTATCCATTTCATTCAGGACCATTTCCTTTTGATCAGTTTCACGCAACATGGCTGTCCAGCCAATTAAAGCTGAAATTGGAGTACCCAGCTGGTGTGCAGTTTCCTTCGCCAATCCTGTCCACAGCAGCTCTTTTTCGGTCTTATGTCTGTATTGGATGGCAACAAAAAGTATGGATATAAAAAGGATAACTACAATCAATTGCAGGATTGGAAAATACCTGATTTGCTTGAGTAAGGTTGACTCACCATAATAATATTTATTATACTTCAAACCATCTGCATCCAGGTAAGTGATGATGAGATGGTTATCATTTTTAAATCTGGTTAGCTGATCTTGCAGGTAAACCGGGTTCTTAACGGCAAGTTGGCTGTCCAGATTCATGTAATTCATGATACTGTCTCTTTCATCTGCTTCTATGACCGGGATACTTTTTTGTTCAGCAATGATGACCATTTGCAAAGAAAGGTCATCAGTAGAATCAGCCTTTGCAATCATTTGTTGAGCTGTAACCCATTCCTGCATTTGTCTGGACTCTTTTTGAGCTATCCGGTTGCTCAGGTAATCAGAATAAAAAAAAGTACCTGCAATAATTAAAACTGCAACCAGGGATATGAAGACCGTGCTGATTAAACTTTTACCCATAAATAATTTTGTAGCTACGGTTTAAGGCAAATTTGACGAATAATCCTTAGCAGACAAAGAAAATTCCAATCATTCACATTATTTTTGAAGGAATGGACAAAATCGTTCAATTACCTGCTGTTGCTGTTATCATTTTAAACTGGAATGGTAAAAAATACCTGGAAAGGTTTATACCTGTTTTACTGCAATCTTCATATCCCGATTTTAAAATTTATGTGGCCGATAATGGGTCTACTGATGATTCAATTGCTTTTTTGAGGCAAACTCATCCTAAGGTAATAATCATTCCAGAGTCTACAAATGAAGGTTTTGCGGGAGGCTATAACCGGGCTATTCAACAAATTCCGGAAGAATTTTTAGTACTACTCAATTCAGACATTGAAGTAACTCAAAACTGGTTGGAATCTCCAGTAAATATGATGCTAAGGGATCCTGCAATTGGAGCTGTTCAACCCAAAATACTTGATTTCAACAATAAAAAACGATTTGAGTATGCAGGAGCAGCAGGTGGTTGGATAGATACTCTGGGCTATCCATTTTCGATGGGAAGGGTTTTTGATATACTTGAGAATGACCACCAACAATATGATAAGCCCACTCCAATATTCTGGGCATCAGGTGCTGCTATGTTTACAAGAAAATCAATCTTTATACAACTCGGAGGATTCGACAGCTATTTTTTTGCACACCAGGAAGAAATAGACCTTTGCTGGCGCATGCAAAAGGCTGGCTATAAAATCATGAGTTCTCCGGCTTCAATAGTATACCATATCGGAGGAGGTACGCTTTCCAAAGATAATCCCCGGAAGATATACCTGAATTTCAGGAATAACCTCATCATGCTTTGGAAAAATCTTGAAGGAATTAACAGGTATCTTATACTTACAGCAAGATTTATGCTTGATGCGGTAAGTGCCTGGAAAAACCTGCTCAGCGGACAACCATCCTATTTCAAAGCAGTTGTGAATGCACATTTTGGATTTTTCAAATGGCTTTTATTTGCGCAAAAAAAAGCTTCAATGCATGAATCCGGAAATAATCGCCTGACAGGATTATACAAAGGCAGTATAGTATGGCAACACTTCATTAAAAAGAAAACAAGGTTTTCTGAAATTGTTGCTACAGAGAATTGAAATATAAACACGTTTTATTATTTTTGCCAAGCAAAATAGAGATATGCAAAATAACACACAGGATACTGCAGCCAAAAATGATTTTGGCAGAAATTGGGTAAGTTCTTCACGCTTCCTCTTTCACATTCAGCTCTTTGCATTCGTTGCTTTTGTAATGGGAGGATGCTACGGATTATACAGCATGCGTTATAAAGGTAAGCCTAAAGTTGAGGTTCCTGAGAGCACTCAATACACGCCTAAATACAAATAAGAATTTTCTTTTTTATTTCAATTCTTATTTATATTTTTGCAGCCCAATCGTTCTTAAACATGCGGAAGTAGCTCAGCTGGTAGAGCATAACCTTGCCAAGGTTAGGGTCGCGGGTTCGAATCTCGTCTTCCGCTCGAAATTCCATCAACAGATGGAATTTTTTGTTTAGTGACATCATGAAAATTTGTCTCCATTAGCCCGGGTGGTGGAATTGGTAGACACGCAGGACTTAAAATCCTGTTCGCCGAAAAAGCGAGTGCGGGTTCGATTCCCGCCCCGGGCACACAACAACAAATCCCTGACTACGTCGGGGATTTGTTGTTAATTAACGTAATGATTTCTTTATTTTTTCTCTCCGATAAACATCTGCAATAAAAATGCGAAGCAAACAACGCTCAAAGCTCCAATGGCATTGAGCCACAACCAACCAATATCCGTAAATTTATACATACTCAGTACAACAGTCTCTCCAAGTATGGCTGCATAAAATACTGCATTCCCTTTTACTTTTTTCAGGTAAAAAGCTACGAGGAAAATACCAAGCATTACACCATAGAACCAGGAGCCCAATATATTAACAGCTTCAATCAGGCTGCCCAGGTTTGTAGCAAACTGCGCGAACACGATACAAAAAACACCCCAGAATAAGGTATACCAGCGTGAAAGCCTGAACTCCTCTTCTGGTGAAGGATTTTCATTGATATATATTTTATGAAAATCAATCAGCGTGGCCGAAGATAGAGAATTGAACGTAGCGGCAATGCTGCCCCATGCAGCCAGGAAAATTACGGCAATCAGTAATCCGATCAATCCTTTTGGCATGTGGTCCATTACAAACCGAATAAAAATATAATTGGTATCAGATTGTTCAATGGGTATGCCTGATTCCTTTACCAAACCCATCATAGATTGTCTGATAGTCAATTCGCGGGTGCTGATCTCTTTTAATGCATCTTTCGTTAAATCCTGGTGGCTGGCATTCCAGCTTTCGAGCAGTGCACCCTTTTTGAGCTCAAGCGCTGCATGCTCTTTTTCCAGTGCTTCAACCTGCCCTTTGTAGGCAGTAGTTTTAAGTTTTTCAACAGCAAGCTTATTGAAGTAAACAGGAGCAGCGTTGAACATGTAGAACACGAAAACAAGTACACCAATCATCAGGATAAAATACTGCATGGGAATCTTGACAATACCATTCATGATAAGTCCAATTCTGCTTTCCCGCACAGAACTTGCGGTCAGATACCTTCCAACTTGACTCTGATCGGTTCCAAAATAGGATAATGCCAGGAAAAAGCCACCTATAACGCCACTGAAGATATTAAACCTGTCGTTCCAATTGAACCCCTCTTCAGTTATACCAGTAGTAATTACATTCATCTTCCCCATTTCCTTTCCGAGGCTCAAAGCATCAAATAAACCCATGCCTTCAGGCAACATTTCCAAAAGCAGCCAGGCGGCCAGAAATAATCCCAAAAAGATGATGCCTAACTGAAGTTGCTGGGTATAGGCAACGGCGCGTGCTCCCCCACTTATACTGTAGAGTATAACAACACCTCCCATGATCACATTTGTAAGGTAAATATTCCAGCCTAAAACGGAAGATAGAATGATTGCGGGAGCATAGACGCTGATACCAGTGGCTAATGCCCTTGAAAACAAAAAAAGAAAGGCGGTAAGTGTTCTGGTTTTGCGGTCAAACCTTTTTTCCAGGAACTCGTAAGCGGTATAAATATTGAGTTTATGGAAGATTGGGACGAAGGTGATGCACAAAACAATCATCGCCAGCGGTAGTCCGAAATAATACTGTAGAAACCGCATGCCATCTGTGTAGGCCTGTCCGGGTCCGGATAAAAAAGTTACTGCACTGGCCTGGGTGCCCACAATGCTGAGCATAACCATATACCAGGGCAGTTCACGACCACTTCTGTAATAACCATTGATGTCTTTTGTGGCTTTGCCTTTGTAAACACCATAGAGTACCACAACAATCAATGTAAACAAAAGTACTCCCCAATCCAGTAAACTCATCGCTTGTCTCTTTTATAAATGATTGCTGCCACCAGAATACCTATAAGTAACCCCAGTGCGATTTTTTTCCTTACCAGGGCAATCAAAAGGCCCAGCCCCAATCCCACTATCAATGCAAACACCGGCGAACGGCCCTTGTTACTTTTATTCATTCACTTTACTGTTGGGGTTTGAGATGATGTTGGCAAATAACCTGAAAGCACCCGGTACACCGGCAGGCAGCTGCCGGAAGAAAACCAATCCTGTGTAAATAAACCTGCCTTTCCCCTCCTTTCTAACAATCAGACTGCCTTTAGCTTCTGATTCACCTTTATCCTGCATGGAAAGAACAGCCTGGTAGTCCTGGTCAAAATTATCTGCATAATAGATACCGCGCTCCTGAATCCAACCTTTGAAATCAGCTGCACTTAGCATATTGGGAAAATTCAGCAATGGATTTTCAGGAAGCAGGAACTTCACCTCACAATCTTCTTCAGTTGTTCTTGTTCTGGAAATTATGAATGGTTTGGGACCAATCTGCATTTTTTGTAATGGACCGGCAAAGCTATTGGTATTGTATTGTACTACCATGTTGCCGCCATTTCTAACGTATGCCATAAGCACTTCTGTTTTACCCTGCAGCCACTCATGAACATTATAAGCCCTTACACCAACTACAACAGCATCAAACTCTTTGAGTTTCTCAGGATTGATGTCTTCACGCGTTAGCTCAGTTACCTGGTATCCCATCAACTCAATCATCTCCGGTACCTTATCCCCTGCTCCCACAATGTAACCAACTTTTTTTCCGGCAGTTTTCAGGTCAACTTTAATTTCTTTGGGCTCTGCCTTACTGAAATAGGTTACCCTTGGTATATGTTCATAATTAATCGTATGCATCACCATGGGCATTTCTTGCTTCACGGCAGCAGCAGATTTTTGTCCACTGTTTGCGCGAACAAGCACAGGCAAAGGTTCACGATCAATTGTTGTTGGAGGAACCACAATGAACGGATGAAAAAACTCTCCAATGGCAGGGTCAACTATCCTGTTCATAACCGGAATTTCATAAGAGATAGATTTACCCATGATATTCAGGCTTATCCTTACACTGAATGCCGGATCATTCTGTGCTTTGCCTATCAGCTGCTGATCAGTTACATTGAAATGCCCGGCATTCATAGGGTTTGCCAGCCAATAGGGCTGAGTAACGGGATGAGTTAGCGCAACGGGAAACATGATGTTATAGTTCCAGTTGATGTTCTCCTGTAAGTTAACAGACTGTTTGTAGGAAAACCCATTCAGGTCAAGTGTTTCCAAAGTTATTGGTGAGGCTGTCCGGTTGATTACATTAACCGTAATCCTGGAGGTATCTCCCTGCCTGGCCATCTGTGTTCCAGACAGTGCCTCCATGTGAATTCCGGCTACCTCCAGTATCAATTGTTCAACATCATGCTGTTTCTGTTGCTTCCAATAATTATCGGTAATTGTATTCAGCAGGCCGTGAATGACAATCAACTGCTGTAATGAACCAGATGGATTGGAAATATTATAATCACGAATGAGCTGTTCTACAGCCATTTTGATTTTTTCACCTCCTGCAACCCGCAACCAGGAAACATCTACCCCTTCCATTGGCTCTTTCTCTGCTTTTTCTCCCAGCGTATGCACAAAATATTCAGTAGCACTGCCCCTTGAAGATGCGGAACCGAATCCCTGGCTTCGGTGCTGACTTCTGCTTTCGGCAGCAATTTCTCCGATGCTCTTTCCCAATAATGGAAGAAATCCCCCTACTTCAATCTTCATCTGGCTTTCACTTGTTGTATTGCTATTGCCAAAGCTGAAGGTATTCCACATAATCCTTTTTGCCTTCCATGCAGTTACTCCCTGTTTTAACTGTTCCGGAAACCGGTTGGGATCTGCTGCCGCAATGAATGCTTTGCGTGCTATCACCGCAGAACCTGAATGGTGACCATGTCCTGCCCTGCTATCTTCCGGGAAACGGGTAATGATGATATCAGGTTTGAAATTCCGAATTACCCAAACTGCATCGGCCAGTATTTTATCTTCATCCCATGTTGCCAAGGCTTCTTCAGTTCTTTTTGAGAAACCAAAATCAAACGCTCTTGAAAAGAATTGTTCTGCACCATCTATGCGGCGAGCTGCAAGCAGTTCCTGGGTTCTGATCAGTCCCAGTTCAAAACCCTGCTCATTGCCAATCAAATTCTGCCCACCATCACCACGGGTCATGGCCATATATCCCGTCCTGTATTGCCTTTCCCTTGCGAGGTATGCCAGCAGTCGTGTACTTTCATCATCGGGATGTGCGGCCATATACAAAACTGAACCAAGCACATTCAATTTCTTCATCTCATGCAGGATTTCGCTTGCACTCTTATGTACCTTTTTCTGTGCAATTGAATTTTCTGATAAAAAAATGATCAAGGTTAGCGCTAACGCAATGGTCCTTAAGCGAATAGTGATTAGATTGTATGAGTTCATAAGCAAGAAGGTTGGTATGTTAAAAATAGCAAAACGATATGATTCTATTCGATTATGCAACAATTACTTTTAAAATCATGATTATCTTTATCGCATGAAAATTACTATCAACAATAAGTTTCTGTTTAATGCCAAAGGCATGTACACCGGAATTCTTTTTTTAGTACTTCAATCAACTACATTCGGGCAGGTAAGTCCTTTTCAATACAGCATAAACAAGCAGGCAACCGGCAAACAAGGCGCCGTATCTTCAGCACATCCGCTTGCCAGCGAAGTTGGGCTGGACATGCTCAAACAAGGAGGTAATGCCTTTGATGCAGCCATTGCAACACAACTGGCATTGGCCGTGGTATATCCAGGCGCAGGTAATATAGGAGGAGGTGGTTTCCTGGTGGCTCATACCACTGATGGAAAATCAATAGCCATCGACTACCGTGAACGGGCCCCAGGAAGAGCAACCAGAGATATGTACCTGGATAAAGAAGGTAACCCATTACTTAATTTAAGTCAGCATGGTCACCTGGCCAGTGGTGTACCCGGTACTGTTGCCGGCTTATTCAGTACGCATAAATATGCTAAACTAGACTTTGTTAAACTCATTGAGCCCGCAATAAAGCTGGCAGAAGAAGGATTTGTGATAACTGCATCAGAAGCTCGCTCGCTTAATGGCAGTGCCCCCTCTTTTATTAAATACAATACACAAACACCTGTATTTGTAAAATCAGGTGGATGGAAGGCTGGAGATACCCTTATTCAGAAGGAGCTTGCTGTTACATTAAAGAGGATTCGCGACAATGGTGCAAAAGGATTCTACGAAGGTGAAACTGCAAGACTCGTAGTAGAAGAAATGAAAAGAGGTGGAGGAATAATCAACTTCGAGGACCTGAAAAAATATGAAGCAGCCGAGCGGGCTCCTGTTGTATTTGACTACAAAGGTTACACAGTAATTGGGATGCCCATGCCAAGCAGTGGTGGGTTACTTATGCAACAGATGATGAAAATGGTGGAAGACAGGCAAATCGGAACTATGGGATTTCACTCTCCAGAAGCTGTTCAGCTGATGATTGAAGTGGAAAGAAGGGCTTATGCTGACCGTGCTGAATTTATGGGCGACAAGGATTTTGTAAAAGTGCCAGTCAAATCCCTTGCCAGTGATTCCTATTTAAAAGAAAGGATGTCTGATTTTATACCTGGCAAAGCAACACCCAGTGCAATGGTAAAACCTGGCAATCTTCAGGCAGAGAGTGATGAAACAACCCATCTGTCCGTTGCCGACAGGTATGGCAATGCTGTCAGTGTTACCACTACGCTCAATGGCGGATATGGATCGAAAACAGTAGTTGGTGGTGCCGGTTTTCTACTGAATAATGAAATGGATGATTTCAGTGTTAAACCTGGTGTACCCAATATGTTTGGTGCGGTTGGCAAAGAAGCCAATGCCATTCAGCCTGGTAAAAGGATGCTCAGCTCGATGACACCTACAATTGTTCTCAAAAAAAGGAAACCCTGGCTGGTGGTTGGAACCCCCGGTGGAACAACCATACCCACTTCAGTTTTTCAAACACTATTGAACATCATTGAATTCAAACAAAGTGCATTAGATGCTGTAAATAATCCAAAGTTTCACCACCAATGGCTGCCAGACCAGGTAATGGTGGAGCAGGATTTTCCGAAGACCTTGCAGCAGTCGCTTGAAGCAATGGGCTATAAATTTACCAATCGCGGACAAATTGGCCGTACTGAAGTTATCAGCATAACCCGGGAGGGAAAAAAGATTACGGCTATCGAAGCTGTAGCCGACAAACGTGGTGACGATCACGCTTCGGCATATTGAATATGAAGCGCATTACCAAGATAACCGCTCTCATTCTAGCGATACTAGCTGGCTTGTTCATTTGCCTGTGGCTGGTATTCCGGATTCCGTCAGTTCAAACCAGGTTGGTTGGTTTGGCTGCAGGTTTGATCAGTAAATCATTAAAAACTGAAGTTAGTGTAAAGCGTGTAGATATAACACCCTTTAACCGCTATCTGATAGAAGGCGTCTTGGTAAGGGATTTAAAAAAAGATACCCTTATCTATGCAGGTTCTGTTAGTATAAAAATTACAGACTGGTTTTTTCTCAAAGACGACATAACGTTAAAATATATTGGCTTAAGCAATACATATATACATACATCCAGGACTGATAGCGTATGGAATTACAATTTTATAGCAAAATCATTAAGTGGTAACAAAAAAGCGTCTAAGGATTCCTCAGGTCAAATCCATTTCGATTTGCAGGATTTGCAATTAAACGATATTAAGCTTTTCATTGAAGACAGGTGGCGTGGCGAGAATCAAACCATTCATTTAATTAAGCTTACATTGAATGCCAGTGAAATAAATCTGGAAAAAAAGAAAATCAGTTTAAACGAAATCGAAATATCAAAACCTGAATTCAGTATCTACAGGTATGATGCCATAAGACCTGATTCACTTAAACCCAAAATTATCCCAAGGGTAGAAGGACAATTATATTGGAATCCGGAAAAATGGGTAATTACGGCCAATACCATTAAAATCAAGTCAGGGATTTTCAAAAGTGATTTGAAAACAGCAAGGCTTCCATACAAATACTTTGATGGTGCACATCTTCAGTTTAATGGGATTGATGGAAAAATTGAAAACCTGATCTATCATAACGATAGCATTGAGGCTAAATTGGATTTAAAAACCATTGAACGAAGTGGTTTTGAAGTAAAGTCATTGAAAGCGCTACTGCACATGGATCCTACGGTGATGGCATTCTCTGAACTTGACATCATTACGCCAAACAGCAGACTGGGCAATTATTTTGCCATGCACTACAACTACCTTACAGACGATATGCCTGCGTTTATAACCAAAATAAAGATGCATGGCAAATTGATTGATAGTAAAATAAATACCAGAGATCTAGCTTTTTTTGCGCCACAACTTAAAAATGTAAATACTGAATTTTCAGCTACTGGTGAAGTTACAGGTACCGTTGATGCATTAAATGCCAGTTCACTCACCTTAAAAACAGGAGACAACTCTTCAATAAGCGGAAATCTGAAAATAAAGGGACTTCCAGATAAAGACAATACTGATTATAAGCTTGATCAGGCAATAATCAGAACCACAGTTCAGGATATCTATAAAATAATCCCCGGTTTATCCAAGATTGTTCCAATCGATCTGAAAGCTTTGCAATCCATTAGCTTTATGGGGCAAATTCATGCAAAAGGGTATGATTTAGAAACAAAGGGGTTGACAACAACAGCGCTGGGCAATATAAACGCATCACTCAAACTATTTAACCTCGGCAAAGAAGATTTCAATTACAAACTAACCGGAAATGTGATTGAATTAGAAAGCGGAAAACTTTTTGATATCGCAGACTGGGGAAAGACGAGTTTTAAGTTTGACATTGCACAAAATGCAGGTCAGGCATTTGTATTTAAATCATCCGATTTAACAACAGATTTCAATGGTTACAGCTACAAGCACATCAACCTGTCAGGAACATTTCTAAATAAAAAGCTTGAGGCATCACTTAACATTGATGACCAGATTTTAAAAACAGATATCAATGCTCAAATCAGGTTAGACTCAACCCTTCCTGTTACTTTGATTGAAGCAGTTGTGCATGATGCAGATCTTCAAATGATGAAACTGTCAAAATCTCCACTGCAGTTTACAGGAAAAACAAGTATAGCGCTTAAAGGAAACAATGCAGATAATCTGACTGGCAAAGCAACTTTTAACGACCTGAGTTTGTTCAGGGGGGAACAGGTATTTATTTTCGATAACATTCAATTAAAAGCGGCAATAAATGACAGCAATAAAAGATGGACCCTGATTGGTAAAGATATAGATGCAAAGATTGAAGGTAAATTTGAGTTTGCTGAACTCAAATCGACATTCAGTCAGTATTTCAGCAATTACTACCCTACTTATATCAAACGTTTGCCTCCACCCAAAAACACGCAGGATTTTCAGTTCAACTTTGAAATGAAAAATGCAGCATCAATTCTTAACATTCTTGACCTGGGTTTATCAGGAATGAATTATTCCAAAGTAGAAGGACGGATCAACACAAAGAATAGATTATTCAAATTTGACGCAACGATACCAAAACTAATTTATAAAAAACTGACCGTTTATGACTTCATGCTGAATGCACGAGGAGACCAGGATAGCCTAAGGTTATCTTCAAAAACCAGTTCAATTGTATTCAACGACAGCCTCTTTTTCCCAAATAATGAAATCTATATCAGATCCTCGAAAGATGTTTCAACGATAGATGTCAATACCTTTTCAGAACAGTCTCAGTATGGGGCCAAGCTTTCTGCTTCCCTGTACAATTTGACTGGCGGTATAAAAATCCATTTCAATCCATCTTCACTGGTATTCAATGAAAAAACCTGGAATATTGAGAAAGATGGAGAGGTTATCTTAACTCGTGCCCGACTTGATGCCAATAACTTTAAAATCAGTAATGGAGATCAATCCATCAGTTTACTTACTTTACCAGCTGAAGCCAATCGGTTACAAACAATCATCCTCACATTAACCAAAGTAAATCTTGGAGATCTCATACCTTTTGTATTAAAAACTCCCAGAATTCAGGGGATAACAACCGGGGATCTTACTATTGAAGATCCATACAATGACTTTAAGCTATACCTCAATGCACAAACTGAAAAAACAAGAATAGAAGAGGATTCAATCGGACTTACCTCAATTAATGCATTTTGGGATCAGCGTGAAAAAAGGGCCAGCTTCTTCCTGGATTCTGAGAATCCGATGTACCAGCTGGATGTACGTGGCAAACTAAACCTTAAGGATAGTATCAGTAAAGAACTGGAAACAGACATCAACATACGTAATGTTTCCTTATCTCTTCTGAAACCATATCTTGCCCTGGTCTTCAGTGACCTAAGCGGTATTGCCAACGGCAAACTCAAAATTTCAGGTGATCCGTACAAACCAGTTATGACTGGCGATGTCAAAGTAAAAAATGCCAAAATTAAAATAGCCTATACACAATGCACCTACAGTATTGTAGATCCTGAAATCAGGTTTTTACCAGGCAAGATAGATTTTGGTAATATTTCCTTGAGGGATAGTTTGGGGAATTTTGCTTCCTTGAAAGGAACGCTTGAACATGATTTCTTTAAAAATTTTCGGTATAATATCAGTGCCAGCTCACGAAAAATATTGGTATTGAATACTAAAAGAGAGGATAACAGCATTTTTTATGGCAATGCAGTTGGGAGATTCAATTTCAATCTAAATGGCCCTGAACAACAGTTAAAAATGTATATCAGTGGTATGCCAGTGGATAGTTCCTTAATCAATATTTTGACTTCTGGTGGCTCAAAACAGAGTGCAGAAGTAGAATTTATCAGATGGAAAACCATTGGAAAGGAGATGAATAGCATATCAAAATCCGAATATTCAAGCAACCTGCAGATAGACCTTGATTTGACTGCTTCTCCATTACTCAAGATGAATGTTATACTTGATGAGCTGATGGGAGATATGATATCCGGACAAGGGAACGGGAGTTTGAAAATACATACCGGAACCCGAGACAACCTTACCATGAATGGTAGATTCAACATAGAAATAGGAAGTTATAATTTCAATTTCCAGGATATTTTTAAAAAACCATTCAAGCTACTTGGCGGAGGAAGTAGTTACATAAGTTGGAACGGAGATCCTTATGATGCTGAAATTAATATCAATGCCGTTTACCTTGCTGAAAAAGTAAGGATGAGTACATTATTCACTGACGCCAGCAATACAACAGTTTCAGGGATCAGTTCAGACATTTTAAGAGAGATCAGCGATGTTGAAGTCAGGTGTAATCTTACAGGAACGCTATCCAAGCCAAACCCAAGCTTTCAATTGGTGATACCTCAAAACAGTGTCGTGAGAAATAATACTACGATAGACAGTAAAATTAAAACAATCAACAGGGATCAACTTGAGGTAAGCAAACAGGCAACATACCTGATTGTATTTAAAAGCTTTGCCCCACAAGCCGCTATAGTTGCCACTGATTTGAATAATGAATTACTAAACACCACAATTTCCGGCGTTATCAATGGCATACTTTCAAACAGTGTGCAAAACTTCTTTTCAAGGGTTTTGGGATCTTCTGTGGATGTAAACTTCAACTATACAAGGACGCAAACTGGCATAACTGGTTTAAATGGGAATACAGCTGGCTCGGGACAATCAAATTTCCGGGAAAATGTAAGTCTTCAATTCATCAAATCAATGCTTAACGACAAACTGGTTATTACTTTTGGCAGTGATTTTAATTTTGCAACCGCCGGTAACACCTCACTTTCTTCAGGATCACAAAGCTTTCTTTTCCTGCCTGATGTTAATGTTGAATATAAGATTACCCCGGATGGAAAATTCAGAACATCATTTTTTTACCGAAGTAGTTTTGATGTTTTATCAACATCAGGAAAAAGAGACAGAACAGGTGGAAATATCTCTTTCAGAACAGAATTTGACAATATGTTTGGCAGGAGAAGAAATAAACTGACACCTCCTGAAAAACAATAATCATATTTCGTGACCCAGTTTTTCCTTCTTCGTTTGCAGGTATTTCTCGTTAAATGGATTAGACGCTATTTTAATAGGCACTGTTTCTACAATTTCAAGTCCGTAACCCCTTAAACCAGCCCTTTTACGGGGATTATTACTGATCAGTCGAATTTTTGAAATTCCAAGGTGTCGGATAATTTGAGCACCGACACCATAATCACGCTGATCTGCCTGAAAACCAAGGTGAATATTGGCTTCAACAGTATCCATGCCCTGCTCCTGCAGTTTATATGCTTTCAGTTTATTAACTAATCCAATACCCCGGCCTTCCTGATTCATATACAAAACAACGCCCTTACCTTCTTTTTCCACCATTTCCATTGCTTCATGCAATTGTTCCCCGCAATCACACCGCAAAGAGCCAAGTATATCACCTGTAACGCATGATGAATGAACCCGCACCAATACAGGTTCATCACTAGACCATTCACCTTTTACCAAAGCCATATGTTCAGGACTTGATGGATTGTTTTTTTCCCTGAAAATCATCAACCTGAAATCTCCATATCTGGTAGGCATTTTTACTTCAACAGGATGTTCAATGAGGGAATCATGCTGTAAACGATATTCTATAAGGTCTTTTATGGAAACAAGTTTCATGTTCCATTCTTTCGCCATTTGTAATAGATCAGGCAGGCGCGCCATTGACCCATCATCGTTCATAACTTCAACAAGCACACCTGCAGGTTCCATACCTGCCAGTCTGGCGAAATCAATAACTGCCTCAGTGTGGCCAGATCTCCTTAATACACCTCCCTTTTTGGCTCTAAGCGGGAATATATGTCCTGGTCTCCCCAGATCTGAAGGCTTCGTAGCAGGATCAATAAGCGCCTTAATGGTTTTTGCCCTGTCATGAGCAGAAATTCCGGTTGTGCATCCATGTCCGAGCAGGTCAACAGAAACAGTGAAAGCTGTTTCATGTAATGCAGTATTTGTGTTAACCATGAGCTCCAGCTGTAATTCAACACACCTTTCCTCTTCAAGTGATGCACAGATCAATCCCCGCCCGTATTTGCTCATAAAATTGATAATTTCAGGCGTCACGTTTCTTGCAGCAGTTATGATATCACCTTCATTTTCGCGGTCCTCATCATCCACAACAATAATCATCTTACCCTGTTTCAGGTCTTCTATTGCACTCTGTATCGAATCCAGCATGTACTTTTTTTTTCAAAGTTATTGATATAACAAAACAAAAGAGCCGGATGTTTACATCCGGCTCTTAATTATCCAGTTAATCCTTTGGATTAGAAAGAATATCTCACTGTCAACTGACCTCTCCAACGCGTGGAAAGGTAGTTACTACCTCTGAGATCAAGAATATCAGCAGCAGTTCTGTTGCTGATATTACGGTAAGTAAGCCTTGGAGTTAAAGTTGAACCTGTAATTCTGTAACCTTCCATGCTAACAAGTGAATAAGCATCTACACCAGGAGTTACATTAACCCTACCCCAATCCCTGTTCAGGAAGTTGGTGAAGTTGAACATATCAAAGATTACTGAGAACCTGTGCTGATTGGCACCTTTACCCAAAACCAGATCCTGCTGTACTTTCAGGTCAACGATATTTGACCAAGGTAATACAGCACCATTGCGGTCAACAAACTGTCCCCTTTTTTTGCTGAGGTACTTATCGTTGCTGATGTATTTGTCAAATGCTTCCCACTGCTGATCCACTGAATAGGTTACACCTGAAGCTGTATAAGATTCAGCAAACCTGCTCCAATCTGCTAGATCATTTGGCACATATATCAAATCAGTAGACTCACCATTTGCTCCATTATAGTCATAAATCAAACTTCTGGAGTACACATAAGAATATGGTGAACCTGATTGTCCATTATAGAACAATGTAAAGGTCGTAGCCAGCCTGTTGTCTGCATAATTAAACTTCTTGGAAACATAGCTACTAATTCTGTGCAATTGTGCGAAATCGGAACGGCTAAGGGTAATGTTATTTCTACCATTCTTTGATTCAAAGAATCTCCACTGAGAGTTATTCTGTGAACTTGTACCATCAAACATTGAATAAGAATCTCCAAATCCATAGTTAAGGTTGAAAGACCAACCTTTTGAAAAACTCTTATCAATTGCAGTTGTTAGGTTATATGCGAAACCTTTACGACCCTGTGCATTGGATATCAAGAAAATACCAGTAGAATAAGGGTTTTGAATACCAGCAGTATTGGGATCAAAATCAAATCTTGTATAAGCCGTTGAAGTACCATTGATTCTTAGGTAGGTATCCTGATTGAATGCATTCTTTGCTCCTTTTTCAGCAAAAACATTATAATAAACAATTTCATTGATGTTTTTCTGGAAGAGGAAGTCTCCTGTCCATTTCCAACCATTGCCCAACAATTTATCGAAGCCAAGGGAAGCTTTCAATACTTTTGGAAGTTTGAAGTCTTTTGCAATGAGGTCAATTTGTCCGGAAGGACTAGCAACGTTCAGACCAAGTTCACTAGGTTGGTATTGCTTGAATGGGTCTGCTCTGAAAGTGATATTTGGCTTATTCTGAAACACACCGCCAATGTTAACCCCTGTATTATTATAAACACCTCCGGGCCATACCAAAGGAACACGGCCAGTAAATGCACCAATACCACCACGGATTTTTAAACCTTCTTCAGGTTCAAAGGTAAATCCAACTCTTGGAGACATGCTCAACTGAGGTTGAGGACGCTGACCGGAACGGGCACCCTGCATATCCCATACTTTTGAAATAACTGGCAGGGCAACATTGTTAAAGTATACATCTTCATTGGGATTCGGATAGAACTCGAAATTATCGAAACGAACACCAAAATTAAGTTCAAAATTATCAGATACCTGCCACTGGTCTCCGAGGAAAACACCTGAACGCATACTTTTGAAAGTTGTACCTGCAGCACTACCATCACCTGTGATATTGTCCCTTAAAGAGAATGACCGGGAGTACTGTGCTGGACGAAGATCCTGAAGGAAATGGTTGACAAAATTATACGTGTAGTTACCAAAATTATCGCGCACAAACAGGTTATAGGATTCACTGAATTCAACATCAATACCAAGCTTCAGTTGATGATCACCAGCAGTGTAGCGCAATTCATCATAAATAGCCCTGTTATTCTGAGTTAACTGGTTGCCAGTAGAGAAGTTTTCTGTACCAAATACATAGCTTGTACCATTAACAGAATTCAACGTAACCCTTGGGAATGCTGCACCCAGCGGATCCCTATCATCTTCCACATCAGTTACAGTTACCAATAATTTATTGGAAAGCTTGTTGGAAAAACGGCTGTTCAATTCAATTGAACCTGAGTGAGTGGTACTTGGGAACAAATAACCACCATTGAAGAAGTTTATTCTGGAACTTGTGCTTGCGTTAGTCAATGAGCGCTGTGAATTAGCATACCTGTATGAGACATTCAACCTGTGCTTTGGACTGATATTCCAGGTCAGTTTTGCAGCAATTTTATCACTATTCAACAAATCCGGAATGTCTGAGTAGCTACCTGGGTCATACCCCAAGGCACTTAGTTTGGCAAGTATCAATCTCACTGAATCCTGAAATGCTGCTCCGGGAGGTGTCCTAAAAGTTGAAGCATCAAATGGCTGTGGCCTCTCATCACGCTGGAATTCAGCACTTACAAAATAAAACAGTTTATTTTTAATCAAAGCTCCACCGAGTGTTGCACCAAAGGTAGATGCCTGAAAATCAGGTAGACTTTTTGATGCAGATTTCAAACCTGTCGGCGTCTTTCCTGAGAAGCCTTGGTTCCTGTTAATCCAATATGCTGATCCGCGGGTAGTGTTTGTACCACTTTTGGTTACTGCGTTTACAGAACCACCGGTAAAGTTACCCAATGACACATCGTAAGGAGAAACACCTACCTGAAATGACTCAATGGCATCAATACTGATTGGTGAAGAACCTGTTTGTCCACCATTGGTTCCAGATTCAGACAATCCGAATACATCATTATTAACGGCACCATCAAACATAATCTGGTTGTACCTGTTATTTTGACCTGCGATTGAGATACCACCACCAAAAGTAGTTTTTGCCTGAGGTGTCAGCCTGATGAAATCTGTCAGGTTACGACCTACTGTAGGAAGATTCTGAAGCCTTTCTGAGCTGATTGCAGTACCCACACCACCATAAAGTGCCTGAGCACCTCTTGAAGCAGTTACTACAACTTCCTTCAAATCCTGTGTGTTACTGATCATTTTAAAATCTACCCTGCCGGTTTCTCCTAATTCAAGGAAAACATCGTTTCTGGTTTGTGGTTTGTAACCAACAAAAGAAACCTCAACCGTGTATGGTCCACCCGGCTGGATGTTTGAAAATGAAAAACGACCATTGACAGAAGTCATGGCCGAGATAACAGTTCCTGTTGGGAGGTGTGTTGCCTTTACAGATGCGCCTGAGAGGGCCTCACCTGAAGCAGAACGAATGGATCCACCCATAGAACTTGTTGTTACCTGTGCCTGGATGAGACTCGTGACCAATAGTGATATGGTCAGCGTTAGAAAATACTTGAAAAATCGCATAAGCAGTTGTTTATGGTGCAAAATTAAGAACTGATAAGCAAAGATTGCTTTTTCGTATTAACAAACAATTAAGAATCTGAAATGTTCAGCTTTTTAGGCATTCGCTCTTTTCAAATCCTGGAAGCCGTATTTTTCGATAAAATCATTGATTCCCAATGCATTATCAACAGAAAATTCACCGATTCTGGTTCTGCGCAAGGAAGACAGGTATCCTCCGCAGCCTAAAGCTTCTCCAAAGTCGTTTGCAAGACTGCGTATATAAGTACCCGTTGAGCAGATTACCCTGAAGTGAACTACCGGTAATTCAATAGCTGTTACCTCAAATGATTTGATCGTAATTTTTCTGGGCTCCATTATCACTTCTTTGCCCTTCCTCGCCAGGATATAAGAAGGAGTGCCTCCTTTTTTGATGGCGGAATGTGCTGGAGGTACCTGCATGATTTCTCCGGTAAAGGGGATAGTTGCAACATGGATCATTTCCGGCGTCAGAAAATCTACTGCCGATTTGAATACGGGTTCACTCTCCAGATCAAACGTTGGTGTTGATGCACCAAGCGTAAAGGTACCTGTGTACTCTTTTTCTGCTGCCATGTATTCATTGATCTTCTTGGTGAACTTGCCCGTACAAACGATCAGTAATCCTGTTGCAAGGGGATCAAGAGTTCCGGCATGCCCTACTTTACTTACCCTGATAAGCGTCCTTATTTTCTTAACAACATCGAAGGATGTCCATGCCAGCGGCTTATCCATCAGCAAAACCCTGCCTTCTGCGAAGCTTCCTGTCACTTCTTCCATAATCTGTTTGTACATTTGCGCAAAGTTAAGTCACTTCAACTGAACTATGGCTCTGATTCAACATCTAGACCCCAACGTAAGATTTGCACAGCAGGTAGACAATGCCAGGGCATACGTTTTACCTTTTATAAACAATTCTATTGAGGTTCATAAAGAAATGAACTTGTTGGATATTGGATGCGGAGACGGTGGTGTGCTCCTGCCTTTCCTGGAAATGGGATGCAAGGCTACGGGTATTGAACTGGATGTGGACAAGTCAAATCATGCCCGGAATTTTTTAGCTGAATTTATCCAGTCGGGACAGGCAGAAATAATCAACCTCAATATTTACGAAGAAGCTGCGTTGCAGGATTACAGGGAAAAGTTCGATATCATTATCCTCAAAGATGTCATAGAACACATCCCGGATCAATCGAGGTTCATCCTTTATATGAAACAGTTTCTCAAACCTGGCGGTGTGGTTTATTTCGGATTTCCTCCATGGCAAATGCCCCATGGCGGTCACCAGCAGGTTTGCCGAAACCGTTTCTTATCAGTGCTACCCTATTTTCACCTTTTGCCCACACTTTTATATAGAACTATCCTCAGGCTTGGTGGTGAATATGAATCTACCATTACAGAATTGCTGGAGATTAAATCGACTGGCATCTCCATTGAGCGCTTTGAAAAACTTGCCCTTGCAGGTGGCTACTCCATTGTTGCCTCTACCCACTACCTGATTAATCCCATTTACCGTTTTAAATTTGGCTGGCAACCAAGGGAACAATTTACCTGGTTAAGGAAAATTCCTGTACTGCGTAATTTTTTTACGACTTGTGTTTATTACCTGATCAGGAAAAACTGAAATTACTGCACAACGAACTTGGTAAATAAAGTGGTACCCGCGTCTGTAAGTCTGATCTGATAAACACCCGGCTGAAGTACTCTGGTATCTATTTCTTTTTGGGTTGATTCCAGATGTCCGGATTTCATGATTTGTCCGCCTGAGGAAATAATGGCATAATGCATGCCGTTGATACCGGTATTCTGGCTCACCTGCAGGTTTATTTTACCTGAACGAGACGGATTGGGATACACATTCACCACTTTTGTATCCGCCTGGGGAACCACTGCTGACTGCATGCTGGTATTCCATGATTGTTCCAGTGCTCTCGAATTCAGAATTGATGCTCTTTTACCCCCTGGCTCAAACTGGGCACGCATAACTGATTTTTGTCCGGCTGTAAACATCCCCATGGCTTCATCATTGGTGAAATCCATGTAATTCATGAACATTTCTCCATCTATACTACCATTGCATGGTGTGAGCCTGGGGAAGACAGGTGCACCGGAGTTACTTCCCCTTTGTTTGGGCGTGTCTTCAATGCCGTCATCTCCGCACGGACCATCACCCCAAAGATGTTTGAGTCCAAGCCAGTGTCCAACTTCATGTGTCATGGTACGCCCCAGGTTGTAAGGTGCAACAACTACTCCAGAAGTTCCAAAAGCATCATAGCGAACAACGATTCCGTCCAGGGCAGCGTCGCAGCCCGGGAATGTAGCATAACCAGACAATCCGGGTACGGTATTACAGATCCAGACATTGAGGTATTGACGGGAATCCCATGCTGTGCTGCCACCACTGGCAGCGGACTTAATTTTATTGTCGTCTGACCACATGATCCTGGAAGTTTTCTTTCGAACGATGCCTGAGGTACTCCGCCCCATTGGATCCGTTTTTGCCAGTTCAAACTGAATAGCGGTATTGGCAGCCCGGGAAGCAAATACAGCAGGAACTTTGAGGAAATCGCTGTTTTTTCTGCTGAAATCTGCGTTCAATGCTTCAATTTGCGACAGTATCTGGAGGTCAGAAATATTTTCTTTCGATTGATTGTATAAAACGTGCACTACTACCGGGATGGTGATTACCTTTTCCGGACCAGGAGCATTGCTGCCGGTTTTAATTTCCGGAAGAGTATAACCGGGTGTGTTACAGACCTTTTGAGCAAGGACCGAACCCAATGATAAAAAAATGATGATGGATAGTAGGAAAAGCCTCATAATTACCTTTTGGTATGAGCTTTTCAGAGAGTATTGAATTGATTGGAGGCTTTCGGAAGGATTGGACTATTACATGCTGTTGAGACACAGCTATCGGCATGTAAATATGTACATCATATCCGGGAAAAGCAAGTAGCCAAGACAATTTTATGACTATTTTACATGGGCGTTAAATAAATGCTAACGCTCATTCTATTATTATTTCTGGAAATATTAAGACATTTGGAAGATGAAAAAACAAGATTGGATTTATTTAATCATATTGGCTTTGGTGATGGGATGTCAGGAACAATCCGAACCCTCAGACAAAGGTGAAACAAGTCAGGAGCAAGCTGTTCCAGCCAGTTCGGTGATTTCCTATACCGTTCTGAATGCTTTCCCCCACGACACTGCAGCATTTACACAAGGACTGGAATATTATAAGGGACAGTTACTGGAGAGCACTGGATTGACAGGAAAATCTTCGCTCAGGGCAGTAGATATCAGCAGCGGGAAAGTAAGCAGCAGAATTAACCTTGATAAAAACATTTTTGCTGAAGGTTTGACTGTTCTGCACGATACATTATACCAGCTCAGCTGGCAGAATCATGAAGTTTACCTGTGGGATGTCAGAAAACAGCCATTCCAAAAGCTAGCCACGCTGCCCTGGAGTGGTGAAGGCTGGGGCATTACCAACGACGGCAATCAGCTTATTATCAGTGAAGGTTCAGATAAACTTTATTTTGTTCAACCCGGAACCCTGAAGCTGAATAAGGTTTTAAGCATTAGAGACCAGTATGGAGCGGTTAATAACCTGAATGAACTGGAAATGATTGATGGCTATATTTATGCCAACAGGTGGCAGTATGACTATATATTAAAGATAGATCCCGTGACAGGTTTTGTTGCAGGTATAATTAATCTGCAGGATTTTTTGGTTAAAAACAGCAAAGCAGACCTTTCTTATTTAAGTAAACCAGGCACAACTGCCACAGACAATGGAGCGGTACTCAATGGCATCGCTTTTGATCCGAAGAAAAAAACACTATATATAACAGGTAAACTATGGCCTGAAATTTTCGAAATCAGGCTGAATTAGTTGATTGTGGTGTGGAAGCGCAATAATTATATTAACATTTTTAATTATTTTTGAAAGTCAGTCGCCCTTAACCAACAACCAACTTAACATGATTGATGCATTTGAAAAGATTGCCGTAGAAATTCATGAAAATGGCAAGACTGCTGCCAGGCAGATTGCTGCTGAGATAGCAGCTTTGATCAGGGAAAAACAGGCAGCGGGAAAGCCTTGTGTGCTGGGCATGGCCACGGGGTCTACGCCAAAAACCTTGTATGCAGAGTTAGTCAGGTTACATAGAGAGGAAGGCCTGAGTTTCCGCAATGTAGTTACATTTAACCTGGATGAGTACTACCCCATGCAGCCGGATGCCCGTCAGAGCTACCACAGGTTCATGAAAACGCAGCTCTTTGCTCATGTGGATATTGATCCAAAGAATATAAATATCCCTGACGGTACCATTACCAAGTCACAATCTTTTACTTACGCCCAGGCCTATGAGCAGTCCATTAAAGACGCAGGTGGGATAGACATACAAATCCTTGGCATAGGATTAAACGGACACATCGGCTTCAATGAACCAGGATCTAGCAGAAGTTCTGTAACGCGGGTTGCTGCATTGGACAACAATACCCGACTGGCCAATGCTTATGAGTTCGACAATATCTCACAGGTACCCAGGCTGGCCCTTACGATGGGCATAAGCTCCATTTTACAGGCAAAAAAGATTGTATTACTGGCATTTGGCGCCGGGAAGTCAGGTATTGTTGCACAATCCATTGAAGGAAACATCACTGAAAACATACCTGCCACCTTGTTGCAGGAACACCCCAACTGCGTTTTCCACCTTGATGAGGCATCTGCACAGGAACTAACCAGGTTCAAAGCGCCCTGGTTGGCTGGTGAAATTGAATGGACGGAGAAGCTGATCAGAAAGGCTGTCACCAGCATGGCCATGACACAGCAGAAGCCACTTTTGCAACTTACCTGGGAAGATTATCTGAATGCCGGATTGGCGGATTTAATGGAAAAACACGGATCAGTTGCAGACATCAACCTCCGCGTGTTCAATGGATTAAGGGATACCATTACAGGTTGGCCCGGAGGCAAACCCATGGAAGAAGTACCCCGCCATCCCGAAAGAAGAAATCCTGCATCTAAGCGGGTGATTATATTCTCCCCTCACCCTGATGACGATATCATCTCCATGGGTGGTACTTTTATAAGGTTAGTTCAGCAAGGACATGAGGTACATGTAGGCTATCAAACCTCAGGCAACATTGCGGTAAGCGACGAGTTTGTGATGCGACAGATTGATTTTGCGGTAGAGTTCGATGGATTTTTTGAGATAGACAAGAGCAGGGCCGGAACCATCTGGCAGGATGCGGCTGCATTCATCAAAACCAAGACACCCCATCAGAAAGACACACATGAGATCCGAAGTATCAAAGGGATGATACGCCGAACAGAAGCCAGGGCTACATGCAGGTATGTGGGCGTTCAGGATGAACACATTCATTTTATGAACCTGCCTTTCTATGAAACAGGTTTGATTGAGAAAAATCCGCCCACGGATGCCGATATCCAGCTACACAAAGAACTTATACGGGAAGTTCGTCCACATCAGATTTTTGCAGCAGGAGACTTTGCAGATCCACACGGAACACATAAAGTATGCTTCGATGTCATGTATGCTGCACTCCAGCAATTGAAAGCAGAAAATGATCCTGCCGTAGCTGATTGCAGGCTCTGGTTGTACAGAGGAGCCTGGGCAGAGTGGGATTTGTGGGATATCGACATGTCTATACCGATGAGTCCCGATCAGGTCATACAAAAACGCAACGGCATCTTTATTCACCAGTCGCAGAAAGACGGCGTAGTATTTCAGGGCTCCGACAGCAGGGAGTTCTGGCAGCGTGCGGAAGACAGGAATTCAGGAACGGCAGCATTGTTTGACAGGCTCGGATTACCACAATATGCAGCACTCGAAGCATTCATGCGATTTGATTATTGATGGTTACAGCACACCTATTTTGTGTAATCTGTAACACTTCATTCTGCTATTTTGGCTAACAATTGTAGCGCTATTTGGGCTTAAACGAGTAGCTTGCAATAACAATTTAATTCATGACCATAATCATATCGTTTTTCCTTATCCATTGGTTTTTTTCGCTTTTCTTCCATACATTTTTCCTTCACAGGTATGCATCCCACCAGATGTATCTGACCAATCCTTTTTGGGAAAAGACTTTTTATTTCCTAACCTGGTTTTTCCAGGGTTCATCATACCTTGTTCCACGCGCTTATGCAGTGATGCATAGGATGCACCATGCATACAGTGATACCGAACAGGATCCCCATTCCCCCCATTTTTTTAAGGATATCTGGCACATGATGCTGCATACCCGGAATATTTACAATTCGTTTGTCCACAACCAGATTGCTCCACTTGAAAAATTCACCCGGGAATACCTGCCAGTGTGGAAATGGATGGATAAAATAGGAGACAACATGATTACCCGTATAGCCTGGGTAGCGGTGTATATAGGTATTTACATTTTGTTTGCACCAGCCTGGTATTGGTACCTGCTTATTCCGGTACACATTTTAATGGGGCCAGTTCAGGGGGCTATTGTGAACTGGGTAGGACATAAATATGGCTATGCCAATTTCGACAATGGAGACCATTCCAGGAATTCCGAGAAGTGGGGTATTTTCCTGCTTGGAGAATTATTTCAGAACAACCATCATTTTTACCCAACCAGGGCCAAGTTTGCGGTGAAGAGGTTTGAGTGGGATCCAACTTATTTTGTGATGCGAATTTTGGATAAAATAAAAATTATCAGCATACAATCTAAGGTCTAAAGTATTTGAGAATTAAATTTTTTCGTATATTTGCACCCCATCGGCCCCGTAGTCCAGACGATTTTGCTCCGCAAAATGTCTGGATGCAGACAATTGCCTTCGGCAATTTGTCGGCACTCAATCGGGAAAAAAGGCCCCGTAGCTCAATTGAATAGAGCATTTGACTACGGATCAAAAGGTTTCAGGTTTGAATCCTGACGGGGTCACGTGATAATCAACCACTTATGAGATTAAACTTGTAAGTGGTTTTTTTATTTGCATACAATTTGCATACTTTTCAAGAAAACCACGGCAAAAGAAGGATAGAATAGGATAAAAACACTCATGCTTAGAACTCCTTTTTTGTCTTATGTATGAGACAGTTCTACAAAGCAGATACATCCTACATGATTTGTATTTCCAATTGACGGAGAAATTACCCATTATTCTTAATATAGCATTCCATTCCAAAATTTTAAATGGCAGTCATTTTAAAACACTCCCCCACCCTTTAATCAATCTGATTAATACCCCCCCATAACAGTTGCCGGTTATAACATTTTCCATTAGACTTCTGTGTGTATGAGAGAACAGCTCAATCCCAATCAAAACCCCTCCTACATCCTGAGCACCCCGATACATCCTCCTAGGCTCGGATGTTAGGAGACTCATTTTCATTAACCACAAAAACCAAATTAAAATGGTAACAGTAACAAACGCCCTTGAGAGGGTAAAGAAAGATGGAACAACTTTTCCTGTCCTTGAAATCTCTGGAGGAGTGGAGCTTGTTCTCAGCCAGACCACACAGCGTTATTACGCTACAGTTAGGAGATGCACTATTCCATTCACAGGAACAATGGATGTAGCTAAAATGCTCATTGGACAGAAGATTGAAGGGGAAATCGTTAAGGTGATTGTTCCTCAATATGAATTCACCAACCAGCGCACTGGGGAAGTGATGACATTGCAACATAGCTATGCCTACAGACCAAAGGATTCTCAGGATCTGGTAGGGCATACAAGGGTGCAGGAAATGTCTATGGCTTAATTGGAGCTTCAGACACAGGGACCAAATCTTGTCAAGCAACAGCAGTGGGTTTTCATAACACAAGGAAACATTCCATTAGCCGCTACATAAGACTGTGAGACAAGAAGACCCTTGTGGTTATGGAGCATCCCTGGGGATCAGTGTAAAAAGCTGGTCCCCTTTTTTTATTCATTCCTCAATAACACATATATGACACAAATGGCAGAAATCAATGTCAGCTATTTTCCCCTGAATAAAAGCACTATTCCTGTTGTATCCTCTAATTCAGCCTATGAACAAGTGTTGGATTTCTTTCCAAAGGACACCATAGCCTTACAGGAACATTTTGTTGTGTTGTATTTGAACAAGGCTAATATTCCATTAGGAGGCTTCCTTTGCTCTACTGGAGGAATTACAGGCACCGTAGCAGACATCAGAATTATTATGGCGGTAGCACTTAAATCCCTGGCATGTGCCATGATAATAGCACACAATCATCCTTCAGGAAACCTCAAACCATCAATGGCAGATATTGAGCTGACAAAGAAAATTCAGTCTGCTTGCAAGTTCATGGACATTAACCTGGTAGACCACATCATTGTATCTCCTTCAGAAGGAACTTATTACAGCTTTGCTGATGAGGGAGAATTGTAACACACATTAAAACAATTTTTTATGCAACTACAAACAGCTTCACGAAAGAAGGTGAAGATTAAAATGAACATTGCTTCTCCTTCAGGATTTGGAAAAACTTACAGCGCATTACTCCTGGCATACGGAATTACGGGTGATTGGGAGAAGATAGCTGTAATTGACACAGAGAACGATTCAGCCTCTCTTTATTCCAACCTTGGTCCGTTTAAGACGCTCAGGCTTGATGCTCCATTTAGTCCAGATAGGTACATTCAAGCAATTGACACCTGCGAGAAGGCAGGCATGGAACTCATCATCATTGATTCCATTACACATGTCTGGAAGGGTCAAGGAGGAATTCTTGAATACCAAAATGCTTTGGGTGGAAGATATCAAGACTGGGCAAAAGCCACACCACTCTATCAGAAATGGCTTAACAGGATTGTTCAATCCCATTGCCACATCATAACCACCAACAGAAAGAAGCAGGCTTACAACCTGATTACAGAAGGAAACAGAACAAAGGTGGAGAAAGCGGGATTGGATGATGAAATCAGGGAAGGATATGAATACGAGCTCACCCTGGCTTTTGAAATCATCAATGACAAACACATGGCTAGAGCAAGCAAAGACAGAACAGGCTTGTTTGTCAACCTCCCAGAATTTGTCATTTCACCAGAAACAGGCAGAATGATCCTCAGTTGGTGTCAATCTGGGGAAGAAATAAATAGTGATGGCATATCTGACAGAATTGGCAGATGTTCCTCTATACAGGAATTGTTAGATCTGTACAGGATGTTTCCTCAATTTCAGCAGACATTAAAGCCTGAATATGAAAGGAAAAAGAGAGAGCTCATTATGACCGCGCCTGAATCAGAATTAAAAACTCCCATTTTAAACATTAAACCAAATAGCAATGGAAACCACTGAAACCTTGTTACCAATAGTAGTGCCGGATACAATATCCACAACACCAAAAAGAGCTTATTTCATTGAAGCGAACACAATTGAATCCACCCTGGAAGAAATGAGGACGGAACACATTATTCCTGTGTTTGTGAAGGACAATGAAACGCTCATTTCCCATGTGGAATTCATTGAATCCGTTCAAAGCATCACCTATGACCTGTTCAGAGGGGAAACTATTCTCCATCCAGCTGTAAGGCTTTCCCATCCCATTAAGGGCAGAATCCCAGAGGCTAAGGATAAACAAGCTAAAGACCTCCATCCATGGGAGAAAACCCTTTATTACGAGCGAATGGCTTTTGTCATTGAAATCCCCAGCATACAAGCTGAAATAGATGGAAACACGCTCAGCCTATCCATAGGAGGTGTTAAGGCTTACAACGAGGATAATTTGTATGCCCGTTCAAACCAGAGCGACCAGCATTTCAAGCTGTTTATGGGATTTCAGAACAAGGTGTGTACGAATATGTGTGTCTGGTCTGATGGGTATGTTGACAAAGTGAGAGTGAGATCAGCAGGAATGCTCAGAGCAGCTGTAATGGACATGATGAAGCGGTATGATGAAAACAACCATCTACAACACCTGAAATCCCTGGCTAACTATTCCATTACGGAGGAACAATTTGCGCAATTGGTGGGGAAATGCAGGATGTTCCAGCATCTTCCACTGGAAATGAAAAAGAACATCACTCCGATGCTCTTTGGAGATCAGCAGATGGGAGCTGTTGTCAAAGATTTCTATCGGGATGGGAGCTTCTGCAGGGATGAAAACGGAAACATCAACCTCTGGAGGCTATACAACCTGTTTACAGGGGTGAATAAGAACAGCTACATCGATAGCTTCCTGGAACGTTCTGTCAATGCATTCAGCCTGTCTGAGGAGATCAAATGGGCATTGGAAGGAAGACAGAGTTGGTATTTGAACTAAAAACAAACCCCCACCTGGGAGATTGGGTGGGGGACTACACTAATAATTAGTCGTATCTATATAAATAGTAAAACTACCATCCCTGATTATTTCATACTTTTTTTCTTTGTATTCCTTGATATACGCAAAGATTACAAATACTATAATTGTTGAAACATGTAAAAATGTCATAAAATATTCATAAACAAAAATGGAAGTAATTTTATTCTTGATCATTTATACCAATTTAAATTCATGCCTAGGATAAAGGATATTATTCTTAATCTTGCCGCGGTGTCTCCTGATTTTTCTAATTGACCCCAAAATAGATTTTTTATATCATTGTTTGATTCTGGGTGTGGTACACATATATATTCTTTTTGCAATTCGTTTAATGAGTTTCTATATGAATATATTAGTAAGTATGCAACGGGTTTGTTAATTGACAACTTGATAAAGGCTTTTAATTCAGCTCGTCTATTCCCAACTTCAATAATATCTACTGATACGTCTGAATAACCCTGTTTAATATCAATTCCAGATTCCTGATATATTTTATACCCCTTAGTCAGGTAATTATATTCTTCCACTGATGTTTGAGCTTTTATTAAAGAATTACTAAAAATCTGAACGAAAAAAGCAAAAATTAGGTGTTTGTACATCATTTTTTTTAAATATAACGAAGAATTAATTAAAATATTTTGAGTAGTACTCGCCAAATAGAAGACCAGTAATTAG
This sequence comes from Chitinophaga pinensis, assembly GCA_945862385.1. Classification (GTDB taxonomy): domain Bacteria; phylum Bacteroidota; class Bacteroidia; order Chitinophagales; family Chitinophagaceae; genus Pollutibacter. The sequence goes on from CAMAXV010000014.1 coordinate 57,820, forward strand.
GTGAATAATTTTATTTAAATTAAAATTCAATTATGAACATGCAAACACATTAGAAAATTTAGTGCACCTTTCAAATCCAAGATTTCACTTTAGGTCCTTTAAAATCAAATAACTAGGTATAGTCTACAACGTTATTTGATGTCAATACTCTTATAATTATATACAATATAAACACATTAATCTTAATTAAAAGAAAATCTCCAATTAAGTGATTGTTATGATATAATCCCAAAGTAATTGCTATAGTTCGGGTACACACTTAGTAAGTACATTCCTTTCGATTTTTCCTTATAAAATAGATTGGATAATCCGAATTTCTATTTTTTCGCACTTCGTTAAGGAGCGCCACTGAATATTTACTAAAAATAGTATCATTCACCGTACTAGTTAATTGTAAAATAAAAAAAGAATCAGGTATCACAATCTCATAATAAAATAAACTTCCTCTTTTACCAGTCGAATAATATAAATTATCCTTAGTCTTTCTATAATTAAGTAAAAATTCATGCTCTTGTTCAGTTGTTAATAAATCTCTTGATTTTGCATCAATAAAAAATGTAATAACTCCATTTGTTAAGCCATGACCTCGACTTGGGATTTCGGAAAAAATACACTTAAAATTATTATCTAATATTACTTGACCATAAATATTTGTATGAACTAGTAAACAAAATAAATTAAGGATTAATAACTCAAATATTCGTTTCATAATATTAGATGTTTATTGCATTTCTTTGGTGATTGAGTCCCATACTGTATCGAACCCTTATTTTTTGGACAAAATAACTATTAAAGCATTTTGCGATTTGTTTCTAAAAATTGCACTTATCAGTTGAACTCAGCTAATAATAAAATTAAAAAAAGACAAATTGGAAAAATGTAATCTCCGTCATAAAGATAAATGGAAGTTAGTGCTATAAAAAAACCCAATATAATTCCGGAAAACAATCCTTTAATAAGAAAACTTTTTTCCTCATTCATAAAAAGTATGCTACTTACAAATTGGTTAAAACTTATTTGCTTTCAATTTCCAAATTAAGCATTTTCGTCCAAAATATCGACTATTTTTCACTGTCAATTGTTGATTAAGTAGCCATTTATTCCCGTCACACCACTTGGATAATTAGATCCTATGAGGGAAATACCTGTATCACTTGAAATGATAGTACCGGAAGGCAGACAATAATTACTATTAACTCCCCACTTAACTGTTATTCCATTTACTTTAAAATCAAAGCCACAAACTCCCTTCAAAACAAGCTTTTTTCCGGCAGGAACAACATAGGGATTTGCAGCTGTAATCATTTCGTTGATGATGATTATATTATTTGTCTTAGGTACAATCACACCTGATATTAAGTATTTATTGTCAGTTACAATGTCACCGGTTGCTTCTGCTGTTATTTCAGCATTTTCTCCAAAAACCAATCCAACAGTGCTAAAAAAACCCTTCACATATTTTGCGTAGTTAACTCGATTAACAGAAACTACGGAATAATCAGACTCTCCTGTGACATAAAAGTTATAGCCTTGTGGGACTGTGTATGATTTAAGTTTACTTAATTCCAGGAATACAAATTCCCCATTGATTCCTTCTGGATAATCTAGGGAATAGATTTGATTTGTAGGCATAGGGATATTTAAAACACCTGTTTGATTATTGTACGTTGGTGCCCCAGTATTCCCATTTGTTGTAAAAGATATTGAAGAACGTGCTCTTGAATCAGTGTAATAAAGATTACTACCTTCTGCTATATCCGAGGTGGTGGCATCCTCCCCAGCTATAATTAACCCCTTGCCATCGTAGCTCACCTTTGTTTTTGTGCCTGCTGTGATTGCCGCATTTGAACTTATTTTCCCATCTAAGGCAAGCTGGGCAGCAGTTGAAATAGGCTTATTGAGATCACTGGTGTTGTCCACTTGATCTAAACCAACCTTCGACTTGCTAATACCATTTGCCACTTTAGAATCAGTTATGCTTCCATCTGCAATTTTAGAAGAAGTGACCGATCCTGCAGCAATAGTTGGCTGTGCAGCTGATCCAGATAAGTCCCCAGCCAATTGAATCTTTCCTTTTGTAGATGCATCTGCATCAGGAGTAGAAATAGTTGAAATAGCAGCATTCACAAAAGCCGTAGTAGCTATTTGTGTTGAATTATTACCAACTGTAGGTGTTGGTGCTGTGGGAGTTCCTGAGAATCCTGGAGAAGAAAGTGATGCTTTTCCATCCAATGCGGCTTGAGTTAAAGAACTAATTGGTTTAGTTAGATCGCTGGTATTATCCACATTTCCCAGCCCCACCATTGATTTTGTTACGCCACTCACAGTTCCTGTAAATGTGGGTGAGGCAATTGGAGCATATGTTGATGCTGCTGATGCTGTTGAAAGTTTATTATTAAATGTATTCCAATCCACTGATGAGAGGTATCCGTTGGATGAAACCCCTGCTTGCGGTAAATTGACGTTTGTTCCAGTTAGCAACAGCGGGGAGGCAAAGGTGTAGGTCGGACCTGTTCCAGATCCTGTTCCTGTAGCTAGTCTTGTCCAAACACCAGAAGCAAAATAGTAATAACCGGGTGTATTATCGGTTTGGTATATCAGAAGGCTATTGGCTGGACTTTTTATGGCATTCCTTTGAGTCATTGTAAGCCTGGGAATCAAGACTCCCCTATTTGTTGCTTTCACTTCCAGCATGGCTGAAGGATTTGGTGTTTTTGTACCAATACCCACCTGGGCTTGTATCAATTGAAAAGAAAAAGCTGTTAGGAGCAGCAGTAGTGCTTTTTTCATGGTGTAGCGGTTAAAGGATGAATTTCTCGGTTTGTTTTCTGTTGGAGAGTAAATAGGTGGAATGAGCTAGTTGGGAAAGAGAGATTTGATGAACTCCTGGAGACAGCTTCAGGCTTAAAATTGTTTTACCATCATTGGTGGAAACAAAATATTCCCCAGTTTCCATGATGCTAACTGATATCACCTTGTTCACTGCCGGATTTGTAATAATCTCAAAGCTCTTGGAGGAATGAGTTTCTGCAACAGTTATAGCTCTTGTGATTTTACTTTTGGACACATCGCCCATCATTGTTTTCCTTCCGAAACCAACAAGCTCTGATTCTATTGGAGTCCATTTTGAGTTATCAAATAGCTGTATATTATAATGGGACTCAGTAGCTTTTTCCTGCAAACCCACCATGATTTTCCCAGTAAATGGATTGGGGTTATGCTCAAACTGATAAGTGCTGGAAATGGTCCTTCCAGACGTAAACAGTTTACTTTTGGTTATTGAGACAGTGTTATTGCGAATGGCATAATCCCGCAATGGCGTAATCACCAGCTTGTCGATGCTGAAATCAGTTCCTCCCAAAATGGTCATTTCCCCTTCTGAACCAACAGAAAGTAACTCCTCTTGAGAGCATGCAGGATTGATTAATGTGAGACAAAATGTTGAGATCAAGCAAATAAGAATTTGCCAGGGTGCTTTGTAAAATTTCATAGTGTTGCAGGGTTTTGAGGCATTCCCTTCAGTCGAATCTACGATTTATATGAGACTGTAACTCAATTTTAGCCGACAAAACTATCAATGAAAGAGACATGATTTTTTGATGTTCAATAACAAGGACTTATACATTATTAAAAACCACCATAAGATCATTATTTCAGGTAGACATACAAAAAAACCCTCCAGAACAGTCTGAAGGGGCACATTTTGAATGAGATGTTTACTAATTAATCTGATCCAAATAATCCGAAGTCACTTCTCTATAGTTTCTCGTTATAAACATATTTACTGTATCAGTTTTTTCTTAAAGTCCATGGTGCTGTATAGGAAATTCGAACATAATTTCCCCGTTAAAATCTCCCGTGATTCCGGTGTTTTCCCCATTTTTACTATTGAATTTCTTTTCAGCTTTGGGTCATGAGAAGAAAGATATTAAATCCCACAGCTGATCCGGTTTTCAAAAGAATATTCGGGCAGGAAAAAGATATCACGATTGAGATTATCAACCTGATTATCAATCCACCTAATCCTGTAATAGACCTGGAATACCTGCCCCAGGAAATGTTTCCGGATGTCAGTGACGGTAAAATTTCAATTGTGGATGTGCGCTGTATGGATACCAAGAAGCAGCAGTTCATCATTGAAATGCAGTTGATACATCACGATGGGTTTAACCAGCGGGCGTTGATGTATGCAGCTAAAGCTTACGGACAACAGCTCAAAAAAGGGATGTCTTATAATGATGCACAACCGATCTATCTTTTGAGTATTATCAATCACAACATCAAGTCCGATTCTCAAAAATGGTTGCATCGTGCAACAATGATTGACCGGACAGATCCGGAATTTGAAATTGCAGGCATCAACTTGGTATTCCTCGAACTTGCAAAAAGGAAAAAATTAGGTAATTTTAATTTTGAAGATCCTATAGACAGGTGGTTATCGTTTTTAATTGAGCCTGAAAAAATTAGCAATATGACCAAGTTCGATTTATCAGTTTATCCAAACCTGCTCAAAGCTTCTGAATTGTTGGATGAATCCAATTACAACCAGGCGCAACTTGATGCATACGATAGACACCTCCTCGCAGTTTACGACATAAACAGGTCAAACATCGAGAGCTATGACAGAGGGCATGAAGATGGCGAAGAATGTGGCGAAGAACGTGGCATCAAAAAAGGCCTAAACTTATCAGTCCCGATTATCAAAGAGCTGCTTAAAGGAGAATTATCGCGTGAAGAAATAGCTTTGAAATATGGAGTTGAATTGGATGTTGTTATGCAAATTGCACAATATTTAAAATAGTTCTAATCACAGTAGAATGTAAAAAAGGAACCACACAATTTCCTGTATGGTTCCTTTTTTATTAATGTGTTGCGAAGTAGGTGATTTCGGATTGGATTATTAACATGTAACAACAATTTACTCATTTCCCATTTGAATTTAAATTTCAATTATAATTAAGATACTTTTTTTATAACCCGATGTTTAAAAATTCTAGTTTCCAATGAAAAAGGTTAAACCAAAATTCAAAAACATTTCACCATTAAATTTGCCAAGCTTTTGATATTTAAGTCCAAAATCAAAAGCAGAATAGTTATTTAAAACACTTGTATATCCGACGCCTAAACCTATGCCGAATGAACTTTGACTTTGGATTGAAATTAAATCACTGCTAAATTCACCCCAAATTTTACCATTGACGTTATTTCCAAAGTATGTTCGGTAAAATGCATTTAAATTAACACCTGCATTTTCACCAAAACTAATTTGCCCTCCCCCTCCTAAAACTTGATTATCTGATATGAAGTATCCTAGTTTTATTGCATCAACACCTAGGCCAATACTTACAGATGATTTTCCTAAAATTCCGATTAATCCTCTTCCTTTTGAAAAAACGTTATTTGTTTTTACAACGTTTGAATAAATTGTTGGCTTTGAATCATGACTCAATGGCTGAACAATAGCTTTTTTGCCCAATTTAACCCATGTAGTGTCATTAATAACTTTATTTTCTTCATCAATACGGGTACTTATTTTTTGAACCTGCCATATTGTATCACTGGTTTTCTCTCCATTGTTTAACACCCTTTCCTTAAGGATGTATCTAATTTCTTGCGAGTTTACAAATCCCGATAAAAAGGTAAATAAAAAAAGAATGTTGATTTTTTTCATTGCGATTTTTTTTTCTAATAATTACAATTATTTAAAGTCTGAAATTATTAGACACAAAGAATAAAATGTAGGAATTAGGTGATAAATCAGGTTACGAGATAGGTTACAAAATAGGTGCAGAAAATAAAGCAATGTTTATGATCAGATTACGCATTAACTAACTTATTAATATGATTGCCCTCTAGACAGCCGATTGTCTTTTAAGAAAGGGTTGAAAACTGCCTTAATTCATTAAGAATCGACTGATTAAGCCTCGCCATTCTACTTAATCAAACCCAAAGCAGAAGTTGTACGAAATTTCCCCGTTAAAATCTCCCCCAACTCCGGTGTTTTTCCCCTTTTTAGTCCTGAGTGACTTTGAACCTTTGGGTTATGAAAAGAGACCTACTCAAACCCACAGCAGATGTTGTTTTCAAACGGATATTCGGACAAGAAAAGGAGATTACGATTGAGTTCATCAACCTTTTTGTCGATCCACCCACACCAGTAGTTGATATTACCTATTTAAAACAGGAAATGCTGGCAGATAACCGGGATGGAAAAGTATCTGTTGTTGATATCAGTTTCTAAGGTATTTTGAAAAAAACTGTAAACCAATGCCAGGATTAATCATTGAACCTGTAAACTTTTTTTAGGATGAGTTAACTCTTGCCCAGCCTTCGGCTGGCAGGCTCGTGCCTCGTGCCTTGTGCCTTTTCATTAGACTTACTCAAACCCACATCAGATGTTGTTTTTGGCTGCTTACTCTTTTTTACTGGTGTCGACTTAAGCCTGTTGGATGCTTTCAAAGCCTTATCCAATATCATCTCAATCTGACCATTCACACTCCTGAATTCATCGTCTGCCCATTTTGCCAATGCATTATAGGCCTCCTCATTGATTCTCAAAACAAAATTCTTTTTTGTAAGTGACATGGTATTAAAATCAAGAATTAATAAAGGGTTCCCGTATTCAGCACAGGAGATGCTGCTTTGTCGCCGCAGAGCACTACCATGAGGTTGCTGACCATGGCAGCTTTTTTATCATCATCCAATGTAACAATGTCTTTTTCAGAAAGCATTGCCAATGCCATTTCCACCATGCCTACTGCGCCTTCTACAATTTTTGTTCTTGCCGCAACAATGGCAGTAGCTTGTTGCCGCTGAAGCATTGCCCCAGCTATTTCTGCAGAATAGGCAAGGTGGCTGATCCTGGCTTCCCTGATGATAACTCCTGCATTGGCGTAGCGCTCGCTCAATTCAGCTTCCAGCATTTCGATAACCATCTGTCCACCATCCCTCAAGGTGATATGTGCCTTTTCATCTTCAATATTGTCATATGGATAACTTGTTGCCAGATGTCGGACTGCCGCTTCACTCTGGTTTTTGATGTATTCATTGAAATTGGCAACATCAAAAACAGCCTTATAGGTATCGCTCACCTGAAAAACAACAACGGCTGATATTTCAATGGGATTACCGAGCTTGTCGTTAACTTTCAATCTGGTGCTTTCCATACTTTGTGACCTAAGCGAAACTTTCAATTTTGCAAACAAAGGATTGACAAACTGAAGTCCGTTTTCTTTTAGAGTGCCTACGTATTTCCCAAAGAAAGTCAGCACAATTGCATAGTTGGGGTCAACTATCATTAAGCCCTTGACAATAATAATTGCAGTGACAATCAACCCTATGCCCATGCCGATTAGTGTAAAAGAAACATTGGCTTCGAGCTTTGAATTAATTAATGCAATCACCCCCATCACTAAGAGAACGATTGCCAGAGACACTGCTTTATATCCGGAGAATGGCTTGAATAATTTTTCTGTACTCATAAAATGATATTAATTTGATATCATAAAAGTATCAAATTAAACCAATCAAACAAATTTTTATTTCAGCTCATATGCTACGTAAATCCTCATTATGCTAATTGATAGTATCTCCAAGTGGTCTGTCGGTTTAAATGTTTGATTATGAGAGGAAAAGGCTTTTATAATAATGCAACGTGTACATTTTTTTACGTTTTAATATCCCCATATTCCGTGTTTTTCACCTTTTTAGTGCTGAGTGACTTTGCACCTTTGGATTATGAAACGAGACCTACTCAAACCCACTGCAGATGTTGTTTTCAAGCGGATAAGAAAGGAATGTTATATGACGAAGCACAACCAATCTATCTTTTAAGTATTGTCAATTCATGTTCTTTTTCAACTCTACAAAGTTGAGAGATGAGAGTTGAGAGATGTGTTTTTCTCTCAACTTAATTCTCTGAACTTGCCTTTCTCTGGTATTCCTCGAACTTGCCAAAAGAAAAAAAATAGGTAATTTTAACTTCGAAGATCCTATAGACCGGTGGTTGTCTTTTTTAATTGAACCAGAAAAAATACGCAATATGACCAAGTTCGATTTATCAGTTTATCCCAACTTGCTCAAAGCCGCTGAATTGCTAGATGCATCCAATTACAATCAGTCTCAACTCGATGCTTATGACAGGCATCTCCTTGCTGTCTATGATATCAATAGGTCGCGTATTGAGAGTTATGAAGAAGGCTATGATGAAGGACGTGTAGAAGGTCGTATTGAAGGACGTGTAGAAGGACGTGTAGAAGGACGAGAAGAAGGCAAAAGTCAAACCATTTCAATTTTGAGAGATCTTAAAGATCAAATATTGTCCCATGCTGAAATACCCACAAAACATGGAGTTGACTTGGATGAAGTGATTCGGATGGCTGACGCGTTCAGGTAAAATCAATTTCCAGTAGTACACTTCCATTCAACAGCAATTTACAAAACTCACTTGCGAGCTGTCATTACATGATTTGATTGTAATCATAATTGTAGCAGTCAGGTGCTTCTTTATTTGTGTGGTAATTGAACTCATCAACAGCGTTCAGTTGGCAAAAGTTTAATAAACATGCATTAACAAAAACAGAAATATTGGGTAAGAAACCACTGTAACATATGTTATGGTGGTTTTTTTTGCATGAAATCATCTAAGCCGGAATGAGTCAACTGAAAGATTTCAACAATATTAATTTGCAGTTAATTCACTACATTGGGATGATGAAAGGTAATCAACATTGGATTATTTAATTTAACGAAATGAACAGCTTATGACGGGATATGACGAAATCATCCACAAGGCCTGGGAAGGTTTTGATGCTTCGAGGAAGATAATAAAAGTGGAAGAGATCAGCGCCATGGTGTCTACTAACCATGTGTACCGGATCAATTTTGAGGATGGAGATATTGTCATTGCCAAGCTTTCTTCATTTGGCAGGTACGACCATTTCAAGCAGGATCACCGGTTTATCCATACCCTGGCCAACAATCTCCTCTACCCTTTTGAAAATGTTATTGGTAAATCTTTGCTCAAGAACAATAGGGTATATACATTCCGTTCTAAACAAGGCAAAGAAGATATTTGGGTAGTTTTTTACAATCCGGTTCGGGTAAATAAAAGGATGCCGAAAAGGCTTGATGAAAAGCAGATCAGAATGTTTGGCCGGCAGATAGGGCGGTTTCACAAAGCCTGTTCCCGCATCCGCAACAATTTCCCAAAATCCTCCAAAACACTCCGCGCGGATATCCATGCGCTCCTCGAAAAAATTGATCAGGATGGCGATTCTTTTGGAACAAAGGAACAGGTTGAGCTGATCAGGCACCATTGCAACCAGTTTCTGAAAAACAGGCTGAAATGGAATGTGGGGACGTTTGAGATTATGCCTGTTTTCATCGACTGGAATATTGGCAATTTTTCGGTAACAGATAAGATGGAATTGTATTCCAGATGGGATTACGACTGGTTCAGGATGAGTTACCGGACACTTGATTTTTATTTTTTCAGCAGGATTTGCTCTGATGTGGGAGACCGGACAGTCTTTACTTACAATATCCAGACCATGATGGAAGACCGTTTCCTGATTTTCCTGGAAGAGTATCATAAAGTCAACCCCATCAAAGCCAATGAAATCAGATTCCTCAGGGAAAGCTACCGCTTTTTCATCCTCAACTATGTCATCAAGGATGGCAGTTATTTCTTTGCTGAGCAATATGCTAAAAAACTGAAAAAAGAAGCACTTGAGATACACCTGCCTGCAATAGACCGGGATTTTGACCCCGAAAAAATAATCCAGGCACTTAAGTTGAAAGAAGAAACGTCGAAAAAATAATTTAATTTACGAAACATGTACACCCTTGAAAAATTCAGTACTGTCGTAGAACAATACAAGGTTGTTTTTTTTGATGCCTTCGGCGTTTTAAAGAGTTATAACGGCTTGATTCCGGGCATTATAGAAACTTTCGAGTACCTCAAAGCTACAGACAGAGAGTATTATATCGTAACAAATGATGCGTCAAGGAGTCCGATGCAACTGGCTCAAGCCTATCACAGGCTGGGTTTGCATGCCGTTGATCAAGAGCGGATCATTTCATCCGGGATGATTGCCAAAGAGTACCTGGACCTGAAAGTGAATGATGGCATTGTTGCTTATCTGGGAACTGAAGATTCTGCCCATTACATTGAAAGAAGCGGATTGCAGGCATTACCTGTTGGAGCTATAAATGACAACAATATTGATCAGGTGAATGCGGTCGTTTTACTGGATGATGAAGGATTTGACTGGTTCAATGACATCAACCGGACGGTCAACATCCTCAGACAGCGCACCATTCCGGCCATTGTAGCCAATACAGACAACATTTATCCGGTATCTGGGAGCAACAATGTTTCCATTGCCATCGGAGGAATTGCCAAAATGATAGAAAGTATTGTAGGAAAAAAATTCATCCGTTTTGGCAAACCCGATTCACAGATGTTTATGTTCGCTTATGACCAAATCCGTGCAAGGCGTTCCATCAGTAAAAAGGAAATCCTTATGGTGGGAGACACACTGCATACTGATATAATCGGTGGCAATAAGTTTGGCATTGATACGGTATTGGTTTTATCCGGCAACACACGGCCGGGAGATGCTGCAACTCGCATCAGTTCAACAGGTATAGTACCCACGTATGTTTGCCAGGAGGCTGTTATTTGTTAGGATAAAAAATCAGTGCACTGTCGTTTATCTTAAATTCACCTTTACCGAGAAGCCTGTACATTTCAGAAGCAGCATAAATAACAGGACCATACCCATGCGCTGCGAATTTGCTGACCGGTCTGTGGTAATAAAATGCAGGATCGAAAGCCATTCCTGTCCCCACACAGGTACCTTCTACTTGTCCGCTTGCATTCACCTTAGTAGAAACCGCATTCCAGCCTAATGCTGCAGCGGGAGCAAAGGACAGTTTATCCAGCCAACCTTCATTGCAACCCTTAGCTAAACAATAAGTATAAATAGCCGTAGCAGAGGTTTCAAGGTAAGAATCAGGTTTATCAAGCAGCTGATGCCAGAAGCCGGTGCCATCCTGCAATTTTACCAGGCCTTCCACATGTTTGCGAAACAATGTAAGAACAAAATTTCTCTTGGGATGGTTAACAGGCAACGCATCAAGAATTTCCGTCATGGTGAGTAGAGCCCAGCCATTAGCCCTCGCCCAGTGAAAAGCCGGATGAGTTGTCATATCATTTACCCATCCGTGCATGAATAATCCTTTTTCTGTTACAAACATTTTGGAAGCGTAGGATTCCAGCTGAAAGAGTGCATCATCGAAATAAGCAGTTTTTCCCGTTAGCTTTCCCATCTGCATCAGTGCAGGCAGGGCCATATAGAGATCATCAAGCCAAAGTGTGTTTTCAAGTGGCCTGTTTCGGGCAATGGTATTGTCTGCGAACCTGAACTCCTTATTGGAAATATAATCCAGGTAAAAATCGATTTGCGGCCTCAATCCCCTACTGAATCCAAGCTGCTGAGAACGGATCATGGATGCTGCAACTGCTCCCCCGTCGTCGAGGGCATGAGGTGCCACGGGTTGCCGAAGTGGAAAATCATCTTTGAGGGAAAGTGTGCCTTTATTGAGCAATTCACGAAAAACTGGCGACCATTGAGCAATGAATGCATGCCTGTCTCGTACATATTGCATGTAAGCAGAATCTCCTGTCTGTTTGAATGCATTGATGAGTGCACTATACACAACACCCCATTCATAGCTTGTGATCCTGAAGGTACCTTTCTGAAGGATAACATCAGGAGTAATATCATCTTTTGATGTTACAACTTGACCGGTATTTTTATTGATAAGAACAGGTGGAGTTGAATGGTTGAGATAATTGAATACTCTATCCAGCGTACCTTTTATGAGCGCCCTATCCGGAGATTTGTAAGGGGTAGGATAATTAGCAGGCAGCAGATGAAGAGGTGTATTTACATCATCCTTTTCCTGAGCCTTTGGAAACACAAATAATACGATAAAAATAGAGAGGAACGTAAGTTGTTTCATTGTATAACTAGTGGATAACAATTTAAAATTATTTAATTACCAAACTATCCTGCACTATCTGCGAGATAACATCTAAAAAAATGGGTGGTTTATTGAATTTTATTCTAAATGGGAACGATTGCGTTGATTTTTTTAAGCAAACAATGCCATTAAGTAAAAAAAACTGAAATTGTTCACCTAAGTTTTAAAGACCCAAACTTAAAATTCAACAAAATCACTGACATGAATCAAGCAAAATTCAAAAACCTTGTGCGGAGCATTGCTGCTTTGTTAGTCTGCTTTTTGATGCAGACAGTTCAGGCACAAAATGCTTCAAGCCGCAAGTTGGATGGTGTAATCACCAATGAACAAAAGGAACCCCTTCAGGGCGTTGTAATCGAAGACAAGAAGTCTGGCACTTCAGTTTTGACAGACGCATCAGGAAAGTTCAGCATTAATGTAAAAGACAAAGGTACACTGAACATTTCCTTTACTGGTTATTTAAGCCAGACTGTTGCCTACACTGAGAGCAGCAGCAACCTTTCTATTTCCCTTGCAATCGACACGAAGGGACTGGAAGAGGTAGTGGTGGTAGGATATGCTACTGTAAAAAGAAAGGATGTTACAGGTGCTGTAGCCGGTATCGGTTCAAAAGACATCAAATCAAGGCCAGTAACAAACGCCGTGCAGGCTATGCAGGGTAAGGTTGCGGGTGTGGATATCTCTTCCAATGAAAGACCCGGTACAGTTGGTTCTATCAACATCAGGGGTGTCCGCTCTTTAACTGCATCCAACTCTCCCCTTTTTGTGGTGGATGGTATTCCACTTACAACAGGAGGCATCGACAACCTCAATCCACAGGATATTGAGTCGATAGACGTATTGAAGGACGCCTCAGCTACTGCGATTTTCGGATCCAGGGGTGCGAATGGTGTTATCATCGTTACTACGAAACAAGGTAAATCCGGTAAAGTAGTGGTTAACTTTAATTCAAACGTTACTTCAGAAACCCTGAACGACAGTAGGAAGATGTTCAACGCTGGAGATTATATTACCTATAGAAGGTGGGCTTATTATTATGCCGGATTAAATCAGACTACCGGTGTAAGTACTTACCCAAGAGGTGATCAACCAACTTTGGCAACTGATAGGGTATTCTTTAATGCAACTGGTGATCCAACTGCATTTGCCAATATTGAAAAAGGATGGGCATCAGGAACATGGGATGGTTCAAAAGTAACTACTACAGACTGGGGTGCAATTGTTAAGCAGAACTCTATTACATCTGACAACCTCCTGAGTGTGAGCGGCGGAACAGACAAGTTGAAAGCTTATGCTTCACTTGGTTACCTGAATAATGTAGGTACAATCAAAGGACAGTCTTTTGAGCGTTATACTGCTAAAGTAAACCTTGACTTTAATGCAACAAGCTGGTTCTCCTTGGGAAGTAACCTGAATATCAACTATAACAACCAGCAATTCGGACAGTCTGTAAGAGGCGTGGCGACTATTGGCAGTCCTGCTGGCGGGTTGTATGAATCATCCAGGTCTATTTTCCCATATGCATTACCCTATGATGCCGATGGGGAGCGTATTCTCTTCCCCGGTGGAGACAATGCCATTAAAAATGTGGTTGATGAATGGAAATACAATATGGATTCAAGAACAACCCTCAGAACCTTTGGAAGCATTTATACACAGCTGAACCTGGGTTCAATTGTTCCGGTGCTAAAAGGCCTGAAATACAGGATGAACTTTGGTCCGGATATCTCTCAATTTGAAAACGGAGCTTATATAGACTCTCGTTCTGTTGCCAATGGTGGCAGTACCAGCTGGGCTTCTGTAAACAATGAAAGAAGGTTTTCATATACACTTGATCACCTCTTGTATTATGACAAATCTATCGGAGAGCATACATTTGGCTTGACCCTTTTGAATAGCCAGACAGCATACAAACTGAATGGACAAAGCGTAACCGGTAATGGTGTGCCTTTGGAAAGTCAGCGTTGGAATGCTTTGACAAGCGGTGTTGTAACCGGTCAGCTGACAACAGCATCCAACCTGGTGGAAACACAATTGCTTTCATATATGGCAAGACTTAACTACGGATACAAAGACAAGTACCTGTTGACTGTTTCTGCACGTCAGGATGGTGCATCACAACTTGCCGATGGATACAAGTATTCTTTGTTCCCATCTGCCGCCTTAGCATGGAGGGTAAACCAGGAAAAATTCATGGATAATGTAACCTGGGTTAATGATCTAAAACTTAGAATAGGTGCTGGTGTTACAGGAAATTCAGCTGTATCACCCTATTCCACACAAGGATCTATCATCTCCTTATTTTATCCCATCAATAACGGAAGTACAGCAGGAACAATATTAAATTCACAACTGGCAAACCAGGAACTAGGTTGGGAAAAAACAACACAGTATAATCTGGGTGTTGACTTCCAGCTGCTTGACAGAAGGTTGTCTGGATCAATTGATGTATATAAGTCTCGAACTACAGATCTCATCATGCAGCGCAGCATACCATCGGTAACAGGCTATACAACAACTTTTGCAAATATTGGTGAAACTGCAAACAGAGGAATAGATATAAGTTTAACAACTGTAAATGTAAAGTCTCAGAATCTTACATGGTCCACTACGCTCAATGTATCTTGGCAAAAGGATGAGATTGTTAGCTTAGCCAATGGCAAACAGAATGATATAGCTAACAATTGGTTCATTGGACAGCCAATTGGAATAATTTATGGTTACAAATCTCTTGGACTTTGGCAGAAATCTGATATCGATCAATATAAGTTATTCAATGCCAATGGCAATACATTCACACCAGGCAGTGTTAGGGTTGAAGATTTGAATGGCGATAATAAAATTGATGCTAACAATGATCGTCAGATTATTGGATGGACCCGTCCACGTTGGGTTGTAGGCATGACCAATTCTTTCTCCTACAAAAACTTCACATTCGATGTATTTATATATGGCAGATTGAATTACAAATATAACTATGGCGGTGAAGTTCAGGCAGCCAGAAGTGTGAACAGGGTTATCAATTACTACAACGAGAATAATACCAATGCAGAATTCCAGAAGCCAGTGTTCAATGCAGGCGGTGCCGCAGGCGACGCATTCTTCTCTGCATTAGGATACTTGAATGCAGACTTCCTGAAGATCAGGAATATTTCTATGTCTTACAACCTGAGAGGAAAATCTGTTGCCAAACTTGGTATGTCTGACCTCAGGGTATTCCTTCAGGTTCAGAATCCAGGAATGCTAACATCCAAAATCAAATTTATAGACATGGATGTAGTTGGCAATACATGGAATACAGGATATACACTCGGAGTAAACGCTTCATTTTAATAAAACAGAATATGAAAAAATATTTTAATCTCTTAAAGGCTATCGCATTTGCAATTGCGGTGATTGCTATCCCTTCTTGTCAAAAAGAGTTTTTGAAGGAAACTTTAAAAACACAAAGAAGCACTGAATTTCTTAAAACTGATGAAGGGATACTTCAACTTTCAGCGGGATCATATTATCAGGCATTCAGTGTGCCTACAAATGGGGAATGGTTCTACTGTGCAACACAATATGGTACTGACGAATTCAGAATTGGAGGCGATCCTTCCAATTCACCCTGGAATAATTATGACCAAACTTTCAATTCAATTGTAACCGTTGTAAATGGTAACACAGCCAGGTCAGAATTTCAGTGGGACGAATTATACAAAGGGATCGGCAATGCAAATCTTTTGATTCAAAATGCTACAAAAAGCACATCAACTTCCACTGCCATAAAAAATACTGCCCTCGGCGAAGGATATTTTATCCGAGCCTATCTATATTTGAGGTTAGTGTCTCAATACGGAGCAGTACCCCTCCAACTGGAACCCCTATCAACAGTTACGCTTGAATTCACCCGTTCCGAACCCAAAGCAGTTTATGAACAAATTATAGCTGACCTGAACAAAGCAAAAGATCTGCTTCCTACAACTGGTGCACCTGCAAAGCTGACACAAAATGCAGCCAAACATTTCCTTGCAAAGGCTTTGTTATTCAGAGCCAGTGAAATCAATGCATCCTGGAATGCTTCAACATTAAATGCAGACCTAACAACTGCTGTTTCCCTTGCAGATCAGGTAATTGCAGGGCATCCGCTGGCTCCCAATTTCGGTTCACTGTGGGAATACCGTGGTCCGAATTCTGCCAACGAAAGATTACCAGAAATCATTTTTTCAGCACAAATGACAGGCGATCTGAATACCAATAGAGGAACTGGTAATACACAGCACTTATATTTTGTATCAAGGTATGATGTGCAAGATCAACTGGAGCGGGATATTACAGGTGATCGTCCTTATAGTAGGCTTGCAACAACATACTATACCTACCGCCTTTATGACATGGTCAATGATTCCAGATTCTGGAAATCATACAGAACTAAATTTGCATTAAACGGTAGAAAACCAATTGCGCCAAATGTACAGGGCGATCTTGGATTGATGTTTGTTATAAATCAACCGGGAGACAGAAGATTCCCTTTGTCTAAAATTGTAAGGGCGACAGCAGGGGCCAATCTTGTTACTGATGTGTATGGCACAGGTAAGCCTATTCCAACAGTTTATGTTGCATACCCTGATGGTCGAACCACAGATGGTGCTTTAAATACTGATCTCACAACTGCTGGACAGAGTTTCCCTCCTTTAAGTAAACACATCGACGGCTCAAGAAACTCATTGAATGATGTTATCGGAAAAAGAGATTTCATACTTGCGCGCTCTGCAGAAACTTATCTGATTGCTGCTGAGGCAAAAATCAGGTTAGCCAAAGCTGGTAACGGTAGTTACAACGATGCATTGACATATATCAATGCCATCCGTGAACGCGCGCGCTTTAAACAAGGAGAAAACCGCGCAGCATATTGGGATGGAGGAAACACACTTCAATCACCTGCACTTCAAACCCCTGGCGTTGGAAATACATTCTATCCGGGTAACTCCTATTATGAATCCAATAATATCAATGTTACCACAGATGCATCAGCCAGTTTAGCTATTGCAGATGTTAATGCATTACCACAACAGGATCAATACATATTAAGCACTTTGGGTGCATCAAGCGTTTATGATAAAATGCTCGGACTTGTTTTAAATGAAAGATCCAGAGAGCTAACAGGTGAATATGTAAGGTGGGCAGATTTAGCCAGAACCAAAACACTGGTTTCCAGGGCTAAAGCTTTCAATCTGGAAGCTGCGGCAAAAGTTGCAGATTATCACGTATTCAGACCACTACCCCAAAATTTCCTTGATGGAATTCAGGCAGGTGGTAAGGCCCTTAGTGCCACTGAAAAAACTGCTTTGCAAAACCCAGGTTACTAACAAAGGACCATCAATTTATAAAAAAAGCAACAGGTTTACCTGTTGCTTTTTTTATTTAAACTATGAAGAACGCTACCTCAACATCGTTTATAGTCCGAAGAAACGAATGCGTTAACCAGGGTCTGATTAAAGCATGAAAAGATGCCGTGCTTAACCTTTGTGGTGCGGATATAAGTATATCTGTACCCTGATCTTTATAGGTTAATATTAACCTGACCAGTTGATCATACTGTTCAGGATCATAACAGACATCGCTGAGTAAAAGTGTATTTATTCCTGTGAAAGGAACAAGATGGTTATTCCAGTTGCTTTGAACAGCCGATGCATGAGACAAATTCATTGTCAGTATATTTTTTTTAAGCAGCTCAACAGCATCGCCATCTGCATCAGATATGATGA
The DNA here is from genome assembly GCA_945862385.1 of Chitinophaga pinensis. GTDB lineage: Bacteria > Bacteroidota > Bacteroidia > Chitinophagales > Chitinophagaceae > Pollutibacter. Next base: position 75,621 of record CAMAXV010000014.1, read on the forward strand.
CTGATTTTGCAAAGCGGGCAGCAGTAAAAGAAGGCAACCCTATCCCCGCTCCTAACTCCAGTACATGCTTGTCTGCAATCCAATTCGATTCTTCCATTAAATATGCAGACATGGCCAGCGCAGCAGGCCATATCCTGGTCCAGAATGGGAAAAAGGGTTTTGCGAAAGCCGTGAGGTTTTCCTCATAGTCAAATTTCACATCAGCAGGATCTGGTATGAGTAGTTTAATTCCCGGTAATGATTCATAAAGATTCAAATTATATTTTAGCGTATTCATATCCTGATTTTGTTTAAAATAGATGTTTGTCCAACTGACACATATATAAATATTTTTATGCGTTTTTCGTTATTTTTTTTATTGATAATACCTGAGCATTAAATTTTTTTATCATGTAAATTCTGAAGTTTAATTCAAATAAACAGGCTGAAATTGGGAATGCTGCAGATCTGAATATAGTTTTGTGATCATCCATAAGAAACCATTCAGGTATCCCGTTTAAGACCACACAGAATTCTGTCAAACCAATATCCATCCTGAAATCCGTTGCATTCCAATTCCGAAAGAAAAACTGTCGTAACGCACAATTCTGACATTTTTAAAAATTTACATTATGTTACACAGTTTCAAGTTAAAACATTTGGCTGTATTGCTGTTACTTGGTTTGTTTACTGAATCCTGTCGCAGGGATTCGCTTGACCCTGTTGAGATAGATGCAGCAAGAGCAAGAACAAGAAATACCTTGACACCGCTTCAGCAGCTAGGTAAACAAATTTTCTTCGATGCTCGCTTATCTGAACCAGTAGGTGTACAATCATGTGCCTCGTGTCATGCGCCACAGGTAGGTTTTTCAGGCTTTGGGGATATCCCAACCGGAGGAGCAGCCGCTGCTTCTGGATTCAAAAGAGGATGGATAACCGGAATTGGAGAAGGAGCTAATATTAGTGCATTTGCCAACAGGAGACCCCAATCTGCTGCTTATGCAACATTGAGTCCTGTATTCCAACTCGTAACGGTTGTACCCGATGCAGAAGGTATTGCAGAAGGACTTGTTCCCACCCAGGAATTTGTAGGTGGAAACTTCTGGGACGGAAGAGCAACAGGACAAAGGCTGGGATCCGCATCAGCAGAACAGGCACTGGGACCATTCCTGAGCACAAAAGAGCAGAATCATCACAGTCCTGCTGCAGTATTGGCTAAACTGCGCAACAACCGCGCTTACATTGCACTCTGGCAGGCAGCGTTTGGCACACCAGACATCAGCAACCTGACACCGGCACAAACATCACTCAACTATGACAGGGTTGGTACTGCCATTGCAGCATACGAAGCTTCTTCAGAGGTAAACCAGTTCAGTTCAAAATTTGATGCCGTACTGGCAGGAAGAGCAACATTGACTCCTGAAGAAGCAGAAGGACTGCGTTTGTTCAACAATGAAGCAGAATGTTATGACTGCCATACCAGCTCCGGCATCAGAAACGCTCCAATACCTCCCGGAGAGCCATTTACAAATTTCAGGTATTTTAACATTGGAGTACCTGTTAATACCAAAAATCCGGGTGGAAATGCGGTACCGGATGGAGGTTTAGGTGCATTCCTTGCTACTTCTGATAATCCCGCCTGGAGAGATCTGGCAACTGCAAACTGGGGAGCATTTAAAACACCCACAATCAGAAATGTTGGAAAAATGCAAAGATTCATGCACAATGGTTCAATGCAGTCTCTTGAAGAGGTCATGCACTTCTATAATACGAGAGATGTGGCAGGAGCAGGATGGAATGGAGTTCCCTGGGGAGCGCCCGAATATCCCTTTACACTTGATTTCCATGGTGTGGGAGCAATCGGACTCACTGCAGCACAGGAAGCAGCAATTGTGGCTTTCATGAGAACACTTGATGATGGTTATACAGGAGTAACACAATAGTTTTTAATTCAGAAAAGAGTGAACACCAATCCCCCGTCTTCTGACGGGGGATTATTTTAAATCATTCCGTTATATGACTAAGGTTATAATTCGTGTGTAGGTGATTGGTGAATTTCGGATCCATGAAAGACACTAAAGCAAATTTGGATCATCAGACCGGAAGATATGAATGGGTAGATTATGACCGTGGAATAAGTATAATACTCGTATCATTCAGGCATACATTTGAATCTCTTTACAATTCGGGGGTCAGGTTGTATGAATATCCCTCAATTGAATACATGAATGTTTTTCTGTTCGGATTCAGGATGCCGCTGTTTTTTATTGCCTCAGGCATGTTTCTTTCCGGCAGTTTAGAAAAAAAGGGATTAGACGGTTACAACAAATCTAGACTAAAAACAATTTTATATCCGATGATGATGTGGGGGCTCATTCAGTTGACATTGCAAATCATGTTGAGCGGACAGACCAATGTATCTTATAAACCCAGTGACTACCTGTCTTTAATCTTTGATCCGAGAGAAACAGGACAGTTCTGGTATCTGAATGCATTGTTCTTTGTTGGAGCGCTTTATGCCATACTCAAAGTAAAAATGAACATCAGTTCACCTAAACAATTGCTGATAGGTCAGGGTATGTATGGATTGGTTGCACTCATCAGATCAGAAGGACTTTACCTGGGTTTTATCATGGACATACTTCAGTTCTATCTGTTCTTTGCTATTGGTGATAATGTATCCGCCGTACTAAAAAACAAGAATAATTTCAATACTTATTCATCACCATTCATATTGCTGTTGCTTGTACCGTTATTTATTCTCATACAATACAATTTTACAGCAATAAACATTGCGATGAAAAGTAATTATTATGTTGAACACAACATGCCACTTTTTTATCTTATGGTTGCCATAGTTGGCTGTGCATTATCCATGAATATTTCTTTTATTCTGGCAAAACTCAAACAACTGAAATTTCTAACCACAATCGGGTTTCATTCAATTCATATCTATTGTATGCAAATCATAGCTATGGCTGGAACACGAATAATCTTATTAAAATACTTTAAAATGGATGATGTTCCACTACTTACAAGTCTGATTTTGATTGCGGGAATACTGTTGCCAATTCTGGCATATAAAATACTGATACGCATGAATGCCTGGTGGCTTTTCACACTCCAAAAGCCATCAATTCCAATAAAACAGCATATTTGAATTTTATTTATGCCTTGGCTGCACAAAAACATCAAGTTTAATTTTCAGCGTCCAATGCTAACCATAAAATTCAACACATGTGAAAATGACAAATAAAGAAAACTACTAATCTGTTCAATCGTTTAACGTAAAAAGCAATTTTGCATTAATAAAAGTCATGAATATGTCAGAATCGAAAAGAAATAGAACAAAATAATCACATACCCGTTATCAAGATATAGACATTTGCATCTAATAACGCGCTCACTTCCAATTCCTCGAAAAAGCCATTTCCCAATCCCTCCAATTCCTTAGAAAGACTGTTGTAATCCTTTTTCTGACTAAATCTTAAAATTTATGTTACACAGTCGCGCGCAGCAATTTTTGACTGCTATCACGTTTTCTCTGTTAATAGCATCCTGTTCCAAAGATGTCATGGAACCACAGGATCAAATCGACAATGCCAGGGCCAGAACCAAAACTACCCTGACACCAATTCAGCAGTTGGGCAAACAAATTTTCTTTGATGCCCGTTTATCTGAGCCTATGGGTGTACAAGCATGTGCATCATGTCATGCACCTGAAGTAGGCTTCTCCGGATTCAGTGACATCCCAACCGGTGGTGCAGCAGCAGCATCAGGTTTCAAAAGAGGATGGGTAGCCGGCATTGGTGAAGGTGCTGCAGTTGGGGCTTTTGGCAAAAGAAAGCCACAGTCAGCAGCTTATGCCTTTCAATCGCCTGTATTAGAATTCGATGGACAAGAATTTGTAGGTGGATTATTTTGGGATGGAAGAGCTACAGGTTTAACATTAGGAAGTCCACTTGCAGAGCAGGCATTGGGACCATTTCTTTCAGTCAAGGAACAAAATCATCCAAGTCCTGCCAGTGTTCTCGCCAAACTTAAAAGTAACAGATCCTACCTTGCATTGTGGAAGACCGTATATGGTATTGCGGATATTGATATGAATACTCCAGAAGCGATCAATACCAATTACGAAAGAATTGGGTTTGCTGTTGAAGCTTATGAGGCATCTTCAGAAGTGAGTCAGTTTTCATCTAAGTTCGATGCTTATATGGCAGGACGAGCCACACTTACAGCAGAAGAAGCTGAAGGTATGCGATTATTCAACAACGAAGCAGGATGTAATGATTGCCACAAGCAACTGGGAGGTAATCGCAACAGGCCATTCGTTGTAGGCGAATCATTTGCTGATTTTGCATATCACAATATTGGTATACCGCAAAACCCCAACAATCCCGGAGGTAATCTTGCTCCAGATCCAGGACTTGCCGGATTCCTTGCAACATCTGACAACCCAACATGGAGAGCAATGGCTGATCAGAACTTTGGAAAATTCAGAACGCCCACATTAAGGAATGTTGCCAAAGCAAAAAGGTTTATGCACAATGGTGTATTTTCATCCCTTGAGCAAGTTGTACATTTCTACAACACCCGTGACGTACCAGGAGAAGGATGGAATGGTGTTCCTTGGGGTGCTCCGGAATACAGTGCAACAATGGATACTGAAGCATTGGGTAATCTTGGATTAAGTCCCGCTCAGGAAGCTGCAGTAGTAGCTTTTTTGAAAACCATGAGTGACGGATATACAGGCGTAACGCAATAAGTCAGATAAATAAGTACCCTACCTACGAGCCCCGCGAATGCGGGGCCTTTTTTGTTTAAGTAAATTTTGTTTTTCCAGGAATTAAATTTTAACAAAAACTTGCATCTTTTCGATTTGTGTCACAGATTTGTCATGTCTAGTAACAAACCAACCAATCCACTTCCTTCGAAAGACTGTTGTAAACCTTTTTTCTGACAAAAAAATTTAAGTCACATGTTACACAGTCGAAAACTGCAAACGCTCGCAGTTGCAATTTGTTCCGTTCTCTTTTTAGATTCATGTAAGAAAGACATTGATGT
>CAMAXV010000015.1 GCA_945862385.1 Chitinophaga pinensis
ACCGGTATTGCCCGACAACTGCAATTGTGTAGCATTAACATCTGCACACACTGTGGAACCTCCAGAAACAATTCCTGCAACAGATACCTGATCCACTACAACGGAATCCATATTCGAAATCACTGATGTACATACCCCATTGGTCACAACAGCCTGGTAATACGTCGTATTGGTCAGATTACTAATCGTTAATGTTGCTGCAATTGAATCTGTAATTGTAGTGAAGTTAATACCGTCTGAGGACAACTGCCATTGAATCACACCGGTATTGCCCGACAACTGTAATTGTGTAGAATTAGCATCCGCACACACTGTGGCTCCTCCAGATACATTACCTGCAACAGATACCTGATCCACTGTTATGGAATCAACAGTTGATATTGTATTTGTCGGACATCCAACTTCAGTTATGACTGCCCTGTAATATGTTTTAACTGAAATATTCTCAATTGTCAGTGTGGCGTCAATTGAATTAATTATTGGATTAAAATCTATATTGTTCAATGATGACTCCCATTGAATTGTTCCTGTTATAGGTGTAACTGTTAACTGAGTAAAATTTATATCAGTACAAACTACTTTTCCACCGCTAACAACAGGAGGTTGAAGAGCACATTGAGCCTGAATGAGCTGATTAAATAAAAAAGAAAATATAATGAGAAAAAGAAAACGCATAATTGGAGGAATCTATAGTTTTTAATACCAGGGTACAAATCGTTTGTAATCACTGTTGTCTTTGAAACTGTAAATCAGCGATACTTCAAAACTTCTGTTCTGTGTTTTTGCCAACGACAATCCTGAAGTCACAACATCGTAACTCAAGCCGAGCTGCATGTTATTATAGGTTAAGCCAAAATAGGGTATAACAGATTCCTTGTTTCTGTACCACCCACCCACATACACGGCCACATTGTTTATTACACTGTTGAGGTACTGTCCGAATGCCATTCCCATTGTCATTTCCCGCGAGCCACCCTGCATCATATAAATGGCTGAGCCCATTAAAACACCAGATTCACCAATGTACCTTGTTGCACCCGCATGCATGGTCAGACGCATGGGAATATCATTTGCTTCAATATTGAGAAAACTTTCTTTGGGCGTAGTTAGATGGTAAATGGATGTACCAACGTAGAAAGATCCGTTATCTCCCGAGTTATTAAACATCAAACCGGTGTTCCAGTCAAAATAGCCGATATTGTTGTTAACGATTATCTCATTGGATGGCATCGACAGGTCAAATCCAAATGAGCTGAACTGATTGGCAAAAGATATATTAACAGGATCAATTCTCTTATTGGCGTAAGTAGACTGAAATCCTATAGAAAACCTTTTCGACCTTTCTTCATCCAGCCAGAGGTGATATGCCAAAGATGTGCTGATGTAATTACTCTTGAATTTGCCTCCTAATGCCTTATCATATAAACCCATTACGCCAACAGCAAGTTTATTCCCCTCTCCCATTCTTTTGGAAAGTATTTCAGTATCATATGAAATAGTACCAGTTATAAAAGGATCACCAACACCCTGCCATTGGTTCCTGAAATTTGAGGAAATCCGTGCTGTTCCATCAAAATTTCCGGTATTGGCAGGGTTTAAAGTAAGGGGAGAACTGAAATATTGTGAGAAATGGGGATCCTGCGCCTTTGATAAAAAAGGTGCAGCTAAGAATAAAATTACTATACCAGCAGTTTTCAATCCAAATGTTATTAGGGCCAATGAGGTATTAGACTAACCTGGCTCTCAAGCGATTTGGATTTTGAAGTGGGGTTAAAAAAGGAATTTGGATAAAATCACCGATCAGAATATATCGGCGGAAAGAGTTGGCAAAATAAAGATTTTTTTAAACTTAATTGAGGTTTTTTAAAAAATAAGTGCATAATCGCTATTATTGACATAGAAATCAATGATTTATGAAACTCAGATTATTCCATATTCTTTTAGCATTAATTTCCACTGTAACTGCTCAGGAAAAAATATATACTACTGATCAGGCTCACGCCCACAATGATTACGAACAAAAACAACCTTTTCAGCTGGCCTATCAGGAAAGGTTTGGTTCCATGGAAGCAGACATTCATCTCGTAAACGGTAAATTATACGTTTCTCATGATGCAAAGGATATTCAGGAAACAAAAACAATCCAGCACCTGTATCTGGATCCGATAGCTGCTCAAATCGGTAACATAAAAAACCTTCAATTGCTGATAGATATCAAAACTGATGCCATATCTACGCTGGATGAATTGATTAAACAATTGTACAAGTATCCCACCATTATCAATTCAAAAAAAATCAGACTGGTCATTTCCGGTAACAGACCCCCTGCTGAATCATGGATAAATTATCCGGAGTTTATTTTTTTTGATGGCCGGCTGGGTATCACTTATTCCAACGAACAACTCAAAAAAATTGGATTAATCAGCGAGAGTTACCTCAAATTTATTAGTGATAAAAAATACTGGCCATTACAACCTGCAGATAAAGAAAAGATAAAACAGGCAATCAAAAGCGGTCATGATCTCGGGAAACCTGTGAGATTATGGGCACATCCAGATTTTCCGGAGGCATGGGAAGAGATGATTTCTTTAGAATTGGATTATATCAACACAGATAAAATCAATGAACTTGCTGATTTCCTTACTGAACGGAATAAAAATGTAAGACTTCTTCCTTACAACAGAATTATAAGTTCCGCAGGAGAAGTAATCCGTTATGGCAAACCTGAATTGGAAAATCATGCACTTGACGTTACCCAAATTGCATCAACCGAATTGATTGCTGTAATGGAACGTTATGGCATTTTCATTATTGATCCAACATCCAAAAAAGTTATTGATAACCTGAGGTTCACTGAAATACCCAGATATGCAAAATTTCTGAGTACTTATTCTGGAATCAAATCATTTGTCCACCAAGACAAAATTTACATTGTCTGGAGTGTGGCAGAAAAAGATGGACAAAAATCAGCACTGATGGTTGCAGAATGGAAAAATGGACTAATCAACCTGCAAGAAATACAAATACCTGCCATAACACCTGCCCCAAATGCAATCCCTAATGATATTGTTATATCACAACTTAATGGCAAAACATCCTTGTATGTAGCCCTAAACGGAAATAATACCTTGCTGAAACTGGACTGGCAATCAAAAAATACTGAATGGACAAAGAAAACTGGTGTAGCACCCTATGGCGTATGTCTTGCCAATGGTAAGATTTTTGTAACAAACTGGGCAGGTGAACAAGCTACAGACAGCACAAGGGAAAGAGCCGGAGTGCCCTGGGGACTTGCTTATACCAACCCAAAAACTGGGGCAACTTCAACTGGATCGGTTTCTGTATTTAATGAAAGTGATGGTAGTTATATACGCGATATCAGGGTTGGGTTACACCCCAATGCCATTATCAGTTCTAAAAATGGGAATTTCATTTATGTAGCTAATGGTTCAAGTGATGAAGTCTCTGTTATCGATACCAAATCATTAAAGGTGACTGAAAATATACCAGTAGGCATGTTTGGTGGAAAAGACAAACTCCAGGGTAGTACTCCCAATGGCTTGGCCCTCAGTAAAAATAATGATGTCCTGTATGTTGCCAATGGACTTGATAATGCCGTAGCATGGATTACCCTTGGCAGAAATTCGGGAGGTAGCATAAAAGGAATATCACGTGTAAAGGGACTAATACCTACAGAAGCATATCCAGCCGGATTAGTTGAATGGAATCAAAAACTGATAGTAGCCAACCTGGAATCTGAAGGGGCAAATGTCATTGACAAAAAAAAGAATGCCCGATCCATCCATCATGAATTGGCATCAGTAAGCATCATTGACATACCAGATACAGAAAAATTGAATGAGTACACAACAAAAGTGGCACAATATAATCTGGTTAGCAGAGTAGATCTTCTGGCACTTCAACCCCGAAAAGATGTTAAAGCCGTGCCAGTTCCCGAAAGATTGGGCGAGCCATCCGTATTCAAACATGTTGTATATATTATCAAAGAAAATAAAACCTATGACCAGGTATTGGGTGATTTAGAATTTGGTAATGGTGACAGCTCATTGTGTGTCTTCGGTGAGCGGATAACACCTAATACACATGCCCTTGCCAGACAATTCGGTGCCATGGATAACTACCATGCATCAGGCAAATCTTCAGCAGAAGGACATCAGTGGACTGATGCCGGTATGGTATCAGATTATGTAGAGAAAAATGTAAGAGCCTGGTTCAGGAGTTACCCCCACCGGCAGGCTGATGCTATGGTTTACAATAAAAGTGGATTCATATGGAATCATGCATTGGATCATGGGAAAACTGTTCGGGTTTTCGGGGAGGCTTGTGAAACAGTTTACGACAATAAATTAAAATGGCTTGACCTGTATAATCGATACTTAAATGGTCAGGCTCCAGACTGGCACAATGAAAGTACCATTGCAAGATTGAGACCTATCATTTCTACTGATTTTCCAGACTGTGACAACATGGTTTTCAGCGACCAGCAACGGGCAGATTTGTTTATCAAAGAATGGAAACAATTTGAAAAAAACAACAATTTGCCAAACCTGATGGTCCTTTCATTACCCAATGATCACACTGCTGGAACATCCCCAGACTTTCCAACTCCTGATGCCATGGTTGCTGATAATGATCTTGCGTTAGGACGAATTGTTGATATGATTTCAAAAAGCAAGTATTGGGATTCTACAGTCATTTTTATCACACAAGATGATTCACAAAGTGGATGGGACCATATTTCTGCATACAGAACTGTGGGATTAGTTGTTAGTCCTTATAGCAACGGCAAATTAACCCGTTCTCACTTTAATCAGGTTTCAATGCTACGTACCATTGAACAAATACTTGGCATACCACCCATGAATCTGATGGACGCCACATCGAGACTGATGACTGACTGTTTCCAGCAGACTATGAATAAAAAGCAATTCAACTTTTTAAAGAACAACATCCCACTTGATAAAATGAATAAGCCACTCAATACGCTATCAGGAAAAGCCAAAAAATTTGCAGAAATCTCTCAACATGAAATTTTCAGAGAGGTTGATGGTGGAGAGGATGACAAAATGAACAAGGTTATCTGGTTCTACACAAAAGGAGAATTGTCCTATCCTTCCAGGCAATAATTGTAGTAATCATCTAAAAAATAGATGATGTTTCATATAACTAAAACTAATTGACTTCATTTTTGTGAAATATATCTTTAATAGTCTGGATATCCAGTGGTTTGCTTAAAAAGCCTTTTACCATAGGAAACTGCTGAGAACGGATGATATCCTTTTGGTCGAGAGACGAAGAAAGCATGAAAACACGGATATATTTTAAAGGTTCTTTTGGAAGATTAATCAACTCATCGAGGAATTGAAAACCATCCATTTCCGGCATTCTGATATCCAGAAATATAAAGTCTGGCAGATAACCTTCATTGGCAATATGTAATTTGATTTCCTCCAATGCTGTTCTTGCAGAAATAAAAACCCTAACCTCACCCTGCCAGCCCGACCTGCTGATAATCTTAGAGCTTATTAAATTAAATATGGGTTCATCGTCTATCAGATAACAATACTGCATCGTTCTCAGTTTAAAAAAATTACCGGCAAAGAAATTTTTGCTATTGTGCCCTGCCCATGCACAGAATCAAGCTTTATGTCACCATTCAATTTTATCATAATTTCCCTTGAAATATACAGACCAAGACCTGTTCCAGTCGTTTTTTCCGAAGCCCGGAAAAACATTTCAAATACTTTTTCAAGATTACAGGCCTCAATACCGATTCCGTTGTCTGAAATTTCAACAAGCAGATTATGTTCTTTTCTAAGCACATTTACCTTAACATAAGAAAATGGCTTGGTTTCATCGGCATATTTCACTGCATTTCCTATCAAATTCTTAATAACCGTATTTAATCGGTTGCGGTCTGTTTCAAATTTTATTCCGTCCTGAATAATTAATTCAAGCTTAACAGGGTGTTTTGAATAATATCGAACATCTTCATATGCATTCCTTATTATTTGATCGAGCTCAACCAACTCCGGATGAACCTGCAATCTGGCATTTCTGGAATAATCCAGTATTTCAATAATCGTATTGTCCATTCTGTCAATAGAAGACCCGATCAGTTTAAAGAAATCTTCATTCTCACTCATGTCTCCCTGATACAAATCAATGAGATTTACTAGCCCTTTCACGGCAAGGAGAGGTGTTCGCAGATCATGAGACACGCTGTATACAAAATTATCCAGCTCTCCATTTATTTTTGAAAGTTCATCATTCTTGGAAATCAGTGAATTTCTAACAATCTGTCTTTTTTCTTCTACACTGATTGCTGAACCGATAATACCGATGATTTGCAAATCCTCCTGAGTAACCTTTAGATTGCTTGAAAAGCAAAATCCCAGCATACCAGTAAGCTGTCCATCGTTTCTGATCAAATGAGAGACTGCCAGTGAGTCGCTATCTTCATCCCTTTTATTGATTAAATAACGGGAATACCTGTGATTATTGGATACAACTGTTTCCTGTTCAGAAAAGGATAAAAATCTGTAATAAAGATCGAGATCACCATCTTCAGTAAATGCCTTACCATCAATATTGTCTGATCTGAAAAAGACTACTGGTTCATCCCTCCCTGTATGTTTGTAGAATACAAGGTCTGCCGCAAGCATATCAAATGCCAACGCTGTAATATTGCTTATATTTTCAAGTGGAACAGATCCAAAACCAAGGAAGGTATTGGCCAAGGCTGTCAACCTGCTCTCAGATTTTTCAATTCTGAAAGTTTTTTGGTGGCTGCTGAAATGGGAGACGACCTGCTTGGAAAACAGTTCGAATGCATTTACCCGCTGGGGTTCAATAGCCCTGTAATTTAAGGCCCCTTTTTCCAAGATGCCACCAGCAACATAAATTCCAGCATTATCCTCACTGTTAACAGCATGAGCAACTATAAATTGATGGAAGGGAATAAGGGAATGCATTTCCGGCCAGTCACCTTTATTCAATTGAATAACTTTTCTTTCAGGCTGCGTTTCAAATCTTTCTTCAAAAGCTGCTACAAGACATTGATGTGCAAGTTGAGGTATAGTTATGCCTTCCGTGACAAATAACATGGTTTCATCCTGACCTTTCTGATATTGAATAGCAATACCAAACTCAAATTCAAAAATATCGAGGACGGACTCAGCTACCAACTGAAAAAATGCATTAGACTCATTAACCCGGAAAGCACGCTCATTGAAGGCATTCATTTGTTTATGAATCACAACTTCTGCATCGAGCCGGTCACGAATATTAATCAGTTGTTGTTCTACTGAAGCGAATTTACCAACACGCATTTGTAATTCCCTTGCGTATTCAAGCAACTGTTCTTTTGTAAGTTGACTTAGTTCAGTATGTGCATATTTATTCAACGCAAAAATTATTTCCTGTAAATGGCATATAAGGCAGTAGTGTAGTTATGATAGGTATTTTCGCCACCTAAACGTGCAAATTCACCAAAACCATACATACCAAGCCAGGGCGGACACTGTCCTGAATTGTAAAATGGGAACTGCATACTGTTAACCAGCTCTTCCTTTAAAATCCGATTGAAAAGAAAGCGCCCCCTGGCCAGACAATCTGCATGAAAAACAGCTACAGGTTTTTTTTCTCCTGCACGGGAATTCATGCGCGCAACCATACGGGACATCTCTGAAAATATCCTGTCTTCATCTCTTTGTGTTAACCAGAGTCTTGTTCCTTCCTTAATATCAGTTGCATAATACATGGCATCACCTTCATGACTGGTCACAACACGAAGTATATGATTATTACCGTATTCAAGAGCCAGCTGCTGAGGAAGTTCCTCTGCAAGAGCTCCAATAGGAATTGTTTCTCCGCAGGTATCCGTCGGCAACAATCCCAATCTGGAAGTATATTCCCCCCAAGCCGGCTTCCCATTCAGTTCTTCAATCTTATTGCCATCAGACTTAGTAACGATCAAAGGTTCGCCAAATGCCACAAAACCATGCGTGGCGGCTGTTTCAACATAAAGATCAGGATCTGAAAATCCTATCATATAAGCTCCGTGTTCAAAAACCTTACCATCAACTGCCTGATAACTCACAACTCCCTTCATATTATCGGAAGACGTTGCCCCAAAAATGGTAATTTTTGATCCAAATACAGTTTGAATTGCCTGAATACAGGCATCATTGTTCATATCTATTCCTGATGCCATGAAATAAATCATATTGACACCCGGTGTTGATGCTTTAAGCTCTTCAGCCATTTGATAAACCTTTTCATAGGCATTGTAGCCAAATACCTCATTGGCATAACTGATGCCAAATTCCCTCCCCTCAACGGCCATCAATGCCATGTCTTTCATCGATTCACTAACGCCTTCCCTACCCACAACACCACAACAGGATGCAGCAAGTACGCTGGCACCAGGAGCAAGTTTTGCAGCTTCATCGATCAATTCTTCAAAGGAATGACCTATTGATGCATGAAAAATCAACAGATCACAGGAAGAAAAATGATCTCCCAAAGCAATTTCCATGCATTCTGCCACACCACGCCTGGTGTTAACCATCCGAGTACTGCCAGAGTAAAAATGTAACATAAGTATGGATATTTAGATTTGAAGTAATATAAACATAAAACAACCGGTATACAAGCAGATAAGTTATTAAAACTCAATTTTTACTTGCACAAAGAAAATAATAAAGCTAAACGGCAAACATGACTTTTATCAGGTTTACCAATGAGCAACGTCATCTGGAGATAATCATCAAACACAGTGACTATGGTCATTTCTTGAAACGTAATCATGATGAATATTGCGGTCAGATAAACCATAAATTCAGAATTATGAAAAAAATAATGCTATTGCTGCTCATCAGTGCTTCATCATTTACGCAATTAATAGAAGCACAAGACAGAGACTCTGTTATCACATTACCTGAAATCAAAGTCACATCATTAGCTGGTGTTAATGCTGATGTATCCAATGCTTTCAGAAGATCATTCCCTGATGCCCAGAATCTTAAATGGTATCAGTATGACAGGGATTATATCGCTAAATTCATTTTGAAAGACATGGACCATAACACGCTATTCAGAAAAAGCGGTATGATCGTATACGACATCAGTTATGGCTATGAAAAACATGTACCGGAATCTGTAAGATCTGTTGTAAACAGGGCATATGATAACTATAAAATCATCAGGGGTATACACATAACTGCACAAGGAAGAGATATCTGGATGGTAAAATTGGAAGGCATGAAAAAATACCTCACTGTTCGGGTTGAAGAGGGAGAATTGGATGAAGTTGAATCATTTTATAAAGCTGAGACGCTTGATGAATAATTTCAGTCATCCATATTTTTATAGTTGATGGAAAACAACCTAACTTCCAACTTCAATTCCATCAACAAATATGCAAGAACTGAAAAAATCTTTAACCCCGCTGATGCTATGGGGTCTCGGAGTGGGTTATGTCATTTCCGGGATGTACTTTGGTTGGAACCTTGGATTGGAAAAAGGTGGAACGCTAGGTTTAGCGATTGCCACCTTTTTTGTTATTATAATGTACGTGACTTTTACATTCAGTTACAGTGAACTTGCTGCAGCTATTCCCAAGGCTGGTGGTGGATTTGTTTATTCAGAAAGGGCATTGGGCAAAAACTGGGGATTTATTGCAGGGATGGCTCAAAACATCGAATTCATCTTTGCACCTCCGGCTATCGCCCTGGCAATCGGTGCTTATTTTAACCTTTTCATACCGGGTTTACCTGTACTTGAGATAGCCGTTGCCGCATATGTGCTGATTACTGCACTGAACATTTATGGCATCAAAGCTGCTGCACTCTTTGAACTCATCATTACCATTATCGCAGTGGGAGAATTGCTGCTTTTTGCCGGATTAACGCTCCCTCATGCCAGTATGGAAAATCTGAAAATCAATGCATTACCCAATGGTTATACAGGCATATTTGCCGCTATACCTTTTGCCATCTGGTTTTTCTTGGGCATTGAAGGAGTAGCCAATGTGGCTGAAGAAACCATAAACCCACAAAAAACCATAACCAGGGGTTTTGGATTTGCCATACTTACGCTTGTTGTACTTTGTATGTTAACCTTTGCCGGATCAGCTGGTGTAGCCGGCTGGGAAGCAATTGTATATAAAGCTGACGGAAGTTCATCTGACTCCCCGCTGCCGCTTGCTTTAGACCGGGTTATGGGAGAGAACAATGCCTTTTACCATTTGCTGATAACAGTGGGTTTATTTGGATTGGTTGCCTCATTCCATGGATTGATTCTGGCTGCAGGAAGGGCAAGCTTTGAATTTGGTAAAGATGGATGTGCACCTGCATACATCGGTAAAATAAATTCCCGGTTTAAAACCCCTGCCAATGCTTTGCTTACCAATATGGGAATTGGAATTATTGCATTATTCAGTGGAAAGACTTCAGAAATTATCACTATTTCAGTTTTTGGCGCTTTGACACTCTACATCATTTCCATGGTATCAGTAATTAAACTGCGCAAAACTGAACCAGCATTGCACAGACCTTTTAAAGTGCCTCTTTTCCCATTATTTCCTATTGTAGCCTTAACCATTGCGGGTGTTGCACTGCTTGCCATGATATGGTACAATCAAATACTTGCTTTAATTTATACAAGCATCATAATATTATCCTTTACTTTTTACAAAATCAGTTCTGCACCTAAAAAATCCTGAATTTTGTAATTAAATCAAACTTATGACTTCACAGGAAATCCTAAGCCAGGTGAAAAATCATCCTGACGGCAAAGTAAAAATTGCCATAGCAGACATTGATGGTATCCTGCGTGGTAAATATATTTCAAGAGACAAATTCTTATCTATCGCAGAAAAAGGAACAAGCTTTTGTGATGTTATCATGGGCTGGGATGCTGCAGACGTTTTATATGACAAAGCTGAAATTACAGGCTGGCATACCGGATATCCTGATTCTCCGGCAAGCATTGCCCTGGAAACCTTCCGGAATATTCCATGGGAGAATGACCTGCCATTTTTTTTGGGGGAACTGAATTCAGCAGATGGTAGTCCATCTCCGGTTTGTCCAAGACAATTGTTGAAAAAAGTAATTAATCAGTCGACTGATCTGGGTTTTAACCCAGTCTTTGCGCAGGAATTTGAATGGTTCAATTTTGCTGAAACACCCTCTTCCGCACAACAAAAAAATTATCAAAACCTGAGTCCGCTTTCACCGGGAATGTTTGGTTATTCTATACTCAGAACAACCTTGAACAATCCCTTTTTCAATGATTTATTCAGATTACTCACACGGTTTGGTATTCCGATTGAAGGATTACATACGGAAACCGGTCCGGGTACTTTTGAAGCTGCCATCACACATTCTTCAGCGCTCAAAGCAGCAGACAGGGCCGTGCTTTTCAAAACCGCGGTTAAAGAAATTGCCTATAAACATGGTGTATTGGCCACTTTTATGGCCAAAGTGAACGAGAATCTGCCAGGCTGCGGAGGACATGTACACCAGAGTCTCTGGGATCAGGCAGGTGGAAAAAATCTTTTTTACGATGAAAGTGGGGCAAATAAATTGAGTGAAACAGCAAGGAGTTATATAGCAGGACAATTACACTGCCTTCCTTATATCCTCCCCATGTTTGCACCCACTATCAACAGTTACAAAAGACTTGTGGAAGGTGCCTGGGCGCCTACTACGCTTACATGGGGTGTTGATAACAGAACAACAGCACTTCGGGTGTTGAATGGCAGTAAAAATGCATGCAGACTGGAAACACGTGTCATTGGAGCTGATGTAAACCCCTATCTGGCTATGGCAGCATGTCTGGCATCCGGATTATATGGCATCAGGCATAATATGCAGCTGAATCAGGAAGCTACTAAAGGGAATGGTTACCGCGAATACAATCACGGCACCCTTCCACATACACTCATTGACGCTACACAAAAGATGAAAGATTCTGAAGTTGCTGCCGAACTATTTGGTGAGACTTTTACAAATCATTTTGTGCAAAGCAGAGAATGGGAATGGAAACAACATCTTAGAGTAGTAACAGAATGGGAATATAAACGCTATTTTGAAATTATTTAATCCAAATTATGTTTGATCAGATCTATCAGTACAATTTTCCTACAACAATCCGCTTTGGGGCAGGCGTCATCAACGAACTGTCGGATTACCTGAAAAAAAATAACCTGAAATCACCCCTGCTGGTTACTGATCCGGTGGTTGCGCAACTTGATTTCTTCTCACAAATTAAAGAATCACTTGAAAGCAACCAGATCCATGCTGAGGTATTTGACCAAATACATAAAAATCCCGTAAAATCTGATGTTTATGCGGGTACCACAGTATATGATGAAACCAAAAGAGACTCAATAATTGGTATCGGTGGTGGAGCAGCGCTGGATGTTGCACGGGCAATTGTACTCCGTATCAACCACCGGGAGGATCTGTTTAAGTATGATGACCTAATTGGAGGAGATATTTATGTAACCAACGATGTTCCCCATTTTATCACCATCCCTACTAATGCTGGCACTGGCAGTGAAGTTGGAAGAAGTGCCATCATTGCTGATGATGAAACGCACCAGAAAAAAATTCTCTTTTCTCCAAAACTGCTGGCAAAAATAGTGTTTGCTGACCCTATGCTTACCATGGAACTGCCACCGGCAGTTACAGCTGCAACAGGGATGGATGCACTCACACATAATATGGAAGCATTTATCGCCAAGATGGAACATCCACTTTGTGAAGGCATTGCGTTGGAAGGCATATCATTGATTCACCAGTCGATTGAAAATGCAGTTTTGAAGCCTGATCTGCAATCCAGAAGCATGATGATGATAGCTTCGCTGATGGGTGCCGTAGCCTTTCAAAAAGGTCTTGGCGTAGTTCACTCACTCGCCCATCCATTGTCTTCTCTGCTTGATACACATCACGGCCTGGCCAATGCAATCAATCTGCCTTATGGCATGGCATTCAATATACCTGGTTCTGAAGCAAAATTCAGGAAAATAGCAAGAACACTGGACCTTGTTGATGAAACAGGAGCCGGTGTTGTAAATTACTTGCATGAGCTTAATGCGCGGGTAGGTATTCCTGCACGGCTAAGAGAAATAGGTGTAAAGGAAGAACACCTTGACGTGCTTGCAGACCTTGCTATAGCAGACTTTGCCCATCCCAATAACCCCAGACCGGTTACCAGAACTGACTTCAAAAACCTTTACGAACAGGCACTGTAAACGATAAACTTATTTCAATTTTATGGAAATCATTAATCCTGCAACAGGAGATCAGATTGGTTCAATTAAACCTGATAACGCAGAAAGCCTTCAACAAAAATACAAACAACTTAAAGCGGGTCAGGTAAAATGGCTTCAAATACCAGTTTCTGAAAGAATTACTATCATAACCCGTTATGCCGGATTACTTGAGGCAAACATCGAAGACCTTGCCTTAACACTCACCAGTGAGGTAGGGAAGCCGCTGAATCAATCAAGAAATGAAATTAACGGATCCAGATACAGGATAAAATGGATGACGTCAAATGCAGCAAAATACCTGACAGACGAAACCATGTATGCCGATGAATCCATAACAGAAATAATCCGCTATGAGCCATTAGGGGTTATTTGTAACATATCCGCCTGGAATTACCCATACCTGGTTGGTACAAATGTATTTATTCCTGCCTTGCTGGTTGGTAATGCTGTTTGCTACAAACCTTCGGAGTATGCCACTTTAACCGGACTGCATATCGAACGTCTGTTAAAACAGGCAGGCGTTCCGGATGATGTTTTTCAGGTTGCAACCGGGGATGCAGCAGTAGGTGAATTATTACTTGACATGAACTTTAATGGTTATTTCTTTACAGGTTCGTATAAGACTGGGAAATACATTTACGAAAAAGTGGCCTCCAAAATGGTTCCCTGTCAGTGCGAACTTGGTGGTAAAGACCCGCTTTATGTTACTGATGACATTACTGATATCCAATCTGTTGCTGCAGGAACAGCAGATGGGGCTTTTTACAATAACGGACAAAGTTGTTGTGCGGTGGAGCGGATTTATGTACACGAGCGTGTTTACGACCAGTATGTTAAAGCATTTGTGGAAGAAGTGCAATCATGGAAAATTGGCAACCCACTTCATGAAGGTATTTATATCGGTCCGCTCAGCAGAAAATCTCAGATTTCCTTCCTGAACGATCAGGTAGAAGATGCACTCAGCAAAGGAGCCACTTTGATGTGTGGCGGATATGCCCCATCTACTGAAGGCTATTTTTTCATGCCAACTGTTCTAACAGCTGTTACCCATGAGATGAAAGTGATGAGGGAAGAGTCATTCGGACCAGTTATTGGCATCATGAAAGTACAAAGTGATGAGGAAGCAATAAGTTTGATGAACGATACAGCTTACGGACTAACCGCGTCTGTATATACAACAGACCAGGAGCGGGCAGAAAAAATTCTTGCCAGGATGCATTCCGGTACTGCTTACTGGAATTGCTGTGACAGGGTAAGTCCATCACTACCCTGGAGCGGACGGAATAACTCTGGATTCGGTTCAACACTCAGCCATGCAGGTATACGGGCATTTACCCAACCCAAAGCATATCACCTGAGAAAATAATCAGATTCCCAGGTAGTCTTTGGCATTCCTGTAACAGACTTTGGCAATCAAATCACCAATCCATTGTTCATCATTGGGAATGATACCTGCTATCATATCATTGGCCAACAGGTTACACAAAATCCTCCTGAAATACTCATGTCTTGAAAAAGACAAAAGACTTCTGCTATCAGTTATCATTCCCACAAAGGTTGAAAGGATACCTATATCAGAAAGAATATCCAGATGCTGCTCCATGCCATTTTTCTGATCCAGGAACCACCAGGCAGGACCAAACTGAACCTTACCTTTAATGGTTCCGTCGTTGAAATTACCGCACATGGATGCAAAGAGTGCGTTATCAGCAGGATTATTATTATAAATGATGGTCTTTCCCAACTGATCCGTTGCATCCAGATTATTGAGCAATGCAGACAGTCTCGAAGCTTGGGGATAATCACCAATGGAATCAAATCCTGCATCAGCACCGAGTTTAGCTTTCAAACGGGCGTTGTTATTTCGGATAGCTCCCAGGTGAAATTGTTGAATCCATCCTTTTGCATGGTAAATTCTGCATAAACCAGCAAGCACATGAAAAGCGAAAGCTTCCGGATCTGAGAAAGGTTTTGCACCACCTGATGCAAAAAAATCTTTCAGTTCAGACCCCAGTTCACTGGTGAATGGTCTGTTTAGTGGCACCTGTGTCAGGCCGTGATCAGAAATCTTGCATCCCGCAAGCGCAAAATGATTTACCCGACTGCTCAGTGCTTCCATGAGGCTTTCCATGTCAGAGATTTGAATACCTGAAACAGCAGAAAGTTTATGCATATATCCAAGAAAGGCAGGGGCATCATGGATGGCAAATGATTTATCCGGTCTGAAAGATGGGGCCACACCAACCTGGAAATCTTTATCTGCCGCAATCTCGTGATGATACTGAAGGTCATCACAAGGATCATCAGTTGAACAGAGATAAACTACATTGTATTGTTCCAGAAACTTTCTGGCTGTATGATCAGAGCCTGCAAGCAATTCATTAGCCTGCCCGTAAATCCGGCTTGCAGAAGACGGATTTAAATACTCAGTTATTCCAAATGAATTTTTCAGCTCGAGGTAAGTCCAGTGAAAAAGGGGATTCCTGACTGTTTGAGGTACAGTACCTGCCCAGGCATGAAACTTTTCTTCATCAGAAGCATCTCCTGTTATCATCTGCTCAGGAACACCGACAGTGCGCATGGCTCTCCACTTGTAATGATCTTCACTCAGCCATATCCTTGTCATATTTTCATACCGCCTGTTCGTAGCAATTTCAAACGGTGAAAGGTGGGAATGGTAATCTATAATGGGCTGAGGAGCTGCATAATCAAAATAAAGTTTTGAGGCTAAAGGACTTTGCAACAAAAAATCTTCTATGAGAAAGGGAGCTGATGTTTCCATAAATGAGCGTTTCGACAACTAATTTCGTGCTGATTGCACAAATAAAGATTACTAATCCATTTTTTATTTACGCAAAGGTTTTCGGTTAAACAGAATCGCGTATGGTTAGCTCGTTGGCAAGTACAATAATGTCATTAGCAGCAGCGTATGACTTTTTTTCTATCATTTTAAGCAGCAATGTAGCTGCTTCCCTACCCATATCAAAAGCTGGCTGAGATAATGTTGACAAGGAAGGATTCAGTAATGCAGCAGTCCGCAAATTGGTCATACCAATGACTTTGAGGTCTTTGGGTATATTGAGTTTAAGATCCCTGCAAACCTGATAAACGGTAATTGCAAATTTTTCTATTGGCGCAAAAATTCCATCAGGTCGTTTACGTGAAGAAAACAATTTTTTCAGAAGCAGGTAATTATCTTCCATGTTTTCTGTACAGGTAATGAGTGATTCATCCGTAAATGAAATACCATTCGCAACCAACGCATCCTGAAAACCCCTTCTGCGTTCCATTAATGTATATAGCGGTTCCTCAGTCTGGATAAATAGTGGTCTCTTTGATCCCGCCTTGATTAAGCGCTCGGTTGATTCAAATGTTGATTCATAATTATTACTGATAACCTTAGGGAATTGCAACAAATCCGGTACACGGTCAAAGAAAACCATCGGCAACCTGGCAGATTCATAAAACTGCTGAAAATGCCCATACCCTTCCCTACCTGTACATACAGAAATAATTAACCCGGAAATGAGTCCGTTTTCCAGGTGTTCAAGGACGGACTTCTCACGTTCAAGATTTTCATGTGTGAGATAGATGAAAGTATCGTAATGCTTAGCCATCGTCACACTTTCGATACCATCAACTGCCAGCGCAAAAAAGTTATTTACGATATCAGGTATAATGACAGCTATTTGTTTACCCTTTTTCTTCCTCAGGTTACTTGCAAAAGGGTTAGGCTTATAATTATACTTTTTCGCGAGCTCCATAACCCGTTTCTTGGTACTGGAACTG
The DNA here is from genome assembly GCA_945862385.1 of Chitinophaga pinensis. GTDB lineage: Bacteria > Bacteroidota > Bacteroidia > Chitinophagales > Chitinophagaceae > Pollutibacter. The sequence continues at coordinate 17,093 of CAMAXV010000015.1, forward strand.
ATCTCATGGCTGTCACCTAAGGCTTTGGAAACTGTTGAAACAGATAATCCCAGTTCCTTGGCCAGCTGAATCATATTAATCCCTTTCATCCTGCACTTTTTTTTGAAGCCCCTGGAACAGCATTAAATTGCGGGTAATGCCCATCCTTCACGGAACATGGGTTTCAGCATGGTGTTTGCTTCGGCATCATTGCTGAATTTCTCCTTTGCCGGATTCCAATCCAGAGGTCTGTTAAGCCAGTATGCGATATTCGCAATATTACAAATTGTGCTGGTACGGTGGCCTATTTCAACATCACAGATTGGCTTAGATCCATCCTTGATAGCGTTCAGCCAATCATAATAATGGTCCTGCGAATCATAAAGCCTTGTTTCTCCGGGTTTAATTACAGCTGATGTAATATTGGCAGGGTCTGAATCCAGTATGGATCTGCTGATGTCCAGTCTGCCATTCTCACCAATGAATCTAACACCCTGACCACGCCCAAAGTCTTCATGCTTCATCACTATGCCATTCTCATAAATCAGTTGAAGTCCTTTAGGAGTTTTACCTGGAGGTGGAATCAGTTTAACGGGTCCACTTTCATCCATTCCCAATGCCCATTGTGCAATGTCAAACATATGCGCTCCCCAGTCAGCAATATAACCACCGCCATATTCCTTAAAATTTCTCCAGTTGGGAAATATATCCTGTTCAACTGGTGGAGCCAGCTCGGGATTGAATTCATTGTAAGGAGCCGGACCAACCCATGCATCCCAGTTTAGTCCGGCGCGCAATGGCTTAGCCGGCAAATTATATGGAACTCCCTGATCTCCAACTGTAACAATAACTTCTTTTATCTTACCCAGATAGCCATTCCGAACCAGCTCACAGGCATGTCTGAAGTTCCTGTTGGAGCGCTGCATACTTCCCGTCTGGAAAACAATTTTATTTTTACGTGCAGCCTTCACCATAGCCCTTCCCTCCTCAACTGTGTGCGCGAGGGGCTTTTCACAATAAACATGTTTCCCGGCATTGGAAGCTTCAATTGCCTGCATGGCATGCCAATGGTCTGGAGTGGCAATAACAACCGCATCAATATCTTTCCGTTGCAGGATTTCCTTATAATTATCGTATGATGTAAAGCCTTTAAAACTATTGTTTCGTCCATCTTTTCTGGCAGCAGCATAGTTTTTTTCAAGCAATGAATGAAAATAATGCAGTTTATTGAGGTCTACATCTGCCCCTGCTATCACATTCGCTTTATCCCAGAATCTTCCAAGCAGTCCCCTCGCCTGTTTTCCTGTCCCGATAAAACCCAGGTTTATCATATCACTGGGAGCAGTTCTGCCAGTACCCCCCAGCACATGGGCTGGTACTATTGAAAAACCAAATCCAACTGCAGCGGCAGATTTGATGAATGATCTTCTAGTTGACTGTTTGTTAGACATAATTTTCAGATGACAATTAATTAATGAATATCAGAGATCTTCTATTTTCTTGAATTTCGGTACCAAAGACTTCATCACCGACCAGGCTATGACGTAAGCTACTGCACAAAATGCAAACATGATGGTGTATCCTGTTTCGATGTGTCCCAAAGCTTTGTAATGATCAAACAATGCACCACCAACTTTTGTAGTCAACACACCTCCAATACCTCCTGCCATGCCTCCAATGCCTACTACTGATGCTATGGCTTTATTCGGAAACATATCAGAAACCGTAGTGAATATATTGGCGCTCCATGCCTGATGAGCTGATGCACCAACACCAATCAGCAATACCGGAATCCAGAAACTGATGTCACCAAGTGGCTGGGCTGCAAGCACCACAAGCGGAAAAAGTGCAATGATAAACATAGCCTTCATCCTGCCTTCATAGGCGTTGTATCCTTTCTTCATAAAATAAGCAGGAAACCAGCCACCTGCCACACTGCCAATCATAACCATGCTATATAAAACAACCAGGGGGAGCATGGTTTCTGTACCCGTCATGCCATATTTTTCCTTAAGATATGCGGGTAGCCAGAAAAGGAAAAACCACCATACCCCATCGGTCATAAACTTGCCGAAAGTGAAGGCCCAAGTTTGATTGTATTTGAACAGTTGCGTCCACTTCACCTTTTGATCAGGTGTTTTTGAAATGATTTCCTCCCCTGCTTCACTGGATTTAATATAAGCATGCTCTTCAGCAGATAAACGTTTTTGCTCGGCAGGAGGTGCATAATAATAGAGCCAGAAAAATAACCAAAGGAATCCTATTGCACCGATGATGATAAATGCCATTTCCCATCCCCACACTTCGGCAATCCAGGGTACACTAAGCGGAGCCAAAACAGCACCAACATTAGCACCTGAGTTAAATATGCCCGTTGCAAATGAACGCTCCTTTTTAGGAAAATATTCTGCTGTCACTTTAATTGCAGCCGGAAAGTTACCAGCCTCACCCAAAGCAAGCAAAGCACGGGAAAAAATAAAGCCGACAACCGATACAGGAACTGCTGCAATACCAATCCAACCGAGGGTATTGACCAGAAATTCTCCAATGGGTATAGCCAGTGCGTGAACGATGGCACCAATAGACCAGATAATGATTGCCCATGCGTATCCACTCTTCGTCCCAAGTTTATCAATAACCCTACCTGCAAAAAGCAGACATACTGCATACGTAAACTGAAAGGCAGAAGCTATATTGGCATACTGTGAATTGGTCCAGGAAAATTTTTCCTGAAGCATAGGATACAGAAGACTCAATACCTGTCGGTCCAGGTAATTGATGGTTGTGGCAAAGAAAAGGAGGGCTACTACGGTCCACCTGAAGTTTGTTGCGGTCTTAGGCATGCAAGTTGTTTTACAGTTAGAGGTTAAATGATGACATCAAGATAGTTATTTTCTGTGCAAGGCTGCAGCATTGGCTTAATTTTTGCTATAACGTTTTCGTAAAACGTCACATTCAATAGGGCTCTTTTTTCCGTAATTTACAGAAGATTTCAACGAAAAGAACAAGCCAATATGAAACAAGCACGTTTACTTTTAATTCTGTCTTCGATTATTTTATCTATCTCAGCCATTGCTCAGAGTAAATCTTTGAAAAAAGCACATGTACTTGTCTACACCAAAAATGGTAAGGGATATGTGCATGACAACATCCCTTCTGCAGTTGAGGCTGTCAAAAAACTGGGGACAACAGTTGGTTTCAAAGTCTCGGTAAGTGATGATCCTTCAATTTTTACAGAAGAAAACCTGAAGCAATACACTTTTTTGGTTTTCCCCAGTACAAATAATGACGTTTTTGACAACGACATGCAAAGACTGGCATTCAGAAGGTATATAGAAGCTGGAGGTGGAATTGTAGGGCTGCACAGTGTAACAGGAACTGAAAGGAACTGGACCTGGTTCAAAATGCTCATAGGTTGCACCTTTTCCTGGCATGCCAAATTTCAGAAATTTACTGTTCGCAATATTGACCCTACACACCCCGCAATGAAGGGTGTACCACTCACATGGGAACGTCAAGATGAATTGTATTTTGGAAAAGAACTTTATCCTGTTACGCAGGTCATGATGGCTCACCAGTTCAGCACACTTGATCAATCCCAGAAAGACCTGATCAAACAACACGCCGGCACCTATCAGGAATACTACCCTGCTGTTTGGTATAACAGATTTGAGGGCGGACATGCCTGGATCAGCACACTCGGACACAGCAAGGAAACTTACAGTGATCCTGTTTACCTCAATCATCTGCTGCAGGGATTGCAATTCATGGCTGACCAGGTAAAGGGAATTGACTATTCCAGGGCTATTGCAACAAACCGCAATGATGGCTTAAAAAAATAATTACATCAATGAAAATCAAATCAATCCTATTGCTGATGGCATCTCCGCTCTTCAGTGTTGCGCAGCAAAACATCAAACTAATTACATTAGACCCGGGACATTTCCACGCAGCACTGATACAGAAAAGCATGTATCCCCAGGTTGATCCTGCAGTGCATGTATATGCGGAAGCAAGCCGGGACCTCGACCTGCACATGGAAAGGATTGCTAGCTACAACAAGCGAACAGCTGAACCTACTACCTGGCAACAGCAGGTATATACCGGAAAAGATTTCTTCCAAAAGATGCTCGAAGAGAAAAAGGGAAATGTTGTTGTACTTGCAGGAAATAACAGACTTAAAACAGATTATATCCTGACCTCTGTAAGCAAAGGATTCAATGTATTTGCAGATAAACCTATGGCCATTGATACCAAAGGTTTTGAAAAACTCAAGAAAGCATTTGCTGTAGCCCAAAAAGGCAATGTACAGCTCTATGATATCATGACTGAAAGGTATGAGATCACAACCATGCTGCAGCGTGCATTTTCAATGCAGCCGGATTTGTTTGGCACACTTGAAAAAGGTAGTCCTGAAGATCCATCTGTAACCAAAATAAGCGTTCACCACTTTTACAAATACGTTTCCGGTAGCGTTTTGACCAGACCATCTTGGTTTTTTGATGCCAGCCAACAGGGTGCAGGTATTGTAGATGTCACCACACATCTCGTTGACCTCATTCAATGGGAATGCTTTCCGGAACAGGTTATTGATTATAAAAAAAATATCAAAATCCTGAATACCAGAAGCTGGACAACCCCCGTTTCAGCAAGTGAATTCACTACTGTCACCAAAGAATCAGTACCAGCATATTTCAAACCCATCACCGATGCTGCAGACAATATACAAGTAAATTGTAATGGAGAATTTACATACGCTATCAATGGTGTGCATGCTAAAGTATCCGTTGTATGGAACTACAAAGCTCCTGAAGGAACCGGAGATACCCATTACTCACTGATGAGGGGCACTAATGCTTCCCTGATCATCAGGCAGGGTAAGGAAGAAAACTTCAAGCCTACACTTTATATCGAACCAAGGTCAGCATCAGCCAATATTGAACAGAAACTCAATGCCGCCCTTGCTGAAGTAAGCAAAGCATTCCCTGGCATTACTGCAGTCAAAATTGACAAAGGCTGGGTGATCAAAGTACCTGAAAAATACAATGACGGACATGAAGCTCATTTTGCACAGGTAACTAAAAAATACCTAGATTACCTGCAAAACAAGAATATGCCTGCCTGGGAAGTTCCTAATATGATTGCCAAATATTATACAACAACCACAGCCAAGGAAATGGCCGACAAAAAACAATGAGATCATTTTATACTATAATCAGTTTGCTTATCCTGCTTCAGTTTTCTGCTGCAGCACAAACAACCCAAGACATCAGTTCAGGGGTGGCAAGGAACATTTATGACCTGTTGAGAACAATACCAGGGATAGAAATTGCACCTGGAAACGGCACCAAAGACCAGCCTAAGGTATATATCCGGGATGCCAGGAATTTGAAAGGCAAGATAGCTGCCTTATTCGTACTTGACAAAGCCATCTATGATGGAGATGTGAGCATGATTAACCCGTTGGATGTGGCAGACATTACTGTTCTGAAAGACGCAGCATCGGCTGCTGCTTATGGTTCTAGAGGCTTTGGAGGCGTTGTGCTGATCACCACCAAATCTGGCAAGGGTACCGTCCCTCCTGCCGTAAGCACCTATGAAAAATCTGCATATCAGTATTTCATCAGCAAAGGAATGGAACTCAGAATAATCGGTAAGGATGGGAAGTCTATCACCGCAGGTGTCATCTCCCGTGAAACAGATAGCAGCATTTTTGTAAGGAAAAAAGAAATACTCAAGTCAACTATCGAAAAAGTAGAAATAATACCACAGTAAAATGAAAGCACTCAGACAAACATGGCGCTGGTTCGGACCGAACGATCCGGTTTCATTGCAAGACATCAGACAAACTGGAGCAGAAGGAATCGTATCAGCCCTTCATCATGTGCCACATGGTGAAGTATGGACCTATGAAGAAATTATTGAGCGAAAAAAACTCATTGAATCATATCAGCTTACCTGGGATGTGGTAGAAAGTGTTACCATACATGAAGAGATTAAAACCCGGACAGGTGATTACATGGGATGGATTGAAAAGTATAAGGAAAGCCTCAGAAACCTGGCAAAGGCAGGACTGAGGGTTATCACTTACAACTTTATGCCGGTAAACGACTGGACGAGAACGCAACTGGATTACCTCATGCCTGATGGGTCAAAGGCCCTTTATTTCAACTGGGTTGATCTGGCTGTCTTTGATATTTATATCCTGCAGCGAAATAATGCAGCTGCATCCTATCCTGAGCATATTGTAACTGAAGCTGCTACAAGACATGCGGGTTATGCTCAGGAACAACTAGACCACCTTGCCGGCGTAGTCATGTTCGGTATCCCCGGTGAACAAAAGGTAACGGTGGAAAATATGAGAGAAAAACTCTCGAGGTACGATCATATCAACGCCGATGTACTGCGCGGCAACCTTGTTTTCTTCCTTCAGCAGATTACCCCGCTTTGTGATGAACTCGGACTGCAATTGGCCATACATCCTGATGATCCTCCCATGGATATTCTCGGGCTGCCACGCATCGTAAAAAACATGGATGACCTCCAGTTTATCGTTGATTCTGTTCCCAACAAAAGCAATGGAATATGCTTTTGCACCGGTTCACTGGGTGCTAATCCGAACAACAACTTGCCTGAAATGGCCAGGAAATTGGGTACCAGAATCCATTTCACACACCTCAGAAATACCAAAAGAGATGCAGCAGGTAACTTCTTTGAAGACGACCACCTGGCAGGTGATACGGATATGTATGCAGTAGTTAAAGAGTTGCTTGCCATCCAACAGGAAGTTCCCCAACAAATTTCTTTCCGCCCTGATCATGGCCATCAAATGATTGATGACCTGAATAAAGTAACCAATCCCGGCTACTCCTGCATTGGCAGGCTCCGCGGACTGGCTGAAATCAGGGGGTTGCAGTTGGGGATATTGAGGAATATGGGAAATCAATAATTAGGGTTGAGAGATAAAAGTTGAGAGATAAAAGTTGAGAGGAATAGTAAATAGTGAACAGTGAATAGTGAATTTTACCTGCCTTAGGCAGGAGTGAATAACAGATTAAAAAATCAGCCAATGAGCTACGTAGATTTATTTTCATTAAAAGGTAAAGTCATCATTGTTACCGGAGGAACCGGCATATTGGGAAAAGCCTTCATTGATGGCATCATTGATTTCGGAGGGACAGCTGTAATTGTTGGAAGAAATGAAGAAGAGGGAAACAAGCGTGCTGATGCAATTATTGCAGCTGGCGGCAATGCGCTTTTCATAAAAGCCAATGTACTGGACGAAAGAGATATAGAAAAAGTAAGAGATATCACCATCGAAAAATTTGGCAGGATTGATGGACTTGTCAATGGTGCGGGTGGCAATATGCCACAGGGTGTAATCATGCCAGACAAAGATGTCTTTGACATGAACATCGAAGGATTAAAAAATGTACTTGACCTTAATCTTTATGGAACAATTATTCCTACTAAGGTTCTCGGTGCAGTAATGGCAAAGCAGGAAACGGGTGGAAGCATCATCAATATTTCTTCTGTCAGTTCCAAACAGGTAATTACCAGGGTACTCGGTTACAGCATCGGTAAGGCAGGAGTCGACTGCTTTACAAAATGGATGGCCGTTGAAACCGCCAAAAGACATGGAGACAAGATCAGGGTGAACTCCATCATGCCTGGGTTTTTCCTGACAGAGCAAAACAGAACACTGCTTACAAATCCTGATGGCACCTATACGGAAAGAGGTAATCTCGTGGTGAAAAAAACACCAGTAAACCGCATGGGTAAACCTGATGAACTGATCGGAGCATTGATATACCTCTTAAGTGATGCGTCAAAATTTGTCAATGGCACTGATATTCAGGTAGATGGAGGTTTTGTGGCATTTGGAGGGGTTTAAGAAAAGAGGCACAAGGCACAAGGGATAAGTCACAAGTTTGCCAACAGAAAGAGGAAGAAATAAGTTGAGAGAGATAAGTTGAGCTTGCCTTCGGAAGGCAGGAGTAATAAGGTGAGATGAAAATTAACTTCTTCAACACTCAACTCTAAACTTGTAATTACACAGTATTTTGTTTAAATAAACGATAAGCCTAATATTAAATGAATTCATATGAAATTATTCTTTCTATCACTCGGCATGTTTGCCATTGGAATTACTTCGGCTCAGCAAAAAACAGGTGAATGGACCTCCCTTTTCAATGGAAAAGACCTCAGCGGATTCAAACAACTGAACGGCAGGGCAAAGTATGAAGTCCGCAACGGAGAAATTGTTGGCATAACCAAGTTCGGGGAGCCTAATTCCTTCCTGGCAACAGAAAAAAAATATGGTGACTTCGTCCTGGAATTAGACCTGAAAATGTATGCCGACATGAACTCCGGTGTTCAATTCAGAAGTCAGTCGGCCGTACCCGGCGGCGAGCACAGCTCAGCAAAAATTCCAGACCGTGTTTATGGTTATCAAGCTGAAGTAGACCCATCAGACAGAGCCTGGAGTGGTGGGATTTATGATGAAGCAAGACGCGGCTGGTTGTATTCTTTGGAAAACAATCCTGCTGCCAAAAAAGCATTCAAAAAATCAGATTGGAATCATTACAAGATTGAATGTATTGGAAACTCCATCAGAACTTGGATCAACGGTGTTCCCTGTGCACATATCATTGATGATGTAAATCCAACAGGCTTCATCGCGCTGCAAGTTCATGCCATCGGTAACAAGGAAAACGAAGGAAAAGAAATCCATTGGAAAAATATCCGCATTAAAACTACCAATCTCAAGCCTGCCCCGTCAGATAATATTTTTGTAGTCAACCTGCTTAACAACAATATTTCAGCTGAAGAAAAAGCACAGGGGTATCAGTTGCTATGGGATGGACAGACATCGAACGGATGGAGAGGTGCCAATAAAACAACTTTCCCCGGTGAAGTTTGGACGATCAACAATGGCGAGCTGACCGTTCACAATGATCCATCTTCAAAAGGAAAACACGGCGGAGACATCGTAACTGAAAAAGAATATGGTGCATTTGACCTGCAATTTGAGTTCAAACTGACAGATACAGCCAACTCAGGTATCAAATATTATGTAGTTGAAAATGCTGAAAAAAGATCAGCGCTTGGTCTTGAATACCAAATTCTGGATGATGCCAAACATCCCGACGCCAAAGCAGGTGTTGTTGGTAACAGAACAATGTCTTCTGTTTATGACCTCATACCCGCTGCCGTAAGCCTCGACCCCAAAGCTGCCAGAAGAGACCGTGTAGCAATCGGTCAGTGGAACAGAGGTAGAATAATAGCCTACCCTGATGGCAGAATTGAACACTGGCTCAATGGATGGAAAATGGTTGAATACAATAGAAAAAGTTCAACATTTCTGGCTCTGGTTGCAAGAAGCAAATATGCAGCAAACAAAGATTTCGGTCTCGCTGCAAAAGGAAGAATTTTATTGCAGGATCATGGAGATAAAGTAACCTTCAGGAGCATTAAAATTAAAGAACTTTAATGCGTGTAATTTGATGATGAAAGAGAATTTGCATAAATTCACTTACACTTTTTATCAGTGAAAAAATTATAACCCAAAAAACAGGTCATGACACCAAGAAGAGATTTTCTCAAACAAACTGCCCAGGCCGCCGGTGCCACTGCACTGGCATCCATGGGACTAACGGCCAAATCTTACGGCAACATCTTAGGCGCAAACGATCGCGTGAGGGTTGGTGTAGTTGGATTTTCTGACAGGCACAAACAGTCTCATATCCCTGCCTTCATGAACCATTACAAGGAACTCAACTTTGATATTGTTGCAGTTTCCGATATTTGGAAAGTACGCCGGGAAGAAGGTGTTGCACACCTCAAAAATAAAATGGGCCATGACATTATCGGTTGCCGGAACAATGACGAATTGTATGCACTGAAAGACATTGATGCTGTTTTCATTTCAACTGCAGACTTCCAACATGCCCTGCATACCATTGAAGCGCTCAAGGCGAATAAAGACATTTATTGCGAAAAGCCTTTTGCTGAGACCATGGAAGATAACCGTGCAGCGTTAAAAGCTGCCAAGGCTTCAGATAGGATAATACAGGTGGGCTCACAAAGACGTTCAGGTGCCAATTATCATGCTGCTGATAAATTCATTAAATCCGGACAATTCGGAGACATCACCATGGTTGAACTTACCTGGAATGTAAATCAGCCCGGCCGTTGGAGAAGACCAGACCTGGTTGCCAAATGCCGGGAAGAGGACCTCGATTGGAAACGCTATCTCATGAACAGGCCTTTCGAGAAGTTCGATCCACGTAAATACCTGGAATACCGTCTTTTCTGGCCATATTCATCCGGACTAGCAGGTCAGTGGATGAGTCACCAGATTGATACAGTACACTGGTTTTCAGGATTAGCACACCCCCGCAGTGTAGTTGCCAATGGTGGTATATATCAGTGGAAAGACGGCAGAAGAAACTGGGATACCATCACTACAGTAATGGATTACGGACCTGTAGATGACCTGTCAAAAGGTTTTCAGGTTGTATTCATGTCCAGGATGCATAATGGTGATGAATCTCCGAGCGAGATCTATTACAGCAATGGCGGTGAGCTCAACCTCATTACCAATAAGGTTTCTCCTAAAGGTGGCTTGAACGAACGCTTTGCAAAGGCAATGGGCAAAAAACCATTCCTGCTTCCTGAATTGAACCTGACTGAAAAAGTTGAAAAAGTTGAATCAGGAGCCAATACAGGTGGTGATGCACTGACTTCAGCACACGTTCGTAACTGGATGGAGTGTATCCGCAGCAGGAAACAAACAAATGCTCCTGTAGAAGCGGGTTATACGCACTCTATTGCAACTATTATGACTAATGCTGCAGCTGTAACAGGACAGAAAGTAACATTTGATGAAAAAACTCAGGAGGTAATGGCCGGTGGCAAACCTTTCAAATACTGATAGAACCCTTAAAACAAACAATGTGCTTACGGCGGCTGCCTTGGTAGCCGCCAATTTTTTTTATGGCACCAACGTATTGCCAGTAAAAAAATTATCGCCACATCTAATGCAACCAACGGGAATCTCATTTGCACGCATTGCCTTTACGGCCATCATGCTCTTGTCCATTGCTTTTTTTACCAAATCAGGAGAAAAAATAGAAAAGAAAGATTACCTGCTGTTGATGCTGGCAGGTTTACTCGGTGTTACCTGTAATCAGACATTTTCTGTAATGGGAATGGCTGCAACAAACCCTATCCACTCCTCGCTGCTTATCATGTCTACCCCCATTATTGTAACAGTACTGGCAGCAGTATTCCTCAAGGAAAGGTTTGGCATGAACAAGGTGGCAGGATTGCTGATGGGCTTGACAGGTGCATTTATATTAATAAAAAACAGAACCAGCAGTGCAACTGCTCATCCTGCCAGCCTTTATGGCGATTTGCTGATTCTCGCGGGATCAGTATGTTATTCTTCCTATCTCATCTTAATCAGAAGCATCTCCCAAAAATATTCGCCCCTTACTATCTTAAGATTTGTGTTTTTTTTCGGAGCGCTGTTCAGTTTGCCGCTGACAGGTCCCGCTATTTTAAAAACGTCATGGCATGCATTTGGGGGATGGGACTGGTTCGCCTTTGGGTACATCATCATTCTGGGAACACTGGCAGCTAATCTGATGATGAACTGGGGTGTCAGAACCTGGGGGCCTTCCAAAACGGGTAGTTTCGTCTATTTTCAACCTTTGTTCGGTACGCTTGGAGCTATACTGCTGCTTGGAGAACAATTTTCACTGATTAAACTCGCAGCCGGGGCATTGATTATTTCAGGTGTATGGGTGACTTCGCTGAAAAAAGAGGCATAAAATTAAAAGCATCATATCTCATATTTTGGTCAGTTGTTTTAAACGACCTTGATAGGACTGAAAATAATTACTTTTAGTAGAATCATTAAGAAAAGAAGCAGCCACCATTTTTTCGACTAATGCTGATTTAGCAATCATCAATGCCATAATTTCCTGAAAAGTCTTTTCACTGATTGCTGCTTCATCGGCTAGTTTAGCAAATTGTAACCCTATTTTGCCTTGGGCTAGTTTTTTAGGTAACAGACCATCATCTAAAGCAAATTCTTTATCTTCAATATGGATCCGGCTATTTAACAAGTCGTAAGCAGGACTCAGTCTATAGTCGCCAAAAGGTGTTTCCAATATGGAAAAATTTTTAAAGTGAGCATCTCCATTTGAAAAAAGGTAATTAAAGACAAGTAATTTTAAAAGCTTGGGCGCTTCTATCTTGTACGTTGTTAAATACTTTAGCATCAATTCAAATAAATCAAAATAACTCCCGAGATACTTGTAATGTTCTCCATGGGTTTGTGGGGTTCTTTTTGCTAGGGAAGCAAAGTCATCTTGAGCTAATTTTGAACCATCCTCTTTTACATCAAATCTTTTTGTGATGTATGCAGGGGTGCCATCTTTAAAAAATATCAATGCATTTTCTGCAGTCTCTATACCATAAACCTGGCGTGCAATTTGCATGGTTAAATGCTCATTGGCAGGCATTTGATCTGGCCTTTTCCCGGTACCTGGAATTGGCTTCAAAATATAGGTGCCTTGTTCATTTTCATTGATAAGCCTTAACTTGTTTTTGTCAAGCAATACAGAAAATTTTTCTTGCACACCTGATATCGACATGCGGTTTCGATTTTCTTCAAATAGCTGATGTGTTTCCGCGTTAGAAGCTGGAGAATCATAAGGTAAAACATGACTCACTTTCTTGCCCTGAAAAACTTTATTCAAGGCTGTTCTGCTATATGTATTAAAACCTTCAGATAATGTGCCCGGACAATATTTAATTTCTGGTAAACCCATTAATTGTCGAGTTTAACAATTCTAACAGCACCAATGCTGTCATGTTTTGCTGAAGTCATAAGCAATCCGAAATAATCCTCACTGTCGATTCTGTTCAGTTTGCATACCAATTGCTTATTAGAACCTTCAGGAAGCATATTATAAAAAAAAGGAAACAAGTGTTTTGAATGAAATTCTTTTTCAGTTTTAGGTAAAGTCAAACTGATACTTTGCCTATCACTATTTGTTATCCAGCTATCGTGATAACGAAAAGAAAAAGAACCATCATCGTGTTGGATCAGGATACCCGCTTCTTCATTCTTGAATAAAACTTTAGCTTTTCTCATTTAGTATGTGTAACATTTTTAATTTTTAAGCAAACCTCCATGCCCAGCACATCAGATAACTTTTGCAATGTTGACAGCGTAGGATTTCCTTTTCCGCTTTCAAACTGTTTTAAAGTTCTCAATCCAACACCAGACAGCTCTGCCAACCCCTCTTGTGTTACTTTTAGAGCTACCCTACGTTCTTTGATAGTTTTTATTAATTCTAACAAGTGCATTATAAAGCATTATTTCATGCAAATATAACACTAATTTTAATATTTTCAATATTAAGAGCTATACAAAGCACTTTTTTACACAAATTTTGGCTCTACGCATCAAAAAACATGAATAAGTGCATCTTAAAGAGCTATTAATTTGAACAAAGACGTTCTTTGCTGGTTTGATCCACATCAAACTAATAGACTATAACTGAATCGGGGGTCTTACAAATTCACCTAATCAATTCCTAGATTTTTATGCATTTCATTCATTTGTTTTCCAAACTCAACTTTTTCTAAGGCACTTTTTCTTTTGTCTTCTGGCAAACATTGTATGCACGTTGGATATTGAGTGCCTTTGTAAAATAATTTGCAATTAGGACACAATTCTATATTTTTCAAATCGTAGTTCGAAGCACATTTTTTGCAAGCAGTTATTGTGTCATCAAATTCTATGTATTTTATATTCTCGTCGAGATAAAGTAAAAATGCTTCTTTCTCAATTTTTGCAAAATTAGATGCTTTTGTTCCGGTTCTGAGAAGCCAATAGTGAATCTCCTTTAAATTGTGTTGGTTTTTCCATTTGTCTTTTGAAACAAAACATTTGTTTTTAATTTCAATTGAATCTTTCTTTTCATAAAAGATATCAACTAATTTCTCTGCTGACAAAGAGGTTGTTTCGTTAAATTCAAAATGACACTTGGTGCATAAAAATTTCAATTCTTTCTTCACCCTTTTGTTTGGTTTTCTGCTTTGGCATTTAGGACATAAAGGAACAGGGGAATAGTCATAATTCTTAATTATGTGGTCGAGAAATATACTTTTCTGAATAATGAAAGTAGAGTCTGTCAACTCAGATATATATTTTCTTGTTATTTCATTTTCATAGTCATTGTACTTCCTAGGGTGGGAAAGATGTTGAATTGTCAATATACCACTACCGTTACATATTTCGCATTTGTCCTTTAGAAAAGTCTCGCGTCTTTGCTTCCAGTCTTGGGTTTGCCAAGAACGAGTACCATCCTTCAAGTCTTTCCAATAAATGTCTTTTGCAATGCTTACTGAAATTTCATCCAAGGCAACCTTTTCCCTTAAATCTCTCTGTTCTTGTAATGTCAGCATTGAGTGAATGTATTTATGATATTGGGATAGCGCCATTATTGCCAACGTTTTGTCACTTGCGCAATGAGCGAAAATCGTAGCACAAAGTTTCAATATGTTACTGATTTCATTAGAAGCACAAATGTTCAGTTTTGCACAAATGTTCAATCGAAGAACTGCCGTTGAATTAGCACTGAAACCGCCATTTTGCCAAACTGCTGTTAGGTGCAAGTTTTTATTTCATTTATGTCAATTTACACGTTTTTATGTCTACAATTATTTCGTATGTAATAGAAGTTAATTTATTCTCTATTTGTTTTGTTAGTTTATCCAAGTCGTTAAAGTTTGGTTTATCAATTAGAACTGTTTCAAGAATTGAATATTGGGGTCTGGTTATTCTGTTTTTATTCCACTTAGTCAATTTAAAGTATTCCCAATATTTTTCTTGAATTGGAATTGTCTGTCCTATGAGCCAAATTTCAAATTGCATTTTTGTATGGTTCAATACAAGTCCCATTTTCAGCTTTCTCTTTTTTAAAAAGTCGTTTGTGTAATAAAAATATGTATAGTCCATATAACCTTGAAAAATACTTCCGAATGAATATGTGTCCACAAGGTTGTTAGATAGATTTGTTCCAAGTCTTGTTACATATTTAACAAGTCCAACATACGCTTCTTGAATGTCGCCTTTGTCAAGTTGCTCTTTATATTTGTCAACGAAATAATTTAAGTCTTTCATTTTTGTTTTATGTCATTATTTGTTTAGTGTCGATTTTCGGTTGGTCGGGTTAACTTGCACCTAACTCATAAATATACGCACATTCTGATCCCATCCAAATTCAAAAAATCAATCTCAAAAACGATTCGTAAAAGACTGATAATCTTTATTATACATATTAAATCAATGTAAAATGCGTAACCTTTATGCACCTATTTTTCTGCAATACTTACGTACCCTACCCACATAATAAAGCTATGCCATGCTGTGATGGTGGTTAACTTCCCTTTTTACTTTTATAACTTTCGGAGGGTGCTATCGAAAACTTTGGAAACTTTACATTCCTATATAATGTTCTTACCACAGAACCTGGCGGTTCTGTAAACTACGCTACTTACCTGATCCTGAAATGAGTTGTCTATTTGACGATTTGTTGCTGAATCATCCAGTTTTTCAGCGCATCAGTCCATTTCACCGGAGAAGTCTTGTTATTCATGCCAAATCCGTGTCCACCTGCTTCATAAACAACCAATTCAGCGGGAATATTGTACTTTTTCAAAGCCTGAACGTACATTTCTGAATTGGCGATAGGAACTGCCTTATCGTCTTTGGCATGAACCAGAAAAGCAGGTGGGGTCTGGGCATCAACCTGCAATTCATTGGAATAATAATTTATTTTTTCAGCTGTAGTGTCCGGACTAAGCAGGTTATTCCTTGAACCCACGTGTGGGGAATTCTTGAAACTGATCACCGGATAAATCAGTACCTGAAAATCAGGACGAATTGATACTTTTCTTTTAAGGTCCAACTTGGGATCTTTATAATGAACTCCCAGAGAAGAGGCCAGATGCCCTCCGGCGGAAAAACCCATGATACCAATCTTCGCCGGATCAATCCCCCACTTTTTAGCATTTACCCTGGCCAGGTAAATAGCCTGCTGAGCATCCTGCAAAGGCGCAATGGATTTATCAACCTGATTTTTGACAGATGGTATTCTGTATTTCAAAACCATGGCATGAACACCGATGCTATTGAAAAAAGCTGCGACATCAGTTCCTTCATGCTGGGCAGCAAGTATGCCATAGCCTCCACCCGGACAAATAATCACACATGGACGAGGTTCAGAACCCTCACCAGCACTGAAAAAAGCATATCCGGGTACAGATACTTTTGAGATACGCATGATACCACCCGTAGTAGCTGTGCTTTCTTCATCAGCAGCTTCGATAAAATTGGGAATCTTTTTCGAATAAAGCGGCTTGTATTGTGCCTGCATAGAATTCATCATAAAAATCATTGAAAACACAATAACAAGCTGCTTCATAACAAAATATTTTAGGCTCTTATAGACTGTATTAACCCAACAACCTCACGGGTAATGGCTTCAATGCCTGCATAGTCTTTATTCTCCATCAACTTCTTACTTACAAGCTTACTTCCCATTCCAACTGCCTTGCAGCCTGCTTTAAACCATCCTTCAATACTCTCCCTTGTGGTGTCTACTCCACCGGTTGGCATGAAAGTGAGTTTCGGGAAAATTTCTTTGATACTGCTCATAAACTCTACACCGAGGATATTTCCTGGGAAAAGTTTAATGAATTTGATACCTGTATTTTCAGCTGCGATAATTTCACCTGGTGTCATACAACCCGGACCAAAGAAAATGTCGTTTTCAACACAATAGCTGGCAACATCCTGGATATAACCCGGACTAACCAGGAAGTCTGCACCTGCGTCAAGATAGTCTTTGGCATGCTGCATATTCTTGATTGTTCCTACACCAAGGAGCAAAGAAGGCATTTCTGCATTCCTTACTTCAACGAGCTTACGAAAATTCTGCAAGGCAGTTTCTCCCCTGTTGGTATATTCAATGGCCTGGACTCCGGAGCGGTTTAATGCACGCATGATTTCAACACTGACTGTTTCGTCAGGATTGAAATAAAGCGGCAGCATCCCCTGTCCTACAATCGCATCAATTACTTTCTGTGTATTACTCATATCAGATTTTTACTTTTATGACCATTTTTTTAATTACATCATCACCAATCATTGGCGCATGAACGTCATCCGGGAAGAAAATCACAAATTGTCCGCCTTTTAATTGAAAAAACATATCAGGCGCATCTGTGTAAAACTGAACATCCTTTTCAGGATTATAGGGTTCTCTTTCATTCAAACATTGCTGACGGGGCTTCCATCCCATGGTTTCATTTCCGCTGATGCATACCTGAATATCAATGTTGGCATTGTGGCATTCAAACTTAGCACAGGATTCTTCTGTTGTCATCCCTTTCTTGTCAGACACTATTGCTTTTAACCCTTCAGCAATGTCATATTTACCCACTTCAATTGCAGACAAGTCTGTTTTACTTATATAAGCAAATGCCTGCTCGAATAAGGGATGCACTTGTAAATACTTACCTGACTGTTCCAGTGAATCAATGATCATCAGTTAATTAATTTTAATGGTAAGATAATGATTATCGCTGAACACGACCACTGCCATCTCCTTTCACCAGGTCTTTCACCTCACCCAGTGTAGCATGATTCAGATCACCGGGGATAGTGTGTTTCAAAGCACTCGCAGCAACACCAAACTCAGCAGCATCAGGCATGGTCATTCCGGTTACCAAACCATAAATCAATCCGCTTGCAAAGCTGTCTCCACTGCCCACCCTGTCTACTATCCTCACATTATACTTCTTGGTGTGGTAAAATTCACTGCCATCATAAACCAGCGCACTCCATCCGTTGTCGCTTGCACTGTGGCTTTCACGGAGTGAAGATGCTATGTATTTGAATCCGAATTTCTCCTTCATCTGCCTAAATACATCCTTGAAACCATCAAGGTCCAGTTCACCTTTGGTAACATCTGTATCCTTGGCTTTAAAACCGAGTGTGGTATCTGCATCTTCTTCGTTGCCAATACAAACATCAACATACTGACAAAGATTGGTCATAACCTGACGGGCTTTTTCCTTGCTCCACAATTTCTTCCTGTAGTTCAGGTCAATGCTGGTGGTTATTCCCTTTGCTTTGGCAGCTTTCAAAGCAGCCTCTGCAAGTGCAGCAGCCTTATCACTCAATGCTGGCGTGATACCGGTTGTATGAAACCAGTCAGCACCATCAAGTATCTTGTCCCAATCAAATTCAGATGCATCCACATCAGCAATGGAAGCGCCTGCCCTGTCGTATACCACCTGGGATGCTCTCATAGATGCACCAGTTTCCAGGAAATAAATCCCTAACCTGTCACCACCACGGGCAACAAACTGCGTATCCACACCATACCTGCGGAGGTGATTAATTGCTGATTGTCCGATTGGATTATTTGGCACCTTAGAAACAAAAGTTCCGTTCAATCCATAATTACAAAGCGCAGCAGCTACATTGGCTTCACCACCACCGTAAGTAATATCGAAAGTATCAGCCTGAACGAAACGCTTGTAATCTGGCGTAGACAAACGGAGCATGATTTCTCCAAGGGTTACAACTTTTTTTGACATGTTGAGGTATTTTTAAAATTTTGGTTTGCTAGGTTATTTCAAAGACGGAATCGGAGCCGGGTCCATATCTGTATAGTCTAAATTCTCTCCTGCCATTCCCCAAACAAAGGCATAATTGGATGTTCCACATCCGAAATGCATACTCCAGGGCGGAGAAATAACTGCCTCATCATTGGCCATGACCAGGTGTCTTGTTTCCTGCGGCTCTCCCATAAAATGGAATAACCTGTGTGCTGCATCCAGATCAAAATACAAATAGACTTCCATCCTTCTGGTATGTGTATGCGGTGGAACAGAATTCCAGACACTTCCTGGCTCCAGCACGGTTAGTCCCATCACAAGCTGACAACTTCTGATGCCGTCATTATGAATGTATTTATAAACTGTACGTTTATTTGAAGTGGAAGCATCTCCAAGACCAACTGGCGAAGCATCTTCACGGGTATACTTAACAGTAGGAAATGATTGATGAGCAGGAGCAGAAAGCAGATAAAATTTAGCAGGCTGTGTTGGATCAGCGGAACTGAACGAAACCTCATTTACGCCCTTACCCAGGTAAAGACATTCCAGTTTCTGAAGCGGATACTCCACACCGTCCGCTGAAACTGATCCGTTTCCACCCAGGTTGATGATACCCAGTTCCCTTCTTTCCAGAAAATAACCAGCACGTAATTCAGCAGGGTTTGACAACACAACCTGATATGCTGTGGGCATTACACCGCCAATAATGACTCTGTCGTGATGCGAATAAACAAGTTTTAACTTCCCGGATATAAACAAATCCTGAACGAGGAAATGCTCTCGCAGGCCATCTGTATCCAGATGTTTTGTTTCATTTTTCCCTATTGCAAAGCGAATTTCCATGGTTATGCTGTTAATGATTGTCAAATATACAAAAACGAATATGCCCGTTAGTTTTGAGCTGCATCTTTTTACGAAATCGTTCCCGTGATACGAAAACGTTTACTTGCCCGTATCAATTCATTTGTAGCTGAAAATAAGTTACCTTCAAACCTCATAAAATCAGGTTAAAAAAATGAAAAAAACATGTTTACTATCACTGATGCTGATGGCCTTTCTCCTGCCACAGGCCCAACGAAAAGCGCTGGTTGGCGGAACACTGGTAGATGGATTCGGTGGCAAACCCATCCAAAACAGTGTTATCCTGATCAATGGTGAAACCATTGAAAAAGTTGGTCGTGTTGGAGAACTGACTATCCCCAATGGCACACAGATCATCTCAACGGAAGGAATGACCGTGATGCCGGGATTGTGGGACATGCATGTGCACATGATGATCAACGGCCATTCTGATTATCCTTACTGGGATAAAAAATATCCCCCTTTATTTAAAAACATTATCATGCCAGCCTCCGCCCATCAGCTGCTGATGGCGGGAGTAACCAGTGCCCGAGACCTTGGCGGACCGCTTGAGGAAAGTATCTGGGTAAGAGACGCCATCAACAAGGGTGAACTCCCCGGCCCTACCATGTATGTAAGCGGCCCATTTCTGCAACACAGGCCCTATCCTGGTACAGAGCAGTTCCGCTGGGGGATTTATGGTGAAAAGGATGCACGGGAAAAAGTACAAACCCTTGCAAAAGCAGGTGTTGATTGTATCAAGTTGATTGATCAGGATGAAATGACAAGGGAAGAAGTAATGGCCGTGGTGGATGAAGCCCATAAACACAAACTGAAGGTAGTGGGACATTCTCACAGGCCTGATGAAATACGAATCGGACTGGAAGCAGGTGTTGATAATTTTGAACATACAGGCTTATCCTCATCACCAGCCTATCCGGATGACATTGTTAAAGCCATTGCGGAAAGAACTGCCAAAATGAGTCAGGGTCCGCTTTTCTGGACGCCAACTGTTGAAGGACTCTACAACTATGAAGATGTGCGCGATAACCCGGAAAAAATTGATGATCCGTCGTGGCACCTTGGACTACCAGACTCAATAGTTGCTGACATAAGGAATTCACTCAAACATCCCGGTAGGATGAGCTATTTTCAGCTCACACCCATCAGAAAACCAACCCTGGAAACGAAATTCAAACAATTGCAAAAAGCAGGTGTTGTGATGCTCATTGGAACTGATAGTGGCATCCCCATGAAATTCCATTCACAAAGTACCTGGAATGAATTGGATGTTTGGGTCCGTGTATTTGGTGTTGACCCTATCCAGGCAATCAAATCCGCCACCTACTGGCCATCCGTTTTCATGGGTGTAGACAACAAGGTGGGCACAGTGAGTGAGGGTAAACAAGCAGACATAATTGCTGTAAAAGGAGATGCACTCAAATACATAAGCCTCCTGCAGCGTGTTGACATCATCATGAAAAAAGGTAAAATCTATAAAGGACAATAACATGAAAAAGATTTTCATGCTGTTTACATGCAGCGTAATGATTTATTCAGTTCAGGCACAGCAAACCCAAAAGCCGCCTTTACACGGTAAAAACTGGATGGCTATTACCGGTAAACCGCTAGCGGCAACCGCAGGCGCTACCATATTCAACAAAGGTGGAAACGCTGTGGATGCAGCCTGTGCCATGCTTGCGGCTACCTGTACCATGTGGGATGTGCTGAGTTGGGGAGGTGAAACACAAGCCATTATCTACAACCCCAAAACCGGTAAAGTAATCAGCATCAATGCTATGGGCGTTGCCCCAACCGGAGCAACTCCTGAATTCTTCAAATCCAAAGGATACAATTTCCCACCTGAATACGGTCCGCTTGCAGCCACCACGCCCGGAACCCCCGGTGGAATCTGTCACATGCTTGCAAACTATGGCACGATGAGCCTGAAACAAGTACTTGCGCCAGCCATGCAGCTGGCTTCAGGATACCCTATTGATGCACAAACAGCGAACAGCATCGAAAGAGGAAAGCAGCGCATCAAGGAATGGCCTTACAGCAAGTCTGTTTTCCTGCCACACCTCGGAGAGAAGCGTGAAGCCCCGGAAGCCGGTGAGATTTTTGTGCAGCAGGACCTCTACAACACCCTGGCTAAAATGGTTGAAGCAGAACAGAATGCCCTGAAAAAAGGTGCTACAAGAAAAGCAGCTATCATGGCCGCATTCGATCGTTTTTACAAAGGTGATATCGCGGATGAATTTGTAAGGGGAAGCAAAGAGCAGGGTGGTTTGATTACCAAGCAGGACCTGGCCACCTGGAAACCTATTGAGGAAGAACCACGTCACGTCAGCTACAAAGGTATTGATGTATACAAGTTACAGGAATGGACACAGGGTCCGGCCATGCTTCAGGCGCTGAATATCCTCGAAAATTTCGACCTGAAAAAAATGGGATACAATAGCACACAATATATTCATACCGTTTATCAGGCCATGAATATGGCTTTTGCAGACAGGGATTTCTATTACGGCGACCCATACAATGGTCCAGTTGAACCCATCAAAGGCTTACTGAGTAAGGAGTATGCCAAACTCCGGGCATCTCAGATCAATCCAGACAAGAATGATGCCCTGGTAGGTCCGGGTGACCCCTACCCCTTTGAAGGCAAGGAAAACCCATACAAAGCATTGCTTGCTCAACGCGGCTTCCCTGAATTTGGAGGAGGTAACAGGAATTTTGTTCCGGCTCATGATTCAGGTGGACTGGCTATGCTGGATGAAAATTATATGGACAGGCTCTGGAGGGGAACGACTTCTGTTGAGGCAGCAGATAAGGAAGGATGGGTTGTATCTATTACACCAAGTGGCGGTTGGATACCTGCCTGCATAGCCGGAAAAACAGGCGTAGGAATAAGTCAGCGTATGCAAAGCTTCGTGCTGGACTCAACCATCAATCCATTCAATGTGGTAGCCCCCGGCAAACGGCCGCGTGTTACCCTTACACCCAGCCTGGCCATGAAAGACGGGAAACCACTCATGGCATTTGCTGTTCAGGGAGGAGACACGCAAGACCAGAATCTGCTGCAGTTTTTTCTGAACATGGTTGAATTCGGGATGACCGTTCAACAAGCAACTGAAGCAGGAAACATCAACAGCAATCAGCTATGGCTGTCTTTGGGTGGAACAAAAACAGACGACAGGAAACCTAAACCCGGTAGTATTTTACTGATCGACAAAACCCCTGCTGACGTACGGGAAGCCCTAAAGAAGATGGGATATACCCTTAGTTTTGACGACCGAACTTCTGGTCCGATTAATGCCATTTGGTTCGACTGGAAACATGGCAGCATGTGGGGAGGATCTAGTAATCATGGCGAAGATTACGGAATTGGATGGTGAAATTCATTTTATGCGGATAAACAAAAAAGCCACCTCTTGGGTGGCTTTTTTATGAAATTGAGTTTATTTAAACAAAACGAATTATGCCACATATATTTCAAAAACTCCCCTCCTGGACAGGAGGGGTGGCACGAATGAGTCAGCACCGAAGGTGATGGCGAATGAGCTTGCCTGCCGCAGGCAGGTGACGGGGTGGTGGATGTTGAAATATAACTCCACCACCCCGCCTCAACAAACTCACTTCGTTCATTTGTCTCGGCACCCCTCCTGTCCAGGAGGGGAGTTGTTTTTTTTATGAAGCTTGAATTAGATTTATACAAGCGCCTTCATGGCATTGGAAATCCTGTCCATGGCTGCTTCAATTTTCTCCATGCTGTTGGCGAAGGAAATCCTGATGCAATCGGGTTCACCGAAAGCACGGCCTGTAACTGTAGATACATGGGCAGTATTCAGCAGATACATACAAAGGTCGTCTGCATCCTTGATGACTTCATCACCTATTTTCTTGCCAAAATAAGCCTTTACTACTGGGAACACATAAAATGCCCCATCTGGCTCAGCTATCTGAAGTCCGGGAATCGCGTTAATGAGCTGTAACATCCTTTCCCTTCTCCTCCCAAATTCAGTATTCATATCCAGACTAGGCTGCATGTCTCCCGTAAGCGCAACAATAGCACCACGCTGGGTTACAGCATTTGTACCGCTTGTATATTGACCCTGCAATTTTTCGCAAGCCTTCACAATATCTGGATGAGCAGCAATGTAACCCAGACGATACCCGGTCATGGCATAACCCTTACTCAGTCCATTTATGATGATAACGCGCTCTTTCAGGTCTTCAAACTGAGCGATACTTTCATGTTTGCCAACGAAATTGATGTATTCATAAATTTCATCAGAAAGAATCAGCACATTGGGATGCTTTCTGAAAACCTCAGCCAGTGCGGTCAGTTCCTCATTTGAATACACTGAACCACTGGGGTTACAGGGCGAGGAGAACATGAACAACCTCGTTTGAGGAGTAATAGCTGCCTCAAGTTCTGCAGGCGTAATTTTATATTTGTTCTCAAGAGAAGTGCGAACAAGCACCACTTTACCTTCAGCAAGTTTAACAATTTCAGAATAGGTTACCCAATATGGTGTTGGAATAACCACCTCGTCGCCCTTGTCTACCACCGCCATAATCACATTGGCCAGACTTTGCTTAGCTCCAGTAGATACAAGGATGTTTTCAGCCTTGTATTCAAGGTTATTGTCTCTGCGCAATTTGGTACAAACTGCCTCACGGAGGTCTGGATAACCAGCGACAGGGGTATAATGACTGTAATTGTCATCAACAGCCTTTTTGAGGGCATCTTTGATATGTACCGGCGTATCAAAATCAGGCTCTCCAAGAGAAAGATCAATTACATCAATTCCTTTAGCCCTTAGTTCACGGCCCAATTTGGCCATTTTAAGCGTTTCCGGCTCTGCGAAAAGGTCCAGGCGGGATGAAAGTTTCATTATTTCAAAATTTTGAGGGCAAAGGTAAAAAACGATAGCGATAATCCGTGGGATATTTTGTAGTCAATTCCCTATCTTTGCCCGCCCCGATTGTTCGGGTGATATTATATTAGCACAAATCAAATATTTATGCAACTGAAAGGTTTGGTTCGTTTTTTTGCGATAGCCCTGATTCTGATCTCGGTTTACCAGCTTCATTTCACGCTGGTAGTTCGCAACCATGAGGGTAAACAGGAAGAAAAAGCTGAGGCTTTTGTTAAAGCCAATTTTCCCAATGCAGACACGGAAACCCGCGATCTGGAGTTTAACAAGCGGTACCGCAGGTTGCTCGACAGCACCCGTGAAACCACTGTTACTTACGGCATTACCGGTGCCATCACATACCAAAAGGCAAAAGAACAGGAGTTAAACCTGGGTCTTGATTTGCAGGGTGGTATGAGTGTAACACTGGAGGTTGAACTGGAGGGATTACTGAAATCTCTTGCCAACAACTCCAAAGATCCTGCACTCAACAATGCACTCAATGCTGCCATTACTGAGAAGAAAAGCAGTGATGCAGATTTCATTACGCTGTTTGCCAATGCTTACAAAACACAAAACCCAAGTGGTAAATTGTCTACTATGTTTGCTGGAACAAGCGGCAGGACCATCAAAATGGAAGACAGTGACAACGAGGTTATCACTAAACTCCAGGCATATGCAGAAGGTGCCATCAGCAATACCTTCAATGTTTTACAAAAACGTATCGACCAGTTTGGAGTTGCTCAACCCAACATCCAGCTTGATAAGGTAAAAGGTATCATCACCGTTGAATTACCAGGTGTAAAAGACGATCCTGAGCGTGTAAGAAAGTATCTGCAAGCTACTGCTAACCTGCAGTTCTGGGAAGTTTACAACATTGGTGAACTGGACAAGTCATTTACTGACGCAGAAAAATCACTTCAGGCTTATTTTGCCGGAGCACCTGCCGCTGTAGATACAGTTGCTGCAGCACAACCAGCTGTACAAAGCACAGATACAACCAAATCAGCTACCATCGGTGAACTTGTTAAAGGAACGGGTGCTGTAAAGAAAGATACTGTTAAGGCAACTACTAAATCCTTCTTCACTATTTTCCAGCCCATCCCACCCCAACAAGATGCACAAGGCAGAATGAGCTTTGCACCTAATTTGGGTTTCATTGCTGGTCGTGATACAGCTGTTTTCAATGAATACATGGCCATAGAAAGCGTGAGAAGTCAGTTCCCCGGCAATGTTCGTTTTGCATTCGGTATTCCCGAAGTGAATGAAAACGGTGTAAAAAGTGATATCGTTGCTGTTTACGCACTGAAAACCCTTGAGGGTTCTGACAAAGCAAAACTGGAAGGTGATGGTGTTCAGCAAGCGTCTCAGGATTACGACGACAGGGGAAGACCTGCTATCAAAATGCTTATGACTAAACAAGGTGAGCGTACCTGGGCTGAAATGACCAGCGCCAATGTAGGGAAACCTATCGCCATTGTTCTGGACAACATTGTTTACTCCGCTCCCAATGTCATCAACCCCATTACTGGTGGTAATTCTGAGATCAGCGGAAACTTTGATATAGAAGAAGCACAGGATCTTGCTAATATCCTGCAGTCTGGTAAACTTCCCGCCCCTGCAAAAATCGTTCAGGAGCAGGTTGTTGGCCCAACGCTAGGTGCATCTGCCATTGAGGGCGGTGCCATGGCTTTCGGTATTTCATTTGTGGTGATTTTCATCCTGATGATTGTTTACTACAACACCGGTGGATGGGTAGCCAACATAGCCCTTATCCTGAACCTGTTGTTTACTGTGGGTGTATTGAGTGCACTGGGTGCCACACTTACTGCTCCAGGTATTGCAGGTCTGGTACTGACAATCGGTATGGCTGTGGATACGAACGTTATCATTTTTGAACGCATCAAGGATGAACTGAACTTTGGTAAAAGTTACCAGATGGCCGTAGCTGAAGGTTACAAGCGGTCAATGGCTCCTGTTCTTGACGCCCACATTACTACGCTCCTTACAGCCTGTATCTTGTTCTATTTTGGTCTCGGTCCGGTACTCGGATTCGCCACCACACAGATTCTGGGTATCCTCCTTTCGCTTTTCTGCGGAATCCTGATCTCCAGGTTGATTTCTGACTTCTGGACAAACAAACAAAGGCATTTTGAATATTTCACCAATGTGAGCCGCAATGTTTTCAAAAATGCAAACTATCAGTTCATCCAGTACAGGAAAGTTGCTTACATCATTTCTGTTGTTGTTCTGATCCTCGGTATCGGTGCTTTGTTCAACGGATTTGACCAGGGTGTGGAATACAAAGGCGGACGCAGCTATACCGTTCGTTTCGATAAGCCAACTGAAAATGAGAAAATCAGGGAATCACTGAAATCAGTTTTCGGAGAGCATCCGGTACTGAAAACAGTAGGTGATAACAAAACACTGAATATCACAACTTCATACCTGATTGACGACGTGAGCAAGAATGCGGATTCTACCGTAGAAGCTGCACTCTATGCGGGACTTAAAGAGAGTCTGCCTGCAGGTTTAGCATATGCCGATTTCAATAAAAATTATAAGCAAAGTTCACAAACTGTTCAACCATCCATTTCGGATGACCTTAAAAAAGGTGCAGTTAAAGCTACAATCTTCTCACTGATTGCTATCTTCCTCTATATCTTCCTGCGTTTCCGCGACTGGAGATATTCAATTGGAACTGTTATAGCCTTGTTACATGACGTTTTTGTAACACTTGCTGTATTCTCATTCCTCAGGGGTGTAGTTCCTTTCCCACTGGAAATCGATCAGCACTTCATCGCAGCCATTCTTACAGTTATTGGTTTCTCGATGAATGATACTGTAATTGTATTTGACCGGATCAGGGAATACGCTAAAAAGCTCAAAGGTGAGTCTAAAGATACCATCATCAACAGGGCAATCAATGATACACTGAGCAGAACGATCATGACTTCACTCACTGTATTCCTGACCATCCTCATCCTCTTCATTTTTGGTGGTGAGGTTACCAAAGGATTTGCTTTTGCCATGCTTATTGGTGTGGTAACAGGTACTTACTCCTCAATTTTTGTTGCAGCACCGGTTCTGGTTGACATTGCCAAAAGCAAAGCACTCGGAGAAGCCGACTCAAAAAAGTCAAAAAAATAAGAAGCTGACTAACAATCAAGCTCTACAAGAAAGCCCCGAACAGATGTTCGGGGCTTTCTTTATTAAATAAGGAAAAAAATTAATGCATTGTGCTTTTAAAACGCGAGAAACTCCCCTCCTTGTCAGGAGGGGTGCCGAGACAAATGAACGAAGTGAATTTGTTGAGGCGGGGTGGTGGAATCAGATTTCAAAATCCACCACCCCGTCACCTGCCTTCGGCAGGCAAGCTCATGAGTCTGCACAGAATGTGCAGACTCATTCGTGCCACCCCTCCTGGCCAGGAGGGGAATTATTAAAATATTAAATAAAACAACGCGTTAAAAATTACTCTCAGATAGAAAAAGAAGTTCCACAGCCACAGGTAGCAGCTGCATTCGGATTGTTGAATACAAACCCCCTGGCATCCAATCCTCTTTTCCAGTCAATTTCAAGTCCGAATAAATACATATTATGCGCAGGATCGATGATGCAGGGAATTCCTTCAATGTCAAATAATTCATCCCGCTCTTTTTTCTCGTCCATTTCCAGGATATAGCTCAATCCTGAACATCCCCCACCCTTAACACCAATACGAAGCATTTTTTGAGATTCGGGAGCTGAATCCGTAAAAAGCTGGCGAATCTCTTCCAGCGCATTTGGGGTTATTGTTACCGGTAAAGTTGTTGTAGTTTCCATTATGCAAAATTAATAACATTTCCCACACAATCTATCCGCATTCAGCACGTACATTTGTTTCAATCACAAGAACATGTCTGAATTACCACTGATGCTTATCATGCAGGCTTACGAGCGGTTGATTACTTTCACTGAGCGTAGCAGTTTTAAATCATTGTTGGATCGTTTCCCTGCAGGAACGCTCGATGCCATGCAGTTATTTGCAGTTTATCGGGAGGCAATCAGAACAGAGTATGAACATAACCTTTCTCAGCAGATTTATGTTCCTGAAGGACTCTGGCAGGCTGTAACTGACATGAAAGAACAACAGATTTTCATTCTGGAACAACTTTCGGGTACATTACCGCCCAACGCACCAGGCTCGCTGCTGGAACATGCCATCCTGCACTTCCAGGCTTCAGACGCCAATGCCAGCATGCAACCCATCGTGCTTGAGGCTATTCGCAATGCTGCGAGAAAACAAATTACAGGATAATAAAAGTAACATGGAAAAACCCATTGTAAATGATTCAGGCATCAGCATAGAAACCATTTATGATGGTAACCACGACATCAAGAGCCATCCCCTGGCAGGAGAATTTCCGTATACCAGAGGAATTCAACCAGATATGTACAGGGGGAGATTGTGGACGATGCGGCAGTACGCGGGATTTTCCACAGCCGCTGAAAGTAACCGCAGGTATAAATTTCTTCTGGAGCAGGGTGTATCCGGACTCAGTGTAGCTTTTGACCTTCCCACACAAATTGGCTATGACAGTGACCATGCACTATCGCTGGGAGAAGTTGGTAAAGTAGGTGTTGCCATCGACAGCATTGAAGACATGGAAACCTTATTTGATGGTATTTCGCTGGATAAAGTATCCACTTCAATGACCATCAACGCAACCGGATTCATCTTGCTGGCCATGTATGCCACGGTTGCCAAAAGAAAAGGAATCCCCCTTCATTTGCTTTCCGGCACCATCCAAAATGATATCCTCAAAGAATATGCCGCAAGAGGAACTTATATTTATCCGCCTGGTCCGTCTATGCGGATTATCACAGACATATTTGAATGGTGTAATACAGCAATGCCCAAATGGAATACCATCTCCATTTCTGGTTATCATATCCGCGAAGCTGGCAGCACTGCTGCTCAGGAAGTGGCATTCACGCTGAGTAACGGCAAAGCATACATCAAAGCTGCTTGCAACAAGGGTCTGGATATCAATGCTATCGGAAAAAGATTGTCGTTTTTCTTCAATGCCCACAACAACCTCTTTGAGGAAGTGGCCAAATTCAGGGCAGCCAGAAAAATATGGGCAGAATTGATGCAGTCCATGGGAGCAACAGACCCTAAAGCCATGATGCTTCGTTTCCATACCCAAACCGGAGGAAGTACCCTAACACAACAACAACCCCTCAACAACATTACAAGGGTAACGATACAGGCTCTTGCTGCCGTTCTGGGAGGCACCCAGTCTCTGCATACCAACGGATACGATGAAGCGATCAGCCTGCCCACAGAAGAGGCTGCCCAGACTGCCCTGAGAACCCAACAGGTCATTGCTTTTGAAAGTGGCGTTGCCGATACAGCAGACCCGCTGGCAGGTTCATACTATGTGGAGTCCCTGACTGCTGAGATGGAAAATAAAATATTGACCATCATGGCAGACATTGAAGAAATGGGTGGCAGTGTTCGTGCTATCGAAGAAGGATATATGCAGGAACAGATTGCGGCAAGTGCTTACAGGTATCAACTGGCTGTTGAATCGGGTAAAAAGATTGTTGTAGGCATGAATGCTTTCATTGCAGCCGATGAAAAAGAAATACCTGTGATGCATATTGATGACAGCATCAGGGAAAATCAAATTCAAAAGATCAACAAGCTTAAGCAAACACGCAACCAGGAACAGGCCTTAGCAGCACTTCAACAGGTGAGCACGGCAGCTTTATCAGGAAGCAATCTTATGCCGGCTGTAATGGATGCTGTTGAAAATTGCTGTACCCTCGGTGAAATTGCTGATACACTCAGGCAGGTATTCGGGGAATACCGTCAATAGTAGCCAGGTGTTTGGTATAAAAGGTATTAAAAGCCAGTCTCAATGCGTTAAAATCTTCATCCAGCGCATGAAAACGGTCTCTTAGTCCATTGTGCTGCACAACCTGAAAATCAAGGTCAAGTCTGTTATCCGCAATGGCTATTGTTTCTGCCTCATCAATGTGTTCACTCACTGCATAAGACAAATCATAGATTTCATTGCGCAATTCAAGTATCTTATACTCGATGAAATTCAGCTCATACAGACTTATATTGCCATTACCATTAAAACCCGGGACTTCTTTAAGCTTTTCTTGTACAGCGTCGAGGTAAAACTGATACCTCTCGAAAGCATTGATCCATTCAAAGTGTTCAGACTGCTGAGGAGCTGTTTCGGTGAAATGCATGACCATAGGCTTTTTTTACAAAAATCAGCCTGATCATCATTTTCAGGTATGAGCAAAAAAGGATGATTACATGATTTTCATCAGCCTGCAAACATAAATACCTGAATACGCCTTAGCTGTACATTTCCTGCCTTAGCTCAGCAACCCTTTTATCTGTCAGGTATTCATCAAAACTCATCAGCCTGTCAATTGTTCCCTTGGGAGTCAGTTCAATTACCCTGTTGGCAACAGTCTGCATGAAGGTATGGTCATGAGATGTAAGCATTACAATCCCCGGGAAATTCATACATCCTTCGTTGAAACTCTGGATACTTTCCAGGTCGAGGTGGTTGGTTGGCTGGTCAAGTATAATCAGGTTTGGACTTTGCAACATCATCCTACTCACCATACACCTTACTTTCTCACCACCACTCAGCACCTTTGTTTTCTTCATGATATCATCACCGGAGAAAAGCATTTTGCCCAAAAATCCACGCAGGAATGGCTCGTCTGCATCGGTTACGTGGGATGGCACAAATTGCCTCAGCCAGTCGAGCAAGCCCAGATCCTCTTTGAAAAACTGGGTATTTTCTACCGGGAGATAAGAACGGGTGATGGTTGTTCCCCATTCAAATTTACCGCCATCAGCTTCAATTTCACCATTGATGATTTCAAA
This sequence comes from Chitinophaga pinensis, assembly GCA_945862385.1. Lineage (GTDB taxonomy): Bacteria > Bacteroidota > Bacteroidia > Chitinophagales > Chitinophagaceae > Pollutibacter. The sequence goes on from CAMAXV010000015.1 coordinate 48,452, forward strand.
GAATGAAGTAACGGCAAGCGGATCACGGCTGATGAATGCGATTTTATCATTTTTGCTGATGGAAAAAGTAAGTTTATCAAACAGTTTTCTTCCATCAACGGATCTTGATAAATTCTCAACAGAAAGAATCTGATTGCCTACTTCACGCAATGGCTGGAAAATAATACCCGGATATTTTCTGTTGGATGGTTCAATTTCTTCAATGGTCAGCTTCTCCAGGGCTTTTTTCCGGGAAGTGGCCTGCTTTGATTTGGAGGCATTGGCACTGAAACGGGCGATAAAGTCAAGCAATGCCTGACGTTTGTCCTCCATTTTCTTGTTCTTGTCGTTGATTTGACGGGCCATCAACTGAGACGACTCATACCAGAATGTATAGTTACCGGTAAATGTTTTGATCTTTTGTCTGTCCACATCTGCAACATGGGTACATACGGCATCCAGGAAGTGCCTGTCGTGGCTCACCACCAATACAATATTTTCGTAATCAGCGAGGAAGTTTTCCAACCAGCCGATGGTTTCAATATCCAATCCGTTTGTAGGCTCATCCAGCAACAGGATATCCGGATTACCAAACAATGCCTGTGCCAACAAAACACGCACTTTCATGTTGGAAGGCATATCTTTCATCAGCGTGCTGTGGTATGAATCTGTTACACCCAGGTCACTGAGGAAGGTGGCTGCATCACTTTCCGCAGTATAGCCACCCATTTCACCGAACTCAGATTCAAGTTCACCTGCACGGATACCATCCTCTTCTGAGAAATCTTCCTTGGCATAAATACGCTCCCGCTCCTGTGCCACTTCCCACATTTTCTTGTGCCCCATAAGCACCGTATTTAGCACAGTCTGCTCATCAAACTGAAACTGGTTCTGGTTTAATACGGCCATCCGCTCACCAGGCGTGATTTCAACAGTACCTTTATTGGGTTCAATCTCCCCACTGAGTATTTTCAGGAAAGTACTTTTACCTGCGCCATTGGCACCAATCACCCCATAACAGTTTCCCTTGATGAAATTGATGTTAACCTCATCAAAAAGTACCCTTTTGCCGTAGGCGAGCGTTATGTTTCTTGCACTGATCATTGTAATATTTTTTTCGTTTTGCGGTTGCAAAGTTAAGGGAAATCAGGGAGGGTGAGCGTTAAATACAACATGAAACCGATTCCTGACAGGCAATCTTTATTTTTTTTGTAAATTGTAAGCTTAAAGCCAAACCATGCGTAAACTTCTATCTTTTGTTTTGTTATTTGTCTCTTTACTGAGTCAGGCCCAATCTCCCTTTCAGGCAGCTATAGACACCCGGTCTAAAGCCATTGCTCCTAAGCTGATTGAATGGAGAAGACATATACACCAGAATCCTGAACTGGGTAACCGTGAATTCAAGACACAGCAATACATTGCGAATCACCTGCGTTCCCTGGGGATAGAAGTTACCCTGCTGGCTAAAACAGGCGTGCTTGGGGTATTGAAAGGCGGAAAGCCTGGTCCTGTTATTGCACTCAGGGCTGATATCGATGGATTACCAGTGAAAGAACGCGTTGATGTACCCTATAAATCCACTGTAACTGCTGATTACATGGGTACTCCGGTAAGTGTCATGCATGCATGCGGACATGATACACACACCTCCATTTTGATGGGCACAGCAGAAGTGCTTGCCGGCATGAAAAAAGACATAGCAGGAACTGTAAAATTCTTCTTCCAGCCTGCTGAAGAAGGTCCACCCGCTGATGAAGAAGGCGGTGCACCACTCATGATCAAAGAGGGGGTGATGGACAACCCTAAGGTTGATGCGGTATTCGGACTCCATATCTCATCCTCGCTCGAAATTGGAGAGATCAAATACAAAAGTGGTTCCATGATGGCTTCGTCTGATTGGTTCACCATCAAAGTGAAAGGCAAGCAGACACATGGTTCTACACCATGGACAGGTATCGATCCGATTGTAGTAGGTACACAGATCATCAATAACCTGCAGACGATTGTCAGCCGCCAGCAAGACCTGACTGTAGCGCCTGTGGTGATAACAGTTGGTAAATTCCACAGTGGCGTGCGTGCGAACATCATTCCCGAGGTGGCAGAACTGGAAGGAACCATCAGAACGCTCGACAGTAAAATGCAAAAAGATGTTCATCAAAAAATCCGCCAGGTTGCTCAAAACGTAGCTGAAGCCTGGGGTGCTGAAGTGGATGTATTCATCGATACCAAAACATTGGTTACGTATAACGATCCTGCACTGGTTGCTGCCATGGTTCCATCATTGGAGAAAGCTGCTGGTAAAAGTCATGTTACACCTGGTATCTGGACAACCGGTGCGGAAGATTTCTCATTTTTTGGTGAGAAAGCTCCAGCATTTTTCTTCAACCTGGGTGGTATGCCCAAAGGAACCGATCCTGCCAAGGCAGCGCCGCACCATACACCTGATTTCTACTTAGACGACAGCATGCTGGATGTGGGTGTGAAGGCTTTCTGTAATATTGTTTTTGATTATCCGGGGGTAAAGAAATAAGAGGCACGAGGGAGAAAGGCATGTTGAGAGAATTAAGTTGAGAGAAAAAATATTCTTGTGAAATCGACAATCCCAACACTCAACTAATTTCTCTCAACTCATGTATTTCAAGGCTAGGCACAAGGCACATGGATTTAATTTCTGCTGCCGAAGATGAGGCTGCCGATGCGGACCATATTGCTTCCACATTGGATGGCGAGTTTATAGTCTCCGCTCATGCCCATGGAAAGCACATTGAATTCAGCAGCTAAATCAGGATAGGTATGTCTGATTTCGTCAAACATACTTTTCAGAATTTTGAATTCGGTTTCCACAATGGTTTGGTCTTCTGTAAACGATGCCATGCCCATGAGTCCGCATATTTTCACGTTCCCAAACTTTTTTTCCAGAAAATAATGTGCAGCCACCTGCCTCACTTCCTGCAAATCAAACCCATATTTGGTTTCCTCTGAAGCAATATAAACCTGTAAGAGGCAATTGATGGTCTTTCCCAGCTTTCGTCCTTCCTTATCAATAGCCTCCAGCAGCTTCAGGCTGTCGACCCCATGAATGAGGTGCACAAAGGGAGCAATGTATTTCACCTTATTGGATTGCAGGTGGCCGATGAAGTGCCAGCGTATATCCCCTGGCAACACAGGCTGTTTACCAACCAGTTCCTGCACATAATTTTCCCCAAAATCACGCTGTCCCAACCCATATAATTCCTGCAAATCTTCCACCGGCTTGGTCTTGGAAACAGCTACCAGTGTAGTTCCTGAGGTTCTCAGTTCACTTAAGATTGAAGAATAACCCGATTGATTTATTGCCATAATTTCAACATTGCCATGTAAAGATAGGATGCATTCTGCAAGTTCTATTAAGTGTCATATGCAGCAAAGATTTGATTTTACATAATGATACGATTCCACAAAAGGATAACGATGGAAATAATAAAATCGGGATCAAATCCTTGAGAAAATCCTAATTTGCTCACTTATAACCCAACCATGTCAACAACACAATCCCGAACCAATTTTAATGTGCAACGCATGGTAGCCATCGTGGCTGTGGCACTTTTCATCCTCAAAATCATAGCCTGGTGGATGACCAGGTCTGTGGCAGTACTCACAGATGCCTTGGAAAGTACCGTGAATGTGGTTGCAGGATTCATAAGCCTCTACAGCCTTTATGTGGCCGCAAAGCCGCGCGACAAAGAACATCCGTACGGACATGGCAAGGCTGAATTTGTTTCTGCCGCCGTGGAGGGTGCATTGGTTACGGTAGCCGGCTTTGTGATTATTTATGAAGCCATAGACAACATCTTACATCCCCATATCATCAGGCAGCTCGACTGGGGTATGCTGCTTGTGGGATCAACGGCAGTTGTGAACTACCTGACTGGGATGTTTTCAATCAAAATCGGCAAAAAAAACAACTCACTTGCCCTTATTGCTTCCGGAAAACATTTACAGAGCGATACCTACTCAACAATTGGCATTGTTTTAGGCATGGGCCTGATATTTTTCACCGGCTGGATATGGCTGGATAGTGTTGTTGCCATTGGATTTGCTTTCTTCATCATCTATACCGGCTATACCATTGTGCGGAGTTCCATTGCAGGCATCATGGATGAGGCGGATAATGCATTGCTGGAAAAACTGGTAAGCAGGATAAATGAAAACAGAAAAGAGAACTGGGTGGATCTGCATAACCTGAGGATCATCAAATTTGGATCTGTGATCCATGTAGACTGTCACCTTACAGTGCCCTGGTTCCTCAATGTACACCAGGCCCACGATGAAGTAGAAGCTTTTTCAGCCACTGCCCGGGATGAGTTTGGAGAAAGCGTTGAACTTTTTGTGCATGCCGATGGCTGTTTAGATTTTTCCTGCAGGATCTGTTCAAAAACCAATTGTTCCGAAAGAAAAAATCCATTTGAAAAAAGAATTGAATGGGATGTGCATAATATTTCCAGTGATGAGAAACATCGGTGATTTTAACAAACAACATTTTGTCACTTCTATAAAAGAATGAACCAATCAATATAAGCAACCGAACATCCACAAAGGCAACTCTTTTCCAACAGGATACTCCAAATCATCCTTAACCACCCATGCATTTTTAATACCCTCAATCTGTTTTTGTGATTTGCCTTTACCGCCTACTTCAAATGTATATTTATTGTCAACAAAGAAGTCACCTTGTTTTGGCATGGTAATTTTGCTCACAACATTCAATTGCGACAAGAAAAATGATTCGCGAACATTTCCCCGATCTACGTGCAGTTCTGCTAATGCATACAACAGATTTGTGTTGTGTAGATATATCTTTTCTGGCTTCTGTAAGATTGCCGTACTTTTTCCAGCCGGTTGCAACAATGTAATCAATTTGGCCTGCTCTAGATAATGAAGGTAATTATTCAATGAGTTTCGATGAATATTTGTCTTTTCAGCTAAGGAAACCAGATTAGGCTTAAAGGGCACTTGCTGAGCAATTACATATATGAGTTGAAGAACTTTTTTAGCATTACGAATATCAAAGTCTTTCAGTTCAGCCATGTCATATTCAACAATGGTTCTAATCAACTGATTTATTTTTTGATGAACAGATTCATTATCCTCCATCATAAACGGATAATAACCTGTTTGTAAGTATTCATTAAAAAATGCTAAGGGTCGGAAAGCATTGGGAAGCTGTTTCTTTAAAGTAGCAGCGTCATTTAAAATTTCATTAAAAGAAAATACAGGTAGTTCTATATTATATTTCAATGAAAGAAATTCACGGTAAGAAAGACCTGGTAATTCGTAAATAACGGCCCTCCTGCTTAAATCACCCTCTTGCCTGCTGATATCAATTATTGAAGAACCTGTGAAAACTATTTTTAATCCTGAGTAAATGTCGTAGATATTTTTTATTTCGGTTGCCCAGTTTTTATATTTATGAACTTCATCCAATACCAGCATTTCCCCACCTTCTTTGTGAAACTGGGTAACCACTTCTTTTAGACTATGATTTGTGAAATAAAGATCGTCTAATGAAAAATAGGCTGCTTTTGATACAGGTAAATCTTGTTGCTTTAACCATTGTAATGATAGAGTTGTTTTACCCGTACCTCTGGCTCCCTTAATACCAATTAAACGATTACTCCACTTGATTTGATTAAATAGAAAGCGCTTAAAATCAAGCTTTGTATTACTTAAAAGATATTCAGATTGTTCAAGGATTGCATTCATTTGCACATTCGTTTGTGCAAATATACAATATTTTGCACATCATAATATGCATTTTATTGCTATTAGTAAACTATCCTAAACCAGGCTTTTAAACACCTGTAAAATCCATTTGAAAAAAGAATTGAATGGGACGTGCACAATATTTCCAGTGATGAGAAACATCGGTGATTCATTTGCTTTTCGGGTTTCTATTTCTGAGCCGGCGTATCCCGTAACCTACTCCGGCTGCCAGCAACAATCCTATGCGCCCATTTACTCATATGTGCCTTTTTATCTGGCATTCAAAAGCATCACTGGAATGACCAACCAAGAATATACGAAGCGGTTATAAATGTTCTGAACTCAAATAATTTCTCCTGCCCACAAACGCTTTAAGAACAAGCTCCATGGCATAACAGTTAAATCGCCGATTTTTCTTTCAATTGGATCATTGCTGACGATAATCATTTTCTTTACAGTATATTCTTCTGAGAAGCTTTTAAGTCCTTTCAAGTGCCTGGTCTGAACATTATCAGTTCCCTTTATTTCCAAAGCAACCTCATGATCCCCTAAAATAAAGTCAACTTCCATTTGTGACGTAGTTCTCCAAAATGAAATTGGATAATTCTTATCTGAATATTTACTGTGGGCGTATAATTCCTGGTAAATAAAATGCTCAAATGAATTACCAAATGCCTCACTTCCCATTTCAATTTTCCCCCGTTTCAACAAATTGTTAGCGATCCCTACGTCGAAATAATAAAATTTGGGAGATAAAAAAACCCTTCGCTTGGGCTTTTTCTGAAAAGATGGAACAAATCGCCCAATCAATGTATCTTCTAAAATTTGGAAGTATTCCTTCACCGTATTATGACTTACGCCGCAATCAGATGCGATATTGGAATAATTCACCATTTCCCCATTTGAAAAAGCAGCAGCTCCTAAAAACTGATTAAAGGCGTTGATATTGCGAATTTTGGCTTCAGCAATAATTTCATCCTTAAGATAATTTCCAATATAGGCATCAATCATTTTTTTGGGATTATCTGCCAAATAATGCCTCGGAAGCAGTCCGTTGTTCAAAGCCTTCAATAAATCAAAGTCTGGAATTTCTGATTCAATCAGAGGATACAGCTCATACCTTAGCGCTCTTCCGCCCAACAGGTTTGCTCCAGATCGTATTATTTTTCTGGGACTAGATCCGCTCAAGATGAACCGGATATGATGATTTGTAATCAGCCAATGAATTTCATCCAGCAACTCTGGTATTTTTTGTATCTCATCAACTATCACAAGATTTTTGGACGTTTGGGCTAAAATGTTTTCTCTAAACTGTTGAGGATCTGTCAAATACCTTCTGTAGACGTCAGATTTTAATAAATCAAACCATAGTGCATCAGGGAATAAGGTTTTCAACAAGGTACTTTTCCCCGTTTGCCTAGCTCCCCACAAGAATAGGCTTTCATTATCGGCACCTGCAAGAATTTGTTTTCTTGTAAACATAGCCAACAAATATATCTACATTTTACATGATATTACAAATGTCTACTTACAAATATCATGTTTTTTTATACTAATTAAATAAATTAGAGTCAAAGCTGAAAACCAATTAAGGTTTATTCATGATAAAATCTCTGAAATTTTCTTTGTCAATAACCATACCTTGGGCTGAATAGCTTGTTAAAAATGATGCGGGAATCTTATTTCGACCGGCTGCATTCCACTTAAATTCATAGGCATGTATTTTTCCTCCTGAATCTTCAACAAAGTCAATTTCCTGTTTTTGGATCGTTCTCCAAAAATAATTATTGGTATAAAGTTGATGATAGGATTGCAGTTTAATTCGCTCTGATATCAAAAAGTTTTCCCACAAAGCGCCCTTATCATTTCTTAAATCAAATGAATTCAGGTTATTGATGATCATGTTCCTAATCCCATTGTCATAGAAATAAATCTTTCTGTTGTTCTTGATTTCATTCCGCTGATTTCTACTGAAACTATTCAATTGAAAAACAATGAATGATTTTTCTAAAATGTCAATGTATTTTATGACTGTGCCCTTATCAATTTCAAGAAGATTTGACAATTCATTGTATGAAACTTCAGCACCCAGTTGCAGCGCTAATGCCTTCAACAACTTCTCTAATAGCTGTGGCTTTCTGATTCCAATAACAGACAAAACATCTTTGTATAAATAACTGGTGGTCAAATCCTGCAAAACCTGTCTTGCATCATGCCGGTGGTTAATAACATCGGGGTACATCCCGTAAATCAACCTTTCCTCGAGCTGGCTCATTGATTCAATGAAACCAAACTTCCCTTCCAACTCCTCCCACCCAATTGGATATAGGTGATACTCAAATTTTCTACCCGTCAACGGTTCCTGGGTATGGTTATTTAATTCCAAAGCTGAAGAGCCACTTACCAGCAGCTGCACATGTTTAAATTGGTCAGTAATTAATTTCAATGTGATTCCGATGTCTGAAATTCTTTGTGCCTCATCAATATAAACAATGTCATTGTTGCCAATGATTGTTTGAAGCCTGGATCTACCAATTCCTTCAAGCATTCCTCTTATTTCAGGATCATCACCACTCAAAAATAAATGGGGTTTCCCAAGCAGTAATTCCTGGATCAAAGTCGTCTTCCCAACTTGTCTTGGACCCAATAGGATAATTGCTTTGCCTTGAAAAAATTTCTTTTCAATCTTGTCAAACAAGGTTCTTTTGATCATAATCACCAAATATATATACTTTTTAGTGATTATAATCGCCAATTACATATATTTTTTGGTGATTAGCTCGGAAATGCCCTCTTTTTATATTCTAAAAAGTAATGTAATTATCAACTGTTTTAGCATCTAAACCAGTCAAAACCGACAATTCATTATTCGAAATCTCTAAGAATTCCTGCATCTTTTACATCAGGCTCCTGCTGACTCAGACAATGGAAACTACCCAGTCCCCAGATGATGTCTGTGGAATCTATCCCCACCACTTCCCTTCCAGGAAAACATTGTCCGATAATGTCCATCACTTGCTGGTCTTTATCTGACCGGTATGTGGGCACTACAACCTGGTTGTTGGCGATGTAAAAATTAGCATAAGATGCAGGCAGCATCTGATCTTCCCAAATCACCGGATCTGGCATCGGGATTTCTACAATATTCAATTGCTTGCCGTTCAACAACCTCATGGCCTGGAGCTGTTTCAGGTTATGCTGCAAAAGTTCATAATTCTCGTCACCGGGATTCTCCTCTACAACAGTAATCACGGTATCCTCATTCACAAACCGAACTGTATCATCTATATGTCCGTCTGTATCATCACCAACAATCCCTTCATCCACCCACAACACCTGATCCTGTCCATAGTAATCCATCAGGTACTGTTCTATCTGTTGCTGGCTCAAATGTGGATTCCGGTTGGGATTGAGCAGACAGGCTGTTGATGTGATTACAGTGCCTGCGCCATTGAAATCCACTGAACCGCCTTCCATGATGATACCGGGATTGAATACTTCTAGGTTGAGTGCTGCTCCAATCTTTGTTGGGATTACATCATCCAGGTCAAACGGTGGATACTTATTGCCCCATGCATTGTAATTCCAGTCCACAATGGCTTTTTTTGATGGATCATTCCGATTCAATAAGAATGCTGGTCCGTGATCCCTGCACCAGGCATCATTGGTAGGGTGTATAAAGAAATGGACCCTTTGCATCTCCACCCCCGCTGCCACCAGCATGGCTGTTGCGCTTTGCTGCATCGCAGCATCAGCCACATTGATATTGACATCTTCAAACCTCACCAGTGTTTTAATAAAAGCCACATAGGAAGGAAAAATGGTATCAATTTTTCCAGGCCAGGAAGCTTCCTTGTGGGGCCAGCTCAGCCAGGTTGCCTTGTGCGCTGCGAATTCTGCGGGGAAATAATATCCGAGGGATTTGGGGGTGCTCATATAAAAAGGGACGAGGGACGAGGCACGAGGCACGAGATAAAACTCTATCACTTGTGCCTTGTGCCTGGTGCCTTTATTTTAATCAATAAATCGCTTTACAATTTCTCCATAACTATCAATCCGCCTGTCTCGTAAAAAGGGCCAGTGGGTGCGGTAGCTATCCGTTTTGGCTAAATCCAGTTCAGTTACAATCACTTCCTCCTGATCATGGGTTGCCTTAACAATCAGCGAACCAAATGGATTGGACACAAAGGATCCTCCCCAGAATTTCATGGCACCATCCTGTTCTAAACCTACCCTGTTGACGCTGACCACATGTACACCATTGGCCACAGCATGGCTGCGCTGAATGGTCTGCCAGGCATTGTATTGCTCTGTGTTAGTCGCTTCATCCTGAGCTGTAGCCCAGCCAATGGCAGTGGGATAAAATAATATCTCCGCTCCCATCAAGGCCGTAAGCCTTGATGCTTCAGGATACCACTGGTCCCAGCAAATCAACACACCAATAGTAGCGAACTTTGTTTTGAAAACCTTATACCCAAGATCTCCCGGCGTAAAATAGAACTTCTCAAAATAAGCCGGATCATCGGGGATATGCATTTTCCTGTACTTGCCCAGATACGTTCCATCTGCATCCAAAACAGCTGTAGTATTGTGATACAATCCCTGCGCCCTTTTCTCAAAGAGGGAAGCAATGATTACAACACCCAGTTCCTTGGCTACTGCCGAAAGGGTATCTGTAGATGGACCGGGAATGGGCTCTGCCAGTTTGAAGTTTTCATAGTCCTCCACATCACAGAAATAAAGCGATGTAAACAACTCCTGCAGGCAAACAATATTGGCTCCTTGGGAAACTGCATCCCTGATCCCGCTGATGGCCTTTTCCATATTAGACCGGGCATCATCACTGCAACTCATCTGTACCAAACCGACTTTTACCTTTGACATCTTTATGTTTTATTGGTTCTGATTGATTTATGTGTTGAATTTCAAACCTAGGTTTCTACAAGTACCAGGTCTTCAAGCTGGTGGATACCGATGGACTTCTGCGTCATGAATCCTTCCCCATATTGTACACCGATACGTTTGCCCATCAACCTGGCTCTCGAAATAATCGCATCCATAAAACCGGGTGTTGAAATGTATGTCTGCGTGCCATTGGCACCGGCTGGTTGGGTATGAAATTGGGTGGAATACGCTTTGATTGCTTCCATCCGCTGTTCAAATACAGCTGAAATATCTACAATCAACTGCGGCTCGTAAAACCTGTCCTGGATATAATGTAATATTTGTTTTGGTCTCCATCTTTCCTGCGGACGACCATCTTCATCAACTGTTTCAATTTTGCTTAACCCTGCCAGAAATGCAGATTCTGCTACAAGTTTGCCGGCCCTTCCGTGATCAGGATGGCGGTCGTCCAGGATATTTGCAAGTATGACTTCAGGACGGTATTTGCGGATTACCCTGATAACCTTCAGCTGGTGGTCTTCATCATTCCTGAAAAATCCATCACGCATGCCCAGGTTTTCACGGACAGACAAGCCCATAATCTGAGCTGCCAGTGCTGCTTCTGAAGCCCTTGTCTCCGCGGTTCCGCGTGTTCCCAATTCTCCAGCAGTGAGATCAACCACTCCTGCAGCATTGCCTTTTCTGACCTCATTGATCAGCGTGCCGGAACAGCTGAGTTCAACATCATCAGGGTGTACCCCGATTGCGAGAACATATAATTTCATTTATTGATTTTTGCGCTGCAAAGATAAGTAATCAGGAGGCATGTCCATACATCCTGGCAACTTCCTGCACGATGCTTTCCATTTCAGCATCTTCCCCGTTGGGGTCATAATTCTGTTTCAAACTACCGCCAAAAACCCAGGCCAGGGTTTGCCAGAACCGCGCAGAAAAGCCTCCCCTGTATTCTTTTACCAGTTCATAACAGGTATTCTTCGTCTGTCTGTTGATAAGTTTCATGAGTATCTTTCCCTGGTAAACAGAAAGATTGGTTAAAGGCGCTGTAAACTCTTTTTTTAATTCTTTTTCCCGCAGACTCAGGTACTTTTTTCTTTTCTGCTCATCCGTTACTCCTGCAAGGTGTTTGTTGACATCGTTGATGATGGCACTGGCCTTCATGGCATAAGGGTAAGTAACATAAACAGCATTGCGCAGGCGGGTCCATTCCCGGTGTGCCTTACGCTGCTCCTTACTCATTTTTGCCGATACAAAAACCTGGTCCATGACCCTATAAGTCATGGTGTCCCCTCCATATACTATGAAGGGGACAACCAGCGTATCGTTCGGACCATAACTTGTTTGTGAAAAGCTATGTCCTGCTAAACCTAAGAAAAATATGATGAGCAGTCTGTTCATCCTTACTTTACATTAGATGGCGTATAATTTACTTTTTAACCTGTAATACATGCTGATCATGAATCCGATAACCATGATGATGGTTCCGAGCCAAAGGAGGTTGATCAGCGGGAATCGGAAAGCCTTGAGGGTAATATACCGCATCACAGAAGGACTTTCCTTAACCCCGAGGTAAACTTCGTCTTTGCCTCTTTTTTCAAGATTCAGTACCAGTGACTGCTCCATTACGGTATCTGCCTTGCTGAAACCAAATCCTTTTTGAACAAAATAACCGGGGGTTGATTTGAATCCAACACCCTGACTGGATACAACGTTCAACTTAGACAGCCAGGCGCTGTCTACCAGCGGCAGGTCTTTATTGTCGTTTTTATTGGCCCTAACCAGGTCTTCAACCAAGACATAACCATTGGAATAAAAAACAGTATCTCCCTGATTCACCCGGGTATATTTGAACTCAGATGTGTCTTTTTTGGCATTCTCGGGACTCATCCAGGAAGTGATATAAACAAATACATCGTTGGTGAGGTAGTGCTTCGCACCCGGATTGGATGAAAGATTTGAACCGGTTTCGGATTTGATCATGAATGCATTGGGCGTAATCATGAACTGATCCTTCACTTCGTTCGTAACTGTATCCGTTTCAATGAAATTTATCTTGAAGTAAACCTTGTTATTCTTTGGTTCAGCAGAATCACCCAGGTAGGTAACCATATACTTACCCATCGGTATGGGCGTATTGTATATCAGGGTCATGTTCTCCAGCGGATTATCTTCCTTTCCCTTGTTATCACGCAGACCCTTCACCAGGATACCTGTCAGGTTTTGTGATATCAATTCTTTCTTGGAAGCAGAGATGAGGATACCAACAAGCATCAATCCGAAACCAAAATGGGTAATGGATGAGCCTGCAGCTTTCATTTTCCACTTCAGGACTGAACCGAGGTAGAAGGCGTTGGCAACAACGGTGTAGATGGATGCCCACAAGGCTATGTGAATAGCCACCAGGTAACCCAGTCCGAACTTATCGTAGTTGATATCTCCGAAAATACTGGCCAGTGCTCCGATTACTGCAGAGATAATGGTGGGGACCAGTAATTTGGACCACAGGTACTTCCTCGTGGTGTCTTTGTATTTGAAATACTGCGTCATGGCCGTTAGGAGGGCCAGAACGATTGTTACAAGCACCATGATCCTGTTGTACACATATTCTACCTCATCACCAATGGCCCAGCTTGTGCCAATGAGCTTATTGATAAAGGGAAGGGATGTTAAAACGATGATGTAAACAGCAGAAATCAGGAGGAGAAGCGAACCCACAAACATCCAGAACTCACGGGAATTCATGCTTTCCTCTTTTACCACAACCGGAACATTTTTACGGTCTCTCCAATAGAGTACCAGCGGCAAAGCGATAAATACAAACTGCATCAGCAGTAGGTGCCAGTAGAGTGAGTTTCCTTCTCCGGTGAATGAGTGAACTGAGGTATCACCCAGTACGCCTGTACGGGTCAGGAAAGTTGAATACAACACCAGCAGATAACCTAATGAAATAAATAGGTACGAGGATTTCAGGGAATGACCCGTACTCTGGAATATCAGCATTGTATGAATGCCGGCAACCAATAGCAGCCAGGGCACCATGGAAGCATTTTCAACAGGATCCCATGCCCAGTAACCACCAAAAGTTAGCGACTCATATGCCCAGGCACCACCCATCATAATACCCAGACCGAGTATACCCGCACTGAACAAAGCCCATGGCATGGCAGCCCGAACCCATCCTGCATGGTCTCTCTTCCAGAGGCCTGCAACGGCAAAGGCATAAGGCACTGCAGCTGAAGCAAAACCCAGGAAAAGAACTGGAGGATGAATAACCATCCAGTAATTCTGGAGGAGGATATTCAGACCATTTCCATCTGTCAAATATTTAGTAAGGTAATCAGCATCCTGAAATATAGGTGCATCCGGGAATTCATTCCGCATCAAAACAAATGGATTGGTACCAATCCTGATGTCGAAGAAATAAATACCCAGGAGGAAACTGGCCAGAAATAGCTGTAAAATACTCATCACAGACATCACCGGATATTCCCATTTGCGAGACCACTTGATAAGAACTGCGCCCAGGATGGCATTCCAGAATGCCCAAAGCATAAAGCTACCCTCCTGACCTTCCCAGAAGCAACTGAGCAGGTACTGCATGTCTAAGCTGCGCTTAGAATGCGAATGGGCATACTTGTATTCGAAGTAGTGGTTATAAATAATCAGATAAAGCACTACAAAGAGACCAATTACAGATACCGCGTTGGTAAGGAATGAAATCCGCGCAAGCTTACGCCAGGGTTTTTCTTCCAGTTCATTTGCATTTGCAGCCTTAAAATTGGCAAATGCCGCCACGAGGGCGGCAATGAAAGCCAGTAGAGTCAGGAACATACCAATCTGACCGATCAGCAGATGTTCGCCATTGTATTTAATCATAATTTCGCTACCTTTTCGTCTGTGTATTTAGATGGACATTTCAGGATAATCTCCTTGCATTCAAAAACTTCACCTTTCATGGATCCTTTCATGACCACACGCTGACTCTTCTCAAAATCAGTTGGTTTTGCATTTCTGTAAACAACTTCTGTAGAAGATCCAAGTGAATCAACAGCTATAAAAGACAGGTAATTCGGATCTTTCAAAGGATCATAAATAACCGGCTTCGTAGTATCAAGCTTGGCAATCAGGTGAACAAACTTTCCTTCCTTTCTGCGGGCGGACTCAACAGAATCATACGTACTGATGTCGTCCATCAGTGTAAGCAATGCAGCAATAGATGCTGCAATAAAAACAAGCCCTAAAACATGCGTCTTTTTCATGATTAAGAATATTGGTACAAAGTTAGTTAAAAAGGCACTAAATTGCGGTCCTCAAAAACCCATATGATCGCTGATCTATCCCGCTTCGACCCCAATGGGGTCAGCGTTGCGAACAATAATGTTTTCGGACTTCCTTATAACGAAGAAAA
>CAMAXV010000016.1 GCA_945862385.1 Chitinophaga pinensis
CAAATCATTTGCTGTTGGTGGTTCAATTGTAATTTTTATACTCGGACTGGAAATGGTGCTTGGCCTTGAGTTTTTCAAGGGCGATGCAGACCCGAAATCAGGTACGGTTGTGCCGATTGCTTTTCCACTTATTGCTGGATCAGGAACACTCACTACCATAATTTCATTGAGGTCGAGCTATGCAGAATGGCCCATACTAATCGGAATCCTGATTAATGTGGTTTTCGTTTACCTTGTTCTCCATTCACTTGATTTCATTTCAAGACTGCTGGGAAAAGCGGGTATGCTCGCCATCCGTAAATTTTTTGGTGTCATTCTCCTGGCAATTGCTGTGAAAATATTTGCAGGAAATGTGGGCGGATTAATCCGGTAAAGAAAAAAATCGTAAATTATACCATCAACCTCTTTTATGAAGCACAAAATATTAACTGTACTAATCACACTTACAGCTTTGATCTGGTTATCCTGGAGCCCTGAATCAAACAAACGCAAATTACCCCAGGCAGCTGATATCATCAGCTGTATGGAAAGTGAGGCAGTTCAGGAATACATCAAAGAGTCAGGCGAGTGGTCATTCGCTTCCCTTCATCCTGCCCCGCTGAAACTAAACAGCTGGCAGGCACAGGGGAAAAGAATCTCTTTCCCGGCGGCAGATGGAAAAGATGCACAGGGATACTATATCGCACCCAATAAAAAGAGTAAAAAATGGCTTATCGTAATCCAGGAATGGTGGGGATTAAATGAACAGATTATGGCTGAAGCCGATAAATATGCTGCTTCTCTCGGTGATTTCAACGTCCTAGCCGTTGACTTGTTTGACGGCAAAGTAGCCGCTACACCAGACAGCGCCATGAAGTATTCAAGGAGTTCAGATCCTGCCAGAATAGCCACCATCATCAAAGCGGCGATCACACAGGCCGGACAAGACGCGGGCATCTATTCAGTAGGCTGGTGTTTTGGCGGCATGTGGAGTTTACAAACAGCCATCCTTGCCGGCAAACAGGCAAAAGGCACTATCATGTTTTACGGAAGACCCGAAACAGATATCGAAAAGCTGAAAACAATACAGTGTGATGTGCTGGGCTTTTTTGGCAACCTCGATAAGTCACCTTCCCCGGAGATGGTAAACGCATTTGAAAAAAGCATGGCGGATATCGGAAAACCACTCGTAACCCACAAGTATGAAGCAGGTCATGGTTTTGCCAATCCAAGTAACCCCCGTCACGATGCCAATGCCACAGCCGACTCGTACAGCAAAGCCATTGCCTTCCTTAAAACACATTAATACTACTGGTTGAAATAAATTAAATCATCCGGATAAACTAGCAGGCACCATTCATCCGAATTTCACCAAATATTGAAAAAATATCAGTAAATTCCGTCACCATTTGACGATTATGAAACGCTTGGCATTCAGGATGAATCTCTTCCCCGGAATGGAGGATGAATACAAAAGAAGACATGATGCAATCTGGCCAGAACTGGTTGGATTACTCCGGGAAAAGGGCATATCAGATTACTCTATTTTTCTGGATGAAAGAACGGGGCATCTTTTCGGCGTGCTCTCTGTTACAGACTCGCTTCGCCTGGATGAACTTCCTGAACAACCTGTGATGCAGAAATGGTGGACCCACATGAAAGACATTATGGAGACCCATGCAGACCACTCACCTGTGAGCATCCCCCTGCAGGAAGTTTTCCATATGCCATAAAAGAACATGAATACGACTGATAAACGGAAAGTAGCCATTGTAACCGGGGCGGGACAGGGTATTGGTCTGCGCATTTGTGAAATGCTGGCAGCATCAGGGAAACATGTTATACTCAACGATATCAATCCCGAACTCTGCGAGCTTGCAGCAATGAAAGTTAATCTCCACGGCACCTGCACAGCAATGCCGGGTGATGCCGGTGATACCGGGTTTATCCAGGAAATGGTTGAAAGCGCTGCGCCTGATTTCGGGAATCTTGAAATTGCGATGTCTGTTGCTGGCATTACACTTTTCGGCGCATTCAACAGCTATCCTGTTTCTGATTTTGACAGGGTTATGCAGGTAAACCTACGCGGTACCTTTTACCTAGCCCAGGCTGCATCCAATCAGATGATCAAACAGGGAAAAGGAGGATCACTGCTTTTTACATCTTCTGTAGTTGGACACCAGGCACATAAAAATCTGGCTGCCTATGCCATGAGCAAAGCCGCAATAGAAATGCTGGCTAAAAACCTCGTTTCCGAAGTAGCTGAATTTGGCATCAACGTAAATACCATTGCTCCCGGAGCTACGCTTACGGAACGAACCCTTGAAGATCCTGCTTACACAGATACCTGGTCCCGCATTACGCCCATGGGCAGACCGGCAAGTGTGGATGATATTGCGCATGCGGCACTTTTCCTCACCTCTGATGCCGCCCGGCACATCACAGGACAATCGCTTGTGATTGATGGTGGTTGGACATCGATGAGCCCATCACCGTATTGAAACCATCATGAATACATCCATCCTTCCTGTGTGCGACCATCCCTCCATCCTTGGCGAAGGCCCGGTATGGGATCCTGAAAAACAGGCCATACTCTGGGTAGATATTGTAAGTTGCTGCATACATGAGTACAATACAGGCAGAGCGTCATTGCATACCATTCCCACCGTAAGTATGCCTGGCGCCATTGCATTGCGGGAAAACGGACACCTTGTGGCAGCACTTCAAAACGGCTTTGCCTTCATCAACAGGTTTACCGGACAACAGCATCTCATTCATGATCCGGAAGTCCATATCCCCAGCAACAGGTTCAATGATGGTAAGTGTGACCCATTCGGCAGGTTCTGGGCAGGCAGCATGTCTCTCAATGAAAAAGACCCAAGCGGATCGATGTATATGCTCGACAGCCACCTGCAGCCTAAAGCTATGTTTAAAGGAGCAACAATCTCCAATGGACTCTGCTGGACACCGGATTGCAGGAACATGTATTACATTGACACCCCTACACTCAGGGTGGACCGCTTTGATGTGGTACCGGAAAGCGGACAACTTTCGAATCGTACAACTGTCATACAGATAGCTGAAAAAGACGGATTCCCCGATGGCATGACCATGGATGCGGAAGGAATGCTCTGGATTGCCCACTGGGGCGGATGGCAGATTACCCGCTGGAATCCGCAAACAGGTGAACAACTGACATCCATACACCTTCCTGCCTCACAAATCACATCCCTCTGTTTTGGAGGTGAAAAACTGGATGAGATTTATGTCACTTCTGCCAGACGGGGACTGAACGAAGTGCAGCTTTCAGAGGAACCCTGGGCCGGCTGTACCTTTCTGATTCGCAACAGCGGATTTACCGGCCTACCTGCTCATACTTTTAACCACGCAACACATATCTGATGATCAAAAAAATCATTCCCATTCTTGCCCTGCTGTTTTCAACCTTATCCCCGGATGCCCAGGTTACACCAAGAAATATTCTTGAAACGCTTTACAAGCCAGAGGCTGTAAGCAGTTTTCTGACCCCGAAAGACCAATGGAAACCTTATCCACAGACACCTGAAGCCTGGCAAAATGCGGTTCCGGAATTCATCAGACAAAACATCATCAGCGATGCGGAAAAACTTATTTCCTTTCGGTTTGAACCGATAAGTGGTACCATCTCCATGGATTTTAAAAGAAGCGGTGACAGGCTCAGACACTCCAACATTTCCTTTAGGAAAAGGGAGGTACTGATGTACCTCGTTATGGCAGAAAGCATGGAAGGAAAGGGACGTTTCCTCGAATCCATTTTCAACGGCATCTGGTCCATATGCGAAGAAAGTTACTGGGGCGTTCCAGCCCACATCAGCGGAACAGGATTGCCTGATGTGGAAAGACCCGTAGTTGATCTCTTTACAGCAGAAACTGCTTCAGTAGTGGCTCTGGCTGATTATTTCGTAGGAAACAGGCTGGACGGCATCAACCCCCTCATACGGAAAAGAATGTATCACGAAACAGACAGGCGGCTGTTTACATCAATGCTGCAGTATGGTGATAAATACGGTTGGATGAGCAGAACAAAGCCCGTCAACAACTGGAACCCCTGGATCATGTCTAACTGGATCCTCAGTTCACTCCTGCTTGAAAAAAATAAGGTCAGGAGAGAGCTGATGGTGTATAAATCCATGGTTGGTCTCGATGCTTACCTCAACAGTTTGGGGAATGATGGCGGATGTGATGAGGGTCCGAGTTACTGGTTTGCAGCCGGAGCGAGTGTGTTCGACTGCCTTGACCTGCTTTCCAATGCTTCAGGAGGTAAAATCAATATATATGACAATGAGCTGATAAGGAAAATGGCAGGTTACATCACCAAAACGCATATCGATGGAAACTACTTCGTGAATTTTGCTGATGCAGACCCCACACTGACGCCAAGCGGATTGCTGCTTTACCGGTTTGGAAAGGCAGTGAATGATCCATCAATGGTTGAATTCGGAAAATGGGCACAAAAGGAATATCCTGCAAAAGGAGGTGGGGCAACAGGTATGCGGATGAGGTACCTGGAAAATTTGCTAACACTTCAGAAAATGGATACCACTGCTGCAAAATTCAGTGACCCAGAAGCTGCCTGGATTGGCGATGTCCAGATTCTTACGGCAAGAACGCCATCAGGTTTATTCCTGGCTACGCATGGCGGGCACAATGCGGAAAGCCATAACCACAATGATGTGGGTGATTTCATCATTTACCAGAAAGGTGAACCGATGGTCATCGATGCCGGCAGAGGTAATTATACAGCAAGAACATTCTCTAACCGCCGATATGAACTCTGGTTCACGCGCTCTGAATACCACAATCTTCCCATCATAAATGGTAAAGGACAGGAAGCGGGAAGAGATTTTGAAGCAAAAGATGTCAGGGAAACCATCAACGAAAAAGAGTCATCCCTATCCATGGATATTGCAGGTGCATATCCACTCTCAACAGGTATCACCGCACTGAAGCGGACTATAAAACTCAACAGGGAAAAAGAGCGGGTTGAAATCAAAGATATTTTTGAACTGAATGCGGCACCAGTATCCTTCGAACAGGTCTTCATGACTGTTTGCGAAGTGACCATTGCCGGAGCGGGCAAATTGCTGCTGAAAGGTAAGGATGACCGGAAACTGATGCTGAATTATGACAGCAAAGCCTGGAAAATAAGTTTGGAAGAGCCTTCTTTTGAGGGTATGGAATATGAAAGTTTCAACAAAAAATGGGGAGGCAAAAAAATTACCCGCATCATATTAAGCAGCCTTAAACCCAAAGCAAAAGGAGAAAATCAATTTATGTTCAGTCCGGCAAACTGATACTACCAGGTTCTCTTCTTTAACAACTGTTCCAGTTCACCAGCCGAAATCTGCTGTTCTTCCGGGTGTTTCCTTATCCATTCGAGAAAGACAGACTTGATTTCGGCAGTCCATTCATTGTCAATTTGTCCGGCATTGAACCGGCCTGACTTCAACATGTCCTTTGAAAACCTGTCTCTCAATGCAATGAACTCAGCCATCGCCACCACCATCTCAGCCATATGTGCAGGAATGAACAACACACCTTCCCGTTCAGAAATCACGAGGTCACCGGGCATCACCACGGCTGAACCAATTCTGACTGGAACATTTAATCCACCCAAAACCACTTCTTCCAGGAAAGAAGGATGAAAATCACGGACAAAAGCATTGAAGCCAGGGATCTTTGCCAGTCCGGATAGATCCCGCGCAGCACCATCAAAAATAACGCCTGTTCCTGTTTTGTTGAAAATAGAAGTACCCAGATTGTCTCCAATAAGTGTACCCTGGGCGATCTTACCAAATGCCTCCGCTACATAGACATCGCCGCGTTGCAGTATTTCTATGGGCCATGCATTCGTATTGCCTTTCCTGCCCTCTTCCTTACCACGGGCCTTGATTTGTTGTTCAAGATCAGGCCTTGAAGGAATGAACCGAGCCGTTACTGCCCTGCCTACAACCGGAACATTATCATGTACCATCTTCCAGTTTCCTTCAAACTGATTTTTATATCCTTCATTAACCAGAATTTGCCAGGCTTCTTCTATGCCGATTTTTTTAGCTCTTTCAATAAGCTGATCAGATACCCGGGGTCTGCCATCCGCAAAACGTTCTCCCTTCCATGCAGCAGTAAGGTATTGCAGTTCTTCACTGTTTTTTTGCTGGGAGATGCCATTCAAAGACAGTGCACAAAGGCAAACAGAAATGATAAATTTATACCTCATGATGGTTTATTTATGCCGATGCCCACACCAATAGCTCCTTCAGTTTAGCAGCTACTATTTTATCTTCTCCTTCCTGCAGAGACCAGGCGGTCACACTCAGGTTATCCTTCCCGCCCACCACTTCAATGGATGGTGTACCCTGACGCAGCTGAGCACGCATATCGTTACCATCTTTTTTTATAGCGGTCTTGTCCCATGTGATATTGAGTGTGGGTGTTACATTACCCAACACAGGATGACTCACTTTGGTGGTTATTCCCGGAACAGTTTCTACAGCAGCCTTAATTCTGTCGATGCGTTGCTGAAATACCTTATATTCGGCAGCGTGATCAATGGCAACAAACTCTTCAAGTGCCACCATCATGCCGAGTATTTCTTCCTTATTCACTTTCATACCCCTGCCAATGGTTTCCCCCCTCGGAGGCATGGATAATCTGGCAGCTGAGATGATATCCTTTTTCCCCATCAAAATACCTGCACTTTGTGGTCCGCGTAAGGCTTTCCCACCTGATATGGCTACAAAATCAAATCCCATGTCATTGAACTTCCAGAGATTTTCCACAGGAGGCACATCCGCAGCAATATCAATGGTTGTGGGTATGCCATACTTTTTACCGATGGCCACCCATTGTTCGTGCTGGATCTTTCCGCTGTCTGACTGTACATGCAGAAAATGCATAGCTGCGGTGTTGGGATTGATGGCTTTTTCCAGTTCCTCAACAGTTTCTATCATCACGATCTTTACTCCACAGTTTGTAAGAGCCTGATTGTATCCGATTGCATGTGCTTTTTGACAAATTACTTCTGTTTTCATCCCCGTACCTTCCAGTTTCGGCAGGGCCTTTACTTTGGCAGGATCTTTTCCCGTAAGTATGCCCGCCATGCCGAGGGTAAGTGCTGCAAAGGCACCGCTTGTAACCACCGCAGCCTCCGCATGGGTAATTTGAGCAATACGCTCCCCTACCTTATCCTGCAGGTCGTCCAGCATACAAAATTTTCCGGATGCATATTTGATGGCATCCAGCGTGGCAGGCCTCATCAACGTGGCTGTCATGGCCGTATAGGTTCCTGCAGCATTGATGAAAGTTCTGACACCCAACTCACTGAAATAATCTTTTTTGGGTGCACCTGCAAGACTTTGAGGAGCTGCATGCAATGAGGTGATATCACCTGCCAGGGCGGCACCGGCAACAGGTGTCACTGAAAGATATTTTATTAAATCTCTGCGTTTCATAAAATTGTTTTATTTATTTCCTGCCATGGCTATACAATCCATTTCTACCAGTGAATTACCTGGCACCCCACCATACGTGGCCACCGTTGTGCGAACAGGAGGCTTGGGACCAAACCGGCCTCTGAATACCTCGTTCATGGCCTTGTAATCATTTAAATCCGCGAGGTAAACATTCACCTTCAGTACCTTATCCATAGATGATCCTGCCCTAATGAGTTCCTTTTCCAGTTCTTTCAGCACATGATCGGTGTGGGCCTTGATATCTCCTTCAAAATGAGCCCCTTTCCCTGCCACAAATACAAGTCCACCAAAAGTGGTGGATCCTGAAAAAAGTGGAATTTCATCCTGTGTTACGATATTGTGGCATACTTTTTCTTCAGCCGCGGGTGCTGCATTTGCTTTGGTTACTGCCGAAATACCAGTCATCCCAACCAGTGTGGCAAAAATCTTTTTGAAGGCTGATCTTCTTTGTTCGTGTTGCATATGGTTATTTTAATTCGACTATCATTTCAATTTCTACAGCAATATTATTTGGCAATGCATTGACGCCAACGGAAGTACGGGCATGCCTTCCGCGATCGCCAAAGACCTCCACCATAAGGTTTGAGCAGCCGTTCATGACCTGCGGCTGCTGCGCAAACTCGGGTGTACAGTTAACAAGTCCTACTACCTTCACAATGCGCTTCACGCGATTAAGATCACCGATATAACCCTTCAGGGTTGAAATGAGGGATATACCTGTTAACCTAGCTGCAGCCTGTCCCTGCTCTACAGTCAAATCCTTTCCTAATTTACCAAATACCTGTCCACCTTCGGGTTTATCCGGTCCATGCCCTGAAAGGTAAACGGTGTTTCCCACCTGCACATATTTGACATAATTGGCTATGGGTGCGGTAGGTGGAATAAGCGTGATATTGTTCTCTTTGATTTTAGCTTCGGCATCAACTTCTGGTTGTGGTTTTATAAAGACCAGACATACCGGCATTTTAACTTGAACATCCTTTTTGAGGTCTGTAAGTTTGCCTGTGGCATCATCGAAAGCAAAAACCTGTATGCGGTTTTCAGTCTGGCTGCCCACCCAAACGGTTTTACCGGTGGGATCGAAATTGAAATTACGGGGCATCTTAGCTACCGACTGGTGTCCGGCTTTTTTCAGGGTACCATCCGGATTGATAGCGAAAACTGTCAGCTGATCGGTGGTTATCCTGTTGGAACTAACCAGCCACCTGCCGTTGGGCGAAATATGAATATCGGCACTGGCCTTGCTTTCAGCAGAAGATGTATCTGATGCAACCGACTGCAAAAGGGTGAACTGCCCGTCCTGCACCCTAAACACATCAACAGTACCAGATAACTCATTTAGCAAATAGGCATGTAAACCCGTTTTGCTGAATGTCATGTGGCGCGGACCATTTCCCGGTTTTATGGGGATGATAACCGGTGTTTCGTTAACCAGTCCATCTGCATAGATCCTGTGCTGGTAAATCCTGTCGGTACCCAAATCATTCACATACAAATAGAGCTGATCAGGCGACACTACGACCTGATGGGCGTGAGGCCCCTGCTGACGAGATTTATTGATACTGGAACCTGCGTACTGAATATGCTGTGCGATGGGTAAGAGATTGCCGTTTTCGGTCTTGAATACACTCAGGCTGCCACTGCCATAATTAGCTGCATAAACAGTTTGGGTAGACTCACGTAGGGCCACATGACAGGGGCCAGATCCTTTTGCGGCAGTAGTATTGAGCAAATCGTATTCTCCTTTGCTGTTGAGTCTGAAAGCGGCGACAGCAGCATTGCCACTTTGTTCGGAAACTGTGTATAGGTATTGCGTACTGGCCGAAACAGCCAAGAATGAAGCATTCGGCATAGACCTGGCATAACGACGCTGGACGTTCCCTGAATGGGTATTCGCATCAAACACTTCTATTCCGGGATTACCTTCCCTGGTATAGGAGCCCACCAGTAAATGATAGGAAGAAGTATCCTGCTGCTGGACAGAAAACAATGCACTTAACGAAATAAGCAAGGTTGCAAACATAATGTGGTTGTTATAGGAATTTAATTTACAATGTTTTTATGTATTTTTAAAAAGAACTATCAAACGAACCAGCAAAGCCATGAAAAAAATATACGCGTTACTCGGATTCTTTTTTTTGTCAGCCACCTTACTGGCACAACAGGAAAAATCATACGATATCCTGATTACCGGAGGCAGGGTCATTGATCCGAAAAATAATACAGATGCCATAGCAGATGTGGCCATCAAATCGGGTAAAATAGTGAAGGTGGCTCCAGGCCTGAATCCGGCTGATGCCAGGCAGGTTGTCAATGCAAAGGGACTAATGGTAACACCAGGACTGATCGATATCCACGGACATGTATTCCATGGCACACAGGAGGATCACTACCTCAGTGACGGACTCAGCGCATTGCCTCCTGATGGGTTCACGTTCAGGGCAGGTGTGACTACCATAGTTGACTGCGGCGGTGCCGGATGGAGAAACCTTTCAACATTCAGAAAAAACGTCATTGGCAGCTCCAAAACAAGGGTGCTTTCTTTCATGAATATTGTGGGTGAAGGTATGCGCGGTGGCAAATACGAACAGGATGTGAACGACATGGACGCTGCCATCACAGCGAAGACAGCCATTGAAAACAAAGACATCGTTGTGGGATTCAAACTTGCACATTTCTCGGGCCACGACTGGCGTCCGACAGAACGGGTTACCGAAGCTGGCAGACTGGCCGGAATGCCTGTTATCATTGATTTTGGTGGTGCGTCGCCAACCCTTTCCATTGAAGAACTTTTCATGAAAAAACTCAGGCCCGGAGATATCTACACCCATGCTTATGCTGCACTGGATGGCACAAGGGAAACGATTGTGGATGAAAAAACAAGTGTGCTGAAACCATTTGTACTGGCCGCACAGAAAAGGGGAATCATTTTTGATGTGGGTTATGGAGGCGCAAGCTTCAATTTTACCCAGGCAATTCCTGCCCTGAAGGCAGGGCTCTATCCAAACACCATCAGCACAGACCTGCATACCGGCAGCATGAATACTTCCATGAAAAGTCAGATTGATGTGATGTCAAAATTCATGCTGATGGGTATGTCTTTACCTGCCGTAATCCATGCCAGTACCTGGAAGCCGGCACAGGTCATCAACAGAACTGAACTGGGACATCTTTCACCAGGTGCCGAAGCTGACGTCACTGTTTTAAGAATCAGGAAAGGAGAATTTAGGTTTTACGACAAGACAGGGTATTTCATACCTGGAAAGGAAAGACTTGAATGTGAAGTCACCATCAAAGGCGGACAAGTCATGTACGACATGAACGGACTGACAAAACCCATCTACGTGAAATGATTACTGCCCTTTTAAACGCTCAGTAGCTACCTGTTCAGGAGTAATCCCGGAACGCCAGTTACTGAAACCCTTACGGACATAAGTAAGCAGTTCAGCAAGGTCCTGATCATTCAGAAACTGGAATGCAGGCATCACGTTGTTGTATTCCTTTCCTGAAACAGATATGGGGCCCTGCAGTCCTTTCAGCAAAACATTGATCAACCGCGAACTGTCTCCCCTGACCCATTCAGACCTGACTATGGGAGGATACCTGTTACCATCGCCTGCACCTGAGCGCTGATGACAACTCCGGCAATACTGCATGTACAACTGCTCTCCCCTGGCCATGACCCGCTTCTCATCCAGGTTGTCTTTTACCGGATCGGGGGTTTTGATATTGGTAGCAGTGAGTTGTCTTTTTCTCATGGCTGCAAGCTGTGCTGTACCGAAAACACTTCTGTTCCCTTTGTAACTTATTTTCCAGATTTTCCCTTTCTGCGAATCTGATACATAGAGTGCACCATCCGGACCAACGGCCAGTCCCATCGGCCGGTGCGCAGCATCGGAGGTATTAACGATAGTATCCAATCCGGCAAAACCATCAGCAAAAACCTCCATAGGCTGGAATTTACCGTCCTTAAATGGCAGAAATGCAATGAAATAACCTGCCTGCGGATAGGGTGCGCGGATAGTTGAACCATGAAGTGCAACAAATGCGCCATGCCTGTAACGTTCAGGGAACTGATTGCCTCTGTAGAAAACAAGATCATTGGGGGCGAAATGACCTGGAAATCCGAAAACGGGCTTTATGATTGCGGGGTCTGTGCAAACTTTTTTTCCATCACCCCCATACTCGGGATTGAGCATAATCTTCCCCTTTTGCTGATCATAATAGTAATAGGGCCAGCCTACATCAGCGCCTACGGGCAGTTTATAAAACCCTTCAGCAGGGAGCATGGCATTATCCCAGTCGCTGTAAAAATTTGGCCAGGAAGCATTGAGGTTATCTCTGCCATGTGCTACAGCATACAGTGTATTGTCGCGCGTATTCCATTCCATCCCCACAATACTGCGTAATCCGGTTGCCACCTTCACCCCATGGCTGGTTCGGAACTGATTCAGTTTGTCAGCCCTGAATTTCCAGATACCCGCATTGGAATCGAGGAGCGGACAAGGCTTCATGCCTGGAGAACCCGGAACCCTGTTTTGCTCCTGGCAGGCATCTGATGGTCCACCAAATGGAACATAAATATTTCCCTCTTTATCAAAAGCGATGGGTTTACCATCGTGTTCACGTGGACCATCCACATCACGTACGATGACTTCAGGCTCGGCAGTAGGTACTAGTTCACCGGGCAAAAGACGGTAACGGTAAACAAAGGTTTCAGCACTGGTATAGAGATACCCGTTATGGATGCGCATTTCCGTTGAGTAGGGACCTTCGTTTTTAAAGGTCCCGAAGTTCATGATGATATCTGCCCGCCCATCCCCATTGGTATCCCGAAGGGCCCAGTTCATTCCTCCCGGCAACTCCCTGCGACCCTTTACATAAATGTCGCCATTGTCATTCACAGCCAGGTGCCTTGCACTTCCCGGAAGGCTATCAACCACGGCAACAGACGCAAATCCATCTGGCAGATAGAGCTTAACATCCTTTGAAGGTGGCTGACCCTGATTAACTTTTACCAGCTTTGGGGCTAAAAAGAGACCTGATAAAAGAGAAAATACGACAAACAGGAGTTTCATGGTTACAGCTTATCAGGTGAACGCTTATGCCAGTATGATGCCAGCATGGAACCCGTGATATTCATAACTGGTCCGAACACCCCCGCTGCCAGTCCGATTGTTGCAATCTTCCCCATCGTTTTAGCAATTCCTGATGCCAGTCCTGCATTCTGTAAACCGACTTCAATAGCTACTGTCCTTGCATCACTTTCATTCATCTTGAACAGTTTCGCAGCGCCGTATCCCAATACATACCCGAAAATATTGTGAATGAGGGTTAGCAGGATAAGCAATGGTCCGATCGAAAGCAAACTATCCCTCCCCGCGGCCGTTATGACCACAATAATCAAAGCAATGCCCAGCATGGAAACCTGAGGCATGAGTTTATCCAGCCATGCTGTTTTTCCGGAGAGAATCTTATTGAAAACCAAACCGCCGAGTACAGGTAAAATGATCATTTTGATGATGTCGAACATCATTTTTGTGGCATCAATTTCTATATAAGCACCTGCAAGGTATTTCATCAACATGGGCGTAACGAAGGGTGCAAGTAATGTTGTGCAGGAAGTCAGGGTAATGGAAAGTGCAAGGTTTGCCTTGGCCAGATAAGACATCACATTGGAAGCAACTCCTGAAGGAGAGCATCCTACGAGAATAATACCTGCTGCTATTTCGGGCGGTAATCCGCTAACTGATGCCAGGGTCATACCAAGTAATGGCATGATTGTAAACTGAGCCAGAATGCCAATTACAACACCTTTGGGTGTTTTTACAACTGCAGCAAAATCGTTCAGACTCATGGCAGTACCCATGCCAAACATGATTACCTGAAGAAGAGGTATAATCAATCCAGACAATTTAAATCCACCCCACTCCAGAAAATACTGCGGGTAATAAAGCGATGTTGATACAGCTGCAAAAATCAATATGGTAAATGAATAGCCTTTCAGGTGTTCATAACCCTGAAAAGCCAATGCAAGCAATAGAAAAAAGGCAATGACGAAAGGACCAGCTACAGCATGATTCCCTGCAAAGGATAGAAAGATAGCAGCCAAACAACAACAAAGGGCACCAATCCCGGAGAGGGAATGAATGGTAAGTTTTTTCACACAACAAGCTTTAGTTCCTTAAATATAAGGAAATCATCTAAATTTGCAATCCGGCCTCGTAGTACAATGGATAGTATAAGAGTCTCCGAAGCTCCAGATCCCGGTTCGATTCCAGGCGAGGCCACTACAAATTTTCAGTTTCAATGCCATATTGTGGTACTTTCAAAATCTTTTGAAATACTCACCTGTTTACTTTTTCTTTTGAAAACAATGAATCAGTCCATACAGATTCCAGCTTCTGTTTCAACACAGATATGGCTTCACTGCCTATAAACAATAATTTTTCATTGATGAATGCCACAGACTCAGTCTGTGCGGGTCCGGCAAGCAATACTTTTTTCTGCTGACCTGAAAAGAAATTATCTTTTTTAAATCCATTTAGAAGATAAAGAAAGCGCAAACCTGTTTTAGTATACCCAGTCAGTACAACTCTATTTGAACCTTCATGCACATCAGCACCTGTAATTAATCCTCCCACATCCAGGCTGTCTCTTCTTTTGGCAGTCTGAACACCGGCTTGGTTACTAAGCTCATACACCACAGTCTTATTACCCTTCCATTGTTTAGTAAACAGATAAAGCTTGTCCTGAAAGGCAATCATAGCTTCACAATCCCAGTCAGTACTGTTTCCCGCAACTGGCTCAGGCTTCTCAGGCATGTCCTCGTATCGGAAAGTAATTAATTCTGGCTGAATGGTGAGGTTACGCGGACTATCCACAATCATCGACTTTGCAATTTTGTAAATCATGAACCTGGGTCTGGCGCCATTGGTATTGTTACCTGCATCTGCTGCGTATATATATTGTTCATCCTGCGCAATGTCTTCCCAGTCTATGTTTACAGCTCCTTTCAGAGTCACCCTTCTCAATATCACATTACTGGCTGTATCTGTTGCATAGATAGCAGGTTCACCACCGCTGTCATTGTGCTGCCAGATAAGATTATTCCACCAGATCATACCTGAATTCTCGGCCAACATGGGCATTTGCTGATAACGGACAACCGGCTGAACTGTTTTGACATGGGGCACTTGCGCCTTTATCTGACCTGTAATTGCAAGAGAAAAAAAGAGAACAACACTGAAATAAAAATGCTTCATGAATTCCGAATTATTTCAATCGTAAACATAATAAGTGAAATTGAAAAATGGAATTCATGAAGCATTAATGCAAACATTATACCCATGAATCTATCAGAATTCTGCCCTGACCGAGACAATCAGATTGGAGCCGGCAGCCACCAATCCGGAAGAATATGGCCTATACCGCTGATTGGTCATATTTTCCCAACCCAACGTTACAGACAACTGTTTTCTTAACTGATAAGATGCTTTGAGATTAACAGTGTACCATCCCGGCGCATAAGGCATTCCGGAGGGGTCTGTGGCATAGATATCTGTTTTGGCCTTTTCAGAAGGAGCCAGTTTACTGCTCGCCACGGGAGCATTATAGTATAGGGATGCTTCCATGAAAAGTCTGTTTTTACTATACCTCAGCAGGGAATTTCCATAAAACGGAGGCGCATGCCGGAGCGGGACCTGCTCGTTTTTAACATCATCCGTTTCCTTTCCTGTAATCCAGTTGGCATGTCCCTGCCAGACCAGTGAAGGGAGCAAATTCCATTGAGCACTGAGTTGTAAGCCCCAGACTGTGGCCCTTGAAACATTCTGTAACGCCTCCACCCTGCTGGTTATGCCACCAAAACTGATGCTGTCTGCACCATTGAAAGTAAATGGTCTCCGTACAATGGCATTGTCGAGTAATGTATGAAAAGCATTAAGCTCCAGCCTGAACTTTTGTGGAACCCTGAATACAAATCCGCCTTCAAAATTCCAGGCATATTCTGATCGCAGATCAGGGTTGGGAACAGTCAGGTTACCGGGAACACTTTCAAACAACTTACCGGCATCATCAACATTAGGCATCCGGTATCCTGATGATATGTTGGTGTTCCACTGCCACATTTCTGATAACCTGAATACAACACCCAGATTTCCCGTTACGCCACCTTGCTTTAGATCGAGCAACTGATAAGGAAATTTAATGAATGATGTATCAAACTTGGAGTTGAGTGTATTGTAACTGTACCGCAGTCCGGAAAGCAAGGTAAAACGATCACCGGCATTGGTTTTTTGGGAAAGGTACACCCCGGAGGTCGTCCACCGGCTGCCATTAGGATACCTGCTTACAAATGGAGTGACAACATTTGTGCCGATGTTGGTTCTGGAACCTACAGAACCCACTTTATTCAACACCTGTTCAAGTCCATAGAACAACTGTGTTTTACCAAACAGCTTTTGTGCATCCCAATTGAAACTAAGCGCATCAACAGCTTCAGACTGAATGGTTCGTGTAAGTGTTGCACGGGTTCTGTCTATCCTGCTTTCTGCATAATCCTGATAGGCCACAATCCATCGGGATTCGTCGTATAATCGATTCTTGCGGTTATGCACAGCCGTCAAGGCATGCATCCGCCATAGCATCGGACCATAACTCCACTCTGCAAACCGGGGTTTGCCATTTCTGTTTTGTATCAACCGGTCATATCGAGGAGCTGTGCCTGTACCGGCATACGTGAATGCATATTGCAAGTCCCAATGCTTACCTGCTGCATACCTCAGTTTCTGAAGCACATTGATCTGCTCATAACCGGAAAATTTTTGCACACGCGGGTCAGGGTTGACCATTATACTATCTGTACTGCCTATTCGTTGCACATAGAATGGACGCAGGTAGCTGTCCTGCCCACCCCTGACACCCATCTTCAGGTCACCAAATGCACTTGAAGTAAACGAAGAGAAATATGCCCATTTTTTTGTACCCGCATGAACAGCTGCATGTATGGTCTTCTCCTGATTGGCTGAACTGTACCGCAACACTGTATTTCCCCCTATGTTAAGATTCCCCGTTGTTGAAAACTTTGGTGTAATACTTCTAAAATCCATTACACCCCCTATAGCATCACTGCCATAAATCAGCGAACCCGGACCGAAAATAACTTCTCCATTTTCGATGGTGAATGGATCTATGCTGATGATGTTCTGAAGATTACCACTTCGGTAAATGGCATTGTTCATTCTTACACCGTCGCTGACAATCAGCACACGGTTGGTGGCAAAGCCCCTGATCATGGGACTTCCCCCGCTCAGCTGACTTTTCTGAATGAACACACCGCCCATTTGTCCAAGTAGGTCTGCCGTTGTCTGCGGATTCCTGAGTCGGACATCCGTTCTGTTTATTTTTTCAATGCGGTTGGGAATTTCATTTCTCGATTGCTCCCATTTATTGAAGGAGACAACAACCTCGTCGAGCTCCACAAATGCACTGTCTTTTTTATCCTGTGCATGTGTTTTTGACATATAAATCATGCATACCGACAATAAAAAAACAATTCGGAAAGACCTCAACATGGGCATAATTTATAGAACAGTATGCAAAGTAAGACAAAGTATGTTCTTAATTCCTGAGGAATCTGCGCTTCCACCAGCTGCTGCTGATAATATAAAGTGAAAATCCACTTAAAATGGTAACAAGTCCAAATATGGAAAAGATACGAAGCAACATATTCCCTATTTCATCGCGGGATTCATAATCCATGGTATGAAGCATCCATAGGAAATCAAAAATCCGCCATTTATTGTTCCTGAATTTCTGGATAGTCCCCAACTCGGTGGAAACGTAAACGGTTGTATAGGAGGGATGGCGGAATGTTACAGCATAGGCTGGAAGAGGCTGTTCCCTGTATTCATGATGACTGTTGGTTGCAGTCAGGTATTCGATTCCTGTGACATCTGGATGTCCGTTGAAATGCCTGGCGGCCACTGCAACAGCTTCTTGTTGATTAAGTGGGGCACGAAGTTTTCCTGTGACTGCATGTGCGAGATGGTTCATCAAGCCCTTATCATGTGTGTGCGTCAGTGAATCATGTATTGCTGAAACACACCTGATCTGGTAATGGGGTTCACCAAGAATATCAATCAGCTGAATAGAAACAAGGGAGTCCACTGGATGAATCTTTTGGATGGAATCCAGCACCGTACTGGGAGACACCAATGCCAAATCTGATTTCAGCAACGGAACCTTTTTCTTCTGAAAATCACCATGGATTTCATCCATATTACTCCAGCTGAAATAAAGCCCGCCGATAGTCCATAAGAGGAATTGCACACCCAAAAGCAAACCGAGATAGCGGTGTGATCTTCTGATAAAAAAGTGTGTACTTTTTGCCATGATGCAAAATACATCATGTACCTGAAATAGACACTTAATTACCTAGATCAGGTGTTCATGCAGCGGCCTGGCAGACCAGTTTTCAGTTATTGTTATCCAGGGACAGGCATGGTCATCAATGCTGGACAAAATTGCCCATGCCTCAGTCAGCTGCTCCTTTGTTGCAAATTTTTCATTGGGTGCAGCATAATGCATGCTTTGACCAATAATCTCTCCTTCCAGGGTATAGATGAATCCGTTAATGATCTTACCAACTACCCGTGGACTTTTTCCGAAGAAACAATCACCGATTTTTATTCCGATAACCTGTTCATCCCCTTCTTTAAAGATGATGTTATTCCTAATAAAAGCAATCCTCTGATTTTCCTGATTTTGAATTACCTGCATACAAGTTTATTTATAATTATTTAATTTGATATGTACCATTCAGTAATTGCTCTGCCAATCCAAAAGACAAAGTCATGCCAGAACCACCCAAACCGTTAACTATGGTAATGCCATCAGCTGGAGATGTGATAAACTCGGTTTCACCGTTTGTCATCTTGGGATAGATACCATTCCATGAAGCTGCAATTTCTTCATTGGCAAACCTTGCGAAACCAGAAAGGTATTTCAAAATCAGTTTATTGATCATTTGCCGGTCAAACGGATCATGAGTTAACCCATATTCATGAGAATCTCCCACTATCAGTTCACCTGACTGATTCTGTGAAACCATCACATGAATTCCCCACTCAATGTATTCAGGGTAATTATTTTCAAACTCCTGCTTCAATTGTGTAACTGCATCCCCCGCCGCTTTAAATCCGTTGTAATGGATAAGCGATAACCCCCCGCAAAGTGAAGGACCAAGTCTCCAACCGGCAGGCTGAGATTGAAATCGCATCATTTGCAGTTTGCATTTTGTTATGGCCGTTTGAGCAAATAAGTCAGGGTATAAAGTTTCAAAATCCGGACCGCTGCAAATGAATATTTCATTGGCCTCAAATACATTGTTTCCTGAAATAACTTTTCCAGTTTCTACTGCATTGACAGAGGTCTGCCATTGAAAATCCACACCATATCTTTCTTGAAGGAATGCAGGTAAAGCTGCAATTGCTCTTGGCGCATCCACTATAGCTTCTTCTGTACTGAGTAAGCCTCCTTTTAATCCTGCTGACACAATCGAATCTGAAACTTTTAAAGTGGCAGCAGTATTCAGTAAAGTATAATTTCTCTCACTGCCAACAATGCGCTGAAAAGCAGATAGCGCATCCATTTCAGTATTGCTGTAAGCCAGATGCAATGAACCAACCGGATCGATCCACAAACCGGAAGTTGCTGCCACTTCCATCCAAATGCTCCTGGAGAGCATTGCACGTTCATACATCATCCCTTCCTGCTGACCAATTGGCCAGATCATGCCAAAATTCCGTATTGATGCACCTACAGCAAATTGACTTCTCTCAAGCACAAGTACTTTCTTCCCACGAACCCCCAAAGCCCTTGCCATGGCAAGTCCGACTATCCCAGCTCCAACAACAATTGCATCATAGTTTTTTTTCAACATAGTTATTGCTCAAATTTTATTCGTTATGTACAGCCTGTTTTTTAAAATAAAAAAAGGCGAATACAGATAATATCAATATCAAGAAACCGGCAAGCGTAGCGGAAAAAATAAAAAAGTCGAGCCAGCTTATGTGCGGTGTTGCAAAGCTTTTGATGATGAGTACGATGGTACTACCGAGATAACCTGCTGTGTCTGCCATATACATCAGAAAGCCCGCATTACCCTTGTATTTGAAATAGGCCAACCACCGTTCAAAAAAAATAGTATGATAGGCTATATAGGGCAAATACATCAATGCACCTGCAAGTATCATCCAGGTAACACCTGAAATCCTGCCTTTGCTGAAAAGCTGAGAAACGACAATAAGACACAGGCCGGCACATGCAGAAATAATCAGGGTACTGAAGAAGGCCGGTTTATTGTCTCTGATGATAATCATGAGGGAGATGACCACTAAAACAGCTACAGCTGTAGGAAGTTCTGAAAAAGTAAATAAGGCCGGACTATCTCCAAAACCTATGGCCTGCCAAAATTCCACGGCAAAATTATCCCTCAGGTCTCTGAAAACAGTCAAAGCAACATAAAGGCACACAGCCATTACAATACCCGGGGCAAAGCGCTTTAAAAATGCAGTTCGTTCAACCTTATTCATAGGTAGCCTGACCGTTCTGCTTGCAATGTCATCCTGATCAGGACCAGCAAGATTTCTCAAAAGAAGAATACCCAAAACCAATAAAGGAATAAAACATAGTGCGGTCACAAATGGCATCCACATTTCAGCAATGTTCCAGTTTTGCAATAACCAGCTACCTGAAGACTTTACGATACCTGAAGAAATGATAAAACTCGAAGCCATCACAGCTCCCAGCAACTCAGTAGTTCTTCTGCCCTCCAGGAATGAGAATACAACACCCCAGATCATCCCTAATGGTAAACCATTCAGGAACATAACAGGGAGGTTGTAAGGATATGGTATCAAACCAAAGAGCAACAACGTAAGGAGCGCGAAAGACATGAGTCCGGTTAATACAGCTATCCTATTTTGTTCGGTGAGTTCAGCAATAAAACGTATACCCAGAAATTTTGAACATGTATAGCCAATGAGCTGCGCCAATACAAGCCATAATTTGTATTGCATTCCCCACAGGTATAAACCATCATAGGTAGCTGCTGTAAAAGGTTTCCTGAAGGCATACATACTCAGGTATGTGATGAAAGCAGCAGCTGCCGCCTTGATGACAAAGGATGCATTAGTACGATATGAATAGCCTGCTAAACCTGCACTTTGATGCATCACTGGTGGTTAAATTCTTTAGTAATCAGTTTGGGTAATTGCCTGACATCTTCAATGATATGTGTATTCGGATATCGCTTAAGTGTTTCAATATCATTTGCGCCACTCAAAACACCTATATTGCCTTTACAGCCTGCATTGTAGCCAGATAAGAGATCTGCAGGCGTATCTCCAATTTTGACAACATCATGCACACTGGTTATGCCCAGCATGTACATGGCTTTGTGAATGAGGTAAGGTGCAGGCCTGCCTATCCCGTTAGTATCCTCAACATCAAGATGCAAATCTATCAGACGCCTCTCCCTCCATTTCAATCCTTCCATAATTGCATTGCTTACATCCCTGTGAAATCCAGTATCCGTAGCAACCTTGATCTGATTATCCTGACACCATTGAAACACTTCTTCAGCACCCTCCATCGGCTTTACTTCATTGCGATAAAAAGCCACCATATGCAAGGAATATTCATCAAAAATTTCCAATGCACGGGCATGGAACTGCGGAAAGCGTTTTGATTCCAACTGCGCAAAATCAGTTACGATGCCGGATTCCCGAGCCAACAAAAACTCATATAGATGAATTTTATTGGTTCCAATCGTTTTCTCAAAATCTTCCAGCGAAGCAGCAAGTCCATATTGTTTTGCTGCCCTGAAAAGACATTTTGCAACTGCATTATCATCACTCACTGTAGTGCCCGAAAGATCAAATACAACCAGCTTTATCATGTTATTAATTAAATTCAAATCCAATGCGAAAATGATTCCGGGATATTGCCTGTGAAAATCCTTCTGTTATGTTTGCTATCGAACACTCAGTATTAATCAGTTGGTGAAATTGATATACATCATCATTGATTTCCATAAATGCTACGGCAGCTAATAAATCATCCTGATTATAATTATGCAATCCGCGGATTGTCCATAAATTCCGAACCAGTTTTTCTGCGTCCAGCTGAACAGCTGGTTGCGGGTAGGTAGCACCTACCCAAACTGCAACACCTCCGATACCAAGGAGTGCAAGTGAAGTAGCCATAGCATCAGGATTACCGGTAAAATCAATAACAATATCTGCAGTGATACTGACGGTCTGACCGGTTTCAAGAGAAATATAATGACTGCCCTTACCATCAGGAATCCATTGCATGGAGGCGCCGAATGATAATGCCTTTTCCAACCTATCCTCATCACGATCAATTGCGATTACACTGGTTGCCTTCCCTGATTTAGCCATCGCACAGGCAACCAACCCAAGCATTCCTGCACCATTGATCACAACAATTTTATTCTCAACGGAACCAGCAAGCCTGATTGCTCCTGCAACGGTTGCCACCGCACAATTGATCAGTGCTGCGGAATGAAGAGCAAGTGAGTCAGACAACACAACTACAGGTGTATTTTTCCGAAGGATGATATGTGTTGACAATCCGCCATGCAACTGATTATCTTCAGTAATCTGCTCATGCCCGTATTTAAATAAACCACGTGCCTTCTGGGGTATTCCCTTAACGGAGAGTGGATCCTGCGGGTCGCTTGCATAAATAGCCCAGGTGATTCGGTCACCGGGTTTCAATGTATTTCCTCTTAAGTCAACCAACCCATCTGATGCGGCAAGATCAACAACGACACCAACAGCTTCATGACCCAGGATGGTAGGATTTTTTTCCTTACGCTTGCCAAGGAAGGTATTCAGATCACTCCGACAAATGGTTATGAATAAAATTTTTACAAGTAGCTCACCCTGCTTTAAAGCTGGTATTTCAAGCGTATGGCTAGCAAAAGAATACTTCCCACTGTCAAAAGAAAAATATGTTGCCGTATTGCCCATCAGCAGTATTGTCTGATTTCATCAAGTGAATCGAGTATATGATCAGGACTATATTCAGCCAGTTGTTCTCTGGTATAAGCACCTGTTGTAACAGCCAGCACCAATCCACATGCCGCCATTCTTCCTTCCTGGATGTCTACCATGGTATCGCCAATTTTAATGACTGCAGCTGGAGATTCAACACCAAACTGTTTCATAAGCTGATGAATCATAATTGGATAAGGTCTTCCCATTTCAACTTCATCACTGGCTATATATCCATCAATCAATCCGTTTTCCATCCAGCCCAAACGGTCTACAATGGCATCAACTATAACTCTTGGAAATCCTGAATTGAGCACCACATGTATTCCCTTCTCATGTAGGAATCTGAATATGTCTTCAGCACCAGGCAAAGGTTCAACCTCATGTGCATTGGCATAAAATGAAACCATGGCATTGACAAAATGATTGTGTATATCCTCAATCACATTTACAGTGTGTACAACCTGCTTATCAATTAAAACCCTTTCAATGGCCTCAGTTTTTTTAAATCCCATCAAGGGTGAAATTTCATTAACCTGAAGATCTATACCATAGTGCTGAAATGCCTCAATGAAAGCAATGGCTACATAGTCCCTGTCTTTTACCGTGGTTCCGGCTATATCAAATACTGCCAGCTCATATGCTTTCTGCATAAGTTTAATTTTGATTCATGAGATGCTGAATGGCCATCTCCTTTAAAAAGTCTAAATTTGGAATGGGTGTGTTGACAAGCTTTGCGCGATCATCCCATTCCCTCATTTTGATATAATCTGCAAACAGGGGATCTGCCTCAAATGCAGCTGCTTCATCTGACTGCATAACACCTCCCTGTATCGTTAGTGTTTCTTTACTTGCCTGCGACAATCGCTGGTAGTATTCCGGATATTTGAATGTGAGGTATCGTTTCGCAGGTACATGACCCTGAACCAGCCTGCATAATCTTGGAGAGAACCCATGGCTCAAGAGGTACTCTTCGCCAATAGACTCATGGTCAACAATCCCGATGCCTTCCATTTTCTCCAGTGGCATGATGAATTCGCAGAGGTGGCCGATATCATGGAAAAAAGCAGCCAGTACCATTTCATCGTCTGCACCTTCTGCAGCAGCCATCTGTGCAGCCTGACACATGTGCTCCAGTTGTGAAACTGGTTCACCTATATAATCACTTGACCCAAAACGGGTGTATAAATCAAAAATTTCTGTTGTAATTGCAATCGCTTTTTGTTTGTCCATTCAGCTTCTTTGAAGATGCTAAAAAAGGGGTCACCATAGACATGGCGACCCTACCACTGTTCATGAGAAAGGCAGTACAAAAGTATTACCTGCGTGTTACGACAACATGCTGTTGAAATGAACTTAACTTTAGCAAAATGTTAAGCCAATGTGAACTGCGTTGGTTTCAATTTTTTAAACCAACAGTATTAAAAAATATTCAACTGATATACATGAAGTACTTAGAGCATTACTGGACTTCCGGTTCTGACGCTCTCATCACAGGCGAATGCAATGCGTAAAGAATTGACAGCATCCTCAACATGGTCTGTGAGGTCAATGTTTTCCGTGATGGCTTTCAGAAAATAAGCCTGCTCTCTGTTACAGAGTTCCTGATGATCAGGTTCATCGGTGAAGTCAATCCATTCATCAGGTTTTGTAAATTCATTTTTCAAATCTATTGCAGCATGGTGCCAGCGGAGTGATTCTGTTTTGGTATGTGCATCCACGGAATCTGATTTGCCTGCTGCACCGGCTTCTTTTGCAACGATTGAGACGCAACCATTTGGACCAATAACATCCTTCACAAAAAAAGCTGTTTCACTCATCATTGGTCCCCACCCGGCCTCATACCAACCCACTGAACCATCTTCAAAACGAATTTGCAGCTGACCGTAATTGTAATTTCCAGCAGGAATATCTTCTGTGAGCCTGGCACCAATGGCATTGACCTGAACAGGCTTTGAACGCACCATCTGGCACATGACATCGATGTAATGCACCCCACAATCTACAATCGGACTTAAGCTCTTCATCAGGTTACGGTGAACATCCCACATATAACCATGACTCTGCTGATTCAGGTTCATCCGCATAACCAGGGGCTTACCCAGTTGCTGTGCGATGTCGATGAATTTGATCCATGAAGGATGATGACGGAGGATATATCCTACAACCAGTTTCTTTCCGGAACGTTTCGCAGCTGCGGCAACCCTTTCCGCTCCTGCAACTGAATCTGCGATTGGCTTTTCCATAAACACATGGCAACCCTTTTCAAAAGACATGATGGCAAAAGACTCATGGGTATCAGGATATGTTGAAATGCAAACAGCATCAGGATTTGTATCCTGAAGGGCTTGCTGATAATCACTGAACAATGGATATCCACCGCCCAGCTTTTCATTCAAAACTTCTTTGCTTTTTCCGGTAGAAACAATTCCACATATCTCAACACGTTCCATTTGCGCATAAGCGATGGCATGAGATGCACCCATATTACCACAACCAACTACCAGTATCCGAAGCTTTTGATCTGCCATGATATTTTTTTAAGTAACCAAAGTTATTGAATCAATGCATGTATGAGAAAAAAAATGGGGATTATAAAAATCCCCATTCATGTTGCATATCATACGTTTTAGAAATCGTATTTCTTGCGGCGCGGACGGGAAAGCATCGCTGTTGCTTCTTTATCGTCATTTTTGAATTGCTCTTTCTTAGGATCCCAGTAAATCTTCCTGTTTACTTTCATTGCAATCTGGTGCAAGAGACAGGCAGAACAAGAACGGTGGCCTGTTTCAATCGGAGCAACCGGTTCCTTGCGCGACTTGATACTATCAAGCCAGTTGGCATGTTGCTCAGAACTTTCATATAGGTGGATCTCGTTCTTGCCAATAACTGACTGTAAAATTTTCGGATTGCTTGCATCAAGCGGCTTCACGCCATTGTTGTCTGCAACCGGATCTGTATCTGTAACACGGTAATTACCCCTGGTTACCCAGATCCATCCTTCTGATCCGATGAATTTAACACCATTAGTCAACTCATTGGAAACGATCATCTTTACGCCATTTTCATACAAAGCTTCTGTGCGGAAGATACCATGCACATTCCAGAGACCTTTGTAACCTTTTTCATCCTGAGGGAAGCTGGCCTTTCCCCAGATTTCAATGGGACCGCTATGGTCAAGACCCATACCCCAGTGACCAATATCAATGTGATGAGCGCCCCATCCGGTTATCATGCCGGCACCAAATTGCTCATGACGCAGCCAACCCGGACGACTATTGATTCCTCTCCAGCTTGCATCCTGGGAATGTACCCTGTCTTCTGTATAATATACTTCAGGTGTAGCACCCAACCAGGCATCATAATTAAGATTAGCAGGAACTGGCATTTCAACAGTGCTTCCACCACCCGGATCGCCAGGTAGTCCAACTTCAATTGTATGAACCTGACCAATGCGGCCGTTACGCACCAGCTCACAAGCCCGCTTGAACTGAGGCCATGGATCAATGGAACGCTGCTGACTACCCATTTGGAGTATTCTGCCGGTTTTCTTTACAGCATCTGCAAGAATCCTTCCTTCTTCGATTGTAAGTGAAGCTGGCTTTTGTAAATAGACATCTTTACCCGCATTTACAGCATGAACACCAACAATAGCATGCTGGTGATCTGGCAAACTGATATGGACAGCGTCGATGTCCTTGTTCTGGAGCATCTCTTTATAGTCATAATACACTTTAATATCCCAATCACCTTTCAGTCCACCATTTTTTTCAGCGGCCCTGACATAGTTCCTCCGAACGTTTTCCGGACCCATATCTGCGCGTTTCTGGTCCAAGTCACATACAGCCATGATGCGCGCTCCCGCATACTTTGCGATTTCTGACATGTCGTGTGAAACTGAAATCCTTCCGCAACCAATTGAGGCTACATTAATCATGTTGCTTGGTGCGTTTTTGCCAAAGACAGATGCCGGCACAATTGTGGGCATACCCGAAAAAATCATCGATCCTGTTGCCAGTTTTGCGGCATCACCCAAAAACTTTCTCCTTCCTGAGTTTGATTGCTTATTTTTCATTGCAAGCTGTTTAGAATTGTAATTTAAGCAATTAAGAAACGGCCGCGAAAAAATAAATCATGAAATAACGAAAACGTTTAAGTGGGGTATTAATCTGAAAGAATCTAATTCTGCTGCTCCCGTTTGAGCTTTTCGTACTCTTTTTCTACCATGTCCTGCGAACCTGCTCCATAGGCATTGTAAAACTGAAAAGCCAGTCCAAGTCCCCAGCCTAATGTAACATAAACCGGCCATGTGGTCACGTTAAAACCAGCATGACGACCGAGCGTTATCCACCATATTCCCCAGAGGAAAGGAACAACAACCAGGTAAGAAAAAACACTTTTTTTGAATTCAGCTCTTTTTCTGGCTATTCTCCAGAGCCTTTCGTCCTTGTTTTCCATAGTATTATTTATATGATCATATAAACAAAATCGATACAAATATAGTAAATGAACAAATGCAATTACTTGAAATTTGATGAGCGGTAAAATTATTTGTCTATCTTTTTTGTAGACTTATTATTTGTTCCTAATATTGTACTATCATTTCAACATCAACCCTTCTTTTTATGAGCACACATCGTTTTGAAACCTTACAACTGCATGCGGGTCAACAAATTGACCCAACAACCAAATCCAGGGCAGTACCTATTTACCAAACGACTTCATACGGATTCAACAATGCTGATCATGCAGCAAACTTGTTTGGATTGCGTGAGTTTGGTAATATCTATACCCGCATCATGAACCCCACCACGGATGTATTTGAACAGCGTATTGCTGCACTTGAAGGCGGGGTGGCCGCACTCGCAACAGGAAGCGGACAGGCAGCACAGTTCCTGGCATTATCTAATATCCTACAGGCAGGAGACAACTTTGTGTCCACATCTTACCTGTATGGTGGCACCTACAACCAGTTCAAAGTGGCCTTCAAGAGGCTGGGTATCGAAGCGCGCTTTGCTGATGGAGATAAGGTTGAAAGTTTCGAACCATTGATAGACCAAAATACCAAAGCAATTTATCTGGAAACAATTGGAAATCCCAAACTCAATATACCAGACTTCAAAAAATTCGCTGAGCTGGCACAAAAACATGAAATTCCACTTATTGTAGACAATACTTTTGGCGCCGGAGGCTACTTTTTCAAACCACTTGAACATGGGGCCAATATAGTTGTGGAATCTGCCACCAAATGGATTGGCGGACATGGAACATCAATTGGTGGTGTAATTGTAGATGGCGGTAACTTCAACTGGGGTAATGGAAAATTTCCGCAATTCACTGAACCCTCAGAGGGGTATCACGGACTGAAATTCTGGGATGTTTTCGGCACGGGTAATCCACTCGGGCTTCCCAACATCGCCTTCATCATCCGGGCAAGGGTGGAAGGTCTCCGCGACTTTGGCACTTCCCAATCACCATTCAATTCCTTCCTCCTTTTGCAAGGCATCGAAACACTTTCGCTCAGAGCCCAAAGGCATGGTGAAAATGCACTGGCACTGGCCCAATGGCTGGAGCAGCATGAAGAAGTAGAATATGTTTTATATCCCGGACTGGAATCCAATGCTTATCACACGCTGGCTAAAACTTACCTTACCAATGGTTTCGGTGGTGTTCTTCAGTTTGGTATCAAAGGCGGCAAGGAAAGGGCTGCAAAATTCATTGAAAACCTTAAACTGGCTTCGCACCTTGCCAATGTGGGTGACGCCAAAACCCTGGTCATCCATCCTGCTTCAACCACACATGAGCAGCTGAGTGAAACTGAACAGGTTGCAAGTGGCGTATTACCCAACCAGATCCGTGTCAGCGTAGGTATTGAGCACATTGAAGATATCAAAGCCGACTTCCAACAGGCCCTTTAGTAGCATAAAGCGGGGTTGCACGCATTTGTGCGCCCCTCTTACTTTCATTCAGGCATTACATACATCCAGATAGCTTCTCCTTTTCGCAGGGAAACAGGTATGCCATCCTGCAACGCTTTACCTGAATAGGTTTTGGTTTGATCGCCTTTTTTGCTGACCAAATAACCCATGCTGCGTTCATCATATACTTCTTTAAAAACCTGCACCTTGTATTGGGTTGAAGCATCAGCAGTAAACCACTCGGGAAACTGATTGATACGGGGATAATCAACAGGCATACCCATTTGTAACCTATGTCGTTGCAGGTCAAACTTCAAACCCCCACTCCATGCTTCAGCTGACTTAAGGTAAACCTTGATGCCATTTGAAGACTTTGCTGCACCAAGCTGCACATCATCCCGCCAGTTCTGTGCAGTTACTCCCTGTGTTTTCCACAGACTGTACATCATGCTCGTTCTGGCAAAATTCCCATCCCCATGCCAACCTTCCACCATGCCATCAGTTTGCTGCATGCTCCACATGATTTGTATTTCACTGTCTAACCAATCACGCAAAGCCGGAATAGGTTCACGGTTATATAAATTGAGTGCTCCTTCAATCGCATCGGCATAACCGTCTGCACTGCCGTTTTCCCAATTGTGGTTGCGGTATTTTGCATTCAACACGGAGAGGCCTTTCAAAACAGCTTCCCGGTAACGCGGTACTGTATCCAGCTTTGCTATAAACAGGTAAGCATTAAATGTATAACCGAAATTATCTGCAATCCGAGGCGCTGTAACAGCTCCGGTAACCGGGTTAATTTCATCATAAAACAAACCATCCTGATTCCTTCCTGCCTCCAGGATTCTGTCGAGCATGCGGTGGATGAATGGTTTCCAGGCTTTCCGCTTTTCCGGCAATGCATAGGCCACAGCTAGATAAACTTCACACAAGCCGGAAATGATTTCACACCCATGATCCCTGATCCGCAAGTGGTCAAGCGCCACTGTAGGCAACTGGGTTTCGTTCAGGTAATAATCTGCAATTTCAACAGCCCAGTTCAGGTAGCGGGGATCCTTTGTCATCCAGTAAACCCTTGCCAATACCTGCATCAGATCACCATTGACTTCCACTGTGGCACTGTTTCCATACCATTTCCCTGATAGCTGTGTGGCCATCCTGGCAATACCCGGAAGGTCATCCAGCATGCCAAGCATGCGTTTGCTCCAGGGACTTTCTCCCAACCATTCTGTAAGTGGTATCAATCCATCTTTCATGTACTCTGCAGTACCAAAAATGATTTGCCCTGTATCAATCTTTTCATTCAGGAATGATTGCTTTGAAAAAGAATAACTGTCTGGCAGTCTTCCAATTCTGGAGGAAAGTTTTGTTTCCATATTCAGCATATCCAATGCCCTTCCTTTAAAAAAGTCCGGCATAAGCATGGAAGACACAAGTACCATATAGGGATAATTATCTGCTG
Source organism: Chitinophaga pinensis (assembly GCA_945862385.1). Lineage (GTDB taxonomy): Bacteria > Bacteroidota > Bacteroidia > Chitinophagales > Chitinophagaceae > Pollutibacter. Next base: position 29,957 of record CAMAXV010000016.1, read on the forward strand.
CCGCATCCCAGGCATTCCAAAAATCCTTTGATTCCCTGATATTGCGGGGAATAAGTCCGCTGACCGGATCTGCCTCTTTATCCCATGCCTGCACATACTTAACACTCCTGCTGAAACCAGCTGCAGACAGGCTGGCATTGTTGCGTGCCAGCACAAAATCAGGATCTGATTCGAGGGGAGAAAGTGGCGAAAATTCAGCCCACTGCATCTCCCTGAAAACTATATGCTCGTAAGCACCTTTTGTTCCTGATTCATACAAACAAGCCAGGTTTCCATTGGGCAATGTAACCAGATTGGAATATGCAGCGGGTCCGCCATGAAGCAACAACTTTTTCGTCCAGCTTTTCCCCTCATCATAAGAAAGTTTTACCGTCATGGCCGTCCGGCTGCGTGCTGAAGCGGGATTTGAAAATGCGAGTACAGGCTTCCTGCCTTTTGCTTCATACAAGATTATGCTGGCCTGACAAACAGGTTCAATCAGCATGCTATCGCCTTTCAACGGAGACCAGGTGATTCCACCATCACTGCTCGTGGCCGTTTGTCTGATGCGGACTCCGTTGTAGTTGCGCATGTTCAGCAATAGCTTACCACCCTTTAACTCAGCAACAGTGCATTCATTGACCTGATCCGTGGGTGTAGTACCTCCCAGCTGCCAATTCAAACCACCATCGTCTGAATAGATTACATGAGAATAATATTTCTTGGTTCCTGCCTCAATATGATCAGCTGGAATCACGAGTCTGTTCTTGTATTTTCCTGCCCTAATCTGTATACCATTACACGGACCGGTGGCATACCAGGTCCACTCCGGCAGTTTAACATCCTTGGTAATTTCTTCTGGCTTCGACCAGTTCTGTCCGTTATCTTCTGATCGCAAAACAAAAATCCGCCTCGTGTCTTTACTTTTTTTGTCAATTATCTGTGGTTCATGGTCTTCGCCAAGATTCCAGGTAGATAAAAGAACCACATGACCTGATTGTGCATCAAGAACCGGAGCAGGATTACCACAGGTATTGTTGCCATCGTTCCAGATAACCTGCAATGGTCCCCATGTTTTACCCCCATCAGTTGATTTTTTTAATACCAGGTCAATATTGCCTGCATCACCACAATTCAACTTTCTACCTTCAGCAAATGCCAACAATCCCCCATCAGATGCTGAAATGATTGCAGGAATTCTAAAACACTGGTACCCTTCTTCACCTGACTTAAAAATTACCTGAGCCGGAATCTGTCTAGCATGCAGCTGGTGACAAGTGATAAAAATTATGGCCAAAAATGTTAAGCGTTTCAGCATCCTGTTAATGATTGAATAGTGACTGTTTGGTAGTAAGCATAATCAACTTATCCCCTAAACGAATTTCCCCGACATGTGAAGCCAGTAAGTTTTGTCCAAAATAAATCTTGTGATCCTTACTCCTGTATTTTGAAAGTGTTTTGAGCGGTTCAGCAGACCTCAATCCTGTGTCCTGATCAGTAGTGGTCATCACACAACGGGCACAGGGTTTCACAGCCTCCAATTCCACATCACCTGCCTTGAAAGTCATGAAAGTATCCTCAACATGCGGATATCCCCCGGAAAATACAATATTGGGTCTGAAGCGATCCATGGGAACAGGATTCTCAAGCCTGGCATTCAGGTCTTTGAGGGATTCCGCACCAATAATCAGCACAGGGTAACCATCTGAAAAACTTGTGAGCTCACCTTTGGTTGCATAAGCAGAATCAACAGGCCTTTGGGATTCATCAGGCATATAGACGAGCCGAACAGGATTTGATAATCTTGCAGAGAACCAATCAGCAATGGTACTGTCAAGAAGTATTGCCTGACAACAATCATCCCATATCTGCACTCCTGTCTGCTCTCCGATAACAGGGATAAGGGGAACCGCAACTGAACTTTCATCCCTTCTATCTGTTATAAATAGCTGATAACCATCAATAGCTGTCTTGAAAAACGCCAATTCGGGAAATTCACGCTGTGTTACAAACCTGTCTTGTGCATCAATCAGCATAAACCGTCTGTCATACTCCAATCCTCTGTCTGTCAGCAAAGCTGATTGCAGAGATATTCCCCCCAGTGATTTAACTGGATAAATGAGTAGTTCTGAAATAAGATATTCGTTTTTAGGTCCGTCTAAATCAGAAATCGACATATATTTGACTTTATAATTAAATTTTTTTAGTTAAAATATTTTTATGAACTATACCCTGCATCAGCTCCAAATCTTCCTAAAAGTAAGTGAAACAGGCAGTATAACCAAAGCAGCGGAGGAGCTGCACCTTACCCAACCTGCAGTATCCATTCAGTTGAAGAACCTGCAACAACACTTTGATATCCCCCTCATTGAAGTGGTCAATAAAAAAGTTTACATCACAGAATTCGGAAGGGAGCTCATCAATACATCAAAAAGAATTCTCGCTGAGATTGACCTGATTGAGCAACATACAATGGCCATAAAAGGTAAACTGACTGGAAAACTGAATATTGCTGCAGTTTCCACAGGTAAATATATTGCGCCGTATTACCTGAGCGGATTCCATAATAAATATGATGGTGTGGAGCTGAATCTGGACGTTTCCAATAAGGGCAAAGTGCTGGAATCACTTGAAAAAAATGAGATTGATTTTGCATTTTTATCCATGCTACCCGGACAAATTAAGCTAAAAAAAATAGAGTTGATGCAAGACAAACTCTTTTTAGTGGGTAATGGTGATGTCAAAATTTCCAAAACTGCTACTACCCGCGAAATCCTTGAATCAAGACCATTGATTTTCAGGGAAAACGGATCAGCGACCAGACTGATGATGGAAAAATTTCTCCAGCGCTGCAAAGTAGAACTGAAACAAAAAATGGAATTATCTTCTAATGAAGCCGTGAAACAGTCACTCATAGCCGGACTGGGTATCTCTCTCATGCCGCTTATAGGTATTAAAAATGAACTGAGCCTCGGACATCTGAAAATAATTCCAGTCAAAGGAACACCCATAACCACCTCGTGGAATCTGGTATGGCTGGCAGAGAAAAAACTCAGTCCGGTTGCATCCGCATTTGTGGAATATATCAGGCATGAAAAAATGGCGATATTTGACAATCAATTTAGCTGGACAGCTTCTGTTACGGAAAAGCAAAAGAAGAAGAGTTGAAAGCTTTCCAGTAAGTTTTAACCGGATTGTCTTAACCTATATGATGGACAGCTCTAATTCAAAGGGATTTATCACAACCAGGCATCGCGCCAAGCAAATACAGCGGCTGGTAGTTGCCCTTACTGCTTACTTCCTTCTTCATATCGGGGAACCCAACGCACAGCCTGAAGCATCCTTTTCTGCGATAAAAACAAGCATTCTCGTTTTCCCCATGCAGCAGCTGCACGTGCATGGCAGTAATATAGTTGAACTACCCAGCGGTAACCTGCTTAGCTGCTGGTTTCAGGGCAGTGGAGAGAGGCAGTCCAATGATGTGCGCATCATGGGATCACTATTCAGAAAAGGATCAGGAAGCTGGAGTGCACCCTTTGAAATGGCTGATACACCTGGCTTACCCGATTGCAATCCTGTACTGTTTCTGAATAGAGAAGGTAAACTGTTTCTCGTATGGATAGCGGTGCTGGCCAACAGATGGGAGCATTCATTGCTGCGGGTAAAAACCTCAACTCAATTTACTGAACAGGGATTACCTGTATGGAGCTGGCAGGATAATATCCTGCTGAATCCGGATGAGTCATTTGCCATATCTGTAGAAAAAGGATTTGCACAGCTTGAACAATCCCATGCTGGCTGGTCAGAATTTGCTCCGGCCTACGACAAAATGATTATACAGTCGGCACGGGAACCACAAAAAAGAAGCATTGGCTGGATGACCCGCATCAAACCACTACAATCAAAAAACGGATCCATTGTTTTACCACTCTATTCTGATGGCTATAATTTTTCAATTATGGCCATCAGCAGAGATAATGGGCAAAGTTGGACTGCCAGCTCTCCGGTTGTTAGCAGGGGTGGCATTCAACCTGCACTTTTGCAGCGTAAAAACGGAGATTTAATGGCTGTGATGAGGGATAATGGGGATGAACCTGGAAGCATCAAGATGAGTATTTCCAAAGATGATGGAAAAGAATGGACACCTGCTGTAAAAACGAAAATATCAAACCCCGGCAGCAGTGTTGAAACGTTACAACTTAAGGATGGAAGGATTTTACTGATTTGCAATGATCTTGAAAATGGCAGGTATAAGCTATCACTTTACCTTTCTCATGACGAAGGAGACACCTGGCAGTTTGGAGGTATCATCGACCAGGACCCCCTGCGCAAAGATGGATTCTCTTACCCTGCAGCCATTCAGTCCGCTGACGGAACCATACACCTAACCTATTCCAGGCATACTGCCAGCGGAAAAACCATACAGCACGTCGCCATTGATCCGACAAAAATCAGCACCAGCAAATGATGGCATAATACAGCGGCATGCCAATGGTAATGTTGAAAGGAAAAGTAACGCCAAGTGCCATGGGAATATAAAGACCAGGATCAGCCTTTGGTGCTGCGAGTCTCATGGCAGCCGGAACAGCAATATAGGATGCACTTGCTGCAAGCACTGCAAAAATAAAACGGTTGGCATGGCTATCAGTGACCCATCCACTGATAAAAGCCACCAGACTGCCATTCAGGGCAGGCACCAGCACTGCAAAAGCAATCACATAAAATCCGTGATGCCTGAAAGCCTTGAATCTCCTGGCTGTCACCATACCCATCTCAAGTAAAAAGATGGCCAGGAACCCTTTGAAAATATCTGTAGTAAAAGGCTTAATCCCTTCTGCCTGTTTTGAATCTGCCACAATACCAATCAACAGACTACCCATAATCATGAGTACACTGCCATTCGAAAGGGCATGAGAAACGATGCCCCTGATGCCGGATGACGGTTCATCACTACCCCCAAAACGCCTGATCAGGCTCACGCCCACAACGATGGCAGGAAACTCCATCAAGGCCATGATAGCTACCATGTAGCCATCAAAATAAAGGTTTTGCATTTCGAGAAAACTTGCCGCCGAAACAAAGGTCACTGCACTTACAGAACCATAAGCTGCTGCAACCGCACCTGCATTGGCTACCCCTATCTTCGGCTTCAGGATGAAGAAGGTATACATGGGAATGAGGGCAGAGATAGCCACACCGAGGAATAATGCAAAGACAATCTCAGTAGAAAATACTCCGTGTTGCAGTTCCTGTCCACCCTTGAAACCGATTGAAAACAACAGATAAAGAGAAATAAACTTTACCGAAGGAGCAGGAATCTCTAAATCACTTTTTATGACTGTTGCCAGAACACCAAGCAAAAAAAATAATAAAGTAGGATTCGTGATATTACTGACCAGGTTGTGAAAATCCATAATCGACCGCAATTTCGGCCGATTATTTCATATACAATATTAATATTATTTAGTTTATTTATAATTTTATTTTATAAATAATATCATTAATCATTATTCAGCAAAGCCACGGATTTTTTGAATCCGATGTACATACCCAGTCCGGAAACCAAAAAAATCGTACCAGGATAGGCCACTGAACCCTCCACACCTAAATTCCGTTGGAGTAATGCTCCAATAAAGATTGCAAGCCCGATTGAGGTAAGCAATACTGCAAAATTTAAGATGATAATAGGCAGGTAGCGCGACTTGCCTGTCTTGGCTGCATAAAAAATGGAGGCATCAGTGCCTTTTTCAATCAAAGCCATCCGTTCTTTGTGCCTCGAAGAAATAAAGAGGTAAACAATACCAAAAATAGTACCAAATAGTACAGGAACAATTACCAGTTCTGAACCCATGATGTTTGAATTTAATTGTGATGGAATGTTTTACGAAGATTAGACCAGCTGAATTAATGATTGGTTACAAATTATTTTTTGTAACCTTTAAGCAGTTGAAATGGTCTAATCAATGTCGTGAAGGATTTACAATCAGCATCAGTTCATCTGAAAGAAGCACTAAAAGGCAACAGCGATGCCATCGGGAAAATGGTAGAAACACATCAGGAGCTCGTCTATTCAATCACCTGGAAAGTGCTGGGCAACAGAGAAGATGCAGAAGATGCTGCACAGGAAGCCTTTATCAAATGCTTCCGGAATCTCCATAAATTCAAGGGTGAGTCTGCTTTCGGAACCTGGCTCTGCAGCATTGCATACAGAACTGCAATTGACTTGTTCAACAAAAGAAAAAACAGACAGGCAAGGTATAGTAGTCTGACTTCTGACAAAAATCATAGTGAAGAACCGGCAGTTTCCCTGCAAAACGAAACAGAATCCAGGGAAATTAAACTAATTTTAAAGCAGGCCATTGATGCCCTGCCCACGGATGAAGCCCTGATGGTTATGCTGCATTATTACTGGGATATGCCGTTGAGGGAGATTGGCCAGGTCTTGAATATAACTGAAAACAATGCCAAAGTGAGACTGCACCGGAGTAGAATTAAACTTCAGGGATTTTTGAAACAAGTAAACGATTTAGAAGCTTTCTAAACTGATGATATGACAGCTGATACAAATTTTGATAAACTAATTAAAGAAACCATAGGAGAAAACCTGGTAAAGGATCCGGGAAAGGAATTTACATTCCAAACAGTTAAAGCCATCGGGAACATCCATGCAGCAACGAAACCGCTGATATCAGGAAAGGTAATTGGCATTTTTCTTTCGCTTCTCACGGCTGCCACTATAATCCTGGCATTGAATCCATCCACTGAAACAACGCTCCCCATTGATTTTTTCAGGTATTTATCTTTATCCAGCCTGTTAAACAACATCAATTTCCAAATTAACCTCGACTCAACTATCTTGATGATTCTGGTGACAAGTTGCATCCTCATCATTTTTCAGCTCACCCTGCTCAAAAAATATATACTGAGATGAATCAGTATTGAAAACGAACCAAGAATGCCTAAGTTTGTTATCTCAAAAAACGAGCATGCACGGTACAGTATTTGAAGAGATTGTCAATCAACGCAGATCCAACAGGGCTTTTGATGAATCAGTTGAAGTTCCTGATGAGGTGATAAGGAAGGGACTTGAATTAGCCATTCTTTCGCCCAACAGCAGCAATATGCAACTTTGGGAGTTTCACTGGATAAGCGATAAGGAATTGTTGAAAGCCATGCATCCTCTTTGTCTGAAACAGTCGGCGGCAAGAACTGCCAAACACATGGTAGCTTTTGTTACCCGTCAGGACCTTTGGAAGAAGCACGCCAGGTGGAATTACAACAATGTCATGCAAACCATAGGAGACCGGGAACCCAGTAAGCGCGAGAAGCGAGGGCTCGATTATTACGGCAAGCTGATGCCTGTTGTTTATCGCCAGGATTGGTTTGGATTTTCCACATTATTCAGAAGAATACTTTGCTTCGTCATGGGTCTGAAAGACCCCTTTGCCCGCATCAGTGGCAGCCGAGACCAGAAAGTTATCGTTCATAAATCATGTGCCTTGGCAGCACAAACATTTATGTTGTCAATGACTGCCATGGGCTATGATACATGTCCCATGGAAGGATTCGATCCGGTTCGGGTAAAAAAACTGCTCAAACTTCCTAAAGGTGCTGAAATCAATATGATTGTGGCAGTAGGCAAGGGAACAGAAGCTGGCATTCATGGCGAAAGGAAAAGATTACCATTTGATGAGGTTGTTTTCAGGTATTGATTGCTGGATTTAACCGGTCAGTCGCCCAATACCTCCGAGAAGTACCTCAGGGTTTCGTCGAGTTCATCTGGTGTTGTAAAACGACCCAGGCTGAAGCGGATTGAACTGATAGCCTGTTGTTCGGTTAGTCCCATAGCTGAAAGCACATGGGAGGGAGAAACTGAAACAGAACTGCAGGCAGAACCAGAAGAAAGCGCTATATGTTTTGAAACTTTTTTCAGCAACTGGTCTCCATCACGGCACTCAAAGCGCAGGTTAGCCACATGATTTAACCTTTTGTCAACCACCACATTAGACTTTACAAAAGGGTATTGCAACAACATTTCCTCCAGCTTGTTGCGCAAAGCAGACAGCCTTAGTGACTCTGCAGCCATCAATTGGCTGCAAATTTCAGCCGCCTTGCCCATGCCAACAATTCCTGGCACATTGAGTGTGCCGCTACGCATTTTCCGCTCATGGCCACCACCATATTGGAGGGGCGAAAGTTCTATTCTCGGATTTTTTTTGCGGACATACAAACAACCCACACCTTTCGGCCCATACAACTTATGTGCAGAAAAGGCCATCATGTCTATTCCATCTGCCTGAACATCTAAGGGAATTTTACCCACGGCCTGTGTGGCATCCGTGAAAAAGGCAATACCCCTGCTTTTGAGCAGCGCTCCTATTTCTCCAATAGGAAAAATAACACCTGTTTCATTGTTGGCATACATGGCAGCAACCAACAGCGTATCCGGACGCAATGCTGATTCGAGCTGTTCAACTGAAATCATTCCATGGGAATCTACCGGCAAAACGGAAATTTCGTAACCCTCAGTTGCCAGGTATTCACAAACCTCCAGCACCGCCTTATGCTCAGTTGTAACCGTGATGATGTGTCTTCCCCTCAATGTATTTGACTCCGCATAGCCGCGGATAGCCAGATTAACTGATTCAGTTGCTCCCGATGTAAAAATAATCTCCAGGGGATCTGCCCCAATCAGTGAAGCAACCTGTTCACGTGCAAAATGAACGGCTTCTTCAGCATACCATCCAAATGCATGAGACTTACTAGCTGCATTACCGAAATGGGTGTTGAAAAAAGGCAGCATGACTTCCAGCACCGCGGGATCGCAGGGCGTTGTGGCATTGTAGTCTAAGTAAATGGGATAATTTGTCAAAGCTTTCTAATTGTGACGAACACCTTCCCTGACCCTGAATACGTGTAAAATATAGGGAAATACGGCATCCATAGTTTCTTCAGCACCGCGAGGGGAACCCGGTAAAGTCATGAGTAAAGTTTCTCCTGCAAATCCTGCAATGCCCCTGCTGAGCATGGCATATGGTGTTCTTTGCTGACCATAATCCCTTGCTACTTCCATAATGCCAGGTACCTCTCTTTCAATGATTGGCCTGATGGCATCGGGTGTAACATCTCTGGGCGACAAGCCTGTACCGCCAGTAAAGAGGATTAACTGGTATCCATCCGCAATCAACTGCCTTGCGGTTTGCTGAATGATTTCAAACTCATCTGCAATAGCCTTGCGGTACGTCACAGTAAGTTTGTGCTTCTGCAACCTGGCTTCAATCACATCTCCGCTTTTATCCTCATTCAATCCCCTGCTTACACTGTCGCTACAAGTTATGACAGCCACCTTTACCGTATCAGGATACGCATACTTAATATCTGACTTACCCCCTTTCTTTTTCTCCAGCTTGATTGAACCGATTTCGATCCCATCATCAATAGGCTTGAGCATATCATACATGGTAAGTGCTGTAACCGCCACTCCATGCATGGCTTCAACTTCTACACCAGTCTTGTAAATGGTGTGGACTTCCACGCGGATAATAACAGATAATCCATCAATCTCATGCGTAATGGCCGTATACTCCACAGGAAGTGGGTGACAGTCTGGAATGACTTCATAGGTTTTTTTACAGGCCAGCAAGCCTGCTGCGCGACTGAACTCAAATACATCACCCTTTGGAACCTGCCTGTTGATAATGGCATCAATGGTTTCCTGCTTTGAAACCTTTAAAACACCCACAGCAATGGCCTGACGGAGTGTAGAAGACTTATGTGTAATGTTGACCATAATACGTGTTTACTGATTGACTTTCCACTGATATCCTTCGCCTTCAAAAATCTCTTTCCCCCACACAGGCAACTCTGCCTTGATGCGTTCCACACATTCACTGCATGCCTCAATAGCCGCCTTACGGTGCGCTGATGAGGTGAATACAAAAAGACAGATTTCCCCGGCCTTGATTGCACCCAAACTATGGTATACATGCATGCATGTAAGTGGATATTTAGCAAAGATAGCCTCCCGAATTTCTGTCATTTTCTCCAATGCCATATCCACATGACTGGTGTACTCAATGGCCTCAACCTTTTTCTCTCCGATCAGATCTGACCTAACCTGTCCGAGGAATATACTATGCCCGCCAATACTGGTTTTGGTAGCGTGTTTAGCAATACTATCGCCAATGAACGCTGGATTAACCGGTCCCTCAACAAAAATGTTTTTGATTTTTTTCTGCTCACTCATATTGTAAATAATTTGATGCAACCAGTGTTTGAACCCCGCCTTTCAGACTACAAACACTACCGGCGGAATTTTGTTTTAAAAACAGTGATGATGCCTGCAAACTTCTTCTGCCTGCCTGACATACAAATACAACCTGACTTGCTGAAATTGTGTCCAGTTGATCCTCTAAAACCGATAAGGGAATTTCCATGAGCGAAATCCCCATTTGTTTACATAAGGATGTTAGCCTTGGCAATTCATGTGGCTCTCTGACATCAACAAGCAAATGATTACCATGATTCCTAACCCACGCCACTGCATCAATTTCCTTGATGGAAGCCCCGGGTAGGCCACAAAGCCATTCATAATCTGTGTTGAGAAAACCTGCAAGCGTTGCAGGTATCCTGGCTTTTGCATCAGGATTGGCTTCGAGCTGAAAGCTGAAAACATCCTGTGTCAGTGCATTGTAATTCCAGAGCTTGTTGACTAAGGGCGTTCCGATACCAGTAAGCAGTTTGATGACTTCTGTAGCCTGCATGGAACCGATGATACCGGGCAAAACGCCCAGCACACCTGCTTCGGCGCAATTGAGCACCTCACCGCCAGCCGGAGGCTCAGGAAACAAATCCCTGTAATTAACTGACCTGCTTCCATCTTCCTGTAATTGATTGAATATCGCCACCTGACCTTCGAATTGCGAAACAGCGCCAAAGACCAAAGGTTTTCCCATCAATACACAGGCGTCATTGATCAGGTAGCGTGATGCAAAATTGTCTGTTGCATCCACAATTACGTCATAAGCCGGAAAATGATCTACAGCATGTTGTTGTGTCCATTTTTCCTGCCAGGTTTCAATGTTGCACTCGTTGTTCAGAGAAACCATTTTTCTTTTGACAACCTCCACTTTAGGCTGACCAACATCTTCCAGTCCAAATAAAATTTGTCTGTGCAGGTTTGAAACACTCACCATATCATGATCGGCAATACCGATATGTCCTACACCTGCTGCCACCAGGTACTGCATGATGGGACAACCCAGTCCGCCAGCACCAATCACAAGCACCCTGGCAGATTGAAGTTTATATTGCGCCGTTGCCCCAAACCCTTTCAGGATGAGCTGCCTCTGATACCTTTCGTAATTCATTTCCTGATTCATCATTATCCTCCTGAAAAGGGTGGCATGAATGCTACGCGCGCATCAGCAGGTATAGGCTGATTACCTGACACCAGTTTATTGTTTATGGTAATCATGAATTTCACCTGCTGCAAGCCTGGATACTGTGCATATACAAGCATGCGCAAGGAATCAGTATCTGCAACATGTTGCAGGCGCTGTGTTGAACAGCCTGTAATATCCGTTAGTTGTCCGAAATAAAGCAATTCCATTTCCATAGCTTAACATTTCAGGTCAGTAAAAGTTTGAGTGCAGCCAACAACAGCACCACTGCAAGCAGGTATTTCAAAATCTGCTGATTGAACCTGCTGGCACCCAGCCATCCGCCAAGTGTGCCGCCTACAAAGGCAATACCGGCATACATGAACATCCCAAATTCAAATGATATTCCTTTCGAGAGTTGCCCTCCTAAACCGGAAAGTGAATTGACAAAAATAAACAATGCACTGATAGCTGCAGTCTGTTTCTGATTGGTCCACTTAAGCATCAATAACACCGGTGAAAGAATGATACCACCACCTATGCCAATCAGTCCTGATAAAAATCCAATGACAGCTCCTATCAACACAGACAACCCGATATTTCCTTCCTTAAGCTCATGCTCACCTGCATTGGGGAAAAAAAGCATCCTGATAACAGGGATCAACAAGAGCGCACCCAATACCTTTTTGTAAACATCTGCATCTAGTGCAATCATACCCCCTAAAAAAGAAAGCGGGATAGAAGCCAATGCAAAAGGAAGAAACAGCTTCCATTTGAAATGACCTCCCCGGTAGAAAAGCATGAATGCCGAGAGTGAAACAAAAAGATTGAGCAACAAAGCAGTAGGCTTCATGAATGCAGGGGACATACTGAACAAAGCCATCAAAGCCAGGTATCCGCTTGCGCCTCCATGCCCTACCGATGCGTAGAGAAAAGCCACAACAAAAAGGAGCAATATGAAGAGGAGCTGAATTTCCATTTTGAAAGAATCAGTAAGGTAGCAAATGAATTTGAATCAGATCGCCTGGAGCCCAGGTTGTTTGTGATTCAGGCAACACTGCAAGGCAATTGGCCCGGGCAAAACTTGCCAGTTTATAGGATTCTTGTCCGGTTAATAACTTCACATTACTTCCATCATATTCAGCCTTGAGGAAATGGGTAAGTCCTGCTGGTTTGTTATGACCGGATGCCAGTGGCACATTTGCCGACCTGAGTGAAAGTATTGTTCCTGTGAGGCTGCCAAGTGCTGGCCAGACATACTGATAGAAACAGGTCAATACAGAAGCAGGGTTTCCCGGCAAACCAAAAACTGGCTTGTTCCCCTTCATCCCAAAGAGAATCGGTTTACCGGGTTTTTGCTTGATTTTATGGAAGATTTTTTCAACGCCACAGGTTTCAAAAGCCCGCATGGTAAAATCATAATCTCCTACACTAACACCACCGGTCATGAGCACCATGTCATTATCTTCAAGCAAGTTTCCCAGCATAGCTTCAAGCTGCGTGGGATCATCTTTCGCATGCAGGGTGGTTGATACATTGATTCCCATTGCAGACAAGGCCGCACGCAGGGTAAATGAATTGGATTCATAGACCTGTCCGTAGCTAAGCTGTGTTCCAGGTTCACACAACTCATTGCCTGTTACCAGAATTCCAACCCGTGGGTTTGTAAAAACCTCCACCTCATACACACCCATTCCGGCCAGAAACCCTATGGATGCTGGAGTGAGTCTAGTGCCGACTGGGAGAGCAAGTGATCCTTTCTGAATTTCAGAACCCACAGGCCTTACATTATCACCCCGCTTCAAGGGATGATCATTAATTATTAACTGCCCGTTTTCTGCCCTGGATTTTTCCTGCACCACTACGGTATCCGCTCCTGGAGGAACTGCTGCACCGGTAAAAATGCGAACCGCTTTTCCCGCTTCAACATGCATGCCACTGCTGCTTCCTGCAGCCATTTCACCCTGCAGGGTAATGACACTACCCAGACTGTCAAACGCCAAGGCATAACCATCCATACTCGACTGGGGATAGGCAGGAATATCAAGTTCTGCATAAATATCCTTTGCGAGCACACTCCCTGCGGCGGCAGCCAATCCAACCTTACAGGTATTGAGCTGGCTCACCGATGCATGGATCATTTGCTTTGCCTGCTCAACTGAAATCATTGTTTCCATCATAGCTTTTTTCAATCTAACGCATCAGCAACAAATAATTTAACCCCCTATGGTGATCATACTTCTGTTTTCCAGTTTTGAAGTCTCTATCTTTCCCATGTCTGTGGTGAATTGTCCACCCAGCGCCTTCTTCTTGTCACGTATACTCTGGTGAATGAGCGGCACCAGATCTTCACCGTTGCGAAATGCAGTGAGCAGATCGGTTTCGGAAGTGGAAAAGAGACAATTCTTCATCTTACCGTCAGCGGTGAGTCGCATTCTGTTGCAGTCTCCGCAGAAAGGAGCACTCATGGTGCTGATGACTGCAAAAGTGCCCTGGTGTCCGGGAACAATATATTTTTTAGCGGTATCATGTTTCTCCCTGTCGAGTGGCAGCACATCATATTCATCACTTACCCTGGAGAGTATCTCCTGCCAGGTCATGACTTTGGCGCTATCCCAGCGGTTTCCGCTGAAGGGCATAAACTCAATAAAACGGATATGTACCGGTTGTTCTTTTGTCCATGCAACAAAGTCACTGATTTCATGGTCGTTTAATCCTTTCATCACAACGGCATTCACTCTTACGTTAATACCTTCGCTGAGCATCAGGTCGATGTTACTGCGAACCCTGTCAAACTGATCTCTTCTGGTCATCAGCATGAACCGGTCTTTCTGCAAAGTGTCCAGGCTGATGTTGAGCGATGTGATTCCAGCTTTTTTGATGACATCCACAAACTCATGCAGTCTGGTACCATTGGTGGTGATAGTTAGTTTAACCGGAAATTTGGAAAGCCTTTCAATGATGTCTGCGGCGTCTTTCCTTACCAGGGGTTCACCACCCGTCAGCCTGATTTTCTTTACCCCCTGTGCAACAAATATTTTGGCGATGGACTCTATTTCATCAGCCTGCATGAGCTTGCTGGCTGGCGTGAAAGTATACTCCTCTTCGGGCATACAATAAAAGCAACGCAGGTTACAATTATCCGTCAATGAAATACGGAGGTAATCATGCACACGGCTGAATCCATCAATGATCATAAATTATTTTTATATGTAAGCAATCGTTCATAATCTTCACGTGTATCGATATCGTATATGCCCTTTTCAAAATCAAGAACGGCCACCTGATCTGCCATTCCTTCCAGCAGCTTTCTGGCCCCCGTATCTCCTTTCAAATCAAGCAACTGGCTGAAAACTGAATGGTGAAACAAAGCCGGCGTCCCCAGACGGTCACCATAGCGGCAGGCCGCTACTGGAAGATCTGCACTGGCCTGGAGGTTGATCAACTCCATAAGGAGATCTGCCTGAAGAAAGGGCTGGTCACATACCAGAAAAAGTATACCATCCATTTGAGGATGATGGCTCTCGATGTGACGAATACCTGCTCGAAGTGAAGCAGCCATGCCTTCCTGCCAGTTGGGGTTGAGGATTACTTCAATCCCTGCCTGACTGACCTCTGGCAAGATTAATTCAGCATGTGCACCCAGCACCACCACTACCGTACCGTTTCCCAGCTCCTGTGCAGCTGCAACTGTGCGTTCCAGGAGGGTTGTGCCATCCACCTGGAGCAGCTGCTTGGGGCTGCCCAACCGTTTACTCTGGCCTCCGGCCAGGATAACAATACCAGGAGATGTAACAGGGTAATTCATTTATCCATTAATCTTTTTTATGCTTATCTGTGTGGCTGACCTGGCATGTATAACATCCGTTTTACATTTTAGTTGTCCACCTTTTGTTCCCGTGAGCACACCCTGGATTTCTGCAATGATACTCAAGGCTATCTCCTCAGGTGTTTCGGCTCCGATTTCCAGTCCGGCCGGACCATACACTTTCTCCAGCATCTCTTCGGTCACCTCCACACCGCCTGTACGCAGTTCATCGAGCATGCGTTCGAGTTTTTTCTTCGGACCAAGCATTCCGATGTAGGGCGTCCGGGTTGGTAACAGGGCCCTCAGCATGGCCAGGTCGTAATTGTAATTGTGTGTCATCATGACAAAAACGGTGCGTTCGTCCATTGGGAGCTGCTCCAGTACCAGTTCAGGTTTACTGACAAGAACCTGACAGGCACTGGCAAACCGTTCGGGTCTGGCATGGGTATTTCGTCCATCCACCACCCTTACATCCCAGCCCAGGGTATCTGCAAACTGCATCATGGGGATAGCATCGTTACCTGCGCCCACCACAACCATTGAGACTGAAGGCTGCAGGTATTCAATGAAGGCAGTTATTGCCCAACCCTCACCGGTGAATTGTCTGAAAACCGACTTTCCGGTTTGTAACACCTGTTTCATTTCATCTGTCAGGTCGTTCTGCAAAGCAGGAAAGGGTTGACTACCTGAAAGATGTCCATCAGCCTCCAGGAGCATACAGGTACCGGGTTGAACATTGCGCTTGTCAGACAAGTCAAACAATGTCACAAGCACTGCATGCTGACGAATGGCCAATGCCCTTCTTAGCAGCTGTATCGGATTGGCAGGATGATTCGGATTGATTGGCTCGAACAGCACCTGGATTACACCTGCGCATCCGAGCTGGATGCCAATAGTCATATCATCTTCGTCACTGGTATCATAGGTTACCAGTTTTGACTGCTGCTGAGAGAGTGCGAACATGGCTTTGCGGAGGGCATCACCTTCCAGACATCCGCCACTGATAGCTCCCGTGAGTTCACCTTCATCATTAACCAGCATACGGGCACCGGGACGGCGATAGGAAGAACCATCCAGGTGAACAACTGCAGCAAGGGCAGTTTTTTTTCCCTGCTGCACCGCAGCGTCATAAGCTTTCACTATTTCTCTTAATTCCTTCACGTTATAATATACTGATTTTTTTGGATATGCTACATCCCTTCATATTCCATTCCCTGTTCACGGGCCTGGATGTATTTTTCAGGATCTTTTTCAAATTTTACCTTACATCCATCACAGCAGAAATAGACTTTTTCACCCTTGTATTCCATGATGTGCCTGGGATTGTTTTTATCTACCGGAACTCCACAAACGGGGTTGATGTAATATTCTGGTGCCGCAACTGCAACCCCAGATTCTGCAGGCACTTCCTGCTGCACCAGCACTGACAATCCGTTCTTAACCTGAATGATTTCTGCCAGGATACTGATGGCTACTTCGTCAGGTTGCTTGGCATTGATATCCAGACCTGCCGGTGAAGTGATTTGCCCGATTATGCCCTCTTCTATACCGGCATCTTTCAGGTATTGGATGATGGAGGCCGACTTTTTTCTGCTGGCCACAAAACCAAGATAAGCAGCTTGTTTTTTGACTGCTGACATCATAGCCTTTTCATCGTCTTCCCCCTGGGTGGCTACTACGATGAAAGAAAGCGGACCCGTCTTGACATTACTCAGGTCGATCTGTGTAATCAATTCATCTACCTTGTGAAATGTTTTCAGTCCGGCATCCCTTGCCACACCGGTAATGCGAAAGCCGGCAGCATGTCCGAGCTTGGTCAGTGCATTGGCAATCTCAGTTTTACCAACAACTACCAGGTGTGGCTGTGGCAGAACGGGTTCTATGAAGATTTCTACGGTTCCCTCACTCTGACAGGTCATTTTGTATTCCATAACATTTCCATGTTTTTGAGGCTGTGTTATATGTTTCCCGATTCTCAACAGTCGGGGCTTCCCTGAACTGATGGCATCAGCTGCCTCTTTCAGCACAATGCCTTTTACACAACCACCACCAATCCAGCCAATCAGTTGCCCGTTTTGCCGGATGATGGCCCTGTCTCCTGCCTTGCCACTGCTGGGCGCTTCGCGGTTAACCACAAGGGCCATGGCAAAAGGTTCGCTCCTTTTTTTAAGATCTGTTATCTGTTCAATTATTTTATCCTGCATGCATCAGTATTTTTTCCAGTTCAAGTAAACTTTCCAGGTTGTGGGCACTGCTGAAATCGTCGATGGAAGGAAGCGCAGCCTGCATACCTCTGGCAAGCGGCTGGTAGTCTTTCATTCCCTTGAGCGGATTCAGCCAGATGACCCTTTTGGCTCTCCTGTGGATATGTTGTAGGGCCGTGCCTAGCAGGGCCGTATCCCCCGTATCCAGTCCGTCGCTCAGCACGAGTACAAGAGGTGATCCGTTGAGCATGCGTTTGCCGTATTTTTCAGTAAACTCCTGCAGGCACTCTCCAATTTTGGTACCGCTGCTCCAGTTATCGGCTTCAGTTCCCACTTGTCTGAGGACTTCGTCAAGCTGCTGCAATTGCAAGGCTTTGGTGATTCTTTTGAGCGATGTGCTGAACACAAACGCTTCAAGCTGTCTGAAATGTTCCCGGAGTGTACAGATGAAACGGAGGAGAAAAAAAGAGTATTTATCCATGGATCCACTTACATCCAGTAAAACAATTAACCGCTGCTTCTTAGGTGTATGCATGCGGTAATACAGGTCAACCGGCTCTCCGCCTGTTGAGAGGCTTTTGCGGATGGTTCTCCGCAGGTTGATCTGACCTGCTTTCAGGTCCTGCTTCATCCTGCGGCGCATCCTTACTGCCATTTGTTTGCAAAGCTTGCGGGCTATTTCTGCAAGCTCTTCAGCTTCCATGGTGTTCAGCAGGGAAAGATCCGTTTTTTTTAGGCGTTCTGCGGCATTGGCACCGCTTACATTTTTGGCTTCTTCTTCCTGTGGACCGGACTGTCCAACACCCAGCATGACTACTGAAGCTGTTGCTTTCTTATTGAAACTTCCCTGAATCGTAGACTTCCCTTTTCTGCCGTTGAGGTCAATGGGATTGGTATCCCAGAAAAGCGAGAACAACTTTTCAAAAACGAGCATTTCTTCTGGTGTATTGCAGAAGATAGACTTGAGTGCTGCTTTGAAAAAACGACGTTCCTGCAACATTCCTGTGCCTGCTGCGGTGAAGGCATCCTGTGTCTCCCGGATGCCTATATTCAGTCCGTGCCCCCTTGCAAATTGTGCAAAGGCAACAATGCCTTCAGACAGGCTGGCGGTTTGAAAAGCCTGGACTTTCTCCATTTCATTTTATTCTGCTGCGTTCATTTCTGACAATACCAACCGGATATCTTCCGATGATTTGAGTATGCTTCCTGCTGTTTGTAACATGGATTGCCTGTTCACTTCGCGGTACCCCAGGGCCATCAGGCTTTCAGCCCAGTCTATGGTTTCACTCACACCAGGTATTTTGGCCAGTTTTTTCTGGCGGAATGCCTGAACATGTTCTACCACCTGCCGCAGGAGTTGTTCTTCAATTTCCGGTAGCCTTTGCTGAACAATCGCCATCTCTTTATCGAGTGATGGGTAATCAATCCAATGATAAAGACAACGTCTCTTTAAAGCATCACTGAGTTCGCGGGTACGGTTTGAGGTGAGGATCACGAAAGGTTTTTGTACCGCCCTGATCGTACCCAACTCAGGTATGGTTATCTGAAAAGCCGACAGCAATTCCAGTAAAAAAGCCTCGAATTCCTCATCGCTCCTGTCCAGCTCATCTATGAGCAAAACAGGTGCTTTATCTTCCTGGGTAATGGCCTGCAGAAGCGGACGCTTGAGCAGGTAGTCATCACTGAAAATGATTTGTTCTTTCTCTGCTGTGCTTTTGTCACTGCCTTCCTGCATGCGGATACCCAGTAACTGTTTCTGGTAATTCCATTCATACACAGCAGCGTTGACATCTAGGCCCTCATAACACTGCAACCTGATGAGGTTGGTTCCAAGAAACTGCGACAAAACCAATGCTGCTTCGGTTTTACCCACGCCGGGCGGACCTTCCAGCAGCAATGGTTTGCCTAGTTTTAACAACAGATATAGCGAAGTAGCCATCTCCTCATCAGCTACATACTGGTGTTCGCTGAGGAAACGGATGAGCTCTTCCGGATGATTCAATGCTTCTGTTCGTTTCATGATTTACCGCCAAACATACCTTTAATCATGCTGCCCATCATAGCACCTGCACTCAGGGCGCCTTTCACATCCTTGCCGTCTAGCTGATTCTTAAAATTGCTCACGAACTGATCGAATACATGGGTTGTAGCGTCTGTTACCAAACGGCTGCCAAACTGGGCAAGCATTCCCTGAACTGTAACGTCCATGGTAACACTTACTTCGGTGCCGCCATCCTTTTCAGTTAACAATCCGTCAAGAAGCATATCAGCACCACCCTTGCCTTTTACATCGGTGCCGCTGCCCTTCATCTTCATGCTGTGGCTTGCTGCATCACGCTCCAGGAAAGAAATAACACCGCCGTATTTGGCTTTAACCGGACCAAATTTCAGTTCCACTTCACCTTTGAAATTATCGTCATCAACCATTTCCGTGAGTGAGGCACCGGGAACACAGACAACGATTTTTTCAGGACTGGTGATATTGGCCCATACATCAGCGATGGGATGAGCCACATGAAATGTTTTTGAGATAGTTGCGTTCATTGTTTAAATTTTAAATGGTACAGTGAAAAAACGTGAAAAGTAAAACAGTTCAGTCTGCACAGCCCTTCCCCACTACTGTTCACCTTTCACGTTTTGGTTATGATATTATCAGCTTGCGAAAACCCCTTTCTCCTGCAGCGCCTTAAAGATTTTAAATGGCGTGATCGGGATATCCAGGTGTGTGATGCCAAATGGTGTCAAGGCATCTACGATGGCATTCGCAATAGCAGGAGGCGCACCTACGGTTGGAGATTCACCTACACCTTTGGCTCCAATTGGATGGTGTGGTGAAGGCGTCACAGTATGGCCAGTCTCCCAGCTTGGTGATTCCACAGCTGTTGGTACGAGGTAATCCATGAAGGTTCCGTTGAGAATGTTACCAGACTCATCATAGATCAGTTCTTCATACATCGCCGGGGCAATACCTTGGGTAAGTCCACCATGCACCTGACCTTGTACAATCATCGGGTTGATGATGTTTCCGCAATCGTCGATGGCCACAAAGCGCCTTACTTTGATTTCGCAGGTCTCCCTGTCTATATCCACTACGCAGATGTATGCACCTGAAGGGAAAGTCAGATTGGGCGGGTCGTAGTAATGTGTAGCTTCAAATCCAGCTTCCATTCCCTGCGGATGGTTGGTATATGCTGCAAACACGATTTCCTGAATGGTTTTGGCTTTCTCCGGAGCTCCTTTTACAAAGAACTTACCTGGTTCCCATTCGAGGTCATCTTCGCTCACTTCCAGCAGGTAGGCTGCAATCTTGCGTGCTTTGTCGCGCAGTTTCCTGGCTGCAATGGCAGCAGCGGCACCGGCTGTTGGTGTGCTTCGGCTGGCGTACGTACCCAGTCCGTATGGAGCTGTATCTGTATCACCTTCTTCGATGGCTATATTTTCTGCCGGGATGCCAAGTTCTTCAGCGATGATCTGGGCATAGGTTGTTTCATGACCCTGACCCTGGCTCTTGGTACCGAAACGGGCGATAGCCTTTCCGGTAGGATGAACACGGATTTCAGCACTGTCGAACATCTTGATACCGAGGATGTCAAAATCCTTTGAAGGACCTGCACCAACGATCTCTGTGAATGTAGAGATACCAATACCCATCAGTTCACCTTTGGCACGCTTTTCAGCCTGCTCCCTGCGGAGTTCATCGTAGTTAAGGGCATCCATGGCTTTTTGCAGGCCTGCATGGTAATCTCCGGAGTCATAAATCCAACCGGTAGGTGATTTCCATGGGAAGTCTTCCTTCTTGATGAAGTTTTGCATCCTCAGGTCAGCAGGATCTTTTCCTACTTCAAAAGCAAACCGGTCAGTGATACGCTCAATGGCATGAACAGCTTCAGTTACACGGAAAGAACAACGGTAGGCAACACCCCCCGGAGGTTTATTGGTGTAAACTGCGTCACATTCCATATAAGTTGTTCCGTAATCATAGCTTCCTGTAGCGATGGAGAACATGCCCGTTGGAAACTTGGAAGGATTAGCGGAAGCATCGGTATAACCATGGTCTGCCAGGATTTTGAAACGTGTACCCAAGATTTTACCATCCTTGGTACCGGCCATTTCTGCAGTGATATGGTAATCACGTGCGAAGCTGTCTGCCTGGAGGTTTTCACTCCTGTCTTCAATCCATTTGACCGGCTTTCCAACCAGGAAGGATACAGCGATGGCTATAACGTAACCCGGATAAACAGGTACTTTACCACCGAATCCACCCCCGATATCCGGTGCGATAACACGCACCTTTTCTTCGGTAAGTCCGACATGACCAGCCACCAGGGCAATTACCGTACGAATGGCGTGCGGTGCTTGCGTGGTCATGTACATGGTGAGGTGATTATTCACTTTGCTGTAATCAGCCACACAACCACAGGTTTCAATGGATGCCACGTGAATTCTCGGGATATGCATTTGTTCCTTCACAACAACATCAGCTGTTTCGAACAGGGTATCCGTTTTCTCTTTGTCGCCTGCCTTCCAGTTCCAGATGTGGTTGTCTGTCTTGCCTTCTTTATCAGTACGCAAAACAGGTGCTGATGGATCAAGTGATTTGAATGGGTCAATCACCGGCTTCATCGGTTCGTATTCTACGATTACCGCTTCACGGCCATCCCTGGCTGCGTATTTGGTGGTAGCAATAACTGCTGCCACTTCCTGAGACTGATACATCACGGTATCTGTAGGCAGTACCATCTGGGTATCGCTCATGAGTGTGGGCATCCAGTGGAGGTTGTATTTCTCCAGATCGCGACCTGTTACCACGGCAACTACACCGGGCACCTTCATGGCCTCTTCTATGTTGATTTTCTTTATTTTGGCATAAGCATACGGACTCCTTACGATATCCATATAGAGCATGCCGGGCAGTTTTACGTCGTCTACGTAATTGCCTTTACCCTGAATGAAACGGGCGTCCTCCTTGCGTTTGAGGGAGTGTCCCATTCCTCCGATGGCTTTCGACGTTTTACATTGAATCATGTTGATGATTTTAAATCTTGAATAATGGGATCAAACGAATTCGGGTTCTGTGGAAGGCGTTTCTTCGCCGCGCATTTTGGCACCGGCCCACTGAACAGCTTTCACGATGTTGTTATAACCCGTGCAGCGGCAAAGGTTGCCGGAAATGCCCCAGCGGATTTCCTCTTCGGTTGGGTTACTGTTATGTTCCAGGAGTTCCACACAACGCATGATCATGCCTGGTGTGCAGAATCCGCAGTGCAAACCGTGATTCTCTTTGAAACCTTCCTGAAGCGGATGAAGGGGACCTCCCTCTGGAGCAAGCCCTTCAATGGTAGTTATGCTCTTGCCATCGGCCTGAACGGCGAGTACCGTGCAGCTTTTAATGCTCTTGCCGTCTAGCAGAATAGTACAGGCACCACAGCTGCTGGTATCGCATCCTATGTGGGTGCCGGTCATGCTCAGGACTTCCCTGATCATGTGCACCAACAACAACCTTGGCTCTACGTCCAGGGTGTGTTTGGTGCCATTTACAGTTACATTTATTGTTTTGTTCATCGTGTATAGTATGAATGGTAATCGATTGTTAGGATGCCATGGCGCGCTCTGCAGCCTTTTTGATCATGCGTTTCACCAGTACCCCGGTTACATGACGCTTGTAATCTTCTGAGCCACGGAGGTCGGCACTTGGATTACAATCTTCAGAAGCGTATTGGGCAGCGAGGAGAATGTTTTCTTCTGTGAGCGGCTTTCCAACCAACGCCTCTTCACTGCGTGTTGCACGCAATGGAACAGGGTTAACATTGGTGAGTCCAATGCCCGCAGCAGTTACAATGCCGTCACTTCCGATGGTGAGCTGAACAGCAACTCCGGATGTGGCATAATCTCCTACTTTACGTTCCAGCTTGTGGTAGGCATTACCTGTTCCGGCAGCGGGTACAGGAAGCCTGATTTCAGTCAGGATTTCTCCCTGCTGAATAGCTGTCATGTAAAATCCATAGAAAAACTCATCGATAGGCACTTCCCTTTCACCATCAGCACCGGTGATAATTACACTGGCGCCCAATGCAATCATAACTGCAGGATGGTCGTTGGCCGCGTCGCCATGGGCCAGGTTACCACCAAGGGTACCCATGTTGCGCACCTGAGGATCTGCAATAAGCTTGGTTACGTCCTTGAAAATCGGGAAATACTTGGCAAGAAGCGCTGAATGTTCCAGATCTGCTTCACGGGCAAGCGCACCAATGTGCACTACACCATTTTCTTCCTTGATATCAGACAGACCGGGAATCCCGTTGATGTCTATCACATAACCAGGAGAAGCAAACCTCAACTTCATCATGGGGATAAGGCTGTGGCCGCCCGACAGTACCTTGGCTTCATCGCCGTACTGGTTGAGCAGTGCAATCGCCTCGGCCAGGGTGCCTGGAGATTCGTACTGAAATGACTGAGCAATCATGTTGTTGAATTTATAAGTGGATAATCAACACCAGTTTTCCGATTGCTTTGGGAAAACCAGTGCCCATAAAACGCTGAGTTAGTTCACACCCTCCGTTCCCGCTGATATAATCCCTTCAAAGCACTCTTCACCTGAAAATAAAACCAGGACATACTCCCATTCATCCAAACCGCTGTAAAGACCAGTAAAATTCCTGCATAATAAAGTGTCTGCCCCCCATCCCACACAACACTGTACATGATCATCATCATACCAATTACAGCCAGTATTGCGGCATAAACCGTACGCATACCCCTCCTGTTCAGGATGATTCCAGCTAAGGTGGTGATGCAAAGCATAGATGTAATGATAATGGTGAGTGTGGAGTTGTGGGTAACCGATGATTCAATGATGGTGCCTTCGCCACAAAGTAAGGCTGTGCCTGTAAAGGCCATAATACAAAAAGGACATTTTGGGAGAATGATCAGGAGTAAACCGGTCAGTAATCCCAATTTGCCTTTTTCGTGTGGCTTTGTGTTTTCTATACAATTATGACAGACAGTATCCATCAGAAAAAATCGTTGTGTGACAACAACAACAATTTTACTGATTGGTTCAATGAACCCCTCCTAATTTACATTTTAATGACAAAAAAATTTGGAAATGTCTATGGAACACACATAAGCGCATTTCTACGATCAGGACCGCTTTCTGTAACTCAATATAGCGAGTCCGTTGACCAGCAGGGCATAACCTAAAATAATGCTCAGTTCTTTGGTAACATCTCCCAAATTTGCACCCTTGAGAACTACCCGACGCATCACTTCTATGAAATAGGTAACAGGATTGATTCGGGTAATCCATTTTGCCCATTCTGGCATGCTGTCGATGCTTGTATAAAGCCCACCCATCAGGATAAAAATCATCATGATGAAAAAAGAAACCAGCATAGCCTGTTGCTGGGTAGCAGAGAAAGTAGATACAAGTAATCCCATCCCGAGGATGACAAGCAGGTAAACAGCTGCAAAAACGTAGATGGTCCAGTAGGCTCCAAGGGGTACAATGCCATAAACAAGTCTGGCAATCAAAAAACCGATGGTTAGCACCACCAGTCCGAGTACCCAGAAGGGTATGAGTTTACCCAGGATGAAGTGGTGCTTTTTAATGGGGGAAACATTGATCTGCTCAATGGTGCCAATCTCCTTTTCCCTCACAATATTGATGGCTGTCAGGTTCATCCCCACCATGGTAAGGAGCAGCACCAGGATTCCCGGCACCATGAAATATTTGTAATTCATCCCTGGATTGAACCAGTTGGTGAATGTAGTGGTGATGGAAAAAGGCTTTTGCAGTCGGTCAGGCTGTAGCCATTCCGTTCTGATATCGCCATTAAATTGCCTGAGCAGGTTATTCAGATATGCGCCACCCAAACTGGCTTTCACCCCATTGATGGCATTGACAGCAAGCATCAACCTGGCCGATTCTTCCCGGATTAAATCTCTTTCAAAGTTGTGGGGTATTTCAAGGATCAGATCAGCCTTATCTTTTTCAATGGCCACCATAGCCTGGTTTCTATCGGAACCATACCCGATAACCTTGAAATATCCTGTTGCACTGATGTTGTCTATCAACCTTCTGGATAGTGCAGAGTGGTCGTGATCAGTAACCTGCAGGTTGATATTCTTGATTTCATAATCTGCTGCATTGGGGAGCACCAGCAACTGTATAACAGGCATGATAAATATCAGCCTGATGATAGCCGGATTTCGGATGATCTGCCTGAACTCTTTGCTTAAAATCACGCCCAGTTTACTCATGCCAGTCTTACTTTAAATTTTTTAATGGCCATTGCCATGAAGAAAATGAGCATACCGCTCAGGATCAGGGTCTCTTTCCAGACATGTTTCAATCCAACACCCTTAATCATCACAGACCTCACTATGATGTAAAACCATTTTGCCGGGACAGCGTTTGACACCACCTGCATCGGCAAAGGCATATTCTCGATGGGGAACATAAATCCACTGAGCATAACCGTAGGCAGGAACATGCCTATCAGGGAAATGAACATGGCCGACTGCTGGGAGGCTGTGGATGATGAAATGAGCAGACCAAGAGAAAGCGCAACCAGAATAAAGAGGATACCTTCTCCAACAAGCAGCGTGAGACTGCCATTGATGGGTACATCGAGTACAAAGACACTCAGCAGCAATATGCTGGCGATATTCAGCATGGAAAGCAGCAGGTAAGGAACTGCCTTCGCGATGATTATCTTCAAAGGCTTTAATGGCGATACCAGCATGACTTCCAAGGTGCCCAGCTCTTTCTCCCTGACCACTGTCAGTGCTGTCATCATGGTGCATACCAGCAGCAAAACCATCGCCATAACACCAGGTACGAAATTGTAAGCCCCTTTCAGCTGGGGATTGTACAACATCCGCGTCTCTGTCTGAATGGTATATGGGATCTTCTTCTCTCCATTTATGTTGTTTTCGAAATCCAGCACTACAGCATTCGCATAATTGATGAGGGTATTGGCTACATTGGGATCACTGGCATCCGCAATAAACTGCAGGCTTGCACCACCAGGTCGTTCCATGTCTTTGCCAAAATTGGAGGGGATCACAATGCCGATTTTGACCTGACCTTTCCGGAATGATTGTTCAAGTGATTCAACCGACTGAAACTTTCCACGTATTTCAAAGTAGCGACTGGCATCCAGTTCATCTATGAGTTGCGCGGATCGTTCATCATGCGACAAATCAATTACCGCAAAGCCGGAATTTTTCACTTCATTGGTCAGCGCAAATCCGAAAATCAGGATCTGCACTACCGGCATGCCAATCAGGATAAACAGGGTTCGCCTGTCTCGCATGATGTGGATAAACTCCTTTATTACAAAATTATAAAACTGTTTCATCCATTAATTTTCGGTTCTTGTTGCCTTGCGTGCCAGTTGCAGAAATACTTCATTCATGCTGCCTACACCCATATGCTTTTTCATACCAGTCGGTGTGTCGAGAGCCTCAATCCTGCCATCCACCATGATAGACACCCGATTGCAATATTCTGCTTCATCCATGTAATGTGTTGTAACAAAAACAGTAATTCCCTCACCTGCTGCTTCATAAATCAGTTGCCAGAATTCCCTTCTGGTAATGGGATCAACACCACCAGTTGGTTCATCGAGAAACACAATACGAGGTTCGTGGAAGATGGCCACTGAAAAAGCCAGTTTTTGCTTCCACCCAAGCGGCAGGCTTCCCACCAACATATTTTTTTCAGCCTCCAGCTCCAGTCCTTTCAGAATATGTTCAGCCTTCACCCGGATGGCTTTGCTGCTCATCCCATAGATACCGGCATAAAACCTGATATTCTCAATTACAGAAAGATCATCGTACAGCGAAAAACGCTGACTCATATAACCGATGGAGTTTTTGATTTTTTCATTCTCGCTGTACACGTCAAAGCCTCCTACAGTTGCCACTCCCGAAGTAGGCAGCGACAAGCCGCAGAACATGCGCATGGCGGTTGTTTTGCCTGCGCCATTGGCACCCAGGAATCCGAAAATTTCTCCCTTGCTGACTTCAAAAGAAATCTGATCAACCGCTGTGAAGTCCCCGAATTTCTTGGTCAGCTTCTCTGCTGTTATGGCTCTATCCTGCATGTGTCCGCATTAATGAAATGAAACAATCCTCGATATCCGGTTCAACCTCCTTTACCTCAATATTTGCCGGCAATTCTGGCAGAAATGCAGCATCTTTCAGTACCGCATGATGATACTCTCCAAACGGATAGGCGTGTTCCACAGTATCCATCGCCTGTAACTGCCTCAGCAACTGCAGCATATCAGGTCCTTTGACCGACAAAAGCTTTTTCCCAAAAGCATTTCTCAGGTGCTGAGGGGTATCAACACCCATCATACTGCCCTGTTGAATCAATCCTACCCTGTCGCACAACGAAGCCTCGTCCATATAGGGCGTTGATACCATGATGGTAATCCCTTCTGCCCGAAGCGATCTGAGCAGTTCCCAGAATTCCTTCCGAGATACGGCATCTACACCCGTTGTTGGCTCATCCAGAAACAGGGTTTTGGGTTTATGAATGAGCGCACAACTCAATGCCAGCTTTTGCTTCATGCCACCGGAAAGCTTGCCTGCACGCACTTTCTTAAAAGGCTCAATCATCTTATATACCTCTTTAATGAGGTGGTAATTCTCCTTTACAGACGTATTGAAAATATTGGCAAAGAAATTGAGGTTTTCTTCCACGGTCAGATCGGTGTACAAAGAAAACCTGCCGGGCATATAACCCACTTCCTTTCTGATCTGCATGAAATCCTTCGTCGTATCCAGTCCGTTTACCGAAGCTGTTCCGCTATCCGGAAGGAGCAGGGTTGTAAGAATCCGGAAGAGGGTTGTTTTTCCTGCGCCATCCGGACCAATCAATCCGAATAACTCACCCTCCGGGATAGTAAGCTCAATATTTTTCAATGCTTCCTGCTTCCCTTTTTTGAGGGGATAAGACTTACTGATATTGTTGATGGTGATGCCGTTCATGTCAGAATTTAACTTCGCCATACATGCCTATCTTCAACAGTCCGTCGTTCTTCACCCGAACTTTGAGTGCATAAACCAGGTTGGCACGTTCATCTTTGGTCTGGATGGTTTTGGGAGTGAATTCAGCCTTGGAAGAAATCCAGTAAACCACCCCTTTGTAGGTTGCATAATCATCTTCGCCCTTGTCCACCATCACATTTACTTCCTGATTGAGTTTGAGCTGGGAAAGCTGGCTTCCGGTTACGTATACCCGCAATGTCATAGCGGATAAATCTGCAATTTTATAAAGTGGTTTGCCCATCACAGCCATCTCACCGGGTTCAACATAAGTGGCTATAACAGTTCCGGATGATGGGTTGACGATGGACGACCTGGAAACCATATCCTGCAACTGAGCAGCCCGCTTTTGCAGCGGAGCCATCTCACTCAGAATGGCTCTGTTCTGGCTCGCCACATTGGATTGCTGCACTTTTATTTGCTGCTCGGTTACCCGGATTTGCTTTTGCGTTGTTTCCAGCTGAAACTTCAGATCATCAACCTGCTTGGTTGTTGCGGCATCTTTCTTTAAAAGTCTTTCAACCCGTGCGAGTTCTCTTTCGAGATTATTAAGTTGAGCAAGCTGAACCTCCCGTTGTTCCTGAAATAACCTGACCTGCGGAGCGACATCAACAGTTTTTTGCTGCAGGGCCTGCATGCTGGCCTCTACCTGTTCCTGCTGGAGCGTTACATTGGTTGCATCGATTTGTCCAACTGTATCCTGCAATCCAAGCGAATCGCCTTCCTGCACTTCAAAGGTCAGCAATCGTCCACTGGCTTCTGCTGACACCATGATTTCATTGGCTTCAAATGTTCCCTGAGCATCAAAATCCCCGTTGTTACCGTTGCAGGCCATCGCAGCCGATGCACAGGTGAGGATGATCCATTTTTTCATAATATTCAATTGTAATTTTAAAAGTCTTGTGCCATTGAGCTCGTTCAACTCCCCTCCTGGTCAGGAGGGGTGCCGAGACAAATGAACGAAGTGAATTTGTTGAGGCGGGGTGGTAGAATCAGATTTTAAAATCCACCACCCCGTCCCAGACGCTCGCTTCGCTCGGTCTGGGCCACCCCTCCTGTCCAGGAGGGGAATTGTTGAAATTCTGAATTGCACAGTACGTTTTTTATTGTTTTCCTCTGATGATTTCAAGTTGCATACTGGCCTGCAGCCATTGCAGTTCATGGGCTTTCAAGGCCTGCCTGGCCTGGTCTTCAGCATTCACTTCCCGCACATAATCGCTGGCCGTAATTACTCCTGCTTCCAGTTGCGCGGCAGCAGCTTCTTTTACTGCGCTGCGCAGTTCAATGATGCCTTTATCAGTTTCAATGAGCTGCCTGAACTTTTCAACTTCTGCCAGCTGTTGCCTGACCTGCGCATTGGCATTTTTCAGGTATGTCTCCTGCTGCACAGCGATGGCAGTTGCACCAACGGCGTTCAATTCTTTTTCGTTTTTAGCGGTATACAGGTTGCTGATTGACCAGTTCAAACGAAGTCCGCCAATACTGAACCATTGGAATTCATTCCGCAGCATATTGAGTCCGGGTCTGCCATATCCTGACTGCAGAAATGCACTGGCTTTGGGAAGTGATTTCGACCGCAATAAATTGAGCTGACTGGCATTGAGCTGAGCTTGTGATTTGAAAACATCAAGTTGCTTGTTCATGCTTCCGGCCGGACTAAACCTTTTAAGATCAGGGGTTTCCAGTTGCACGTTTTCAGTTAAGACTGTATCAGTTAATATTCCCATCACATCGACCAATCCTCTTCGCATTGATATTAATTCAATACCCCGTTGATCAAGCTTCAGTGCTTCAGCTTTCAGGGAGTTCAACGCCGACTTAAAAGCTACCCCATTTTCAAGCTGTGCACTTACTTTTTTGATTCCTGTTTGAATATCTGTTTTCACCAGTTTTAACTGATCCAACTGTGCATCTACAAACAAAATGCTGCAGTACAACTGATCAACCCGCTCCTGCAGCTTGTACATTTCTAGCTCAATCCGGCTGGATTCTGTGGTCGCCTGAAGCTGCGATATTTTTTGCTGGTTGCGGATTAATCCACCGTCATATATCAGCTGCGATACATCCATGGTAACCCTGTACTGGTCTTTAGATGGCGGCTCAACAACAAAAGGTGCATTGGGGATAGAAACTTTGGTTACATCAGACTGATAGGATGCCTGCCCACCCAACATCAACTGAGGCACGTAACCTTTTGCAAGGTTACTGACGGTTAGTGTTGCAGTCTTTTCCAGCAGCCCCTGCTGTTTGATCAAGGGATAACCTTTCCTGGCCCTGTTTTCTGCATCCTGCAAGGTGAAGGGCTGGGCCACTCCTGCGGCACCAAAGCAAACAATGGCCAATAAGAAAGGAATTATCTTTCTGTACGTGTCATTCACTTTTTTTCAATTTTTAAAGATGATATAATCAGCTCCGGAACGAGGCGTTTTCTTTCCTCCATCATTGCTATAAATTCCTTCTCACCAATCCCCATATTGAATTGCATCATGGGTTTAGCAATCACCGGGAAAATGCAAAGCCCCAGAATATTCATGATCAGGTGATGCGGAGCAACCGGACGGATCATCCCTTCAGCTGCTGCTGCCTGCAGTTGTTCCCTGAAAATGGAGAAGTCCGGGCGTGTCTGTGTAGCAGTAAACATTTTACTGATGAAAATGTCTTGCGAATGGTTCATTTCTCCAATGATAAATACGGGTATAAACGGATTTTCAACAGACAGCGAAATGTATGCATCACACAATTGGGTTATCTTCTGAAAAATATCCCTTTCACTTTGAAGTATTTCATTGAGTCTGGAGAAAAACAAGCGGGCACTTTCGATGAAAACCCTTTCGAAAAGCAGGTCTTTAGATCTGAAATAATAATGCAGTAAGGCTTTGTTGATACCTGCGGCGTCAGCGATTTCCTGCATCCGGGCGCCTTCACGACCTTTCTCGCGGAAAATTGTAGTCGCAGCCTTCAGGATGCGTTCCTCCGCTGCCATTGACTGTTCAGGCGACTGCTCTGCTTTAACCATATAGTCTAACCAATTAGTTTAACCAACCGGTTAACAAAGATACAGAACTGTACTAATTTGTCCAAAAATCTGAAAAATCAGCTTCGCTTGCCTTTTTGTCCGGGTTTACGGCCCCAATCGGGAAGTGTGATATCGAGGTTATCGTATGTTTCGGCCATCTCCTTGCTAAGTAGACTGGTTAACTCAGCAATTTTTTGTTGATAGGCTGGTTGATCAGACAGATTATTCATTTCCCCAGGATCCCTGTTTAGATTAAAAAGTTGCGTATGCCTCACTC
The DNA here is from genome assembly GCA_945862385.1 of Chitinophaga pinensis. GTDB lineage: Bacteria > Bacteroidota > Bacteroidia > Chitinophagales > Chitinophagaceae > Pollutibacter. The sequence goes on from CAMAXV010000016.1 coordinate 61,680, forward strand.
CGTCTACATTGTACAGAATGAGTTTGAAGCCATCAGCCGACTTAAAACTCCTGCTCCAGTGTCCGTATACATTGTAAATGGTATTGCGTACAAACTGCCTGGGCTGTTTGAACACCGAGAAATGACTCTTTCCTTCAACTGTTGCAGGCTTGCCAACGCCAAGGTAGTCGAATAGGGTTGGAGCAATATCACTGAGGTAATTAAAGCCAGCGTAAGATGAACCTTCCGGAACACCCGGACCAGAGATAATCATGGGAACGCGGATGCTATGCTCATACAGGTTTTGTTTACCCAGCAATCCGTGCTGCCCGACTGCCAAGCCGTTATCCCCTGCAAAAACGATAATCGTATTTTCCCTTAATCCGTTGCGCTCCAATGCTTCAATGATGCGCCCCACATTGTGATCCATTTCACTGATCATGCCATAATAGTTGGCAATATCCTGTTGCATGGAATCAGGTTTGAGTGGCCGTGTAAAGAGCTTCTCATCGCGAACATTCATGTCACCATTATCGAAAGGGTGTTGCGGTGCAAAATTAGGTGGCAAGGTTATTTTTGCAGGATCATATAAGTTAGCAAATGCAGTTGGTGGTGTGCGTGGATCATGAGGCGATGTAAAAGCAACATAACAGAAAAATGGTTTATCATGTGCCGTTTTACTATTTAAAAAGCGGATGGCATTCTCTGCATAAAGTGTTGTGCTGAATGTATCTGCATTCCGCCGGCGACTCATAGGATAACTCCCAGTTGAATCATATCGGTAGACGATGGGATGGGGTTGTCCGCCATCTTTTTCAAAATGCATGCCACCAAA
>CAMAXV010000017.1 GCA_945862385.1 Chitinophaga pinensis
CGTCCAACACTGGAAGTTAACGGCATCTGGGGAGGCTATACTGGCGAGGGATCAAAAACAGTATTACCTTCCAAGGCAACTGCAAAAATTTCTGCGAGGCTGGTGCCTAACCAATCGTCTGCAAAAATAACTGCCCTACTCCTGGATTATTTCAAATCAATAGCACCCGCGGGAGTTACCGTAAAAGCAACTGAACACCATGGCGGAGAGCCTTACCTCACACCTATAGATTCAAAAGCTTATCAGGCTGCAGCCAAAGCAATTGAAAAATCATTTGGCAAAACACCAGTACCTGTAAGAGGTGGAGGAAGCATCCCTATCTGTTCCCTTTTTGAAAAAGAACTCGGCGTGAAAATTGTTTTCATGGGATTTGGTTTGGACAGCGACAACCTGCATTCACCCAATGAAAAATATGACTTGGTTAATTTCTATAAGGGAATTGAAACTATTCCCTACTTCCACCAGTTTTTTGCTGGAAGTGGAGAATAGTAAATAGAAAATAGAAGTTAACGTGTTGTGCTATTAAAAACTTCAAAAATTCCCCTCCAGCCTACGGCTGGCAAGCCTGGCAGGTTTACCTACCGTAGGTAGGAGGGGTGGCACGAGTGAGTTTGCACCGAAGGTGCAGACGAACGAGCTTGCCTGCCGGAGGCAGGTGACGGGGTGGTGGATTTTAAAACCCGACTCCACCACCCCGCCTCAACAAACTCACTTCGTTCATTTGTCTCGGCTCCCCTCCTGTCCAGGAGGGGAGTAAGTCTCCATTTTAGTGGCAAAAAACATTAATTTAACACTTCAATACCTTTTGTTAATAGGACAATACGTTAGAAGTTAGTGATTAGTAAATGGTTGAGTGGATAAGTAAGTCACAAAAAAGAAATGAAAATCATCTCCCCCCAGGCGGACAATATAGTTTCAAGTAATTGGTATAAAGTGTCATCAGGTGCTTGGTTGTGCCCTCTCCTTCACTTATGCTGTGACTCCTGTTCGGGTATGCCATAAACTGGAATTGTTTGTTGTGTTTGATCAATTCATTCAGCAGCATATCCGCATTCTGGTAATGAACGTTGTCGTCTCCTGTTCCATGAATGTATAGCAGGTTACCACGCAGATTTTTTGCATGGGTAATGGGTGATCCCTTGACAAAATCTTCGCGGTTCTCCTGAGGCACCCCCATGTACCTTTCCTGGTATATGTTGTCATAGGTGAGTTGATTTGCCACTGCAGCGATGGATATCCCAGTTTTGTAAATTTCAGGATACCTGAAAAGCAGATTCAGTGTTGCAGAACCGCCACCACTCCAGCCCCATACTGCAACCCGGGAGGTGTCTATATAGCTGAGTTTAAACAACTCTATCGCCGCGCTTGCCTGATCGTCGATGTTTACCAATCCGATTTTACGGTATATTGATTTTCGCCATTCCCTTCCCTTGGGAACAGGAGTGCCCCTGTTATCCATTGTAACATAAATGTATCCATCCTTTCTCATATCACCGGCATACAGCCTGTTGCGACCAACACCATACCGATCCACCACATTAGCCCCAGCAGGCTCTGAATAAACAAAAAACACAATCGGATATTTTTTGGTGGAATCAAAGTTTTCGGGCTTTACCATCCAGCCATCCATCTCAACCCCAGCCGGAGTAGTGACCGTAAAAAACTCAAGGGGAGAAATCCTGGATGCCGCTCCGGCAACAGATTCTGCAACCCTGCTTGCCCCTGAAGCATCCTTATGGGTGCTCAAAAGTATTGACTCAGTGGTGAATGGTACATTATGGCTCGAGAAGCTGTGAATGGCAAGATCTGCATTGGGTGAAATCGTATAGACGTGCGTGCCTGGTTGTGTCAGGGGAGTCAGCCGTTCAGGAGCGCCCTCTCCGTTTAATTTGGAGCGATACAAATACTTCTGGGTTGCATTGTCTGGTGAAGCATAATAATAAACATATCCCTCCGCTTCTTTGACAGCAGCAATTTCAATAACATCAAAATTTCCACGGGTAACCAAAACTTCTTCCTTGCCACTGCGGGAAACATTGTACAGATGACGCCACCCGTCTTTTTCAGACATCCACAAAAATGATTTACCATTATTTAGCCAGTCCCAACCACCATAACTATAATCATCATCCACCGAAGGCAGTATATCAATCCACGCTTCATCTACCTCTTTGTATGTAGCCAGACTGACACCTGTACCTGCGTTTGCCAGATACAATATACTCTGATTCTGTTTGCGGTTGAGTTGCTGCACGATCAATTCTGCATTACCAGCCCATTCCATGCGTGGCAGATAATGCTGACGGGCATCACCCGGGATAGCCATCCATTTTATCTGAGCTGTTGCGATGTCCACTACACCGATCCTGACAGCCGACGGAGACTCTCCCACTTTGGGATATTCAACTGGAATAGGCTTTGAATAAACACCGGCGAGGTTATCCATCATCATGAAATCCTTTGTCCCTTCGGCATCAACCTGCCAGAATGCAATTTTTTTGCCATCAGGGCTCCACCTGAAACCATCGCGGCAGGCAAACTCCTCCTCATATACCCAATCAAATGTGCCATTTATCAGTCTCCTGTTGCCATTTGAAGTCAACGCTTTACGCTTACCTGTTGCAATCTCCTCTACATAAACATTGTATTGAGATACATAAGCCACTAGCTTCCCATCAGGAGAAATTTTAGCAAACATAAGAGACTGGGCAGGCAACCCTTTGCCCAGTTGAAACCATTTTTTTGAATTACTGTTAAAAATCCAGTAATCCCCTTTTGTATTGTAACGCCAAACACGTGCAGTATTATTGAAAACAAGCAACTGTGCGGAAGCAGGATACCAGAGGAAATCATCCATATTTTTAAATACAGCTGTCTGACCAAAATCCTTTTCGTTAATAATAATAGCTCGGTCTTTTCCTGTTTCAGCAGACTCCTCTACCAATGCATTTTTCTTTAGCCTGATCAATGCCCGCCCGTCTTCAGTCCATTGCAGTTTTGATTGTGCAACAAGATCCGGGCCTGCAAAAATGATAAAACAAAAAACCATCAAACAGGATATACGCTTTTTCATATGAATTACTTGAAAGTTCAAATTAAGAAACTTCGTTTATAGTCAATTGGCTAATTTTGTAATTGACCCAGTAATTTGATGAATGGAAAAGGAAAAACTCAGGCTCGATAAATACCTATGGGCGATCCGGTTATTCAAAACCCGCACGCTAGCCTCAACGGCATGCGAAAAAGGGAGGGTAAAATTAAACGGGGAATCGCTGAAAGCATCCAGGGTTGTTCGGATTGAGGACATTTATGAAGTGAAAACTGACGACAAAAGATGGGTTATCAAGGTAACCGGACTTTTAATGGCCAGGGTTCAGTATTCAGAAGCCATTAAACATTACGAAGACCTTACACCTCCTGAAGAAAAAGAAAGGGTTGCCTACCAGGCTTCGAGTTTTCATTCAGGAAAACGATTGTCGAAAATCGGAAGACCAACCAAAAAAGAAAGAAGAGACCTCGGAGACTTCATGGGAGAATAAAAATTAAGCATGAATATTCACATCATCAGTGTTGTACCTGAATTGCTTGAAAGCCCTTTTGCACATTCCATCATGAAGCGGGCTGCAGAAAAGGGGCTGCTACATATTACCGTACACCATCTCCGGAAATGGGCTGTGAATGAATATGGGATGGTTGATGATTATCAGTTTGGCGGTGGAGCAGGAATGGTGATGATGTGTGAACCACTCGTCAAAGCCATTGAAGAACTCAACAGGAATTTTCATTTTGATGAAATCATCTACCTCACGCCAGATGGAGAGACCTTTAACCAGCAAATAGCCAACTCCCTGTCGCTGAAAGGCAGCCTCCTCTTCATTTGCGGGCATTATAAAGGCATTGACCAACGTGTTAGGGATCACTTCATCACCCGTGAGATTTCAATCGGTGACTTTGTGATGAGTGGCGGGGAGTTGGGAGCTGCTGTTATTGTGGATGCAGTGGGACGATTGATTCCAGGTGTACTCAATGATGAAACTTCAGCTTTGTTTGATTCATTTCAGGATAATTTACTTGCACCTCCAGTGTATACCAGACCCGAAGAGTTCCGTGGCTGGAAGGTTCCGGAAGTGCTCATGAGCGGCAATCACCGCAAAATTGAAGAATGGCGGTTTGAACAGGCTGTAGCAAGAACAACAGAGCGGAGACCTGATTTACTGAGGGATTAACTTTTGCCTCACCTGAAGGAGTCCGCGTACAAATTGTGGGTCCAGATTATTGTAATAATTGAATGTTCTTTTTGCTGACAGCTTTTCCCAAATCTGCCACCAGCGCCAAGCTCCCAGCCAATAAACGGGGGTAAATAGCAATGGAACCACCCAGATTACTCCACCGGCGAAGCATGCCATAACACTGATCAATGCCCACCATATTAATCCTGCAAATCCAAGCACCCCACTGTGCACACTCGTAAAGAAATCAATTCGGGTGACAGTTTTATCTGCAATACGCCTAGACGCCCACAAGGGCAATGCACCCATCAGGAATCCTGCAATGAAGAATGGAAATAAAACAATCAACTTGATATTTTCATTCAGTGACAACTCCGGTTGAGAGAGGGATTGGTCGTTCAGCGGATATTTCATCAACCTGAAACGGTAGTTGGCTAATAAATCCTGTTGTTCTTTGTACGTATCTTCATCCATTGAACTGAGTGATTCACAGATCAGCCTGGAACTGTTGAAGAAATTTCCTGGTTCAAAGCCAGGTAAGTGATACAACATATTCATCAGAAATTCTGCATGGGGGGTATGTTCGCTTTTTGCAACATGGATGACATTCTGTACAAACAGTTGCTGCATCGCAGCATTAAGCTTATTGATGGCCTGCGCCGGAAATGTCTTGTATATTTCCCGGAAAGATGACATTGTCATGTTTTCACCCACACGAATAAACAAATTGGCTCCCCTGCTGTGGCTGGAATAATTGATGGCAACCGACTGAATGTAAAGCTCCCCGACAAATCCATCATCAAAAGCAGTCTGCAATGCTACCCGAGCAGCACCCTTTTTAAATGTTTCCAGCTGCTTGGACTGTCTGCTGAATCCTTCCGGAAAAATAAGGAGTAATTTTCCTTGGGATAATAATTTCCTTCCACGGTCGAAGGTTCTTTTATTGCGTTCAAGATTTCCTGTACCGTGTTCCCTGCTATAGATCGGGATCATGTGCAGCATGGTAAGAACCCTGTAAGCCAGGGGGTGACTGAAAATATCCCCTCTGACATAGAAATAGAGAGAGCGACGCAGGAAAACAGCCAGCACCATGGCATCCAGAAATGATGCCGGATGGTTGGCAATGAGTATGGACGGATTAGCTTTTTGCAGTTTATCCAACCCAACAACATCAATCCTCCTGAAAAAAATTTTAAAAGTCAGCCACATCAGGGCCCACCCAAACCGGTAAAACATTTGCCAAATTACGAAAAAATAAAAACTCCACTCATCACGAGCCATTTCCACTTGCAGGAATTTACTTTATAATTGGCATTAATTTGCGAATTTTGTACCCTTAACGCTTTAAATGCAACCCAACAGAATTCTGATAATCTTTGCTCTTTTTTTCTTTTCCTCTGAGCTTACAGCTCAAAATGGCATGCAGTTTCAAGAACAATACCAGGTTCAGATCAGCAAAACACCTGATATCATAAAAATTGATGGCCTTCTTGATGAAGCGGTCTGGCAAAAGGCCGGCATTGCCAAAGATTTTTTCATGAAGTGGCCGAATGATGAGGGAAGACCCAAAAGGCAGACAGAGGTAAGGTTTACACATGACGAAGAATTCATCTATATCGGCATCAAGGCTCTGGATACCAATTTCTACATTGCACAGACCCTGAAACGAGATCAGGGCATGTATGAAAGTGATGCCGTTTCCATTGCAATTGACCCTGTTAACCAGCGTACCAACGGATTTATTTTCTCGATAACCCCATATAATGTGCAAACAGAAGATCTGGTTACAGTTGGGCAATCTGACGAACAGATGAGCTTCAGCTGGGACAACAAATGGTTTTCTGCTACCAGTCGGCATGAAACCTACTGGATTGCAGAGATTGCCATTCCATTCAGCACTTTGAGGTTCAAAGAGGGAAATAAAAGGTGGGGCTTGAATATCCTGCGTTCTGACCTTAAAAACAATGAGTATTCCACCTGGACAGACATGCCACTGAATTTCAGTTTTTTTGACTTCGGATACTCTGGTGCCATTATGTGGGATAAGGCTCCGACTTCACCAGGAACAAATATTTCACTGATTCCCTATACAACAGGATCAGTAACATCAGACAGGGAGACGCAGCTTCCTGCAAAAGGTAAAATAAATGGCGGATTTGATGCCAAAATTGCCCTCACTCCCTCTCTAAACCTTGACCTGACAGTCAACCCGGATTTTTCCCAGGTGGAAGTAGACAGGCAGGTAACCAACCTCACCCGCTTTGACATATTTTTTCCAGAACGCAGGACATTCTTTCTTGAAAACGATGATCTCTTTTCAAGCTATGGCATCCCCCCAATCAGGCCTTTTTATTCCAGAACAATCGGACTCGATGCCGATGCGAATAAAGTTCCCATCCTTGCAGGTGCCCGCATCAGCGGAAACATCGCACCCAAAACAAGAATTGGTTTCATGAATATGCAAACCGGTGCAACAGCAGGTTCTGTTTCCCAAAACTATACTGCTGTTACATTTAATCAGCAGGTTCAGGCAAGGTCAGTTGTAAAAGGATACTTTTTGAATAGGCAGGGTTTCGAAGATGAAAACCACAAATTCAGAAATGCCCAGGATGCTTATGGCAGAAATGCAGGTATGGAATATGGATTTATTGACAAATCCGGCAGGTGGAATGCCTGGGCAGGACATCATCAATCTTATAAACCGACAATTGCCAATCCACAGCATTACACCAATGCAGGAGGCGGTTACCTGAGCAAAAAATTCAACCTGATTGTTGATGCAGGCAAAATAACAGATAATTATTTTGCAGATATGGGATTCGTAAATCGGATTAATAACTATGATGCCCTGCTTGATACTTCCATCAGAAAAGGATTTAACCAGATTTATAATGAAATCAGCTATACCTTCTTTCCCAAAAAAGGTCCCTTAAACCAATTGATGCTGCGGCTGGAAAATTTCATGATTTACAACCTGGAGGGCGGATTAAATGAAAGAAACCATGATTTCGAAGTGCGCCTTTTCTTTAAGAACACTTCGAATATGATTTTTCACAGGCATGAAAATGTGAACAACCTCCTGTTCAATACAGCTTTTACAGATGCCATGCCCTTACCACCCGGTAGGTACAAAGCACCGTCCTATGGACTCACCTACAACACAGACAGCAGAAAAAAACTTTACTTCAGAACTGATTTCGAGGCAGGGGATTTCTTCAATGGCAAAATCCTCCGGTATGAATTGAGTGCCACATACAGGGTGCAACCCTGGGGGAATTTCAGCATGAGTCTGCAGCAGGCAAGACTGAATTTTCCTTCCCCTTACGGTAAGAGTAACCTCTTTCTCATTGCTCCAAGGATTGAGATAAATTTTACAAACAACCTGTTTTGGACAACTTTTATGCAGTATAATAACCAGCGTAATAATTTTAATATAAACAGCAGGCTGCAATGGCGATATAAACCCATGAGTGACCTGTTCCTTGTTTACAGCGACAATTATTTTACAGACCCCTTCATGAAAAATAAGAACAGGGCACTGGTATTCAAGTTGAATTACTGGTTGAATTTATAACAGCTTTTCAGTAACTTCATCCTTACACAAAACAACGAACATGCCAACAAACAGAAGATCCTTTCTGCGCAACGTTGCGCTGGGTTCAGGAGCCATTGCAAGTGCCCTGCCCGATAATTCCTATGCCCATGCTATGCAAAGTGCTCAGGCGCCATTCAATATGTGCGGGTTTGCTGCCCCTAAGTTGAGCACAGTAAGAATCGGCCTGGTTGGAACCGGAAGCCGGGGTACCGGAGCGATTGACCGATTAAGCTATATTGATGGGGTTCAGATAACTGCCCTTTGCGATAAATACCCAAAGCACCTTGAGAAGTCTCAGGCAATATTGAATAAAAAAGGACTACCTGCTCCCAAAACCTATACCGGTGAAGAAGGCTGGAAAGCCTTGTGTGAGTCTAACGACGTTGACCTGGTGTATGTAACCACGCCATGGCATCTGCACACCCCGATTTCAGTTTATGCCATGAAACATGGCAAGCATGCTGCATCTGAAGTTCCTGCTGCCAAAACAATAGACGAATGCTGGGAACTGGTAGAGACATCCGAAAAGACCAGGCAGCACATGATGATGCTTGAAAACTGCTGCTACGATTTCTTTGAATTACTAACGCTTAATATGGCCAGGAATGGCATGTTTGGTGAAATTTTACATGCTGAAGGAGCCTATATTCATGATCTTGGAAAAGACTACCTGCTGAATAAAACAGGCTATTCAGACATGTGGCGGTTAAAGGAAAATACCGGTCATCAGGGGAATCTTTACCCCACTCATGGATTGGGTCCGATTGCACAATGTATGAATATCAACAGGGGCGACAAGTTTGATCACCTCGTGAGCATGAGCACCAGTGATTTCACCCTTGCACCTGCACTGAAAGAACTGGCTGCCAATGATGATTTTTTCAAACCCTATGCTGGTAAGACTTACCGCGGTAATATGAATACAACCATCATCAAAACCGATTTGGGCAAGACACTGATGGTTCAGCATGATGTATCATCCCCCAGGCCTTATTCCAGAATACATCTTGTGAGTGGAACCAAAGGTGCTGCACAAAAATATCCCGGACCAGAAAGAATTGCCCTCGGACATTCCTGGATGAAACCAGAAGAGTTGAAAGGCATGTACGATAAATACACCCCTCCCATCGTCAGACATATTGGAGATATTGCCAAAAATGTAGGTGGACATGGCGGAATGGATTTTATCATGGACTGGAGACTGATTGATTGCCTTCGTAATGGCTTGCCACTTGACCAGGATGTTTACGATGCGGCTTCATGGAGCAGTATCATGCCTTTGAGTGAAGCTTCTGCTATCAACAGGTCCAAAACCGTTGATGTTCCAGATTTCACACGTGGTGCATGGAAACAAAACAAGCCACATGACATGACCCTAAACGGAGGTGGTACAACAGGTGTAAGGGCCGTTTTAAAATAACATTTTACAGACAGAATCTCATTTGCGTTCAAGACTTTCTGTTTGAATATGATCATAAAAAAAGGTGCAAGTAATTCTTGCACCTTTTTTGTTATCGGGGAAGTTGATTATTTCAACACAACTACCGGCAATTCCTTTTCCCTGATCAGCTTATTGAAAGCTTTAACACCCTGATCGAGTACTGTTGCCAGTTTACCCAACTCACTGTCAACCTGAGCAGCCAGTTCCGCATAAACATCTTTTGCCTGCTTGCTTGGAGCCATATTACCACTGCTGGCCATGTCATAAACACCACCAAGCTTATCATCCAATCTGATTGGATAATTCAATACATCCTGTCCGCTCTTTGCCTTGGTCTGATGCAGTTTCTCTTCAACAGCTGTTAGGACCTTACCCAGGCTGTCTGCCATGTTTTTAACTTCTTTCGGGCAGGACTTACCTTGTTTCACAACAAAATCACTCATCTGTGTTCTAGCCTGTCTGATATCTTTGATAGCCTTCATCGTTTCATTAAACTTACCCTGAACCTGAAGTAGGAAAGCGAGTTGAGCATCATAATCTGCTTGTGAACATTTATAATTGGGGTCAGCAAGCAATGTAAAAGGAACCTCAACAGAATCCTTGTCAACCCTTACTACTGCCATATAATTTCCTGGAATAGCTGTAATACTTCCCGGAACACCATTCCAGAGTATCAGGTCATCAATTTTTTCAGCACCCGGGTACTGCATATCCCACACAAACTGATTATTACCCTGGGCAAGTTTCAAGGCAGCAGTTTTGGAATCTGTAGCAAACCTGCTGATCAACTTTTTATTGTTGTCATAAACTGCAACTGAACCAGTGCTTGAATCTGTAACATTACCTGCAAAGAAATTGATTACCGCTCCCTTAGCCGGATTCATGGCAACATTAGCTGGCGTGCCTGTCATCCTGCCCCACCTGCTTATAATGGGTGGAATCCTGTATGCCGGGTTCGTTTTATATGCAAACAATGATTTTGACTTAATGGCAGGATCCATTTGCTGCACTTGTGAAAGATCATCCAAGATCCACAATGCACGTCCCTGCGTTGCAACAATAAGGTCGTTATTCTTGAAAGTCAGGTCCGTAACGGGAACTACAGGAAGGTTCAACTGAAATGATTGCCAGCTTGCACCATCATTGTAACTGACGTACATCCCAAACTCAGTTCCTGCATAAAGTAAACCCTGCCTTTTTTGATCTGCACGTACAACACGGGTAAAATGCATCGGATTGATACCTGTTGTAATCAATTTCCAGGACTGCCCATAATCTTCGGTTTTGTAAACATATGGGGCATAGTCATCTAACTTATAGCGGGTGCCGGTAATGTAGGCTGCCCCTTTTTTAAAGGGGTCTACTTCGATAGCATTCCACATCATCCATTGTGGTGCATCTTTTGGCGTAACATTACTCCAGTTTTTGCCCCCGTCTTTACTTATATGAATTAAGCCATCATCACTACCTGTCCACAAAAGATCTTTCTCCAATGAGCTCTCTGATGCCGTAAAGATGGTACTATAATATTCAACAGAGGTATTGTCTTTGGTGATAGGGCCTCCACTAGACAGTTGCTTGGATTTGTCATTGGTGGTGAGGTCAGGAGAAATCTGCGTCCAGCTGGCACCTTCATTTTCGGTCATAAACAAGGCATTTCCAGCACAGTAAAGCCTTTTGGGGTTATGTGGGGAGAAGAATATGGGGAAGTTCCACTGAAACCTGAACTTCAGCACATCTGCACCTGCGCCCATTGGATTGTCTGGCCAAACGGAAATAGCCCTATTCTCACCCGTTCTGTGATCCAGTCTGGAAAGGTATCCACCATAATTACCACCATATACAATGTCTGGATTAGTTGGATCTGCCACTACATAACCACTCTCTGAACCGGCAGTTACATCCCAGTCCTGCTCAGTGATATAAGCCCCATAGGTAGCTGATCTCACCCGAAGCGTTGAATTATCCTGCTGGGCAGCCAATACTCTATATGGGAAAGAATTATCAGTACTTACCCTGTACAACTGAGAGGTAGGCTGATTCATGTAAGAGCTCCAGTTATTTCCTTCATCAAAACTCACCTGAGCACCTCCATCATCAGCTACAATCATGCGTTTTCCATCTTGTGGATCAATCCATAGGTCGTGGTGGTCACCATGAGGCGTTCTGACTGATTGAAAAGTCTTTCCGCCATCCCTGCTTTTCATGAAATTAACATTCGGACAGTAGACCAGGTTTTCATTTTTCGGATCAACGAAGACTTTTGTGTAATACCAGGCACGCTGACGGATATTGTTGTCGCTGCTTTGCAAAGACCAGGTTTGACCGGTATCTTCACTCATATATAAACCACCTTTTTCATTTTCGATGATAGCATATACCTTATCGGTGTTAGAAGGTGCTATGGCAACACCAACGATTCCCCATGTACCCTTTGGCAATCCTTTAGAAGCTGTGATATTCTTCCATGTTTCTCCACCGTCTGTACTCTTCCAGAGTCCGCTTCCATCACCACCACTTTCAAGGCTGTATGGCGTGCGGATAATCCGCCATGATCCTGCATACAATACAGATGGGTTACCGGGTTCCATAACCAGGTCGCTGATGCCAGTCTGCTCATTTACATAAAGCACCTGTTTCCAAGATTTACCACCGTCAGTAGATTTGTAAACACCCCTTTCCTTATTAGGACCAAAAAGATGTCCTATTACACCAACCCATAAAGTATTGGCATCATCAGGATGAACAATGATATTTGTGATATGCCTGCCATCTTTCAGGCCTATGTTAGTCCAGGTTTTACCCGCATCAACACTTTTCCACATACCACCAAGTCCTTCGGAAACATTACCACGAACTGTATTCTCACCTTCTCCAACATAGATGATGTTGTCGTTGGATGGAGCCACTTCCACAGCACCTATTGAACTACCAAAGAAGCCATCAGTGATATTTTTCCAGTTATTACCTGCATCGGTTGATTTCCATACACCACCGCCTGTAGCCCCGAAGTAAAAGGTATTGCGGTTTTTATAACTTGCAGCTACGGCACCACTTCGGCCACCGCGAAACGGCCCGATCAGCCTGTATTTTACATTACCAAGCAATGCCTGATCATACGTGGATGGTTGCGAAGGCTGTTTGGGCTCACTCGCTTTTTTCTTTTGTGCATTAATTCCTGAAACCATAGAAACGGACAACAGGAAAAAAAGTATTTTTTTCATTTTAAAAGTTTTGGAGCATTAAATTTAATGTATTTAGGATTACTATTGCTCGTTCAGCATAAACTTTGGAGGGGCCGACTTTGGAATGACCAGTTCAGGACTGATATCGGGCATAGCTGTTTTAATCTGACTGACATTAAAAAGATTGGTATCGATGAAAGTCCAGGTTTTACCTTTATCGCCAGAAATCGCAATCAGTGATGAAGACAATTCGGCATTTCCGAGTAAAGTTATCACAAGCATTTGCTGAGACACAACCGCCTGTAGGGTATTCCTGTATTGAAGTACCTGAGATGGATTACCAAAACTAATCCGGCTAACCTTTCCACCAATCTGTTCAACAACCTTAAATGCAGAATCTGCCATCACCCTTAACTGACTTTTTCCACCTGCAAGCCTGATCATGGATGGATGCATGTAGCTGAGAAACCTTTCTCCGTCCTTTTTTACAAGTGCATTTCCCATCTCCATTGCAGCCTGCTTAATAGCAGATTGATGTTGTTGTGCGCAGACTGCCAGGTAGCAATTAACTGCAAGAATCAAACTGAATAAAAACTTCATCAGAGGTCTCTTTTTTTGTAGATATAAAATGCGAGTATCCAAACCAAAAAGGTAAGCATCAACGTATAAAAAACATGCTGCCCAATGGCATCCATGGCTAATTTATAATCAGCTTCATTGAATTTACCAATTGCAGGTGGAACAGGAATCAGCCTGTCTGAAATTTCAAAAGGAAGAAAATGCCCGTAATCATACCCGAGTTTTTTTGCTTTCAGTTTAAAAAGTCCAACCAGCATATTTTCTATTATGAATCCATAGAAGATAAAGATTCCATATGCGATAAAGGCTTTGCGAATCAACAATCCCAGCAAAAACGCAACGGATAGCTGACTGAATAACTGAAGTGCAAATAACAGCATAAAGTATGCCTTTTCATAAAGCACAGCGTTCTCAACTTCCTTTGTTGCAATAAATCCCAACGTTGAGGCTACAGCCATATAAAAGATTGTAACAATCAGCGTAATCAGCATAACGCTGATAAACTTACCCCAGATAAACGTATGTTTCTGCCAGCCATCAATGATGTTCTGCCGGTGTGTTTTGAATTGAAATTCATTTGTGATCAACATGATTACGACTACTGCCGGAATAAATGCAAAAAAAGAACTCAGGTAGGCCGTAGTATGAAAGGTTTGCGGAAAGGCAAATGGATTACCCAGCAACATTTTCATTAACTGTCCGCCTTGAGACGGACCCTCTGCGGCATTCTTGAAAGCAAAATATGCAATGGCATTCACACCCGGAAATGAAATTGCTGTTATGGAAAGCAGAACCCAGAAAGCCCTGTAGTGCCTGACTTTCAACCACTCTGTATAAAAAATATTTTTAATCATTTTGTGTGCTTGTAAGTTCAAAAAACTTTTCTTCCAGCTTCTTCTTTTTCATGGTGATTTGCGACAACACAATGCCATTGTTGAAACAAAAGGCATTTACCTCAGCTGCAGAAACTTTTCCTTTATCAAAAAAACAGGCTACTCCCTCAGGTGTATCTGCCACACGGGAAATGCCCTTATATCCTTGCATCAGTTCAATAAGCCGATTTTCTGCAGCACTCAGTATCAGGCAATCTTCATCCGAAAGTACTGAATCCACTGAGCCGGAAGCAATCAGTTTTCCCTGCTTTAAAATGGCCACATAATCACAAACTTTTTCAACTTCATCCAGCAGGTGGCTGGCCATGATAATCGTATGTCCGGATTGTGCAAGGCTTTTGATGAGCTCACGAATCTCTGCTATTCCAACCGGATCAAGTCCGTTTGTGGGCTCGTCCAGCAACAAAACCTTTGGGTCACCCAGCAATGCGGCTGCAATGGCAAGCCGTTGTTTCATTCCAAGACTATATGTACTGAACCGGTAATTTTTTCTTTCGTGCAGATTAACCTGTTTCAACACCTTTTCGATGTCACGGTCATCACCTCTCCCACTGATACTTTGGGTGATGCGCAAATTTTGAACTGCTGTGAGGTAATGATAGAGATTGGGGGTTTCGAGTAAAGAACCTATTCTTTTTCTGAGACCGGCATGGGGCGATTCACCAAACCATTTATATGAGCCGGAATCCGCCTGCAACACATCAAGAATAATACTCAGGGTAGTTGTTTTTCCGCTGCCATTCGGACCTAAAATCCCGAATACTGAGCCCTCAGGCACATTAAAACTGAGGTTATCCAAGGCTTTTATCTTACCATATGCCTTAGATATATTGTTTATTTCCAGAATGAACATGGAGCATTTTGCATCCAAGTTAAGTTTATTTTACCCAACCGGATTTACCATTCATCCTTAAAGTATGATATTACTGAGCTTTTAACTTTCTGTATTGATTTGCCTTTTTGGCACCAAAAGCAACACCTGCAGCAAGGAGTAAAGTGAGCCCCCCATCAATCGGGACGAGATCTGCTACATCATCCTGGAAAGCAGGAGGATCAGAAGTTACTGCTCCCGGCTGGTCAGTCACACTGCCACCAAAGGGAGGGGGGTCAGATTGCGCCTGAAGACAAACAACTGAAAAAATCAGCAGCGCTGAACCCATTAACTTAAGGAATTGTACAGTTTTCATACTCAAATTTACAATTTATTGTACTTAATTTTTCAATAACTTATCCGCCATCAGCAGTTTTCCGGTTTTGTCGATAAGCTGATACTGGTATATGCCGCGCAGCAGTTGGCTCATTTCCACCTGGTAATCATTTGTACCATCAAAATGAAGTGCATTACTGGCCTGCGCATTAACATGTTGCGTCAGGAAAAGACATAAGAAACAGATAGTGATTGTGTAAATCCACTTCCTGAAAAGTTTCATACTCTTCATAAATAATACTTGGTTAACCCTTATTGGCTACTTTATTTTTTAGTTAGCAACTATTTTAACGAATAATAAACTCGGATATTGCCAAATCTGTGCAGAAAAAAAGGGGAATGGAAATCCTGCAGCCTCCGTTATTCACAGAATATCCACAATCAAGTCGATTTAATAAATTATATGGATTCAGGTAATTAAGGGACTAAAAACAGCAGTATTTGTGGCATTCGCCACTGTTCCATTCAAAGGAATAAAGTATACGAAAAAAAAGTGATATTACCAAATTAATTAGGAGTGCATTTGATTGATTATCAGTTTCTTATAGGCCTGCCCTGTTTCAGTACAGCCTGTATGCGTTCTAGGGTTTTCCTTTCACCGCATAGGGAAAGAAAGGCTTCACGCTCCAGGTCGAGCAGGTATTGCTCAGAAACTCTTGCGGGCGCACTGAGGTCGCCGCCACACATGACGTAAGCCAGCTTCCGGGCTACCAGCGCATCATGGGCTGTTGCATATCCGCCCGTTTCCATGGTATGGACACCTGCGAGCAAGGCACCCAGTCCTGTTTGTCCGAGTACCTTGATATCTTTTCGTTGAATCGGCATCACATAGCCGCTATCATACAGGTCGAGCACAGCCCGCTTGGCTTCACTAATGCGGCGGCCCTGGTTCATAATAATGTCATCCTGACCTTTGCGCAGGATGCCAAGTTGATATGCTTCATGAGCAGAGGTAGCCACTTTGGCTGTTGCAATGGTGATAAACCTGTTTTTCAGGGTGATGGTTTCCGGTTCATCTTCATGCATTTCATCCGCTGCCCGCAACACAAATTCTTTGGTTCCTCCCCCTCCCGGAATCAATCCTATCCCCAGCTCAACCAGTCCGATATAGGTTTCAGCTGCCGCACAAACCTTGTCTGCATGCAGACTGAGTTCACAAGCTCCACCCAGGGAGAGTGCATGTGGTGCTATCACTACCGGGATGGAAGAATAGCGTGCACGCATCATGGTTTGCTGAAAAATCCTGATGGCCATGTCGAGTTCATCGTATTCCTCTTCGATGGCGAGCATGAAAATCATGCCCACATTGGCACCGGCTGAAAAGTTAATGCCCTCATTGGCAATCACCAGTCCCTTGTACTTTTGTTCTGCCAGGGAAATGGACCGCTCCATGCCTTCCAGCACCTCGCCGCCAATACTACCCATCTTGGTGTACCATTCGAGGCCGAGTACATCATCCCCCAAATGATAGGTTCTGCATGCACTGTTTTTCCAGACTGTTTGTCCGGCGAAATATTTCATCACGATAAACGCATGCTCCTGGTCTGCACCACAAACTGAAACATATTGTTTTTGTGCAGGATGGTAGACCAGCCGCTTACCTCCCTCGATTTTATAAAAGGATTTATTCCCGTTTTCCAGCATTTCCCCTACCCATGCCGGAACGGTTATTCCCTGCTTAGTCATCGCAGCAACTACAGCAGCAACACCGAGCAGGTCCCATGTTTCAAAGGCCCCAATCTCCCAGTTGAAGCCAGCCTTGAGGGCTTCATCGATTCCTGCGGGGGTATCACCAATTTCTGGAATTCGGTTTGAGATATAGGAGAATAACCTGTGGTGGAATGCAGTATAAAACTGACCAGCCTTATCAGGTGAGGCACAAAGCATCTGAATCCGCTGCTCTAGATTGTCTATGGTTTTGGCTGTATCAAGCGAAGAGAATCGGGGTTTCTGTCTTTGCCCGTACGCCATGGTTTTGAGGTTAAGGGTCAGAATTTCCTTCTCACCAGCATCATTTTTTGTCTTTTTGAAAAACCCCTGACCTGTTTTATCGCCCAGCCAGTTGAGCTCCCCCATTTTCTTCAACCATTCGGGCAAGCGAAACAGTTCTCTTGATTCATCATGCAGACAATTGGCATACAATCCGTTGGCCACATGGATAAGGGTATCAAGCCCTACCATATCTGCCGTCCGGAATGTGGCTGACTTGGGTCGCCCGATAACCGGACCGGTAAGGGCATCAATTTCATCTACTGAAAGATTTAGCTGGTCCATCAGTTCCATCATCACCATAATGGCATAAATGCCAACCCTGTTGGCAATGAAACCCGGAGTGTCTTTACACAAAACTGTTGTCTTTCCCAGGTACAAATCTCCGTAATGCATCAGGAAGTCGGTCACCCAAGGAGCCGTATCGGCAGTAGGGATAATCTCCAGCAGCCGGAGATACCGGGGCGGATTGAAGAAATGTGTTCCACAAAAATGTGTCTTGAAATCTGCTGAACGTCCTTCAGTCAGCTGATGCATGGGAATCCCTGATGTATTGGATGTGATGATTGTACCAGGTTTGCGAAACGCTTCTACCTTGCTGTACAATTCTCTTTTAATATCCAGACGTTCCACCACCACTTCAATAATCCAGTCGCAACCAGCAATATCTTTCAGGTTATCTTCAAAATTGCCCGCCTGAATCCTTTCTGGTACATTTTTGGTATATACAGGAGCAGGATTAGCTTGAACGGCACTCCGGAGCGCGTCATGAACAGGCTGATTCCTTAGAGCAGCTTTATCGGAAGGATTGGTTCCTTTGGCGGGAAGATCGAGCAATAAAACCGGCACACCGATGCCCGCAAAATGACAGGCTATGCGTGAGCCCATTAAACCACTTCCGAGAACTGCAACTTTTTTAATCCGGGGTTTCATGCCTGACTATTTTGGGTAATTACATCATTTCAGCTCACTTTCCAGCCTCCGAGTGAAGCTTCACCGGCACTCACAAAATGCAGTTTTCCTGAAGCATCCTCAGCCATGAGTATCATCCCGTTACTGTCAATTCCCCGCATTTTCCTGGGGGCCAGGTTGGCAACCACCACTACATGCTGACCAACAACAGCTTCCGGTTCAAAGTGCATGGCAATACCTGACAGGATAGTCCTTTTTTCAAAACCCAGGTCTACTTCGAGTTGCAGCAATTTATCAGCCTTGGGTACTTTTTGTGCAGCTGTGATGATGCCGGTTCTCAGGTCAATCTTTCCAAAATCGTCAAAAACGATTTCCGGTTTCAGGTCGTTTACGGGCTGGACAGGTTGATCCGGACTCACCGGTTGATTTTCGGCAACTTGCATAGCAGAAGATTTCAATAATTGTATTTGTTCAGCGATTTCCTGGTCTTCAATTTTTCTGAAAAGCAGCTGTGGCTCCCGAAGGCTATAACCCATGCTCAGCAGCTTCATGCTGCCAGCATTTTGCCAGTCGAGCATCTTATCCACCACTTTCATCATGTAACACATCTTGCGGGCTGTTGACGGCAGGAAAGGATTAATGAGGATAGCCAGGTTGGCAGTAAGCTGCAGACAGTTATACAAACAGTTATCAATCAGCTGTTGGTTAGCCGGATTTTCTGCTACAGTCTTGGCCAGAATCCAGGGTTCTTTTTCCTGCATGTAACGATTGCCTTTCCTGGAAAGGTCGATCACATCAAAGAGCGCTTCCCGGAACTTGTATTGCTCCAGCAGGGATTCTATCCTGGCTTTCGCTGCAGCAATATCCTGTATGAGTTGATTGTCTTTTTCATCAGCAATGTCTGAGTGGTAGCGAGGCACTTTACCGCCACAGAGCTTATGCATCAACACAAAAGTGCGGTTCACATAGTTACCGAAAATAGAGACCAGTTCACTGTTGACGGCATCCTGAAAACCTTTCCAGGTAAATTCGGAATCCTTGCTTTCCGGCGCAATCTGTGTCAGGTAATAGCGTAACATATCCACACATTGATCGCCACCGTTATCCTTTTTCACAAATGCCTGAATGAAGTCGCGCATCTCCAGTTTCCAGTTGCGGCTGGTGCTCATCTTATCGCCTTCCAGATTCAGGAATTCATTGGCCGGCACATTGGCAGGCAGAATGTTTCCATGCAGCTTGAGCATGGTGGGGAAGATGATGCAATGGAAAACAATATTGTCTTTTCCGATGAAATGAACCAGTTGTGTATCCTGATCATACCAGTATGGTTTCCAGTCTTTGTTGTTATCCAGCGCCCATTGTTTGGTAGCAGAGATGTAACCAATCGGGGCATCGAACCAGACATACAATACTTTGCCTGCAGCATCATCCAGTGGAACCTGTACGCCCCAGTTCAAATCTCTTGTCACTGCCCGCGATTGCAATCCACCATCTATCCAACTCTTACACTGTCCAACCACAGAAGCCCGCCAGTCATCTTTGTGTTCCTCGAGGATCCATTTCCGCAGAAATTCTTCGTGCCGGGCCAGTGGCAGGTACCAATGGGTGGTTTTTCTTTTGACAGGCGACTGCCCACTGATGGTGCTGACAGGATTGATGAGTTCATCCGGGCTCAATGCAGTGCCACAGGATTCGCACTGGTCGCCGAAGGCCCTGACGCTTTTACAATGCGGACAAACACCCTTGATGAACCTGTCGGCCAAAAAGGTTTGCGATCCCACGTCGAAATATTGTTCAGTCTCTTTGGTTTCCAGCTCCCCACGGTCATGCAGGTAAGTGAAGAACTCCCTGGAAGTTTCATGGTGAAGCGGATCTGAGGTTCTGTGATACACATCAAAACTGATATGGAGGTCGGCAAAATCCTCCTTCATGGCCTGGTGGTACTTGTCGATGATTGCCTGCGCTGTGGTAACTTCCTTCATAGCCTGGATAGGTATGGCGGTTCCATGCTCGTCGCTTCCGCAGACAAAAACCACATCACGTTTTTGTGCACGCAGGTAACGGGTATAAATATCAGCAGGTATATATGCCCCAGCCAGGTGACCGACATGTTTCAGTCCGTTGGCATAAGGCAGTGCAGAAGTAACAAGATAACGCTTGGGTTGTGACACTGTTTCCATAATTTGATTACAAATTTAATCATAATGCGGCAGCATTTCCATGAAACCATTTCCGTACAATGAATTAACTTACGGCTATGAAAACAAGGATATCTTTTGAGGAAATGCAGGAGACCGTGTGCAGGGCATTTATCAGGGCTGGCATGCCCGAAGAAAAAGCTGCAACATGCGCCCGCATTCATACTGAATCCAGCAGAGACGGGGTTTATTCACACGGACTGAACCGGGTGGAAAGGTTTGTGGAGTACCTCGAAAAAGGATGGGTTGACCCACTTGGCGAACCACAGCTGGTTGCCGCCATGGGGAGTATGGAAGTGTACGACGGACAACTCGGTCCGGGTATCTTAAACGCCATCAGCTGTATGAACAGGGCAACTGAGATAGCGGCAGAAAATGGCATGGGCATGGTAAGCCTCCGCAATACCACACATTGGATGCGCGGAGGAGCATACGGCTGGCAGGCGGCAGAAAAAGGTTTTATCAGCATGTGCTGGACCAACACAGAATCCTGCATGCCTGCATGGGGTGGCCGTTCCAGCGCCATCGGAAACAATCCGTTTATCATTGGTATTCCAAGAGCAGCAGGTCACGTAGTGCTGGATATGGCCATGTCTCAATATTCCTATGGAAAGTTGCAGGTAACCAGGCTGGCCGGACAAAAACTGCCTTATCCCGGTGGTTTTGACGATGACGGACAACTTACCGATGATCCCGGAACCATTGAAGCAACCAGAAGAATCCTACCCATGGGATACTGGAAAGGCAGCGGCTTTGCAGTGATGCTTGATTTATTATCTGCACTGTTTTCAGGCGGACTTACAACAGCAGGTGTAGACAGGAAAAACCTGGGCAGTTGTGGCAGCTGTTGCCAGGTTTTCATAGCCATCGATCCACTTAAAATCAACGATCAGGCTTTCGTAGACAATGCCCTGTCAGAAACCATTCAACAACTCAGAGACTCCGTGCCGGCAGCAGAAAACGGAAGCATCAATTATCCCGGTGAACGTTCTATTCAAACCCGAGAAGAGAATATGCGCATGGGTATACCTGTTGATGATGGCGTTTGGGCAAAGGTTAAAGAGCTGGCGGGTATATAAATTATTTTTATGATTATCCCTAATCCCATTAAGCCAGGAGATACCATTGGCATCGTTTGTCCGGCTGGCTTCATGCCCGCTGAGAAGGCCCGGCGCTGCATACAAACCTTAAAGAAATGGGGCTATCATGTGCTCGAAGGGAAAACACTGGGAGGCAGTTCGAAAAATTATTTTTCCGGCACAGACGAGGAACGATTGCAAGACTTGCAACTGATGCTGGACAATCCTGATGTGAAGGCCATCATCTGTGGCAGAGGCGGATATGGAACCACAAGGATACTTGACCAGATCAACTGGAATGCATTCGAAAAAAATCCGAAATGGATTGTGGGCTTTAGCGACCTGACCATCCTCCATGGATTCATGCATGAGCAGCTGCAAATTGCCAGTATTCATGGACCTATGGCAGGGGCTTTCAATCAGGATGAAGGAATAAACAGGTATACCTTATCCCTCAAACATGTTCTTGAAGGGTCATTGACCTGCTATACTTCAGCACCACATATTTTTGACACTCCGGGAATAGCAAATGCCCAGCTTATCGGCGGAAACCTTTGCCTGATGGCCCATGCGCTTGGCAGCAATGCAGCCTACCAGACAGCAGGAAAAATTCTATTTTTAGAGGATGTGGGAGAGCAGCTTTACAACATAGACAGGATGATGCTTCAGTTGAAGCGGGCAGGAGTTTTCAACAATCTCAAAGGATTGATTATTGGAGGTTTTACCGATAACCGGGATACCGACAGGCCTTTTGGGAAAAACGCCTATGAAATCATCGGGGAACATGTAAATGAATACAATTATCCAAAATGCTTTGGCTTTCCGGTAAGCCATGAAAAAGAAAATCTGGCACTCGCCATAGGGGCAATCTACAAATTGAAAATAGACAAACTTGGTACTGAGTTATCCAATTAGATGCTTTACCGCCGATTGAATGGTTGGGTAAATAAACGTAAACCCGGTATTCTGGATTTTCTCAGAACTTACGGTAGTACTTTTCAATACTTCTATGCTCATTTCGCCCAGCATTAGTTTGAGTACAAAGGTTGGCACTTTTAAAGGTATGGACAATGCCCCATTCATGGCTTTGGCTACACCCAGCGTAAGCTCTTTGTTGGTGCATGGCTCAGGCGCTGCAAGATTATACACACCGTGCATTTCAGGGGTTTCGATGGCGTGAATGAAAGCCCTACAGAGATCATCAATATGAATCCAGCTAACTACCTGGTTACCGGAACCCAGAACTGCAGCCATGCCGAATCTGGCCGGACGCTTGAATTCAGCCAAAGCTCCACCTTCATTGCTCAAGGCTATACCCAAACGAAGTTTAACGAGTCGCTTTCCAGATTTCTGAACCTGGTCAATACTTTCCTCCCATGCCTGACAAGTCTGACCAAGAAAATCTTCCGCAGCGGGCATCTCCTCGGTAAAGACAGTACCATTGTCTGGACCGTACCAACCTATAGCCGAAGCAGAGACAACTGATTTTACTTTATTGGGATGGGTATTCAAACATTTGAACAACAATTCACTGGATTTGGTCCGGCTGAGCCGTATTTCTTCCTTACGTTTTTTTGTCCACCGCTTCTTGGCAACCCCTTCTCCAGCCAGGTGCACGATGTGATCAGCCTGTGCGAGGGCCTGCGGATCGATCATCATGGTATCGGTATTCCACTTGGCGTAATAAATCCTTCCGCTTGGCCTGAAGCTGTTTTGTTGTGATGTTGTTTTATATGCTGTGGCTGTTTCGATGGGGTTTCTGGACAAGATAATCACATCATATCCCTGTTGAAGCAGGTGTCTGCTGAGTGCTGTACCAATCATCCCTGTACCGCCGGTAATCAAAACTGTAGGCATAAAAAAGAATTTGTGCAAAATTACGTCATCAGCCGACAACCATTGCAACGAAATCATAAAAAAGCCCCGGGTAGAAACCCAGGGCCGATTGGTACGGTTACATGTTGGTTTTTCATATAGGAACTTCAAGTGTATTTCCCGGAGGATCTACACCAATCAATCGGGTTTTTTGCCGTCTAAAAAAGTATTGATGGTACTGATTTGTATGCCATTGTCTTCATCGGTTCCAACAGCATAACTGCTGTAAAATTTTTCTACCGAAGCAAGCGTTGAACCCTGCAATTGAAGGTTATGGCGCACGTATGCCGGAACCTGTTCGTATTCATTGTGTGGATCAGTAGCATTAAAATTGAAGGAAAGATTCCTCAGCTTATACAAACGTTCAGCTGCCTTGGCTTTTTGAGCTTCAGCCTCATCAGAAGCCATTTGCCTTTGATACTGGCTGGGATCAACTGGAGGAATTTCATCGCGGACTGGCATTGCCGGGCGCTCATTGTGAAAAACCAGTTCAAATGAGTCGTCGCTAACAGGAGCATTATTTTTAACTGAAGTTTGTAACTCAGAGGCTTTCGGCTGTTCAGGTTCAACAATGGGTGAAAGTTTCTCCGGAGCACTATCTGCATTCGCATAGATTACAGATGGCTTGGTAAGGAATCCTGATGAAGGCGTTGACTTGCGTACTTCGTTTGATGGAACCGATACTGATACAGATTTGATTTCTGCGGATTTAACTACCTGGGTAGGTTTATCTTCCATACTCAACCCCAGTTCAAAAACAATAGGAGTCTCATCACTGCTCAATTCTACATCAACGATTGGCGTTGCTTGCAAAGCTGGTACTTCATCTTCAATGGCCTCTGACTTTGTTTCAACAACAGTTTTTGCAGGAGATGCCATTTCAAGTGTCAACATAATCCTGTCATCCTTCGCTTGCTCACGTGGTGACTGTCCGATTGCAACGGCTGATGATTTCTGCTCGAAACCAGTTGCAATGATAGTTATACTGATATCTTCACCCAAACTCTCGTCATAACCCAATCCGAGAATGATGTCTGTATCCTCACCTGCCTGGGCGATAAGGAACTGCTGAATGGTCTCAACTTCGTCCATGGTAAACTCGGTGATACCCGCCTTTGAATTGATGTTAATCAGAATCCATTGCGCACCTCTGATATCATTGTCATTCAGAAGCGGAGAATTTAGCGCTTGTTCAATGGCAAGCTGCGCGCGATTCTGGCCTTTTGCCCTGGCACTTCCCAATATAGCTACGCCACCATTGCGCATAACAGTGCAGACATCAGCAAAATCAACGTTTATTTGTCCGGTTGTGTTGATGACATCCGTAATACATTTGGCTGCCGTTGCCAGCACATTATCTGCTGTAGAAAGCGCCGCACTCATAGTGAGATTACCGAACTGATGTCTGAGTTTATCGTTACTGATAACAAGAAGTGTATCTACGCAAGACTTCAGTTGTTCAATGCCATCAGTGGCGTATAATGCCCGCTTTTTGCCTTCATAGGAAAAAGGAGTGGTCACAATACCAACTGTTAGTATCCCCATATCACGACAGATCTGGGCTATGATAGGCGCACCACCTGTACCGGTACCACCACCCATTCCTGCAGTTACGAAAGCCATCTTTGTGTTGACTTCCAGAATTTTCCTGATTTCATTCAGACTTTCTTCGGTTGCCTGTCTTCCTATTTCAGGATTTGCACCTGCACCTAAACCCTGTGTAAGCGAAGGACCAAGCTGAATCTTGTTGGGCACCCTACTCGACGCAAGAGCCTGAGCATCTGTGTTACATACAATAAAGTCAACACCACCGATATCAAGGCTATGCATATAGTTAACTGCATTGCTGCCACCACCACCTACGCCAATCACTTTGATTATGGAAGATTGTTCTTTTGGAAGATCGAATTGTATCATGTTGCAGAAATTTTGAATATGATGGGTTGTATTTAAAGGTTAATTTGATTTTCAGAGTTGCTTATCCCCTTCTTCCTTGAAGAGATCTATCAAGCCATGTTTTATGCTGTTCATGAATTCGTTGATCGTCCTGCCACGTCTCCCATTGACAGCTTTGAAATCTTCTTCAACAGGTTCCGGCAACTCAGATTCAGGTTCAATTGAACTTACTGGCTTAACCTGAATTCTATTCTTATCAGGATCCAGCCTTATCTGATTATTTTCATAAACACTGTATCCCTTAAGGATAAGACCAATACAGGTTGCGTACATTGGTTTCTCCAGGTCAAGCAGGTGATTAGCAGCGAGGTGCTCATTGGGATATCCAATGCGGGCATTGAGTCCTGTTGCATATTCCGTTAGCTGAATCAGGTGTTTTAATTGTGAACCACCGCCTGTGAGTACGATTCCGCCATTAAGCATTTTGTTATCCAGTCCAACCTGCTTGAGGTGAAAAGTGACAAAAGCAAGAATCTCACTCATCCTAGCCTGAATGATGGCAGACAAATTTTTCACACTGATTTCCCGTGAAGGCAAGCCCCGCAATCCCGGAATTTTTATGAACGCATTGGTCTGTGCTTCTTCCGGAACAGCGCTTCCGAACTGAATCTTCATTTGTTCAGCCTGACTCCGCAATACACCGAGTCCGGTTTTGATATCATTGGTTATATTCTCTCCGCCAAATGGAATTACTGCAGTATGTTTCAGTATGCCTTCATAGAAAACGGCAAGATCAGTTGTTCCCCCACCGATATCGAGAATAGCGATTCCAGCCTCAATATCTTCCTCACTCATTACGGCAGCTGAAGAGGCCAAAGGCTGTAACATCAGGTCTTTTACTTTCAAACCTGCCATTTCAACACTCCTGTTTATATTGCGGATTGCATTGCGATCACCAGTAATGATGTGAAAATTAGCACCTACCTTAACCCCTGTATAACCAATAGGGTCGGCAATATTGTGGTAATTATCCACTGTATATTCCTGAGGAATGACATCAATAATCTGATCACCAGCGGGGATGTATGTTTTATACTGATCTGCTATCAGCTGATCAATTTCAAACTGCCTGATGACATCATCGGTTGAGCGCCTGACAATATCTCCTCTTGTCTGAAGGCTTTTGATGTGATGACCTGCAATTCCCACATAGACTTCATTGATTTCGAGTCCGGGATTGGAATCATAACAATTTTTCAGTGCTGTTTCTATCGCCCTGATTGTCTGATCAATATTGAGCACCATGCCATTTTGCACACCACTGCTGGAAGCGTTTCCGAATCCCAGAATCTCCAGCTTACCAAATTCATTTTTCCTTCCGGCTATGGCTGCAATTTTTGTAGTGCCTATGTCAAGACCTACGATGATGGGTTGCTCATTATTCATAACAATTGGTTTTCTGTTATTATTTTCTATCATTGAATTACTGAATCACTATTGGTGGTATCGATTTTCATTTGTAAGCCTGAACTTTTCCTGCAGATTACCTGGTCTTTAAACTGAAGATCAATCTGCCTGTACTTGCCCCATGATTGATCAAGTGCAAATTTTTCATACGTCTGCTTAAGTTTAGGAAGCAGATTATCCCAGTCACCTCTTTTGCCAAGCAAGACCGTTTCATCACCAAGCTGCATGGATAACTCAAAACTTCCGTCATATTGAATTTGCACTGTTTCAACCTGTGCCATCCAGAATTCATCAGCCCTGATGTATCGGGACAAACCTACAATCCGATTCATGGTTGCAGAATCAGTTGCATTCAATGGCCTTTTCAAAAGTGTGAAATTGGTAAAAACAGGTAGCTTCAATACATTCGTAGTTTTTAATGGCAATGTCGTGTAATGTGCATCAAGATATACCGATGCACCGTCTGGCAAAAACAACCTGGCTATAGGTGTTCTTTGAGAAACATTGATATGCATTACCCGGTGATGATCAAAAAATACATCTGCTTCAGCTACCCATGGATTCTTTTCAATTTGTTGTTCCAGCCCAAACAAGTTAAAATCAGTTATTTTTTTACCAACAGGCTTAATGCCTGACCTCTCAGGCCAAAGTGATGCTGTTATTTCATCTGCAGTAACCATTTTCAGGTTGCTTTTGCCATCAATGGTAATTTCAATACGGGCACAGGTAACTGAATTTTCAGTATTCACTGCACTAACCAGCAATACTAAAACACCTGAGCATAAGGAACCCCATAACAGCCAGGTAAGTATTTTCAATATGTTTTCTTTTTTCAACATGCTTTGCTGATCAGGATTTTTCTAATAGGTTCAACCAATGTATCAATGTTACCGGCTCCTGCTGTAATGATCAATTCAGGCATTTTATCCGAAATCCATTCAGGGATTTCTTCAAGACTATATAAACTCACTTTTGATTTCATTTGTCCAGCAATCAAGCTGCTGTCAACACCAGGTATAGGTAATTCTCTTGCAGGATAAACCGGCAATAAAATAACTTCATCAGCCAGATCAAGGCTTTCTGCAAATTCTGCAGCAAGGTCACGGGTACGGGAAAAAAGATGAGGCTGAAAAATCAGTGTACATTTCTTGGATGGGAACATTTTCCTCACACCTTTCAACAAAGCGTTTAACTCCGCAGGATGATGGGCATAATCATCAATGTAGACACAATTTTCAGACTTATGTATGTACTCAAATCTACGTTTGACGCCTTTGAAAGAAGCAACAGCACTTCTTATCCGATCATCATCAATACCCAAAAACTTAGCAACAGCAATAGCTACAAGCGAATTTTCCACATTGTGCAAACCGCCCATGTGGAGGCAAAGCTTATCAAGAATCCAACCCGGACCAGTTACACTGTATTCAAAAGCGCCTTTATTTACAATACAGCTGTCAACATGAATGGAAGCATCACTGTCTTCTGCCCCAAAACTAAGCTGCATCGGAGCCTTAAATTCTCCCGCCCTAGCAATCCCCTTTTTATAGAGCAGCAATCCACCGGGCTTGAGCTTATTACTGAATGCAACAAATGCATCTTCCATTTCACTTGCTGTTCCATAAATATCCATGTGATCAGGATCCATTGATGAAATGGAAATAACATCAGGAGATAACTTGAGAAAACTACGGTCATATTCATCTGCTTCTATCACACAGACATTGTTGGCATTACTCCAGAAATTGGTATTGTAATTACTCGAAATACCTCCTAAAAAGGCATTACAGCCAAATCCAGAATCTCTCAATACATGACCAACCATTGCAGTAGTGGTGGTCTTTCCGTGCGTCCCGGCGATACAAATATTAAAGCTATTCTCTGAAATAAGCTGAAGCACATCACTTCTCTTCAGCAATGGCATATCAAGCGACTTGCAATAGTTGAAAATCCTGTTATCAACAGGAATAGCAGGTGTATACACTACTACATCAATATCAGACGGAAACAAGTCTGCATTATCTTCAAAATGAATGAAAACACCCTCGAGCGCTAAAGCATCTGTTAGTGGCGTCTGCGTTTTGTCATATCCTGAAACACTGATACCGATACTGATGAAATACCTTACCACAGCACTCATGCCGATACCTCCTATTCCCAGGAAATATGCTTTCTTAATATCGTGTATGTTTAACCTTTCAGGCATTAGTCTTTCTTGTATTTTGTAAAATCTGCATGGCAATTGCATGATCCGCATCAGGGGTAAATAACCCAGTTGCAGCTTTCGAAAAGTCCTGCAGCAACTGAGGATTACTGCCCAACTCAAGTATTTTTTCCATCAGTAGTTTCTGCGCATCCTTATCTTCCACAAGCCAGGCTGCACCTGCGTTAACAAGCACCATTGCATTCACCCGCTGGTGATCTTCTGCGGCATGTGGCAATGGAACAAGTATTGATGGTTTTGCTGATGCACAAATTTCGGCC
The DNA here is from genome assembly GCA_945862385.1 of Chitinophaga pinensis. GTDB lineage: Bacteria > Bacteroidota > Bacteroidia > Chitinophagales > Chitinophagaceae > Pollutibacter. The sequence continues at coordinate 29,030 of CAMAXV010000017.1, forward strand.
AGTGCAATTGCACCGGACCTTGAAACAACCAGGTCAGCCGCCGCATAGGCGTAATTCATTTTTGAAATAAACTCGGTTATGCAAACATCCTTTCGCTTCCTGACTGATTCGTCTACGCTATTCAAATTTCCTTTACCTGTCTGCCAGATCAGTTGAACACCTGAATCAGCAAATCTTTCAATACACCGGGAAATTGCCGCATTGATACTTTGGGCACCAAGACTTCCACCAATGACCAAGACAGTTGGCTTATGCAGCCTTAATCCAAAAAATTCCATGGCCTCTTCACGTGTAACAGTTGAATTCACTATCTCTGACCTTACCGGATTACCAGTTTTAACTATTGCTGAACCAGGAAAGAAGACATCCATCCCATCAGTTGCAACCATCACTGCCCTGGCTTTCCGAGCGAGTAACATATTTGATTTTCCTGCAAAAGAATTTGCCTCATGCAAAAATGTTGGTATCCCTTTTTGCTGGGCATATTTTAAGACTGGAAAACTAGAATAACCTCCTACCCCAAAAACAGCATCAGGATTAAATGACCTGAATATTTTCCTTACCTGCAAAAAACTTTTAATCAGCTTGAAGGGAAGGTTCCAGTTTTTGACCATGGCAGACCTGTCAAACCCTGCAATATCAATCCCTTTAATGTTGTATCCAGAAAGTGGCACCTTCTCCATTTCCATTTTACCATTGGCACCAATAAAAAGAATATCAATGGCAGGATTGATTTTCTTCAAAGCATTGGCAACAGCAATAGCTGGGAAAATATGTCCCCCTGTTCCACCTCCTGCTATGATGATTTTTATTTGGTTCATGATGGTACCTCCTGGTGTTTTATATCAACTACTGCATTAGCTTCTTCTTTTTCTACATGCTTTGCCACACTCAGAATTATCCCTATGGAAACACAGGTAAAAATAAACGAGCTGCCACCCATACTTACCAGCGGTAGTGTAACTCCTGTAACAGGGAGGATGTTAACATTAACAGCCATATTAGCCATGGCTTGTATAACCAACGTAAAACTTAATCCGAGCGACAAAAATGCACCAAAAGCATATGGACATTTTTTCATGATGCGGATGCACCTGAATAAGAACAACAGATAAACAGCCATGATAACTACTCCGCCAAATAAACCATACTCTTCAATAATTATAGCATATATAAAATCTGAATAAGGATGGGGTAAAAAATTCCGTGCCTGGCTGTTACCCGGACCAAGACCGACCCAACTGCCTTTCGCAATTGCTATTTTAGCCTGCTGAACCTGATACGACACATCCTGCTTATCTGCATACATAAAATCTTGTGTCCTGCTCACCCATGTCTCCAACCTTGCAATTCTCATCACTTCCGGCAACTGCTCCTTTTTATGCGCTGCAGGATCATAATAAATTTTGGCAAGACTTACAAGCAGCGCAACAGGGATGGCCGCAATCAATACCACCAAGCCAATATGCTTTAAACTTATCCTGCCTATAAACATCAGGATAAGACTGGTAGCGCCTGTCAGAAGAGCAGTAGACAAATTAGCAGGAGCGATAAGCACACAAATAATTGCAACAGGAATGATCACAGGTAAGAACCCTTTTTTAAAATCTTTAATGTCATCCTGTCTCTTACTGAGTTGCCTGCTTATGTACATGAATAACGCAAGCTTTGCCAGATCTGATGTTTGGATTGTCAGGTTAATGATCGGCAGCTTTATCCACCTGTTTGCATCGTTCAGACTTGTACCGAAAAACAACGTGTAAATCAGCAACGGAATGGAAATGATATAAAGAAGCTGTGAAAACTTAGAATAGAACTTATAGTTAACAAGATGCAAAGCATAAATTATTCCCGCACCTGAAAAAATGAATAGAATCTGTTTCAACAAATAGGATTCTGTACTCCGCGAAAGCTTATATGCAAGTGTTCCTGTACTACTGTAAACGGCGAGTAAACTCATCATCGTTAGCAATACAACAATAGCCCAGATTACTTTGTCGCCATAAGTGCGACGGGTAAGCTGGCCGAATGAAAACGCTTTTATATCGTTGGTTTTATACTCCATTTTAAATTATAAGGCCATCACTGCATTTTTAAATTGCATACCCCTGTCTTCATAGTTTTTAAAGAGATCAAAACTGGCACAAGCAGGACTCAACAAAACCACATCACCCTTCTGAGATAGTTTATAAGCAGCCTTTACCGCATCCACTGCACCTGATACATCCACTATTACAGGAATAATTTCTCCGAATGCCTCATGAATCTTTTCATTATCTGTACCAAGACAGATAATAGCCTTGACCTTTTCCGCAACCATATCTCTGATAAGGGAATAATCATTACCCTTGTCAACCCCGCCAAGGATCAGTACAACAGGCTTTTCCATACTTTCCAATGCAAACCAGGTGCTATTTACATTCGTAGCCTTTGAATCATTGATGTAATCAACGCCACGAATTGTGGCAACTTTTTCCATACGATGTTCCAGACTTTCAAAAGATGCAACAGCATCCCTTATCCTGTCTTTACGAATACCAACAACAGATGATGCAACTGCAGCAGCCATGGTATTGTACTGATTATGTTTCCCCTTCAGGGCAAAGTCTAAAATATTCATAGCGAAATCTTCTCCGTGTTTGACCTGCATAGAACCGTTTTTAATAAATGCACCGTTGGGAACTTCTTGTTGCATACTGATGGGTAATGGTTGGGAATGAATTGGAAATTGATTCAGATATTTCATAGTAACGGGATCATCTGCATTGTAAATGAAAAAATCCTTGCCCGTCTGATTTCTAGTGATATTGAATTTGGAAGCGATATAATTTTCAAAACGATAATCATAGCGATCCAGGTGGTCTTCCGTGATATTTGTAAGTACTGCGATATCAGGCCTGAAAGACTTGATATCATCGAGTTGAAAACTACTTATCTCCGCTACGTAAAGGGGTTTGGGATTAACTGCTATCTGTCTTGTAATGGCGTAACCAATATTGCCAACCAATGCGCAATCCATGCCCCCAGTCAGACATATATGATAAATCAATGATGTCGTTGTTGTTTTGCCATTGCTGCCCGTAATACCAATAATCATACTGTCACCTTTGTAACGGTACGCAAGTTCCATTTCACTGATTAAAGGTATTCCTGCCGCAATAATTTGCTTCACTACAGCGTTATTATGTGGTATACCCGGACTCTTCATCACCTCATCTGCATTGAGGATTTTATCAAGCGAATGAGAACCGGATTCAAATGGTATCTGATTACTGATCAGCTCGTCTTCATAAGCGGATTTGATCTTACCGCCGTCAGAAACGAATACATCATAGCCCTGCTGCTTGCACAGCAATGCTGCACCTACACCGCTTTCTCCTCCTCCTAGAATGACAATTCGTTTCTTCACTGAATTTATTTATTACTTATACTATCTGATTTTCAAAGACATGATGGTGAATACCACAAACAACAAGGTCACAATCCAGAACCTGACTGCTATTTTACTTTCATGAAAACCTTTTTTCTGATAATGGTGATGCAAGGGACTCATCAAAAATATTCGCCTCCCCTCACCATATTTTTTCCTGGTATATTTAAAATATCCAACCTGAATCATTACACTCAGATTTTCAATAAGAAACACCGCACAGAAAAATGGTATCAACAATTCTTTTCTAATAATAATGGCAAGCGCTGCAATAATTCCACCGAGTGCCAGACTCCCAGTATCGCCCATAAATACCTGAGCTGGATAAGCATTGTACCATAGAAAACCAATACATGCACCAATCATTGCTGCAATAAAAATGGACACCTCACCAAGATTAGGTATGTACATGATATTGAGGTAATCAGCAAGTACAAGATTTCCGCTGGCATATGCAAACAATCCAAGACAGCCCCCTATCAAAGCTGATACACCAGTAGCAAGTCCGTCTAAACCATCAGTAATATTGGCACCATTGGAAACAGCTGTTACAATGAAAATTATAACGAGCATATAAACCACCCATCCATATTCACGCATTGATTCGGGAAGTAAGCGCGTATAATTAAATTCATGCTCTTTAACAAATGGTATGGTGGTTACCGGCTCATTGGCTTTGACGAAGTAACGAACACTTCCCTGATAACGGATTTCACTGGCACCAGTAGGCTTTTTATCACCTTTATATTCCCTCATGACACTTACATCTTCATTGAACAATAGAGTAGCACTGATGATGATACCCAATCCAACCTGACCAAGCACCTTGAACCACCCTGCTAACCCGTCCTTATTACTCTTTTGAAATTGTATACCCTTTTGCTGTGCCAACCTTTTTGCCCTCAACTTCAGGTAGTCATCCACGAACCCAACTAGGCCGAGCCATATTGTACTCAGCAATAACAGCTGTATATAAATTTTTTCAAGGTTTGCAAACAAAAGAGTTGGAATCAATATGCCCATCAATATGATGAAGCCACCCATTGTGGGTGTACCCTTTTTTTGCTCTTCACCCTGCAAGCCAAGCTCACGAACACTTTCACCCACCTGCAGACTGCGAAGTTTATTAATGATTTGCTTTCCAAAAATCAGGGTGATAACCAATGAAAGTAATACAGCCATCATTGCCCTGAAAGTAATGAACTGAAAAAGCCCGATTCCCGGAAACCGGTAACCCTCCTGCTGCAACCACTGATAAAACTGATACAACATGTTTCCTACTTTTTAAATTCAATGAATGTTTCAGTCAAAATCTGTTTGTCATCAAATGGCATTTTAACACCCTTGATTTCCTGATACTTTTCATGTCCTTTCCCTGCAACAAGCAAAATATCTTCTTGACGTGCCATCATCACTGCAGTCCTAATTGCCTCTCGCCTGTCTGGTATGGATAATACTTTCAACCTTGCGCCAGGTTCAACCCCTTCAAGCATATCATTGATGATGGCAACAGGGTCTTCACTTCGCGGATTATCCGAAGTAAGAATAACCTTGTTACTGAAATCAACCGCAGCAGCTGCCATCAATTTTCGTTTCGATTTATCCCTATCGCCTCCGCAGCCAACAATGGTTATGATTTGTTCCCCGCCCTGCTGCATTTTTTTAATCGTGGCAAGCACATTTAACAAGGCATCAGGTGTATGTGCATAATCCACAATTCCTGTGATTTGCTGGTGAACGGACTTGATGCAATCAAATCTTCCTTCTGCACCAGTGAGGTTACTCATGGCAGTAAGAACATCCTGACGATCCTCGCCAAGGCATATTGCAGCAGCGTATACAGCCAAAAGGTTATAGGCATTGAATTCGCCTATGAGCCTGAAATGAACATCCATTTCATTGACCAGCATCTGCAGACCCGTCATGTTGTTTTCAATGATGCGACCTTTGAAATCTGCAACAGATTTAAGGCTGTAATAAAACTTATCAGCATCTGTATTCTGCAACATAATCGCACCATTCCTGTCGTCCATATTCGCAATGGCAAAAGCCCTCGAAGTAAGACTATCAAAAAACCCTTTCTTTGCTTTTATATAGGCATCGAAAGTTTTATGGTAGTCAAGGTGATCATGTGTAATATTTGTAAATATACCGCCGTTAAAATGCAGTCCTGCTATACGGCGTTGGTCAACAGCATGACTGCTTACTTCCATAAACGCATGACTACATCCTGCATCAACCATTTTCTTCAACAGCGCATTGAGTGATATGGGATCTGGTGTTGTATGAGATGAGGGAATTACATCATCGGCAATCTTATTTTCAACAGTTGAAATGAGTCCGCTCAGAGCATCCAGAGACATGAATAATTTATAAAGCAGGGTTGCCACAGTAGTTTTACCATTTGTTCCGGTTACTCCTACCAACTTGAGCTTAGTTGATGGTTCTCCGTAAAAAGCATGCGCCATGATACCTGCAGCAGTTGCCGAATCTGCTGTTTGAACGTACGTAACCCCTTCGCTGATTTCCTTAGGCAACTCTGTACAAACAACAGCAACTGCACCGTTTGAAATCGCAGTTTGAATGTATTGATGCCCATCCTGACTACCCCCTTTAATGGCAATAAAGCAGGAACCATTTCCAACATTCCTCGAATTAATCTGCAAATCTGTAATCTGCAAATCAGTCCGGCCAGTCAGTGACCTTATTCCTACCTTGTATAATATGTCTTGCAGTAATGCCATTATCTATCTGATTTATTACCAAGATCAAGGTATATTGTCTGCCTCCTGAATACCTGAGTTCCAGCAGGGATCGACTGTCTGCTAATTTTTCCCTTACCAACTGCTATCACTTGAAGCTGTTGCGCCTCAAGTAATTCAAGCGCATCCTTTAGTCCAAATCCCCGCAGTTCTGGCATGATGCCTGTTTTGGCAGGCAAGGCCTCAGCTACGGCTGACTTCTTTCCGGTTTCAAGTCGGGCCCAATCTGAAGCACGGCTCACATCATTGAACTTCATACCGGTATGCTTAGCTATCATTTTGAAATCAGCAGCGGCTCCAGTATAAGCCCCTCCAGAACTATCCTGATCTGTATGGTGAGTATAACTGGCATACATTTCTTGATCTACTGTCATGAGTTTATCCGATATGGCTTTGAAAACCGGACCAGCAACTGCGGCACCATAGTATTTTGAGGCAAAGGGTTTGTTTTTAATGACCACAATACAGGAATACTTAGGAGCATCTGCCGGGAAATAACCCGCAAATGATGACTGGTAAATACGCTCACTGTATCCCTTTTTCCCATTGGCAACAAGCGCAGTACCGGTCTTGCCGGCAATGCTGTAATATGGAGAACGAAGACCTTTACCCGTACCGTTTACCATTACCCCTTCGAGGCAGGTTTTAAGTTGTTTCAGGGTGTTGGGACTACAAATTGCCTTCCTCAATTCAACAGGAGTAAATGTCTTTATTGACTTGCCATCCTTAACTACCGCATTAACCAAATAAGGCTTCATCATCCTGCCTTCATTGGCTACCGCATTGTAAACCATGAGTGTCTGAAGCGGACTTATAGAAATATTGTAGCCGAAAGACATCCAGGGAATTGCTATACTGCTCCATCCTGATTGGCCCGGCCTTGGGATCAAAGGTTTTGATTCGCCAGTAAGATCGATACCTGACAATGAAGTCAGATTCAAATCCTCAAGGTGTTTCAGAAAAAGCTGTGGATCTCTGGCATAATAATTCACCCCAAGTTTGGCCATTGCCACATTTGAACTAAGCTCAAATGCGCGCTGGTAAGTAACATCATTTTCTTCGTGCCGCTCACTGTCGTAAACCGTTCTGCCTGAAAAAAGCCACTTGCCATTTTCAAGATTAACGGGTGTATTCAGGTTTATAAACTGATCTTCCAGGGCAGCAAGCATGGTAACCAGCTTAAATGTAGATCCGGGTTCTGAACGTGTGATGGCATAATTAAAATCCTCTTTGTAAGCCCCATCTGCTTGCCTGCCCAGATTGGCTATTGCCTTAACTTTACCCGTCTTCACCTCCATTACAATGCAGGTTCCGGTTGTGGCTTCATTTTCCTGCAAAGCCTTTAACAAAGCCTGTTCAGCAACATCCTGTATATTAATATCCAGTGTTGTGAGGATATCTTTTCCATTCTCAGGTTCAATTTCCTGGCCTTCAACAGGTACATATGCACCTCCGGAAATACGCCTCACCAATCTTTTCCCGGTTACACCCCTGAGCAGACTGTCGTACGTTCGTTCCAAACCCACATTAATTGAAACCAACTTACCATCTTCATTCAGGTATTCCCTGGACAATCCAATCGTTCTGTTTGCCAGCAATCCGAATGGCGCCATACGCTTCTCTTTCTCCACAAAAATGAACCCGTTCCTATTCTTGTTCTTGGCAATAAAATCAATTTTCCGCAATGAACGGTACTGATTGAAATTAATATTTCGCTTGAATAAATAGTAACGATCTCCCCGGTTAAACACCCCCATCAATTCCCGCCTGTATCCGGCAACAGATGCATCCGCAAATATTTCAGCCAGCTGAATAGCAAGGCTGTCCACTTTACTCCTGAAAAAATTGCCCTCTTTTTGCTGAACACCCTCCGAACCAAAATCAAGATATATATCGAAAAAAGGTATTGAACTGCTCAACATCCTGCCATCTTCACTGAATATGGTACCCCGCTCTGCATCCATTTCGCGGTACTGGAGATGCAAGCTGTCGCTTAACGAACGCCAATATGCGCCTTCAGACTGCTGGATAAAGACTGTTTTGGCAACAATACCTCCTCCCACCACCAGCATAAGCAGGTAAACCAGGTAACTGCGCCACAATATGTCTTTTTTTGCTTCCAATTATTCTTCAGTTTTATTTCTTTTTTAAGGCTTTGTCAAGCACCACAGGCGGTTCTGTTATCTCCTTCAAACCCTGACCTTTTACCGCTTCAACCACTTCCGACTGCTTTGTCATAAACATCCACTCACTCCTGACCATCTTAAATTCATACTGCAAGTCTTTCAACTCCTTGCCGGTTCTGTTTATATCTTTCACAGATTTCTCTGCGTGATGAACATTATATATGTAAAGAACTGCCAGTGCGGAGAGGAACAAAAAAAATGGAACATTCTTAACCAACCAGACCTGACTGATCATTAACCTGCTCGCTTCTTTTTGTTGTTCGTTCATATGCTTTCAATGACAAAATCTGTATTTTGATAACACCAACCTTACCGCTTTATCCCAACCCTTAAACGTGCACTCCTCGAACGCGGATTTCTTTTAACCTCTTCAGCCGAAGGTTCCACGGGCTTTCTCGACACCTGAATGAAAGCAGACTCACTCCTTGTGCCAAAAACCGGATCCTGCTTTGCTGCACCATTCAACTCTCCTCTCAGAAACTGTTTCACCATTCTGTCTTCAATGCTGTGAAAGGTTATCACGGCAAGTCTGCCCCCTGGCGCAATTGCATCACTGCATTGCTCCAGTAATGCATGCAATGCTCCCAACTCATCATTAACTGCAATCCGCAATGCCTGAAATACCTGGGCAAAATATTTGTTCGGATTGCCCTTTACCACTGGCGCCATGACCGCTTTAAGAGAAGCAATAGTCTTAATTGGAGCCCTCCTAACCTGATCACAAAGCAAGTGGGCAAGCGTTTTGGCATTGGTAACTTCCCCGTATTCCTGCAAAACGAGCTGAAGCGACTCCGGCGTTGACTGCATCAGAAACTCTGAAGCAGTTAGTGTAGCAGATCGATCCATCCGCATATCCAAAGCAGCATCAAACCTTATCGAAAATCCCCGTTCGGGCTCATCAAACTGGTGACTACTCACCCCCAGGTCTGCAAGAACACCATCTACTTCCCCAATTTGGTACAACCTAAGAAACCGGGAGAGGTGACGAAAATTATGTGGCACAAAAACCAGTCTGCTGTCCTCCGGCAAATTTGCCCTGGCATCCTCATCCTGGTCAAAAGCCACCAATCGTCCAGCCGGACCCAATCTGGAAAGAATTTCTCTTGCATGTCCTCCCCCACCAAATGTGCAATCCACATAAAGCCCATCAGGCTTTATGCACAAAGCATCAACCGCCTCTTGCAACAAAACCGGAATATGATACGGACGATCACTCCCGGCATCACCGCCAGTTGCACTTTCGCCCATATCATACATGGCCCTAACCATTACTATCCTTCTTTGCCATCACTTCAGCGGCAAGTCCACTAAATGAGTCAGATGAAAAGTTGTCAAAGAGCTGCTGATATTTTTGCTTATCCCAGATTTCCATTTTATTCATTGCCGAAACCAGCACAATGTCTTTTTCCAGACCTGCATGCTCCATCAGGCTCTTAGGCAATAAAATCCTGCCTGCACTATCCAACTCGAGCTGCATCGCTCCGTTTAAAAAATACCTCCTGAACTCACGAACCTTCGGATCAAAATCATTAAGCGTACTCAGGTTTTCATAAAGCGGCTTCCAGCTTTGCATCGGGTACATAGTGAGGCACTTTTCAAAACCCCGGTTGATTACAAAAACAGGTTCCTCACCCTCCGGCAGCTGTTTTTTTACGCCTGCCGGCAGAAGAAACCTACCTTTGCTATCGAGGGTAGCCTCATATTCGCCGATGAAACCATTCATGGAGGATATTTTAAACCTAAACTTACATTTATTGACACAAATTAACACATTTTCCCACTTTTAAACCCCATGGACTATGTTAAATTTTTCCACAGCGCAAATGCAGTGCTGGACTGCATTTCATTGATTTCGATGAAATTAATGTGCATTACATGAAATATAATGTGGACATCCTGTGGATACAATGTGAATAACCATGCAAATAGTAAACCCAGAAATTATCAGAATAGAGGACTACGACTACCTCCTTCCCCCAGACCGTATCGCTGAAAAGCCGCTTGAACAAAGGGATTCATCGAAATTGCTGATTTCAAAGGAAGATGAAATAAGGCATAGTTTTTACAGCAATCTGGCTGATGCGCTCTCCATAAAAACAGCGCTTTTTTTTAACAATACAAGGGTTATACCAGCCAGATTACACTTTATAAAGTCTTCCGGAGGTGTTATTGAGGTCTTTTTGTTGGAGCCTGAAACAGGAAACTATGAAGATCTCTACCAAAAAACAGCTGTTTTCTGGAAATGTATGGTCGGCGGTGTCAAAAAGTGGAAAAATCAGGAAATACTGACTTCCATGCTTGTTATTAACAATAAGGATATTGTGCTGGAAGTTCACCTCATGTCAAAATCACAGAACTACTGCACCATCAAGTTTGTATGGCATACTGAAAATACTTTTCTGGAGGTCATCAATGCTGCCGGACAAATCCCCCTACCGCCATATATCAAAAGAGAGGTGGATGAAAATGATAAACTAAGATATCAGACCGTTTACGCAAATCACAATGGGTCTGTTGCTGCGCCAACTGCCGGACTTCATTTCAATGAGCAATTGATGGAAAGACTACATGTGGCGGGAATAAGTTCATCATTTTTAACGCTCCATGTAGGAGCCGGCACTTTCAGACCCGTTTCTGCTGAAACAATCGCAGGTCACGAGATGCATGAGGAATATTTTGAAGTTGACATGGATGCGTTGCAGTTCCTTACTGACGAAACCAATAAAATCATCCCTGTTGGAACCACCAGCATGCGCACGCTTGAAAGCCTTTACTGGATTGGAGTTAAATTGTTAAAGGAAGGCCAACTGACCGACCAACAGCTACTTACATTGAATCAGTGGGAAGATAGGGAGCTCTCAATACTGTCTCCTCCTCCAAAGTCAGAAGTTTTCAAATGGCTTTTAGCGCAACTATCCGCTAAAGGCATCAGGAAACTAAGGGGTAAAACCGGAATATGCATAGTTCCGGGTTATCAGTTCAGGGTTTGTGATGGACTGATTACAAATTTTCACCAGCCACGGTCAACCCTACTTTTACTGATTGCAGCCATGGTTGGTGATAAATGGAAACACATGTATGAAACAGCTCTTTCCAATGATTACAGGTTCCTGAGCTATGGAGATGGATGCCTGATTATCCTTCCGGATAATCATTTTAGTGGAAGCGAAATCGTAAACTGACTCCCTGAGCCGGGTGTACTGGTAACATCAATGGTTCCCTCATGGGCTTCCACCATCTTGCGGGTATAGTTGAGACCCAATCCAAACCCCTTGACATTGTGAACATCGCCAGTATGTGCTCTGTAAAACTTGTCAAAAATACGGGCAAGGGTTTCCTTCGTCATCCCAATTCCATTATCCTTTATTGTAAGGACAATCCTGTTTTTCCTGTTGACCGTTGCAACTTCAATTTCTGGAGCAACGTCTTCCCGGGCATACTTGAGTGCATTATCAAAAAGGTTGCTTATCATATTGACAAAATGAACGGGATGTCCAACAACAAGATCCTGCTCAGCATCCATTCTGTAAATAACTTTTGCATCCTTCTCGGCTACCTGCAGGGCAAATTTTCCTTCAATTTTTTGAAGCACTTCATGAACATGCAAATCCTGTTTATCTTTTAGAACCTGATTGATATCCAGCTGAGCAGCCTGTAATATCTGTTCAACCTGGGTATTCATCCTGGCATTCTCTGTTTTAATTACCTGCCCGATTGCCAGCAACTGCTCCCTGTTGCCAATTATTTTTTCATTCTTAAGTGTATCGACCGCAATGGAAATGGTTGCAAGAGGGGTTCGAAGCTCGTGCGTCATATTGTTGATGAAATCAGTCTTCATCTCACTCAGTTTTTTCTGGGTTAAGATAGTTCTGATAGTAACATAAAAAGCTGCAATGATTACCAGGGTAAAAAAGATTGCAACACCGATCATCCAGCCTACAGACTGCATCACAAAATCATTCATGTCATAGGTAATCAAAACCAGCCTTTCATCCGGATCGAGAGACATGATCTCATCACCTGTAAGGTTAACCAATGGCCAGTTGTGAATGTTATAATTAACAGAATCCTTTGTGGCCAGATCATAATGCTTCTCGAAGTCTGGTGATGACATATCCACGCCAGTGGAATTGGCATTTGAAAAAACTGCGAATTGAAACTTTGCCCCCTTAAGCCCATTATCAGCAAAGGATTTTTCAATCCGCTTGTTAATATCTTCAACAGAAAACTGATCTGCAAGGGAATGCCTGGAAAGCATTTCCCTGATCTGTTCTTGTGCACCCTCAGGTAAGACCTCCGCAGGTAAAATGGGTGCATATTGCATTTTCTCTTCCACCAATGCTTCCACAACTTCATACTCAACTTGTTCCACCAAATCAGCAATCCTGTCTTGCTGGATTTTGATGATATTTTTCAACCAGGAGTATTGAATCACGATAATACCAATAAGTGAGATCGTAATCAACACTGTGATAAGTGAGAATAGTTTTTTCATTGAATAACAAAAATAAGCGGGCTTAGGGTTAAAAATGTGAAAAAGCTACTATTTAACGCAGGATTAAGATTAATATTGGCTATATTAGGGTATGCAAACCGTGGAAAAGGGCACTATATTGATTGCTGAACCATTTTTGCAGGATATTAATTTCCAGCGTTCGGTTATATTGGTCTGCGAGCACGACCTGGAGGGGACGTTTGGTATTACCATCAACAAGGATACAGGAGATCCCCTTGGCTATTACCTGGAAGATTCAAATGAAAGTTTTTTGCCGCTGTTTGATGGAGGTCCGGTTGGGCGTGATCAGCTGCATTTCCTACACACAGTACCCGACCTTCTTCCGGGAGGATTACATATAACAGATGGCATTTATTGGGGAGGAGATTTTAAAACCATGACTGCCCTCATCCGTGATCGGGATATTAACGAGGATGAGATACGGTTTTTTTTAGGCTATTCCGGCTGGGAACCACTCCAACTTGATGAAGAATTGAAAGAAAAAAGCTGGCTTTGTATTCCCGGCAATGCATCCCTGGTTTTTAACAAAGATTTAAAATCAATATGGAAGGATGCTGTAAGGGAACTAGGAAACGATTATCTTCCCATGATCAATTACCCGTTGGATCCCTCATTCAACTGAGTCTTTCACCCGAAACGCCAGCAGTATAATAAAACATCCCAGCACGGCTATAATCCATAAAGACAACCTTAACCCTGTTTCCTCAGCCACAAAACCAATCATTGGCGGACCTAGCAAAAAACCTGTGAACCCCACACTGCTCACAGCAGCCAGAGATGCTGAGGGTGACATGGACTTACTTTTCGCAGCAAGCATATATACAATGGGAAAGACGGAGGAAACACCCAATCCAACAAGTGCAAATCCGCTTATCACAACCCATTTCACCGGGAAAACCAACGCCAGAAATATTCCTGATAAAATTAGTAACCCGTTTATCCTAAGCAATTGGGCATGGGTCAGAAGCTGCAATAACCTGTCGCCTGCAAACCTGCCCATGGTCATACACAGTGCAAAAGCAGTATATCCCGCCGTACTTGATGTGTGCATGGCATGAATAACCTGTCTGTAATAAAGTGAACTCCAGTCTGCCATTGCTCCTTCAGACATAGCCACACAAAAACAGATTAAGCCTAGCAGGAGCAATCCTCAGCCAGGCAATACAAATACTTGCTGCTTTTCTCCGGTTGCGGCGGGATCCGGAACCAAAAAAAAATAAAAAAGTAGGGCTGATACACCGGCAACAGCACCTATCCATGCAAAATGTCCACCGACCTCAATATCAAAATGCATCATCCACCCGCTTACCGCCGCTGCAGCGAAAGCACCAAGCCCCCACATGGCATGCAGACTGGATAGAATGGTCTTCCCGATAAGCTGCTGAATGGCAATCCCCTGGGCATTCATGGCGATATTGCCCAGGTTTCCTAACATACCAAAAAGAAAAAGTGATACAGAAAGCGCCTCAAGGTTGCCCGAGATTCCTGTTATGAACAAAAATAATCCATATAGAACAATAACAACAGCACTTACCTGCCTACTACCCCACCGCTGTACCAACCACCCAGACGCAGGCAAGGCTGCAAGGGCACCAAGCGGCAACATGAACAAAATACCACCGAGTTCTGCTTCACTCAAGCTGAACCTGTCTTTCACATCCGGAATCCTTGAAGCCCAGGTTGAAAAAACCATACCAAGAAAGAAGAAATACACGGAAATAGCCGGCCGGCGCATGGATTGTTGCTTGAACACTTCTAAATTTTTAAAAAAACGAAATTAAACGAAAGGAACAACTTTCAGTCCCATGAATTATATTCGGACAAAATTACTTACTGTGATAAAAAGATATGTTTTTCTGTTATGTATTGGTTTCTCATTCACGCAATGCAAAAAAGAAACCAACGGTGGAGGTTCACCTGAAACCACACCTTCTGTTTTTGTATCAGATGTAAAACAACCAGAGGGTAACACCGGTAGCAATAAGATGATTTTTACCATTTCCCTAAGTGCTGCTTCAACAAAAGAGGTCAGCATTAAGATTGTTACCAAAGAAGTCTTTGCCAAAAGTATTGAAGACTTTACTGCAGTTGACCAGCGTATCACTTTTGCACCAGGAGAAATAACCAAATCACTTTCTGTGGATATTGTTGCGGATGACATCAAGGAAGGTACAGACGACTTTCAGCTTTTCGTCTCAGAGCCTGTCAACTGCATTGTGCCAAGTCCGTTTGCAACAGGCACCATTGAAAACGACGATTCCAAAATACCTGTAAATGAAGCAGGCTATACCACACCTGCAAGCTATGCAGGTAAAACACTGGTATGGGCTGATGAATTTGAGGGAAGCGGATTAAACACAACCAACTGGAATTATGATGTGGGCGATGGCTGCGCCAGGAACAATTGTGGATGGGGAAACAACGAACTGGAGTTCTATACAGAAGGAGATAACCTCATTTTCGCAAATGGAAAAATGATTATCGAAGCGAGAAAAGAAAGCAGAAGTGGGAAGAATTATACTTCAAGCCGACTGACAACAATGGGCAAGAAATCATTTAAGTTCGGAAGAATTGATATACGGGCTAAACTACCAAAAGGTCAGGGAATCTGGCCAGCACTCTGGATGCTTGGCGATAACTTCCCTACTGCCGGATGGCCTGCGTGTGGCGAAATTGATATGATGGAGTTTCTGGGTCACGATCTCACAAAAGTATACTCTACCATTCATTTCAAATCTGGCAATAATCCGAGAAATATTTCCAAATCCTTCATCAATAGCACACCCCTGCCTGACGAGTTCCATGTTTACTCCCTTGTTTGGGAAACAGATAAAATGCGCATGTTGATTGACGATAAGCTCATTGGAGAATTTTTAGCCAGCGAATTGGGTGGCGCTACCAACCCGTTTAACGACAAATTCTTCTTCCTTTTTAATGTTGCAGTAGGCGGCAACTGGCCTGGTTCGCCCAACACAACCACTTATTTTCCACAGTGGATGTTTATTGACTATGTAAGGGTTTTCCAGTAAAGACATAAAAAAAGGGACCATGAAGGTCCCTTTTCAATTTATTCCAGGCAGAATCAAACTGCTGTTGCCCCTTCCAACAATACAGTGACTTTATTATTGAATACTTCAATGAAGCCACCCTTTACTGCATAGGAGGAGTTGTTTTTTCCTGATTTATCCAACAGGATTTTTACAACGCCATTGCCCAGGGCACTTACTAAAGGGGCATGTTTTTCAAGCACTTCGAAGGAACCCTCAACACCAGGCAACTGAATACCATAAGCATCACCTGCAAAGAGTTTTTTCTCGGGAGTAAGTATTTCAATCTGCATTTCCTGAATGTGTTTTAATTAACCTTTGGCAGCAGCCATCATTTTCTTACCCTTCTCTATAGCATCTTCAATGGTACCTACCAGGTTGAATGCTGCTTCAGGATACTCATCCACTTCGCCGTCCATGATCATGTTGAAACCGCGAATGGTATCATTGATATCAACAAATACACCCTTTAGACCTGTGAACTGCTCAGCCACATGGAATGGCTGACTGAGGAAACGCTGAACCCTTCTGGCACGTGAAACCGTCAGTTTATCCTCATCACTCAATTCATCCATACCAAGAATCGCGATGATATCCTGTAATTCCTTGTAACGCTGCAAAATCAGCTTTACCCTGTTGGCACAATTGTAGTGCGCTTCGCCTACAATCATGGGTGTCAGAATCCTTGAAGTTGAATCCAAAGGATCAACAGCAGGATAGATACCAAGGTCGGCAATCTTACGACTCAATACAGTTGTTGCATCAAGGTGGGCAAATGTTGTTGCCGGAGCCGGATCAGTAAGGTCATCCGCAGGTACATATACTGCCTGAACAGAAGTGATTGAACCATTCCTTGTTGAAGTAATGCGCTCCTGCATCAATCCCATTTCAGTTGCCAGTGTAGGCTGATAACCTACGGCCGACGGCATCCTTCCCAAAAGGGCAGATACTTCAGAACCAGCTTGTGTGAAACGGAAGATATTATCTACGAAGAAAAGGATATCCTTGCCTTTTCCTTCACCATCCCCATCACGGAAATATTCTGCAATTGTAAGTCCGCTCAACGCAACCCTTGCACGGGCTCCGGGAGGTTCATTCATCTGTCCGAATACAAACGTAGCTTTTGAATCCTTCAGGCCTTCCATATCCACTTTATCAAGATCCCATCCACCTTCTTCCATGCTATGCTTGAAATCATCACCATATTTCATGATGCCTGCCTCAATCATCTCTCTCAGCAGATCATTCCCTTCGCGGGTACGCTCACCAACTCCTGCAAACACCGAAAGACCACCATAACCTTTGGCAATATTATTAATCAGCTCTTGAATCAAAACCGTTTTACCAACACCTGCACCACCGAAAAGTCCGATTTTACCACCCTTCGCATAAGGCTCAATCAAATCAATAACCTTGATACCCGTAAAAAGGACTTCAGTAGCCGTACTTAAATCTTCAAATTTAGGAGGCTTGGCGTGTATTGCCCTGCCATTTTGCTTGGATACGGCTGGCAATCCATCAATTGGATCACCGGTAACATTGAAAAGACGACCATTGATGGCATCTCCTGTTGGCATGGATATTGGCCTGCCTGTGTCAGTTACTGCAGTTCCTCTTACAAGGCCCTCTGTACCATCCATGGCAACACAACGCACGCTATCTTCACCAAGGTGCTGTTGAACTTCAAGCACAAGCTTGTCGCCGTTTTCACGCTGCAATTCAAGGGCATTGTAGATCTCAGGAAGCTGTCCGTTGAAATGTACGTCAACAACGGCACCAATTACCTGTTTTATTTTACCTGTATTTGACATGTTTATTGTTTGAAATGGATAAATGTCGATTTCAGGGCGCAAAGGTAAGCAGGAAGCACGGATTGGAAAAATCAGCAGGCAATTTTTTTCAGGAATACCTCCGTTTACTGTAACTGCACATAGAGAATGGCCGCGAGAATGGCTCCTGCAAGGGGACCAACAACCGGAATTGGAGCATATTTCCAATCACTTCCACCCTTTTGCTTGATTGGAAGGATGGCATGAACGATCCGGGGGCCAAGGTCTCTGGCTGGGTTAATGGAGTATCCAGTTGGACCACCCATACTCAATCCAATACCAAGCACAAGGAGGGCAACAGGAAGAGCGTCCAGTGCGCCGAGCTTCATTTCCCCTTTCTGGATATGCAGAATGGCAAACATGAATATGAAGGTGGCAATGGTTTCTGTAATAAAGTTATTGATAGGTTTTCTGATGGCAGGTCCTGTAGAAAAAACACCAAGGATCAGTTCTTTGTCAGTTGTTTCAGAAAAATGATCCCGGTAAGTAAGCCAAGTAAGTATTGAACCGATGAATGCACCCAGAAACTGGGCCAGGATGTACGAGGGAACAAGATCCCAGCTGAATTTACCTGCTACTGCTAATCCCACTGTTACAGCAGGATTCAAATGCGCGCCGCTGTCTTCAGCGGAGATATAAACGCCCACAAACACAGCAACTGCCCAGGCCAGGGCAATTACTATGAGGCCAGCGTTGTTACCTTTTGTCCGGGCAAGCAAAACATTGGCAACCACTCCGGAGCCAAGAGTGATTAAAACAGCAGTACCGGCAACTTCAGCAACAAATGGTGTCATGGCAAACAAATTTTAACCAATATAAATTAATTTTCTGAAAATATATTACCTGCGATATACCCTCCAGCCAGTTCGTGGAAAGATTTTACCTGATGTGTAATCCAATCCTCATTTTCATTTAGCAGTCCTGCCATCAACTGCGCTACTGGCAATGCAGCTGCAATGGCCTTCTCTGCATCTAAGAAAAGCAACCTTGATCTTCTGGCCAGAATATCCTCGACAGTCATGGCCATTTCTTCTCTAACAGACCAGATAATTTCAGCCTTGCAGTAGGAATGCCCTTCTGCAATTGGCATCCCCAGTTCCGGATCCTGCTGAATAAGCTGCTTAATATGAACTGCATCTGTTCCATAGGAAGAAAATCTCTCCCCGTAATGAATGGAACCGGATGCACCATGAAGTTTAAGCTTTCTTGTTTTACACTTAATTACGGGCAGTTTGGCCACAAAAGCAGCATTGTTTACAGCATCCTTGGCCATTTTTCTGTAAGTTGTCCACTTTCCTCCGGTAATTGTAATAAGGTTACTTCCTGAAACGAAAATAGTATGATCACGAGACGCCATTGCAGTGCTGCCACTGTTTGAAGTCTTTACCAGTGGTCTCAAACCGGCAAAAACCGAACGTATATCAGCATACGTTATTGGCTTCTGACTGTAGGCATTGAACTGAGCAATGATGAAATCAATTTCCGACTTCAACGCAACTGGCTCCTCCCTGATCTCGTTTAAGGGGGTATCAGTGGTCCCGATAACAATTGATTCCTGCCAAGGTAATGCAAACAATACCCGTCCATCTTTGGTTTTGGGTATCATGAGGGCCTGATTGCCCGGGAAAAATGCTTTGTCAACAACCAAATGGACCCCCTGGGAGGGCATAACGGCTGCTGGCGAAGCCTGATTATCCATATCCAGTATACTATCAACAAAAACCCCAGTTGCATTGATAACAACCCGGGATTCGAGGTTATAGTGTACATCTCTGAGTTCATCCTGTACTGTTACGCCGGTCACCTTGCCATTCACTTTAACAAGTGCAGAAACGCACATGTAATTTATCAATACAGCTCCCTGTTCATGAGCAGTTAATGCGAGTGTGATGGCTAGCCTTGCGTCATCAAATTGCCCATCGAGGTAAGCAACTCCTCCTTTCAATCCATCCTTTTTCAAAAAGGGAATTTCTGACAAAACTGTTTTCCGCCCCATTACTTTTGTCCTGCCCAGACTGAGTTTACCAGAAAGCAGGTCATAGATCGCCAGTCCGATGCCGTAAAACCATTTGTCAAAGAAACTGTATACGGGTATAACGAATTGCTGAATGCGTGTGAGATGAGGTGCGTTGGCAAGCAAAAAGCCCCGCTCCCTGAGGGCTTCAACAACCAGTTTGATATTTCCCTGTGCGAGGTATCTCACCCCACCGTGAACCAATTTGGTGCTGCGGCTTGAAGTACCTTTGGCAAAATCACCCTTTTCGAGCAGCAACACCCTGAATCCCCTTTGTGCAGCATCAACAGCAATACCCAGCCCTGTTGCACCACCCCCAATAACGATGATATCCCATACTGGCACTTTACCCAAAGCTTCAATGGAGAGATTTCTATTCAATTTTATAAATTATAGTTTAAAAAATGAGTTAAGAGGCAGACCAGGTGAGTACAGCATCTACAGCCCTTTTCCATGCACTTAACTTTTCTTGTACCAGGTCATTTTCCATCCCGGGCTGAAAATCCCCCGAAACTTTCCACTGAGCTGAAATCTCTTCAACAGATCCCCAGAAACCCACAGCAAGTCCTGCAAGGTAGGCAGCACCTAATGCAGTGGTTTCAATAACGTCCGGCCTCAACACCCTTACAGAAAGTATATCACTTTGAAACTGCATCATAAGGTCATTGACTGTAGCACCGCCATCAACACGCAGTTCAGCAATAGAAATTCCGGCATCAGACTCCATGGCTTTAAGTACATCATGAGTCTGGTATGCAATACTCTCGAGGGTTGCTCTGGCAATATGTGCATCTGTAGTACCTCTAGTTATGCCAAAAATTGTTCCCCTGGCATAAGGATTCCAATGTGGCGCACCCAGTCCTGAAAATGCGGGAACAACAACCACACCATCCGTGTGGGGGACAGACGCGGCCAAAGCCTGAACATCAGCAGAACTCCGGATGATTTTCAATCCGTCTCGGAGCCACTGAACAGCAGCTCCGGCAATGAAAACGCTGCCTTCCAAGGCATAGTTTGTGACACCATTGATTTGCCAAGCCACCGTTGTTAGCAGGTTATTGACGGAAGCAACTGCCTGGGTACCGGTATTCATCAACATAAAACACCCGGTTCCATAGGTGTTTTTTACCATTCCTTCACGTATGCACATTTGTCCGAATAAAGCCGACTGCTGATCGCCAGCCATTCCGGCAACAGGCATTTCATGCATCCCAATAGCAGAAGCATATCCATACACTTCACTGTTTCCCCTTACATCAGGCAATACTGAAGCTGGGATACCGAGTAAGTCAAGCAGGGTCTCGTCCCACTGAAGGGTGTGCAGGTTGAACAACATTGTTCTGGATGCATTGCTCACATCAGTTGCATGTACTTTGCCTTCCGTAAGCTTCCAGAGCAGCCAGCTGTCAATTGTACCAAAAGCAAGCTCTCCCCGCTCTGCACGTTCGCGGGCTCCTGGAACATGATCCAGAATCCATTTGAGCTTTGTGCCGGAAAAATAAGCGTCAAGCACTAATCCGGTCTTGTTTTTAATCATTTCAGCATGCCCTTCATTCCTCAACTTATCACAGAACCCTGCCGTACGCCTGTCTTGCCAGACTATCGCTCTGTAAACGGGTTCCCCGGTTTTTCGATCCCATACCACTGTGGTTTCCCGTTGATTTGTTATGCCAATGGCCGCAAGCTGACCGGCCTTTAAAGCAAGTTTCAACATAACTTCCTTGGCAACTGTAGCCTGAGAAACCCAGATTTCCATGGGATCATGTTCAACCCATCCGGGTTCAGGGAAATATTGTGTAAACTCCTTCTGGGCTACAGCAGCGATATTTCCCGCATGATCAAATAAGATTGCCCTGGAACTGGTGGTACCCTGATCAAGGGCTAGAATGTATGACATAAGTTTGAGTTGTGATTTTCACTTTCAAGATATTGATTAATAAGATGATCCGGTTACATCAGCTGAAAAAATAATTTTAAATGCCTGAAAGAGCATCCTAAAATTTCTCCTCATCCATATGATAACCACCAAGCTTTATTATCTTGCACCTGATGGATAATTTTGTTGTTTCAGCCAGAAAATACAGACCTCAGCATTTTTCCACGGTAGTGGGGCAATCCCATATCACCACCACATTGAAAAACGCCATCCAGCAGCATCACCTGGCTCATGCATTCCTGTTTTGCGGCCCACGGGGTGTAGGCAAAACAACCTGCGCAAGGATTCTTGCGAAAACCATCAACTGCGAAAACCTGGGGCAAGATGGTGAGGCATGCGACAAATGCAGCTCCTGCCTGTCTTTCAACCATGGTAATTCATTTAATGTGCATGAGCTTGACGCTGCGAGCAATAACTCAGTGGATGATATCAGGGAACTCATTGAACAGGTCAGGTTTTCACCACAGGCCGGCAGATACAAGGTATATATTATTGATGAGGTGCACATGCTCAGTGCCGCTGCCTTTAATGCTTTTCTTAAAACACTTGAAGAACCACCGGCACACGCCATCTTTATCCTGGCTACCACTGAAAAGCACAAAATCCTGCCTACCATCCTTTCCAGGTGTCAGATATTTGACTTCAAAAGGATCACGCCTACTGATATTGCCGAACACCTGCAGGAAATCACCATCAAGGAAAACATCCAGGCTGAGCCGGAAGGCCTTCAGGTTATCGCACAAAAAAGCGATGGCTGCATGCGGGACGCACTGAGTATCCTAGATAAAATTGTGAGTTTTACAAATGGAAAACTCTCTTACACCAATACGCTCGAACACCTCAACCTGCTGGATGAAGACTATTTTTTCCAACTGCTCGATATGCTCTTCAACGAAGACTTACCGGCAGTCTTGAACCTGTACGATGAAATCGACCAGAAAGGGTTTGAGGGTGATATGTTTTTAAACAACCTCTCAGAGTTTTTCAGAAACTTACTCGTGAGCAGAGACCCCAGGTCTTTACCACTGCTGCAGGTTGTTGACGGATTCAGAAACAAATACATTGCAAAAGCTACCGATATCCCTGCCGCTTTCATGATTGGTGCACTTAACGTACTCAATGAAGCTGAAATGGGCTTCAAACAGGCCCGCAATAAAAAACTGCATGTGGAATTCCACCTGATCAGACTCACACACCTCAAGCAGGCCGTGGAATTTGTTTCTGATGGTGAACCGGGTAAAAAAAAACGACTTGAGGGATTAAAACCTGTAGCCTTCAGACCAATCGCAATCCGTTCCAAAGAGAAATCTGAAGCAAAACTGTATATCCAGGAAGAGCCTCAGCAACCGGCCCCGGCACAAACCATAAAGCCCGCTGAAACAAAGCCTGCAGCTCCATCACAAACAACATTGCCTGCCAGAGCTAAGCAGGAAACACCTCCACAGCCTGCTATGCCTGCTGCAGGCGGACTGGGTTCGCTGAAAAAAATCAGGGAGCAAATACAAAACAGAAAAAATGAACAGGAACTTCCTGAGCAATTGTCTGAGGATAAGCTCGAGATCGTTTGGCTGGAGTTTCAGGAAAAACTCGCAGAAAACAACCAGGTTACGAGTCATTCCAATTTCAGGATGGCCTCAATCAAAATTATAGACGACCTGATTTTCGAGATACAGGTTGGATCTAAAATTCAACTTCAGTTCATTGAAGCTGAAAGAACCCTGCTGCTCATGCATGTGCAGGAACGCTTCAACAACCCAAGGATACAATTCAGGGTAAACCTTGAAGAGGAAACGGAATCAGCCACAGCAAAACCTGAATTAACCCTGTCTCTCAGAGATCAGTACCTGAAAATGGTCTCCCTCTATCCAATTATAGGTACAATGCGGGACCAGCTAAACCTTGACCTCGATTATTGACAATTACCGAAATCTTTGGAACAACCTGTTGCGGCATTTCCCCAAATTGATGTAATTTCGGCCCTCAATCTTTATTCATAACCAAAACCTAAATACAGGTATATGGCCGAAGTGATCAGAATGCCCCTTCTCAGCGATACCATGACAGAAGGCAAGATCGTGAAATGGAACAAATCTGTTGGCGATTCTGTTAAAAGTGACGATGTGCTGGCAGATGTTGAAACCGATAAAGCAACCATGGAAGTGGTAGGCTATGCCGATGGCACCCTGCTCTATATTGGTGTAAAAGAAGGTGATGCTGCCAAAATAAACGAAATCATTGCCATTGTAGGCAAACCCGGTGAAGATATACAGGGATTGATTGGATCAGGTTCGCCTGCTGCTTCATCGCCTGCACCAACTGCCGCTCCTGCCCCGACTCCGGCTCCAGCTAGTACAACCCCCACAGTTACCCCTGAACAACTGGGTGTAACAGTTATCAGAATGCCGCTTCTGAGCGATACGATGACTTCCGGTAAGATTGTACAATGGAATAAAAAAGTAGGTGATACCGTAAAGGCTGACGACAACCTGGCTGATGTAGAAACAGACAAGGCAACCATGGAAGTTGTTGGATATGCGGATGGCACCCTCCTTCACATTGGTGTACCCGATGGTGAATCTGCCAAAATAAATGATGTCATCGCCATCATTGGCAAAGCCGGAACAGATATATCCGGATTGCTTGCTTCCCTGGGTAATCCTGCAGCTACAGCTGCTCCAGCACCGGCTCAGTCTGCTCCTGCATCAGCTCCGGCTGCTGCCCCAGTAACTGTTGCTGCTCCAACTCAACAAACAGACGGACGCATCAAAGCATCTCCCCTTGCCAAAATGCTTGCAAAAGATAAAGGAATTGACCTTGGTCAGGTTGCAGGATCAGGTGATGGTGGCAGAATTATCCGCAAAGACGTGGACAACTTCACACCTGCAGCCCCTGTTTCAGCTCAGCCTGCGGCTCAGGCGGCTGCTCCGGCTCGCACAATCACAACTGGCCAGGAAGGTTTTGTTGATACACAGCTGACATCCATGCGGAAAACAATTGCCCGCAGACTGGGTGAGAGCATGTTTACAGCTCCTCACTTCTACCTGAAAATGGACATCTGTATGGACAATGCCGTCAAGGCAAGGGCCCAGATGAATGAGGTGAGTCCAACAAAGATATCTTTCCAGGATATGCTCATCAAGGCTTCTGCACTCGCTCTGAAAAAACACCCAGCTGTCAACAGCAGCTGGATGGGGGATTTCATCAGAACCTATGACCATGTGCACATTGGTTCAGCCATTGCACTTCCTGAGGGTCTTATTGTTCCTGTGCTGCGTTTTGCCGACCAGAAATCTCTCTCCCAGATTGCACTGGAATCAAAAGAGTTATATGACAAGGCCAGGAATAAAAAAATCCAGCCTGCCGATTTCACAGGAAACACTTTCACCATTTCCAACCTGGGCATGATGGATATTGATGAATTTACAGCAATCATCAATCCGCCAGACAGCTGCATCCTCGCAGTTGGAAAAATCAGGGAAGTTGTCATTAAAAAAGGTGACGGATTTGGCACTACCCAAATGATGAAACTGACACTTAGCTGCGATCACAGAAGTGTGGATGGTGCAGTAGGTGCTTCTTTCCTGCAAACACTTAAAAAGTATATGGAAAATCCGGTTACCATGCTGGTTTGAGTACATCAATAAACCTGAAAAAGCCGGCCTTAAACCGGCTTTTTTTATATGCTGAATGATGAAAAGAAAAACCCTCGTAATTGGGGCCTCTGCAAGAGAATCTCAATACAGCAACATTGCAATCAGACAATTGAGAGAAAAAGGTCAGCCCGTGGTTGCATTTGGCAGAGAGACATGCACCATCGCAGATGTTACCGTAGAAACTGTTTTTCCGGTTGACCAGGACATTGATACGGTAACGCTATACCTGAATCCTGAACGTCAGCAAGCATTTTATGAGCAAATAATCAACCTGCATCCTGAGCGGATCATTTTCAATCCAGGAACAGAAAATCCCGAACTGGCTAAGCTGGCAGCGGAAAATGGGATAGCAACTATCGAAGCATGCACCCTGGTGATGTTGTCTGTTGGCAACTACTAAAAACGATTTTGCGTAATTTCTGCAACCCATTACTTACACTTCTTAAGTAGTAATACCCAATTTACCTGAATAACTACGAAGAATGTACGAATCCGCATTTATCCTGCGTTTCAATTATACAGCAAGCTGATCAGTCAGCAACTGGCCCGTTTTTAATCCAATATCCAACCTTATTTCTCCCATCCATTGACCACATTGTAAAGGGGTTTTGCCAATCGCATCACCCCTTTATCTTATCTGCTTATCTTTGTGATATGGAAACAACAAGTGTGAGGGTTCGGTTTGCTCCGAGTCCAACAGGTGGACTGCACCTTGGGGGTGTAAGAACAGCCCTTTTCAACTATCTTTTTGCCAGGAAACACAATGGTAGCTTTGTACTTCGAATTGAAGACACAGACCAGACAAGGTTTGTACCCGGTGCAGAGCAGTATATCATAGACTGCCTGAAGTGGTGTAACATTGCCCCTGATGAAGGTCCGCACCTGGACGGCCATTTTGGCCCATACAGACAAAGTGAACGAAAAGCGACATACAGACAGTACGCTGAACAGCTTATCACCCAGGGTAATGCCTACTACGCATTCGATACCCCTGAAGAGCTGGAGAACATGCGAAACAGGTTCAGGACAGAAGCCAACCCATCCCCACAATACGATGCCAGGGTAAGGATGGAAATGAAGAATTCCCTCACCATGACCGCCGAAGAGCTGCATCAAGAACTGGAAAAAAAGACACCATATGTTGTCCGCATAAAAATGCCTGCAGGCAGAGAAATACTGCTGAATGACATGATTAGAGGCGAAGTACGCTTTCAGACAGACCAGGTAGAT
The DNA here is from genome assembly GCA_945862385.1 of Chitinophaga pinensis. GTDB lineage: Bacteria > Bacteroidota > Bacteroidia > Chitinophagales > Chitinophagaceae > Pollutibacter. Next base: position 55,633 of record CAMAXV010000017.1, read on the forward strand.
GACAAGGTGTTACTCAAAGCAGACGGAATGCCAACCTATCACCTTGCTGTAGTAGCAGATGACTATGCCATGCAGATTACCCATGCTTTTCGCGGTGAGGAATGGTTGCCCTCTGCACCAGTACATGTTATGCTCTGGGAATACCTCGGCTGGAAGGAAAAAATGCCAGAATGGGCCCATTTGCCATTGATATTGAAACCTGACGGACAGGGCAAACTGAGTAAAAGAGATGGTGACAGGCTGGGTTTCCCCGTGTTTGCAATGGATTGGCAGGATCCGAAAAGTGGAGATATAGCCAAAGGCTTCCGAGAAATGGGTTTTCTGCCAGAAGCATTTGTGAACATGCTTGCCATGCTGGGCTGGAATGATGGCAGTGGTGAAGAAATCTTTACCCTGGAAGAACTGGCAGAGAGATTCAGTATTGAAAGAATTCAAAAAGCAGGAGCAAAATTCGACTTTGAGAAAGCCAAATGGTTCAATCAGGAATGGATTAAAAAATCTTCTGTTGCAACGTTGCAACCGCTTGTTAGGACAACCTTGCAGGCAAATGGCATAGAAGCAGCGGAAGAAATGCTTGGAACCATCATTCCTATGGTTAAAGACAGGTGTCAGTTGCTTAATGATTTTGTGCAGCAATCAGCTTATTTCTTTCAGGATCCGGCTAAGCCTGAACTTGAACTCATCAAGCCCAAATGGGATAGTAATAAAACCGCTTTTTTTGAAGGATGGCTGGAAAAAACAGAGGCTACTTATGCTGATAACGCAGCAGCACTGGAAGCTGAGTTCAAGGAAATGGCATCCGCAGCACAACTTAAAGTCGGAGAGCTTCAACTACCACTCAGAATCATGCTTGTAGGTGGCAAATTTGGTCCACCTGTTTTTGAAATCATTTCACTGATTGGCATGGAAGCAACCCAGAGAAGGGTAAAAACAGCACTTAGCGAATTAGCCTGAATACCTGAATATGAATGAAAAAAATATCCATAGGCCCGTTCGGGTGCTGATTGCGAAAGTTGGACTGGACGGGCATGACCGTGGAGCCCGGGTGATTGCAACAGCGTTGAGGGACCTGGGCATGGAAGTGATTTATACCGGACTCCGACAAACCCCGGAAATGGTTGTACAGACTGCATTGCAGGAGGATGTTGATGTCATCGGTATAAGTATTTTATCTGGAGCGCACATGACCGTTTTCCCGAGAATAATGGAATTGATGAAGCAGAACCAGCTGAATGATGTGTTACTTACCGGGGGTGGTATCATACCAGAAAAAGAAAGGCTGCAGCTTGAGGCAAATGGTGCAGGCAAGTTATTTGCACCAGGTACAACAACAAGTGAAATAGGAACTTATATTACCAACTGGGTAAAAGATAATCGTCCTTTTTAATTTCTCCCTTTTACACCCAATAGCATTGGCAGTAAAGATGAACATTTATTAACTTTGCATATCAAATTTTCAATATGGAATACAGGATCGAGAAAGATACAATGGGAGAAGTAAAAGTGCCTGCAAATGCCTATTACGGAGCTCAAACCCAGAGAAGCATTGAGAATTTCAAGATTGCACAGGACATCAACAGGATGCCTAAAGAGATTATCCGTGCATTTGCATACCTCAAACATGCGGCCGCTCTCACCAATATGGAAGCCGGAGTGCTTTCAGAAGATAAAGCCAAATCCATAGCACTGGTATGCAATGAAATCCTGGAAGGTAAACTTGATGACTATTTTCCACTTGTTGTATGGCAGACAGGAAGTGGAACACAGAGTAATATGAATGTCAATGAAGTGATTGCCTACAGAGGTCATGTGCTCAATGGAGGCTCACTTGCAGACAAGGAGAAAACCCTGCATCCCAATGATGACGTAAACAAGTCTCAGTCATCCAACGACACCTTCCCTACTGCCATGCATATTGCAGCATACAAGCTGCTGATTGAAAACACAATTCCGGGTATTGAAAAACTCAGGGATACCCTTGCAGCGAAGAGTAAATCATTTATGCATGTTGTCAAGATTGGCAGAACACATTTCATGGATGCTACACCATTGACACTGGGTCAGGAGTTTAGTGGCTATGTATCCCAGCTCAACCACGGTTTAAAAGCTATCCATAACAGCCTAAGCCACTTGTCTGAACTTGCACTCGGAGGCACTGCTGTAGGAACAGGCATCAATACACCCGAAAATTATGCGGAAAATGTAGCGAAGCATATTGCTGATCTTACAGGGTTGCCATTTGTTTCTGCAGAAAATAAATTTGAAGCCCTTGCAGCCCATGACGCCATTGTAGAGGCACATGGCGCACTGAAAACAGTAGCTGTGAGTCTGATGAAAATAGCCAACGATATCCGCATGCTTTCATCCGGACCCAGAAGTGGTATTGGTGAAATTTTTATTCCCGATAATGAACCTGGCTCATCAATCATGCCGGGAAAAGTAAATCCTACACAGTGTGAAGCACTCACCATGATTGCAGCCCAGGTATTGGGTAACGATGTGGCCATCAATATAGGGGGCGCAACCGGACATTTTGAGCTGAATGTTTTCAAGCCCATGATGATTTACAATTTCCTCCACAGCGCCAGACTGATTGGAGAGGGTTGCGTGAGTTTCAATGACAAATGCGCAGCAGGAATTGAACCCCTGTATGAAAACATTGAGAAGCACCTCAATAACTCACTCATGCTGGTAACAGCCCTGAATACAAAAATCGGATATTATAAATCAGCTGAAATTGCCCAGAAAGCACACAAAGAAGGAACAACATTAAAAGCCATGGCAGTCAAACTCGGTTACCTGACCGAAGAAGAGTTTGATGCCTGGGTAATTCCTGGTGATATGGTGGGTAAACTGAGTTAAACTAACCCAGGTCTATCTCTGTGTTGTCTCCAATATTCAGGGTTCGGGTCTCCCCCTTGATTTCAGTATCAGATCCAATCAAAGAATCGTTGAGTACCACGTCATAGAGCTTAGAAAAAGAGCCTACGATAGAATCCTTTACGATAGAATATTGAATCAGTGTTTGCTCTCCAATGGTTACATTAGGGCCAATTATGGCATTGCTAATCTGACAACCAGGAGCAATTCTTACTGGGGGAACAATGATTGTATTTTCAAAGTTTTCCTGTCCGTTCACTTCACTCCCCCATTTCCTGAGCAGGGTTGCATTGCTCTCGAGCAGGGTTTCCTTTTTGCCGCAATCGAACCAATTGGTCACTTTTAGCGAACTGAAACGCTCTCCAGATGCAATCATACAATCCAGCGCCGGAGTCAGTCCCATCTCATCATCTTCACTGCAGCAAACCTTCATAACCTGTTCTAGACACCTGAACATCATGTCAGAATCAGCAATTTTATAGATACCTACTAGTGCATTGTTGGTTCTTGGAATCTGTGGTTTTTCAATAACCCGGGTAACGGCACCTGTTTCATCAGTTTCAGCAACACCAAACTCCCTCGGGTCATCTACTTTCTTGATACAAAGCACAGATCCCGGCCTGGACATCATTTCTGCAACGTTGTATTCACAGATGGTATCCCCCAGCGTAATAATCACTTCGTCATGTTGCACGGCATCCTTACAGAGATAAACTGCGTGGCCAAGTCCCTTCCGCTCATTCTGGTGAATGATGGTGATATTGAGGTGAGGATAATTGGTTTTGGCATAATCCATTATCTTATCTCCCAGATAACCAACCACCAGGATAAATTCAGTTACCCCAGCCTCCGCCAATTGCTCTATGATATAACTCAGTACTGTTTTCCCGGCCACAGGAATCAATGCTTTGGGTTGGGTATATGTATGTGGCCTGAGTTTTGTACCCGCACCTGCAACTGGTATAATCGCTTTCATGATTTTAGTTTTTGCTTAACGCTGACTGGCAATGAGCAGGTTAAGGTCGGTGTATTTCAGGTTAAAACGCTGACTGAGATGAAAATTAGTCAGTGACCCCTTGAAAAGGTAAATACCGTTGCGGATATTCAGCTGATGCCAAACGAGTTTTTCCAAACCTCCTTCATCTCCGATTGTCATCAGCAAGGGCATTAAAACATTGCTGATTGCCTGTGAAGCAGTTCTGGCAAAACCAGAAGGAATATTGGGAACGCCGTAATGAATAACTCCATATTTGGTAACAACAGGTTTATCATGTGAAGTTACTTCAGCTGTTTCAAAACATCCACCCCTGTCAATACTTACATCTACAATCACACTACCCGGCCTCATCTGTGAAACCATCTCTTCAGTAACAACAACAGGTGTTCTGCCGGTATGTGAAGTGAGTGCTCCTACCGCCACATCACAAGATTTAAGTTGTTTTGCAAGTATTTTAGGCTCCAGCACAGAAGTCCAAAGCCGCACGCCGATATTGTTCTGCAGCCGCTTTAATTTGTAGATATTGTTATCGAATACTTTCACACTGGCACCCATTGCGAGGGCAGTTCTGGCAGCATATTCTCCCACAATACCTGCTCCGATGATAATTACTTTGGTAGGCGGAATACCGGATATGCCTCCCAGTAACATCCCTTTGCCATTATTGGCACTGCTGAGGTATTGACCGGCTATCAGCATGACCGAACTGCCGGCGATTTCACTCATACTTCTCACAATAGGATTATGCCCAGACTCATCCTTCAGGTTTTCGAAGGATAACGCTGTAATCCTTTTTTCCATCATCTTTTCCAGAATATGGGTCTTCATGACCGGAAGATGTATCGGGGAAATGATGGTCTGACCAATTGAAAGCATGGGTAATTCTTCGTCGGAAACTGGTGCAGATTTTACAATCATGTCGTTCCGGAATACTTCCTTTTTATCATGGAGGATGATGGCACCCGCCTCAGCATAATCATTGTCAGAAAAATGAGCTCCGGTTCCTGCCCTGGATTCTACCGAAACAGCATGACCATTGTTAACGAGCACACCAACAGCATCTGGTGTTAAGGCAATCCTGTTCTCCTGAAAGGCATTCTCCCTGGGGATAGCAATGGTGAGCGCTGCTGCAGCGGGTCTGATATCCAGGGTCTCCTCCAAAGGATCATAGCTGAACGCATTACTTACAAATGGCTTCCTGGGCATTGATAAACAATTCAGTACAAGTTAGTCATTTTTCACGGGATATAACCCGCAAACGACGTTCCTCAGGTCCAACAACAGTCAAATTCACCTCCAGCCGTCTTGCAGGAATCAATTTCCATCCCCTGGATGGCCACTCTACCAGACAAATTACGCCACTGAACAAATGCTCCTCCAAACCTGCATCAATTCCTTCCGCAACAGATTTGAGCCTGTATAAATCGAGGTGATAAATGGCATTCCCTTTCGGCAAGTTTGAAGCCTCATATTGGTTAACAAGTGCGTAGGTAGGACTGCTTACCGTGTCTTTTACACCCCAGCTACTGCACAAAGCTGCAATAAGGGTTGTTTTGCCAGCACCCAGGTCACCCTCAAAAGTACAAATACTGTAATCCGCTGCCAGTGAAGCCAGTTGACCTGCAACTGAGCCTAAATCATCCCTGAAATAGCTAATATCCATCATAATCATGAATGCAAAGATAATTTAATCAGTAAATTCGTAGTATGGAGACGATACAGTGGAAAGTAGACGGGATGACCTGTGCAAACTGTGCACTGACCATCAACAAGTACCTCGACAAGCAAGGGATGAAAAATGTACGTGTAAACCCACTTGATGCCGAAGTCACTTTTGACATGGTAGAGGCAGCCCCTGTTGGTGAGCTTATCAAAGGTATCGAGGGACTTGGATACCAGGTAACCGAAGGCAGTCAGGTAACTGCAGTACCTAAAAAAGGATTTCTGCACAGCCAGACACAAAAATTACTTTTTTGCCTGCCATTCACGCTGGTGCTCATGCTGCATATGTTTGATTCCTGGATACACATTCACTGGCTCATGAACCCCTGGATACAACTAACACTCTGTATTCCGGTTTACCTGGTTGGCATGTCGTTTTTCGGAAAAAGTGCTGTCATCAGCCTGAAAAACAAAATGCCTAACATGAATGTACTCGTGGCATTGGGTGCTTCTGCAGCATTCTTCTACAGCCTTACGGGCACACTGATGGGACGTGGAGAGGAGTTCCTTTTTTATGAAACTGCTGCTACCATCATCACACTTGTATTTTTTGGTAATTACCTGGAAGACCGTTCCATGCAGTCGACCCAGCGTGCCCTGAAAGCCCTCATGAAGTCCCAAAAAGTGATGGCCAATATGATTGCTTTTGATGAAAATCATCAGGAGGTAATTTTCCCCATCGAAAATACACAACTGAAGGTAGGCGACCTCATCCTTATCCGAAGCGGTGAACAGGTTCCAATTGATGCAAAAATCTTGTGGGGCGACGCACATGT
>CAMAXV010000018.1 GCA_945862385.1 Chitinophaga pinensis
GGCTTCACACCGATATCGCCTTCATTCTGCACGTATCCTTCCGGCGTCACATATCGTTGCGCGTTGTGTGCATCAAGGGCATAAGACCCCATGCCAATTGGACGGACAATATTTGTTTTGCCCAATGCATCTGCTTCCTTCATGATGAAATCACCTATCATTCTTCTTGCCTCACGGATGTACAACTGGTGTGGCCAATTGTCATTGTCTGTAAACTCATCTTTGGCCAGTCCGAAATTAGCCATCTCTTTTCGCACCGCTACAGGTACTGCCGTATCGTTGGCCAAAAAATACAGGTACCCTTTCTGATACAGCTCATGGGCCTTAATAATCTCTTTCCTGCGTTCATAAGTGGCTTCCGGATAATCATAGTTCCCGCCGATGTAATCGCTGCTCATGGGACCATGGTTGTTGGTATCTGTTTTCCTGTTGGGGATAGTATCGAACTTGGAGAATACTTCCCTCACATCGCCCCATCCGGCTGCAAAAGCCCTGGCCAGCAATTCATATCGTGAACGGTCGTACCCCTCAGGTTTGGGGAAAGGAACCCGGTTTTCCGGATGATTACTCATACACAACCGAAAACAATAAGCCTGTAATTTTTTATCTCCTGCACCTTTTTGACCAGGAGGAGCTGCACTGATTTCCGGAAGTAGTCCGCTCGCCAGATTTCCTGGAATTTTATAGGGATCAACTGGCTGCATGAAATAATGTCTGTGTTGAAAAACCCCTGTTTGTACCCCATTCCACTGTTCCCCATAGACCTCATTGGCTTCTCTCCCCACGGTGTAAGAAACACCAGCGGCTGCCATGAGATCACCTTCATAGGTGGCATCAATGAACATCTTACCCTTGTAAATGCTTCCATTCAGGGTACGTATGGCGATTATTTGTCCATTTTTAACTGTCACGCCCCCTTTGTTTCTGTCGAGCCAACGCTCCTTGTGAACATCCAGGTTATTTTCTTTCACATATTGCTCAAATACTGCTTCTGCTGCATGCGGTTCAAAAATCCACATGGTTTTGTAAGTACTATCGAGTGCCACCGTCGCTTGACCCACATTGCCGTATTCACTTTTTTTCTCCCATTGCCATGCCTTCTCGTCATTGTAATGCAGGAAGAGGCGGTGGTAAAAATCCCTTGCTAGTCCGCCAATCACTGTTTTATTCCCCGTGTCTGTAAATCCCAGTCCGCCTGAAGACATGCCGCCCAGGTGTTTATCTGGTGATACGATGATGACCGACTTCCCCATGGCTTTAACCTGAACGGCTGCGGTAACTGCGGCAGCAGTTCCACCATAGATGATGACATCCGCCTCATGGGTACGCCGGGGAGCGTAATCTGCAATGCCTGAAAAAAAACATGCCCAGCAAAGCAAGGGCAACATGCGTGAAAAAAAGGACTTCATAAAGCAAGCTGGAATTAAGGAAACAATTTACAACATTACCGAATGCCATCCTTATTCTGTAGCATTTAGCGGTTTCAATTTATTAATTCAAGCAGAATTCTGAGGTTTAATTTAGCCACTCAAAAAAGTCTAATTTTTAACACCCTTCCTGGCCAGGAGGGGTGGCACGAATGAGACGGCACCGAAGGTGCAGGCGAATGAGCTTGCCTGCCGTAGGCAGGTGACGGGGTGGTGGGTGTAAGATATTCAGTCCACCACCCCGTCTTCCGTTTCGCTTCGCTCACGGAATCCACCCCTCCTGGCCAGGAGGGGATTCAGTCTCCATTATAGTGGCATAACATATAGATTTACCACTTCAATAACGCATTTAAATTGCACATTGTGTTAAGTGATAATAAGGTCTAGGGCTGCTTTAAGGAATTGTAAAGCACCTCAACCGGATGATAGCTTTTCTTACCCGTTCCATCCTTAATCTGGTGTCTGCAACTGGTGCCTGCAGCAACTAACAGCTGTTCTTCCTTCAGCGCTCTGGCAGCCTTGAACAAAACCAGTTCTCCCACCTGCATGGAGAGATCGTAATGCTCTTTTTCATAGCCAAAAGACCCCGCCATACCACAACATCCCGAAGGAATAAGTCGGGCTTCGTAATTTTGGGGGAAGGAAAGGGCGCGTTTAACAGGCGTCATGGAGCTTAGGGCTTTCTGGTGACAATGCCCGTGTATTTTGAGTTGTTGGGAGGCTGTGGTAAATTGATCCTGTAAGATATTTCCTTTGTCGGCTTCGCGCATAAACCATTCTTCAAAAAGAAAAACCTGTTTGGCAACACGTTTGGCATCCTCCTGTAATTCTTCATCCACCAAAGCAGGAAACTCATCCCTGAAACCCAGAATAGCTGAGGGTTCTATGCCTACAAGCGGAATATCATCTGAGAGGAGTGCGGAAAAAACGCTAACCTGCTTGCTGGCCAGTTCCTTTGCTTCTCTTACCAATCCTTTCGACAACTGTGCCCGGCCGCTTTCAGGATGATTAGCCATCAGCACTTCGTAGCCCAATGCCTCCATCAGCAGCACTGCCTTTTTCCCTATTTCCGCATCATTGTAATTGGTGAACTCATCGCAGAAAATGTATACCCTGCCTTTACTTTTACTTGTCCCTTGTCTCTCTGTATTTCTCTTCCTTTTCTCAAACCAACTGCGCCAGGTTTGCGTGGCCACTTGTGGCAATGTTCTGTTGGGATGAAAGCCAACCAGTTTATTCAGCAGCATCCTGGCCGGACTGAACCCAACCAAGGTATTATAGAGCCATGAAAAACGGGCTGCCAGCCTCATCTGACTGCCGAAACCGGCGATGAGTTTGGTGCGGGTTGGTACTCCCTTTTTATCGTAATAGGACTGCATAAATTCAGCCTTCATTTTTGCCACATCAACACCTGAAGGGCATTCCGTTTTGCAGGCTTTACATGATAGACAGAGGTCCAGGATTTCTTTCACTTCTTCTTCCTTCACCGGTACTAAATCCTCTCCGGTGAGGAACTGCCTAAGGATATTGGCACGGGCCCGGGTAGTATCTTTTTCACTTCGTGTAGCCATGTAACTCGGACACATTGTTCCGCCGGTTATTTCAGTTTTCCGGCAATCGCCTGACCCACTGCATTTTTCTGCGAGTTTGAGGAAGCCACCTTCAGCCCTGAAACTGAAAACGGTATTGGGCTGAGGAGAGGGATTATCTGCTATATACCGCAACATAGCATCCATTGGAGGCGTATCCACTATCTTCCCGCTGTTGAATATCCGGTTGGGATCGAAAATCGATTTCAGGTCGCGGAACAAGGCATATACATTTTCACCCATGATGAGCGGGATGAACTCTCCCCGGAGTCTGCCATCGCCATGTTCACCTGATAACGAGCCATTGAATGACTTTACCAGTTCAACTGTATCCTGGAGAATGGACCTGAATTGTTTTTGTCCTGAAGTTGTTTTCAGGTTGATGATGGGTTCTACATGCAGCTCCCCCGCTCCGGCATGGGCATAAATGGAATATTGTACACCATGCTGCTGCAGGAGTTTTTCCAGCTGTTCGATATAAGCCGGAAGGTCTTTGGGGAGCACAGCACAGTCTTCTATCAGGTTTACTGGCCGCGCATCTCCGGGTAGGTTGCGCAATAGGCCCAGTCCTGCTTTGCGCACATCCCAGGCCAATTTGCATTGCTCACCCTGCAAAACGGGATAGGCATAGCCCAGTTCGTTTTGTTGCAGCGCATATATGAAGGATGAATACTTGTCGTGCAATATTTGCTCATCATCCGCAAAGAATTCCACCATGAGAATGGCCTTGGGTTCACCTGCTATGAAAAAGCGGTTGGTTGATAAATCAGGATGTCCTTTGGTGAATTGCAGGATGAAATCATCCACCAGTTCGGAGGCTGCACATCCCTTCTCCAGGGCTACCAGGTTGGCTTTCAGCGCTTCCTGCATGGATGCGGCATGAACGGCCACCATGGCCACATGAGGTGGTGGAATTTCCATCAGTTGGAGCTTCGCTTCGGTGATGAAGCAGAGTGTGCCTTCGGAACCAGCTATCAGGGTGCAAAGGTTAGCGCTTTCCAATTTAGGAAAATGTTGAGCCAGGAGGTCAAGCGCATAGCCCGTATTGCGTCTTTTGATTCCCGGATCCGGGAATCCTGCTGCAATAATCCTTCTGTTTTCAGTATCGCCCAGCAGCTCACTGATCCCGGAGTAAATCTGACCTTCGGTATTGTCGAGTTGTGCTTTAGCCTCCCACTCCCTGCGCGATAACGGTCCAAATGTTGTTTCAGTTCCATCGTGCAGGATGGCTTTGACTTCAAGCAGGTGATCACGCGTATTACCCCAGGAGATGGAATGAAGTCCACACGAATTGTTACCAATCATCCCACCAATCATGGCCCTGCTGGCGGTGGAAGTTTCCGGACCGAACTGCAACCCGTAAGGCTTCAGAAAAGCGTTGAGGTCGTCGCGGATAACACCAGGCTGCACACGCACCCACTTCTCCTCTTTATTCAGTTCTACAATGCCAGTGAAGTACTTTGAAATGTCTACCACGATGCCATTGCCCACTACTTGTCCGGCCAGGGAAGTGCCTGCTGCCCGCGGTATCAGGGTTGTTTTGATGGACCGCGCATAGGAAATCAGTTTGCATAAATCGGCTGAATTGCGCGGGATAGCTACTCCCAGCGGCAGTTCCTGGTATTCAGAGGCATCAGTGGCATAGATGCGGCGCACTGCCAGCTCAGCACCTTCTGATTTGAAATACAGCTCACCTTCAAAACCTGACTGCAATTCCTTAAAGTCCATGTGTAAAATTAACCAATATCAAGACACCCGCTTTTTCAACCTCAGCAATGCTTCCAGGAAATAATAATCGGCATAAATGAGGGGAGCATCGATTTCACCACCATGGGGGATGCTGCCTACTGAATGTGCCAGCAGGAAATTGGCATTGGCACCCATGGGTGTTCTGTATGCCGGAGACGACAAAGCTTTCAGTGATGCTTCAGCAAAAGCAATCATCTCAGCACCTTCCTTCTTAGGAACGTAATCACACAGTTCCAGCAATGCTGATGCAATGATGGCTGCTGCTGATGCATCGCGTGGCTGCACACCTGATTTATATTTTGCTGCATTGGTTCCACAGGGGGTATAGGCAGGATTTCCTGCATGGTAATCCCAGTAAGGCACCTTATCTGCTGGCAGGTTTGGATGCTTCATCAGGTAACTGGCCAGTCCGCGTGCCTGTTTCAGGTATTTTTTATCCCCTGTTTCGCGGTATGTCATGGTATAGCCATATAGCGCCCATGCTTGTCCGCGAGACCATGCCGATTCATGTGCATACCCCTGGGCAGATTCTTTGGCTACTACTTTACCTGTTTGTTCGTCGTAGCAAACCACATGGTAGGCACTGAAATCATCCCGGAAATGATTTTCCAGGGTGGTATTGGCATGGGTGATGGCTACCTTTTTGAAGTAGGGATCTCCGGTGACTTTGCTCGCAAAAAAGAGTAGTTCCAGGTTCATCATATTGTCGATAATGACCGGGAATTTGTATACCGTTCCGGTAGTCCAGCTTTTGAAGTTGTTCCATGATTTGATGGTACCCGTTTTTTGATCAAACCGCGTGCAAAGTGATCTTGCTCCCTGCACCAGGATATCCCTGTAACGTGCATCATTGGTGAGCCGGTAACCCGCACCGTAGCTGCAATACATCATGAAACCCAGGTCATGGTGGTCTTTGAAATCCTTGAGCGGTTCCAGCGCAGCTGTCCATTTTCTGGCTTCCTGCTGCCATTGCGCATCACCCGTATACTCGTGCAGGAGCCACATATTTCCCGCAAAAAATCCGCTTCGCCAGTCGTATAAATTCGCCAGGTGAGCTTGACCTGCTGTTTTCATGGTTACGGGAATCCGGCTGCTATCGCCTGAGGCCTGAGCCATGGCTTTGGTTTTGGCTGCAGCAAGCTGAAAGTTTTCATTGATCCATGGCAGGAGACTTTCCGGCTTGGAAGAAAGGAATGAGAGGCTTGTCAGGATGACTGCAAACAGGTAAATGAGCGGACGGGAATAATATTTTTTCATGAGCAGATAAATTCATTCATTCATTGATTGTGTGAATTTAATCAATTTCGCATGAACATCATTCAAACATGCTTCAGTAGAAAATCAGCATCAATTTTTAATTTTTCATATATCCCTTTTAAAAAGAGGACGTCAGGTTTTCTTTTTCCAGATAATATCTCAGATACTTTTGACTTTGATAACCCAAGATATGCTGCGAGTGTTGATTGTGTGATTTTCTGTTCAAACATTTTAAGCTCAACCATTTCCTGTATTGTTTTTGGCGGTTGCAATGGTCTTAACTGAAGTACTTCATCTTCATATCGCTCTGCTTCTTCAGCCAACACTGAAAGTCTGTTCATTTCACATTCAGAAAGATTGTGTTCACCTTTATTCATGAGATCATAAACCTCTACCATTGTTTGGTGATACTCTTTTTTCGACTTGATCTCATGTTTCATTTTCCGAAATTTATATGTCCAACTGTATCAGCAGAAATTTTATCATACTCTTTATGCGAACCTATAAATAAAATAAAAACTGTCCTCACCCTAAATATGATTAATACCACTAATCGATATTGATTTCCTTTTAAGTTAAAACATACCTATCGTTTCCAACAGCATCTACAGAGTTGAATGTTTTCTTCATTACTGAAAAATTCTTCCAATTTGCCTCACGAACTAGATCATACCAGTTCAAGATTGCATTTGTGACATCAGGATTCTTTTCTGCATAATCCCTTAAAATTGCTTTCGACACAATCACCATCCCCTCATTTTTACAAAATTAGATTATTTTTCTATTTTATAGAACTTTTTTCAAAAAATAGAAAAGGTGCTGATTGCTCTTTTTCTGATAGAATCTCAAATAAACTATTTCAATTGGCAACAATTATTGTACAACCCTCTTTTCCTGCTGTGCCAGGTATTGCTCTATTCCCTTGATAATACCTTTAGCTATTTCTTCTTTTTTGGATTTGAATAATCCTAAATCCTGTGCATTTGAAAGATACCCTGATTCAATCAGGATAGCCGGCACCATAGATTTGTCGAGCACCCAAATGCTATGTTTTTTACGGGTTTTGACAGCTGAACTGGTGAAAATTCCGGTAAGCGATTGTTCTACAATACTGGCCAACGGCAGACTTTGGATGTAGCCATGAGAACCTTCTTTCGGACAATAAATTTCCAGCCCGCGCCTTTCTTTGTCAGGAGAACCATTGAGATGCACAGACACAAACAAATTCGCTTTACGGTCAACTGAAAACTGCGTTCTATCTTGCAGTTTCACATACTCATCCTTGTCTCGGCTTAGTTCAAACCGTATAAGTGGATTTTTATTCATTGCTTTGATCTGCCTTACCAACTCTAGTGCCAGTTCTGCTTCAGCTTCCCCTCCAGATGATTGTACACCATGATCATGCCCACCATGACCAGCATCAAGAATAACCACATACTCATTTTCAATGGCCGCGGCAGTAGCTAACTGTTCTGTATTGCGAAAAGCAAACAGGAGCAAGAGCAAGGCAACAATAGGAAGTACAATGATTCTCCGGAAATAACTAAACCGTATAGTATTGATTTTTTTCAACATGTTGATGCGTCTTTTAATGGGTGAAAAGAAAAATGGATGAACGATTCTGTTTAAGTGGCGCGGATAGGCTGCTGTTAACAATAATTCAGCAAGTAGCGAACTGTCCTGATTTTCAATAGTCTTGCTGTCGGCTATATACTCATGAATCAGGTACAACTCTTTTTCAGGAGCCAAAAAATGGGATTGAACCATCCTGCTATCATCATCAGTTCTATGAAAAGCTTATCTGCACTGTGTTTCTGATTGGCATGCACACTTTCATGTGCCAGCATTTGTTTGCCTATGCTGCTTTGCGGAGCGATGGATCTGTTCCAGAAGATGTATGAAAAAAATGAGAATGGTGTACCTTTTGCATCAGTATAAACAAGTATGTAACTGTTGATTTGTTCAGCAGGACTTGTTTTAATGAGCATGAAGATCTTATAGATGGAACGCAGGACGCCTGTTGCAATGATAAAAGAAACAATTGCCATGAGGAAATTAAACAGCAGGTGCCAGTCTAGTCCAGCCTCTACTTCAAAAGACATATTTTCAAAACTGCTGTTACCGTCTGCAATGGTCTCGGCAAGCTGATAGGAGAAAGTTGAAGTGGTTCCAATCTGAGGTTGCAATTCTATTTCAACTAAGGGGATTACCCATGATACAACTACTGCCGCAAGTAAATAGAATCGGTTAAAATGATGAAACTTTTTATCCTTGAGAACCAGCAGGTAATATCCAAATAATACCGCACTGCAGATGAACACCTTGAACAGGTGAAAAATGGTTATCTCCATAAAACTATTTTTTATTTTTCATTTCACGGAGCAATAATTCCAGGTCTTTCACTTTCAAGTCTTTCTGTTGAACCATGAAGGACACCACATCTGCAAAAGATCCTTCAAAATAACCATCGACAATATTTCGAATTGTAGATCCAGAGTAATGTTCTTTTGAAACCAGCGGGAAATAACAATGGACCCTGCCATGCACTTCATGATCTACGAATCCTTTTTCAATAAGCACCTTGATGACCGTTGCCACCGTATTGCTATGGGGCTTAGGCTCCGGCATAGCATCTGTGATAGCCTTCAGGTAAGCTTTTTCAAGCTTCCATAGCACCTGCATAACCTGCTCCTCGGCCTTGGTTAATGTCTTAATCATGTACAACTATTTTTATAGTTATACAAACATATAACTATTTATTTAGTCATACAACTATTTTTATAGTTATGGAAAATAAAGATGTTACCTCTTGCGCTAGGCACAAGCAGAAACTATAAGTAGATCGTCCCGGTCATGTAATGCCTGGCTTTACCGCTGATCAGAACGCGGTTGCCCTGATAAACACAATGCAGCCTGCCACAGCGGGGAGAAACCTGCAGGGCAGTCATTTCATCTTTCCCCAGCTTATCACGCCAATAAGGAATAAGGGTTGTATGGGCAGAACCGGTGACAGGATCTTCATTGATGCCGCTTTGCGGACCAAACCACCTAGAAACAAAATCAACTTCACCACCTTTTGCGGTAACGATGAGTCCGCGCGACTCCAAAGTAGCAATCTGTAACCAGTTGGGTTGCATGTCCCTGATCTGCTGCTCATTGGAGAAAACAACCATATAATCATTTCTACCTCGATAGGCTTCCTGCGGTGTTTCCTGAAAACAAAGGATAAGCTGCTCATCTAACTCGACTGGCTTCAGGGTATCTGTTGGAAAATTCAGCGTGAGCAGTTCTCCAGATTTATATACGGAAAGCGGACCGCTTCGGTGAGAAAAGAAATTGATTTGATCACCGGCATAACCAAGGATATTGTATAACACATAAGCAGAAGCGATGGTGGCATGTCCGCAAATATCCACTTCCACAGTAGGTGTAAACCAGCGGATATGATAAACATCACCCTCCTTCACAAAAAATACAGTTTCAGGCTGGTTATGTTCCATCGCAATCTGTTGCATCAATTCATCATTCAGCCATTTTTCCAGCGGCACCACAGCTGCCGGGTTTCCTCCAAATGCTTGCTCTGCAAATGCATCTACCTGATATACTTTCAATTCCATGGTGAAAATTATTAAGTATGAAATTAAGTGATTTGTAGACGATAAGCTATAAAAAAAGCGACCCTTTGGGCCGCTTACTTAAACCATACATAGTCCATGTGCACTCCGGTTAAAAAAGAGAAGCTTACATGAATTATTTCTTTGTGGTAATTTCTATTACCCCATTTTTACCTTTCTCCCCATATTTTTTAATTGCATTTTCACCTTTCAGAACATTAATCATTTTAATGGAAGTCGGATCAACGTCTTTCATACTTCCAGACTCCATTTCCTTGCCATCAATAACATACAGTACATCTTTGGGCAATTCAGTTTTTTCTGTTGATTTCTGCACATAAGTGACGGTTTTTTTACCATCCTTATCCGTTGTTGTGACAGTTAATGTTTTAGGATCTTTTTTAACTTCTTCTACAACCTTATCATCAGTGGTTCGAAACGTGATTGTACTCACATTCGAATTTTTTTTATAGCCAGTAACAGTTATTGGTTCATTAGGGTCTGTTTTAGCTTTTTCTACAATTTTATCATCACTCGCCCGGACTATGGTGGCACTCACATTGGAATTTTTTTTAAATCCTGTGACAGTTACTACTTCTGAAGTATCAACTGATATATGAATGTTGCTGACGTTTCCTTGCAGAGGAACAGCAACCTTTGCCTTTCCATCAAACATCACCG
The DNA here is from genome assembly GCA_945862385.1 of Chitinophaga pinensis. Classification (GTDB taxonomy): domain Bacteria; phylum Bacteroidota; class Bacteroidia; order Chitinophagales; family Chitinophagaceae; genus Pollutibacter. Next base: position 10,318 of record CAMAXV010000018.1, read on the forward strand.
AATCCACTTTCACCGTTACAATCTTTTTCCCATCAGCAGAATTTGCGTCAGTCCAGGTCATACTATTCAATTTTGTCCCTGAAACCAAAGTACTATTTACTGCATCGAGAACAATCTCTTTGATGGTGGACGGATCAATTTTATCCAGGTCAGCAGGTGAGATTTCTTTTCCATTGATGATAACCCGTGGAGCTTTGGAGCCATCTGTACCACCACGTAAACGAATGGCGTCCGGTGTAGTTATATATGTAGTTCCTGCAGACATGCTGTCTGCGGATATGAACATGATTTTTTTCTCAGTGTACAAAGGAGATCCTTCTGCTGAGACCTTCTTATTTGAAAGACCAGCCAACTCAGTCAAGGGTACTTTAAACAATTCTTTTTTTGACTTGATATCTTTAAAAGAAGCCACATCCCCATCAATATCGATTTGAAAACTTCCTTTGATTTGTCCAGTTTTAGGATCGCGGTACTTTGCAGGAACCGTATCCAACTTGCTTGCCTCAATGGCTGCTTCGTCCACTTGAATGTTCGGATTTTCCGACAATGAATCTTTAATGGTAAAGGATAAAAGAACCAGAATACCTATAGCTACTGGCAGAATGAGTAAGCGTCTGGCATAGCTATAGCTCACTTTTTTGGAAGATGTCAACATAATAATGCGTCTTTTGATTGATGAATAAAAAAATGATTGTCCAACTGATAAACTATTTGAATGATAATGTGCCTTTAATAACATTTCCGCCAGCACAGCCGCATCCTCACCAGCAACAGCCTCTTCATCTGCAATGAATTCATGCACCACTTCGAGTTCTTTTCTGATGAGCCAGTAAAATGGATTCATCCAAAAAAGATAAGTGGAAAAAGCAACAAAGAGCTTGTCGTAAGAATGGTACTGTTCTATATGCGTCAACTCATGTTTCAACATGCGTTGCCCGGTCTCATCATGAACAGGAAGATCTTTTCTCCAGAATAGATTTCTGAAAAAGGAAAAAGGAGCTTCGTCTAATGCGGTTTCAATAAAATCAAACCGCTCCATCACGGTAACTTTTCCTTTTGATTTAAGTAGGTAAACCTTTATGACACCCACTCCAAACAGGATAAGAAGACCCGCAGAAACCAATGAAAGTGCCCATACAAGTACCTGGTCCCATGCGAGACCCTGTTTCTCGGGTATTACACTTTCAGACTGGTACATGTATTGTACAACCTGTTGAACAGGTTCTGAATCAGGTGTAGATATAGTAAACCAATGCAAATCAAGCAATGGCAAGCTCAAACTCAGCAATACAGTGCCCACGAGGTAAAAGCGGTTGTAATAATGAAACCTTGTATTGCGCAAACCAATCCAGTAATATCCCAGTAAAATTCCTGATACCAGGATTGCCTTCAGGATGTAAATGAATAGAGGTAACATAAAATTATTTTTTCTTTTTAATCTGCTTTAATAATAGTTCAAGGTCTTCAACAGACAATTTCTTTTTGTCGACCAAAAAAGAAACAACTTCCTTATATGAACCTTCAAAATACCCTTTGGTAATTCCAGCTATAGACCCTGAAGTGTACTCGTCTCTTGTCAACACCGGATAGTACAAATTGTACCTGTTTGGCGTTTTGATGCCCACGACTTCCTTCTCTACCAAAATCTTTAAAAGTGTGGCAACTGTGTTGTGGTGTGGCTTGGGATCTGGCATGGCTTCTACTATATCCTTTAAATAACCACCCTCGTCCAAACGCCACAGGGCTTGCATGATCTGCTCTTCTGCCCTGGTCAACGTCTTGTTCATAACTAATAATTTAGTCGAAATTAAAACTAAAGTTTTAGTTTATAAAATATTTTTTGCATCACCTGCAACGCTGGAATCCTTTAACTTGTCAGTTGGATGTATAAACGATGCAAAACGAGGAACTGATTAAAGCTTGCAGGAATGGTGAACGTGCAGCCCAGAAAAGGTTGTACGATGCTTACGCCCCGCAAATGATGGGTGTTTGCTACCGCTATGCCCAGAGCCTGCAGGAAGCGGAAGATATGCTGCAGGATGCATTCATCAGGGTGTTCAGTAACCTGGATCAGTTTCGTTCTGAAGGTGAACCTGGAGCCTGGATCAGAAGGATTGTAGTAAACTGTGCCATAAATGCCATACGGAAGCGGAAAATGCAGATTTCAGCGTGGGACAATCAACCTGAAGAACTGCATCCTATTACAGATACGGATCCTGAAATCAAGTTGGGTGCCAAAGAACTGGCAGACATGATTCAAAAACTGCCGGATGGTTACCGAATCGTTTTCAACCTGCATGCTGTGGAAGGATACACACACGAAGAGATCGGAAAGGTGCTGGGCATCAAACCTGCTTCTTCCCGTTCCCAATACCTCAGAGCAAGAGCTTTACTGGCTAAACAGGTTAATCTACTTCAACAAAAATCAAAATAATCCAGCCATGGATAATGATAAATTTAAAAAACAGTCGCAGGAAATCCTGTCCTCCTTCACTCAGGATCCTCCTGATCAGGTTTGGCATGCCATCAACTCCAGGCTGGATGCGAGAAAGAAAAAAAGGAGAATTCTTTTATGGCTATTGCCGCTCTCCATTTTAGCCGGAGTGATAAGTATTATCCCAGAGCAAGAAACACCAAAAAACACCCCAAATAATCTACAAAGCCTTCAGCAGCAATCAGCTCCAAAAGCAGATCAACTTCCCGCAGCTGAGATTGCTGAGCACGCATCAGGTCAACAAGAAACAACACAGTTGAATGATGTAACAGTTCAAAATCACAGCAATAAAGCTTCTGAATCGTATCCTGTAAAAACAACAGCAGGTAAAAAACATAAACTCAAGGAGGCATATGCTGATGAATTAATGCAATCGGAACCAGAAAACACCGCTAACCCTATAGAAGCATTTCAAAGCGAGGAATTACCTTTTAAAGCGCTTTCGCTTGTTGAACCCGTGTGGCAGTCTGATATCACTTCCCCCAAACCCATCAACCGTTATCCATCAGTAAATAAGGATACCGTTATCATCCTCACCTGTGTTCCACAAAAATCAAAACCAGGAAAACTAATCTCATGGCACTACAGCGGAGCTTACTCCTTTCATGGAACAGGCGACCTGGAGGGAATGCAGCTGGAGTGGGGTTTCTCAAAACCCATCAATAGGTATTTCGCTTTCTATAACAATGTAGGTGTAAGTCTGCACGGAGGCAGTGTTGTACAACCCCTTAACCTGAATATTTTGGTTGGTCCATCTGCAGCTCTGCCTGTTGGACAAGGTTCCGTTTACGAAATAACCTCAGCTATCCAGACAGCACCAACGCTGCTGGGCTCAGTACCCGCTACACCGCTTCGCTTTGGAGTGGGCGGACTGGTGCGATACCAGTTTTATTCAGGAGGAAATGGATATGGTGTACAGCGAAATCAAAATATGCAAACATTTACCCTGAGAGGTGGTAATTACAATGGCCTCTCATTGGGCTATCGGGTTGTAGTTGGACTTGAACTCCTCAACACCAAAAAAAATAAGCTGCAATTCCAGGCTGGGTTCCAGAATGATACAAGGGGTGATGTCATAACCGGACTGGGATTAAGCTGGCAATACACAAAACAATAACGTATGTTGAAGTACCTGATTTTTATTTGCACAATGTTTTTAACAGTAACCACTTTTGCCCAACAACCTGCCAATGAGAAAGAACCAATTATTCAAATTTCCGGTGGATACAGCAGACAAATCAATCATGATCTTGATGGATTTTCGCTCGATATAACGGGAATGAAAGCTATTGGCAAAAAATGGTTCCTGCAGTATGGCGGTAGCTTTCAGCAGTATTGGGGCGTTGATAAAAAATTTGATCAGTTCCTCAATTCATTCGATGCATCAACATTACAACTGATTGAACTTGCACCATTAAGACTACAAACTGCGGGTATTCAGTTGCAGGCAGGAATTGGACGAAACATCACCAGGTACCTGAGTTTTGGGATGAATATCTTGGGGCGGTATCAGGGTACATCTGTTCCGGAATCTTATGTAGTCGTGGATGTTAGTTCAAATATGGGTTCCGGTATTCAGATTATTGATCCTGGATATAGAATTGACAACTCCCCAGAACAACAACTTACTGCAGGAGCCAATTGCTACCTGCTTTATTCTCCATGGAGTAAAAAATGGTGGTTACCTGGCATTAAAATAATCTGGCAATCCGATTTAAAAAACAATACATTACTTAGTACCCATTTTAACTGGGCGGTTAAGTTTCAATAAAACGAGTAGTTGATTAAAACTGAACTTTGGCAAAGCTCAGAAAACTGTTATTCAAGCAAGGTATAATCAATTCGTTGACTGCAATCTGTTTGGCGAACTTAGACATATACCTATAGTCTGTCCGAAGGTCTTTGAGTGTTGGCAATCTCCTGATCCGCTCACCGGCTTTCCATGAAACTGCATTTAGTAATAATCCTGCTTTCTCCTTCTGATTGAATAACAACTTTAAATCAGAACCATTTTTCATCAGATAATAAGAAATTAAGGTAGACGTATTTTCTTCTGACTGTGTTTTTCTGAGTAACTGCACTTCCTGTTGTACGCTGGAACTATCCATGGAAAAAATGAGGACATTGCCAGCAATATTTTTCAAAATTGATTTGGGGTCAATAGGCAATCGGAATGGATTATAAGGGGTATTGGTCATGGTAAAAACCGGACCATTACCAGAGAAGTCGTTGTATTGCATTCTGCCCGGCAAACTGTTATCCAGGTAAGGATTGAACAGCCTTTCCGTCCCTCTTCCACCCTCTGAATATCTCTTTTCCATCACCAACGCATATCCACCATTGGTATAGGGTATAATCTCATCAATCACAAATTCGTTGAAAACAGAGCGCTCAATATTATTACGGATTTTAACCTCACTCCTCAGGCTATCTGAGAAGAATGTATTTTGTCCGCCTGCAATACTGTTGTTATCCATTCTGATACCTGCAGAAAAAAAACCATCCACATCTGATTTCTTACCCCGCGCAAATAATCCAGCAACGATGATACGTTCGTGCAGGTTATCTACCTGAAGCCTGAGGTTTTGAATGGCAAGGTCTCCAAATCGTACAGTGGCCATGCGGATGGTATCCAGGTATGCAGGCTTGATTAGAATATCTACCCTTCTGAGATTCTCCGTTTCGCTTCTTGGGATGGCCCTGGAAAATACAAGGTCTCCGTTATTGGCCAGCGTAAAATCCCTGATCATCTCAGCACCACCAGGAGAACCGATCAATATCCTGGTTTTTTGAAGCAGGTTGATTTTCTCATCATAGAGGTGTGTGATAATTTCAAATATCTGTTCTGTATTGACAAGGGGCTGAATAACCATGAGTCTTGCATTGTGCTGACTTTGCAAAATATTATACAACCCAATATCTCGGCTATCGGCAATGGCAACAGAATCCAGGTTTTCTGGTTCCCGGGCAACACGCACATCCGTATTAAACCTGACAAGACTGCAAAAGAGCATGCGGTTCTTCTCATGCTGATAAAACAACAACAACTGTTTGTCTACTTTAAGGAATTCTACTTTAAGCACCCTCCTTGGTAAAAAATCCAGCTCCATCTTTCTGGCAAGAGACATGTCATTGTTGAAAACAGAGATATAATGCCTTCCCCGGATATTTCTGTAAATAAGGATTTGTTTACCAAACCTGCCAATGATATCAAATGAACTGCTTTTATCATTGCTGCTCTCCAATGCGGAATAGCTAATCTCCTGCGATTGCAGGGAATTGATCCAAAAGCAGAGAATCAGGATGATGCTACCTTTCATAGTGACTATAAAACAAATTTAAACCCAAAGGGTTGTATTCCATCTGATAACAGGTATAATAAAAAATGCGGCAGGATTTCATCCTGCCGCAAAAGCAAATAATAAGCTGTATGGTTTATTTAACCGGAATGGCATTGGTTATGACCACATCACTCAGAAATCCCTTACAAAACCCCTTGATGGTGATGGTTTCTCCTTCGGCAACATTCACAGCAGCTGTAGAGTCAATGGTTGCCATAACACCTGAGAAAGGGTCTTCAGAACCAAGTGTGATGGTTTTTTCGCCGGTTTGCGTTGTACCTGTTGCAGATACAGTTCCGGTGATCTGCAATACCTTATCAAGGTAAGCCGCATTGGAACCCGCTTCATCAGTTTGAAAAGCCTTTACAAGCTCTACCGAAGTAATGGATGTTGCCTCTGCATTTACCATGTCAAACTTCTTGTTCTTCATGTAAACAAAGGCATAGTAATAGCTTCCGCCTGCAACTGCAACAATGGCGATGACGGCTCCGATGATTATCTTTTTAATCATATTATCTGAATTCTTTGGGTTTGACAACTGTAAAAACGCGGGAGATATTGAAACCGAAGCGGATATTTCCTTTACCCCATTCTCCGGTAGTTTCGTTGATGAATGTTCGCTCAGTCATTCCGGTTGAATTGGTCACATGCAACTGAAAAACGTGTCCGCCTGTTTCGATATCAAAACCAACTGACAGTGAGTTCTGGTAACCGTCCAATTTAGTGAAGCGGTAAAAATATTCACCAGTAAGGTTTACACGTTTACTCAACCTGATGCGTGAGGAGACACCCAGTGCAAGAAAATCATTGGGTATACTGGATTTCTCTACCAAGTTGTAATGAAAGACTGTAGGAGTAAGCTGCAGGGAGAAGTAGTCTCCGAACTTTCTGGCAATAAGCAATTGATGGGCATAAGAAAATCGGTCGCTTTCATATGGCACATACGCTGTTGTGGTATTTTTAAGCGACTTATAAATCACTGTACCCGCATAGCTCACAGATATGGGGAAATTCTTACTTCCTGTAGTCTGCGAGAGCAGTCGCAGTTTTGCAAAGCCATCATACTGTTTTTCAAAAGTACTCCTGCCAATACCCACCATCAGATTTTTTGTGATGCCATAATCCAAACCGAGTCTCATGGAAGCCTGGTCCAATCCAAACAGGTTGTAAGCTCCGTCACTAAGCTGTCCGAACCTGTGCAGGATCCTGAAATCCAATACACCCTGTCCAACGTTTTCGATGGATTGTCCGTTTACAACCCGAGTAGACTTGAAGGTAGCCGTAACCTTATCGGTGAATGCAGTCTCTTCTTCTGCAAAAAGGTCAACCTGTGCAGCACCTGCAAAAGGTAGTGCTGTAAAGGCAACAATAACAGATAATTTGACTAATGGAGAAAAATTCATGATCAGTATTTACACTTGATATTAATGGTAGCTTCCTGTGCAATTTTTTCACCGATATACAAACCTGTTACGTTGTAATCCTTGAGTTTAACCTTGAAGCTTCCTTCGATTTCAGGAACACCACCTGCAATTTTCATGGTACCTGTGGTTGCCACTTTCTGTGTTATACCATGAATGGTGAGGTTACCATCCACTTTAACCGGATAAGTACCATCCTTTGCAAAATTTACTTCTTTGATGTTGGTGATATACCCCTTGAAATCAGCTTTGGGAAACTTGGTAGACTCCATGTAATTCTCATTGAAGTGGTCTTCCATGAGCTGATTCTCGAATTTGAAGCCTTTAACCAGTACGGCAAAAACCATCTGTCCGGTATTATCCACAAACTTTGAATCTGTCTGGTTATTCACTGCTGCGATTTTCTCAATACCACCTGTGGCGTTGAAGAAAATCTGTCCGGTTTTTGTTGCATAAACCTTTTGTGCCTGTGCGGCAGTACCGAGTGCAAAAAAGAAAACAAAAGATGCAAGAATTGATTTTGTCATGTTCATATTGTCAGTTATTAAGTGAGCCTTGATTGATCCAGCTTGAGAATTTGCTGAGCGTGCAATTATCCAGTTTGCCACCACCTTTAGGCATAGCAGAAGCTTTCCCATTTTGCAATATGGAGTTAAGGAGTTTCCCATTGGTTACATAGGTCTTTACTGAATTGTAATTATCCAGCACAATCCCTGCACCTGCTGCAGCTGTTCCTCCATGGCAGCCATTACAGCTGGCTGTAAGTACAGGAGCGATGGTAGTGGAATACTTAACAGCAGTTGTATCACAACTTGCGGCAACAGGATAAACCAGATCTGCCTTGTCATAATAACAGGATGCTGCAAAAAAAGTGATTGCAAGTAGTATGATATTTCTTTTCATAGTTCGTTATTGTGGAAAGCCTTTTTCTACCCAGCGTGTGAATTGTCCTATCTGACAATCCTGCAATTTATTGCCGGGAGGCATTCTTTTGGAAACCACGGTTGACGTGTGATTGATGGCATTCAGGAAAGCAGTTTGATTAGCCGAAATGTATGCTTTTGCACTTGCAAAATCTCCCAGGTAAACATTACCTGAACCGGGCTTGGTACCATGACAACCATTACAGTTATTGGTGAGCAAGGTGACAACAGGATCTGAATAAGCAAACTTCGTAGTATCACAGCTGTTAACACAATTGGTGTTCAAAGCACCCTGATTAATCCACTTCAGAATGACATTGGTTTGTGCAGTCGACAACTGAGGTGATCCTGCTGGAGGCATTTCCTTTTCTATGATTACTTTATAGTATTCACTCTTGTTTGGATTCTTCGCAGTGATTCCCCGCATAATAGATGCATACGTATTGGTAACAACCCCCTCTTGTCTGCTTGCAGGATCATGACAACCAGCCGATGCACAATAGGTAATAAAAAGGGGTAACACTTCTGTATTGAAACATACCGTATCGGACTTAACACTGGGATTGGGATTATTAACAACTACAGTATCCTGAGGATTAACCGGAACGGCATTTATCATCTCATGTTTACACGCAGTATACAGGAGGAAGGATGATAGGATTAAAATAAAACTTGTTTTCATGATTTCAAAATTTGGATAAAAAATCCGTCTCCGGAATAAAATACCCTATAAATTAGTGTTAAAGGTTTTCACCCTATTCACAAACTGATGAAAATCAGCCCGTAACAACATTATGAACGTTTACCGCCTATCATTATTGTATTTTTTTTGTCCCAAAATGTTATTAAATTATTTATACAAACATCAGTTTCATCTATAATTAAACAGTATGATCAAGCACTTACTCTTTCTGCTTTCCCCATTTGCAGTATTTGCTCAACCCAGCATCAAACCTGCTAAAGCCCTTGATGCTTACCTGAATAATGGCGACAAAACATATCAATGGTCTTTGAAAGACTCAGGTAATATCGGTAAATCAAAAAGCTATCAATTACTGCTGACATCACAGCAATGGCGGAAAATCACCTGGCGTCATCAGCTGACTATCGTGGTCCCAGAACACATAAATTATAGCGGAGCTCTGCTCATTATTGCCGGTGGGTCTAACAACAACGAACAACCGAATTGGTCAACCAAAGACGGACTCTGGCCGGTGGCTGCTCAAATAGCCGAAAAAAACAAATCAATTGTGGCCATCCTCAAACAAACACCCAATCAGCCACTTTATGAAGGCCGCAAAGAGGATGCACTGATCTCCTTCACCTTGCAGCAATATAAAAATGACGGGGAGGCCGATTGGCCACTGCTTTTCCCAATGGTAAAATCAGCACTCCGCGCTATGGATGCCGTGCAGGAGTTTAGTACTACAAGGCTGAACAGGGATACAAAAGATTTTTTTGTGGCTGGTGCATCAAAGAGGGGGTGGACAACCTGGCTGAGTGCTGCTTCGGGTGATCCCCGCATCAAAGCAATCGGACCGATGGTTATCGACATGCTCAACATGCCTGTGTCTTTAAACAACCAGCTGAAAGCCTATGGAAATTACAGTGAACAGATTGATGATTATGTGAAACTGGAAATCCCGCAGTCAACATCTTCCAAAAAGGGCAAAGCTGTCACAACCATGATTGACCCATACAGTTACCGAAAGAAACTGGGTGTACCGAAAATGATTTTTATTGGCACGAATGATGAATACTGGACGGTCGATGCCGTCAAATTTTACATCGATAAAATTCCCGGAGAAACCATGCTGCATTATGTACCCAATGCCGGGCATGACCTGGGTGGGGGTATTTCTGCACTGCAAACGCTGGGTGCAATGTATGGGAAAATGCTGCAATCAAAACCTTATCCAGTTTTACAAACCGCTGCAAAAGTATCTGATGGCAAGGTTGAACTGAGTATCCTCTCGCCAGTGGAAGAGCTGGAAGAAATGGTCATCTGGAGCGCCAATTCAGGAACAATGGATTTCAGAAAACAGAAATGGAGCAGTGTGGCTGCCGGCAAAGGTCAAGCCATCAACAAACTTTCTGTTACCTTGCCTTCATCTGGCTATAAAGCCTTCTATATAGACGCCAGGTACAAAGGGGATCAGGGAAACTATTCTTCTTCCACAAGAATGTATCTATTGTCTGACAAAGGAATAGAATAAGAGATATCACCCGTTAGCGCGCATCGGCAACAACTGCGGAACTGCTGGCATATCCTATTCTTTGTGCTACTGCCTCAACCTGCTCACCTTTCTGCATCCGGAATGGACGGACATACACTTCCCATCTTGCAGGGACTTTGCCCTCAGGTGAAATAATCCTGTAGGCTATACTTGCTCCTGCTGTGGGTGATACAATTCCTGTCCACCCGCCAGACTGCATCACCAGCAGAGGAAATGTAACAGGCGGCGCTGATCCGTTGTTCCACATTTTCAGTATGAGCTCTTTCTCTGGAACAGCACCGAGATCAGGAACATCTGTCTGCCATTTTTGGTAGGCACTCCTGAAATGATCCAGTATTTCTGCATATTTAGGATCATGTGCCAGGTCATGCAGCTGATGCGGATCAGCAACTACATCATACAATTCTTCTTTGGTTCCCTTGGGTTCAAACCAGCGCATGGCTGTATTACTAAGCTGACCGGCATCCTTCATCCGCAAAATCTCCCGCATGGAAGGCTGTTGCTTGCGGTATGCAACATCCACATACCTGGGTAATTCAGGGTTATAATTAACAATGTACTGAACCTGTCCATCATGCGCTGACCTCACCCTATCGTACTCACTATCCAGCCTGTCTCTTGCAGCAAACACATACTCATGGGGTTTATTATCTGTATAAGCGCCAAGGAATGCCTTTCCTTGCATGTTTGAAGGTGGTCTGATACCAGCCAGTGAAAGGACTGTTGGCGCAAAATCAATTGAAGAAATCAGACGGTCTTCCACCATCCCAGCTCGGTTTTCCTTTTGCGGAAACCTGACCACGAGGGGAATCCTGATCCCCCTGTCAGTTACTTCGCGTTTAACATAGGGCAGTCCATCTCCGTGATCAGACCAAAACATCACTATGGTATTTTCAAGCAGTCCGTCTGCCTCAAGTTCTTTTATCCTTTCCCCTACCCAATCATCCATTTCTGAAATGTTGGTATAAAAGCGGGCAATGTCGAGTCGTACAGAATCCGCATCCGGATAATAAGGCGGCACCTTCACTTTTTTGGGATCAACTCTTAATGGTCTGTTGCTCCTGGCCCAAACCTGGCTTTCATGGGTAGTATTGCTGTTGAATACAGCAAAGAAAGGTTGGTCCTTCGCCCTGTTCCGGAAATGGGCCTTTGAACTATTCTCATCCCAGAAAGTAAGGAGTTCGTCAAATTGGTAATCGGTTTTATTGTTGTTGGTACAATAATATCCTTCTGCCCGGAGGTACTCACCCAGGTGTCTGACACCCAGGGGCATCACTACTGAATAGCTCTGAGGCAGTCCTGTCTGTGCTGGATACGTATTACCAAGCGTCCGCATATTATGCCCGCCGTTACTGGTTTGCATACGTCCAGTAATGATGGCATTGCGACTGGGCGCACAAACCCCTGCGGCAGTGAACACCCGCGTATACCTTGTTCCTTCGCGGGCAAGCCTGTCTATATTGGGCGTAGGGATGGTTGAATCTCCGTAACAACCCAGGCGCGGACTCATATCTTCCACACTGAGCCAAATAATATTGGGCCGGGTACCTGACTTTTTCACCTGATTAAGTTGCTTCGTAGACATCAGATAAGGGGCCATTGCCTTTTGCCAGATGAGGTATCCTTTTTCATTCATATGCAAACGGTCTGCCACAAAAAGTTCTTCCCTGAATTCACCTTTTTCCGTTAGCATTGGGGTAAAAACATCAATAAATTCTGTATTCCGGCTATTGTTGCAAAATTCCCTGATCTTGCTGTTACTTTCCAACACGGTTGGCAGGAAGGCCGCCCGGACCGGACTGGGCTTGAGGGAGACGAAAGAAATTCTGGCCTGAGGATGTGTTTTTCTGATCATGGCATGCAACAGCTTCCAGCGGAGCAACACCGTATCAGCAGTAACGGCAGTAGAAGCAGCAACATCATTCTCACCGCAATAAACAATAACCTGAACGGGATCATACGGCTTAACAATCCTGTCGAAATACCGGATCAGATCAGGTAGCGAAGAGCCGCCAAATCCCCTGTTGATGATGCGTTTATCCGGAAACCAGTCTGCCACATCCTTCCATTTGGTGAAACTGGAACTCCCGATAAATAAAATACCACCGGGTGCAGGTTTATCCAGCAAATCAGCCTGCTCAAATGCCCTGACCTCATTGATGAACGGCTGCGCCCTTATGAGTAAAAAAGTGAAAAGCAAGGGAACAAACAGCAAGTACTTTCTCATATAAACAGATTTTTAAAGGTCAATACCTCCAGGATTTTAAATCGGCTCCCAGCGGGGCCCTGCTCTTAACTTCTTCACTCCACTTGGGAATGAACATGCGGTGATACCGCAGCCTGCTGATGTAATTAGGCTGGGTATGGTCGCCGTTCCAACAATGTTCTGCGCGGTCTCCATAATCCACTTCACACTGACAATCGGGATTTTTCAATCCCTTCAGCATGTCCTCTGCCGAATAAACAGCGTTGTTTAAATAAAAATTATCCATATCCCCCACGTACAAATGAATCTTCCCTTTCAGTTTATCACCAAGCTTGTGCCAGTCGCGCTGGATGATATGGTTTAAATCGAAATGCTCTTTCCAGTAAGCCGCCACCTCCCTGTTAATCTCTCCGGTAACTTTGTTGAAAACAGGCTTAGGATAACCATCCATTCCCACAGGAGAATAGACTGCATCCCAGATATCCCACTGATCACCGCTCCTGCTTTTAGTACCCAATGCCAGTTCCCGGTGATTCATGTCTTTGACCATGGCGTTAACATGACCGAGGTAATCACGGTGTCCCGGACGGAATGTTTTTCGGAATGGACCTTCCTCATAATAGGCATTCTTATCCTTGTAGATGTTGACTGTCATGTAGTGACTGAAGTCTATGGGGTCTGGACAGGCTGCATAGGAACCATTGTACTGATCGGGGTAGAATACCTGAGCGGCAAGGGCTTCCCATCCACCTGTACTTCCACCATACATGAACCTCGCCCAGCCCTGACCGATGCCCCTGAAACGCTTTTCAATTTCAGGGATAAGCTCGTAGGTGATGGCATCTCCATACGGACCGATATTGGCTGAATTGACGGCATAGGAATCGTCGTAATACGGGTTGGCATGTTGAATTTCAACAGCAATAACCCTTGGAAAAGCAGGCCCAGTCCACATCTTGTAAAAATCATAGGCTTCCTGCTGCACAATTTTATTGTACCCAATCAGGTTAAATCTTTTCACGGTATCCGGCACCAGGTTCTCATCGGGCGGTGTTGTTCTCCATCCTCCGAAATCATCCGGAAAATGTCCATGGTAAATCGCCAGCGGATATTTAACATCAGTATGGGTATCCCAGCCTTCCGGCAACAGTACATGAGCACCAAGGAACATGGGGCGACCCCAGAACTCCGTTAACAAGGCTGACTGGATACGGATGTGTTTCACATATTTGCTGTCTTCGGGTTGTTTGATTGGCGGAATAACCTTACTCAACTGAATAGGCTGGAAAACAGTTTGGCCAACTGAAAACCGCACAGCAGCGGGTACAGAATAAAGGTTTCCCGGGGCTGTATTCCAGTGCTGCCCTTCACCGCGGTCCATCGGCAGTTTAACAACATGTCCGTCTTTTCTTTTGAAGGTTTCATAAATATGCAGAAGCGCCTGAACCTGGTAAGATCCATCCTTAATCTGCTTCAGGCTTTCAACAGGATAACCCAAAGCCTTGGCATCAATGGTTTTGGTGGTTCCGGGCACCCATCCCTCTACATCAACACCAAACACCTGCTGCGTATGGGTATCATCTTCCACCTGAAAACGGGGTTCTGTGCCGGGTTTGGTTGACAACAACAACAACAATCGTCCGTCCAGTGGTTTATCTGATAATGATTGGGGGAGCTGAATGGTGAATTGCTGCGCTGAGGCAGATTGTATGACGCAGAGCAATATGAGTATAAAAATCTTTTTCATGATTTGCGATTTAAATGATCAGACGCCGAATTGCCTGAGGTGGTGGTCAAGGTGCTTGTACAACATGTTACTCCATTCCCGGGATGTCAGTTGGCCTATCCAGGGATGTATTCTTCCTTCATAGAAAGCTTCTCCCTTGGCATGTGATACCCTGATAGCCGTTTTAAGCAATTCGCGGGTGGATAAAAAGTCGGGCTGATCGAGAATGATAAAGTGCTTTGCCGTAGGCAGGTTATGGGGATAATCTACTTCATTGACCTTTGTCTTTTTGAAAAACAATCCAGCTATTATTCGGATATACCAGGGCCCTTTTTTTACTTCTCCCTGATTCATGATGGGTTTATATGGAATTGTACAATGCTTGAGCATCTGGGAAATGGTCATTTTCCCCCATAACCCTTTTGATTGTGAGGTTAAGCCATCAATACGCCTGCAAAGTTCCAGTGTTGTGGCATCATCATAAATGCTGGGATAAGCCATGTGATAGGAATTTATTGAGTAACCAGTTTTTTCTCGATTTCTTCCAGCGAAACCCCTTTGGTTTCAGGCACTTTCAGCAATACCCAAATCAGTTGAAGGGCCATCATCACGGCAAAAAAAGCAAAGATGGGCCAGGGATTATCTTTGAAGATGCCTTCCACCTCATCAATGAAAACAGGAGCCACAAGGGTGATGATAGCTGCAAAAACCCAGTGTATACTGGCCCCAAATGCCTGCCCCAGACCACGAATATGGTTGGGGAATATCTCTGAAATAAATACCCAGATCACTGCGCCCTGTCCTATGGCATGGGCCGCAATAAACATCAGCAGGAAGGTCAGCAAAAATGAAGGTGATGCACCAGCCTGGAAAGCATAGGCCACCATGGAAAGGCTTATAACATAACCAACAGATCCAATGAGCAACAAAGTCTTTCTACCCAGTTTATCAATCAGGTATAAACCAACAAAAGTGAATACCAGGTTGGTACCTCCAATTGCGATGGAATTAAGCAAGGATTCTTCCGTTGCTAGTCCGGCTGCAGCCAGTATCCTTGGTGCATAATAGAGGATAAAGTTGATTCCGGAAACCTGGTTGAAAAAGGCAATAAGAAAAGCCAGCCACATAATTCTATTGTAACGGGGCTGCAGGAGCACGGATGCCTTACCACCTGTTGTGGAACCATGACCAGCGGCGGGCGCCTCCTGTACCACATCATTTTCCTGCATACCAAGAACAGCCATTACTTCAGCTGCGGCAGCCTGATCTTTTTTGGTTGAAAGCAACCAGCGTGGACTCTCCGGAATGCCAAATACCATAAACGAATAAATAAGCGATGGAACTGTCATCACGCCCAGCATCCAACGCCAATCATTATCCCCTCCAAAACCTGACAAAAGGTAATTGGAGAGATAAGCAACCAGAATACCAAAGACAATATTGAACTGGTACATGGCCACGAGCTTTCCGCGTGAAGCTGGCGTAGAGATTTCTGAAATATAAGTGGGTGCTGCAACAGACGAGATACCTATACCAATTCCGCCAAGCAGCCTGAAAAATGAGAACATATAGGGCCCCTGAGCCAGTGCAGAACCTATTGAAGAAACTGTAAATAGAAGTCCTACTACCAACAACACTTTTTTTCTCCCGTATTTATCTGTTGGTCCGCCCCCAAACACCGAACCGATCACAGTACCCCAGAGTGCCATAGACATGATAAAAAAACCATGAAACCAGGCTGATGTATTCCATAAAGCCTGTATGTCTTTATCAGCACCGGAGATTACAACCATGTCGAAACCGAAAATAAATCCTGCCAATGCCGCAGTGAGTGATATGCCGAAAAGACCGCGACCCTTATGTTCTGGATGCATAACAATTATTTAGATGTTTAAGGTACTGATTTTATTAAAATACCAAGGGAATCCTTTCTTGATGATTTCCTGTAAAATCAATAGTTTGCCAAAAGAATACAAGTTCATGGAAAGAAGAAACTTTATTGGAGCGTTTGCAACTGTTGCGGGCACGCTGGCAACGGGACAGCTGGCAGCAAGTGAGCACAAGCATAATCCGTCTTTCGATAGCAAAACCGGCTCACTTGAAGCAGACCTGGTTGTTGCCGGAGGTGGTCTTGGCGGGATTGCCACAACACTCGCTGCGCTTCGAAATGGACTTACCGTTATTCTGACTGAAGAAACTGACTGGATTGGCGGACAAATCACATCACAGGGCGTGCCTCCGGATGAACATCCCTGGATTGAAACCCATGGTGCACCACCCAGCTACAGGGCATTCCGTGAGGGTGTGAGGCAATATTACAAAACCTATTACCCGCTTACCGATGCGGCAAAAGCCAGAACAAACCTGAATCCAGGCGATGGTGCTGTTTCGAGAATCTGTCACGAACCCAGGGTGGCACTTGCAGTTCTCCAGGGCATGTTGGCGCCTTTTGAAAGTACAGGTAAACTGACCATCCTAACAGGATTCAGTCCAGCGAAAGCTTCAAAAAACAACAATACCGTAAACACTCTCACCTTCAGGCACCTATCGTCAGATAAAAGCATTACCCTCTCAGCACCCCTTTTTGTGGATGCCACTGAACTGGGTGATTTATTGCCGATTACCGGAACAGCCTACCAAACAGGGACGGAATCCAAAGCTGAAACAGGAGAATGGCATGCTCCTGAAAAAGGCAATACCCTAAACAATCAGGCCTTCACGATGTGCTTTGCGATTGATTATCTGCCGGGGGAGAACCATGTGATTGAACAACCTGCGGAATACCCATTCTGGCGCAACCACATTCCCCCGCTGACACCGGCATGGTCTGGCAAATTACTCGACCTGAACTATTCCAGTCCGTCTACCCTGCAACCCAAAGCCCTGGGTTTCCATCCCGAAGGAGTGGCAACAGGTGATAAACTGAACCTTTGGAATTACAGGCGCATCATTCATAAAAATAATTTTACAAAAGGATTTTATCCAGGAGATATCAGTCTGGTTAACTGGCCCCAGAATGATTACATGCTTGGGAATATTGTGGATGTTAGTCCGAAAGAATTCACCAAACATGTCAACCGCGCCAAACAACTCAGCCTGTCTCTGCTCTATTGGCTGCAAACAGAAGCGCCAAGACCGGATGGTGGAAAAGGTTGGTCCGGATTACGGCTCAGAAAAGACATCATGGGTACTGATGACGGACTCGCCAAGTACCCCTACGTCCGCGAATCGAGGAGAATAAAAGCTTTATTCACCGTTACAGAAGCGCACGTAGGGAAGGAACAATCTGCTGCCAATCCGGCACCTAAATGTAATGGCGGCGCAGTAGCATTCGAAGACAGCGTGGGGATTGGGTATTACCACATCGACCTCCATCCGAGTTCGGCGGGAGACAACTACATCGACTTCCCATCAGTGCCCTTCCAGATACCATTGGGTGCCCTGATACCGGTAGCTACTGAAAACCTGCTGCCAGCATGCAAGAACATCGGCACAACCCATATCACCAATGGCTGTTACAGGCTGCATCCCGTGGAATGGAGCATCGGAGAAGCAGTGGGATGTTTGGCTGCATTTGCCAGACAAAAGAAAATTACCCCCAGGGAAATCAGGGAAAACAAAGTTTACCTGAGGGAATTCCAGGATTTTATCCGTGCCCAGGGCATCGAAACCGACTGGCCTGCAAAGCCCTGATCAGGGCCTGATTTTTGACAACAGCCACTGGCTCATTGCCTGTCTCTGCTCGGGATAAGTCCAGTGCCCTGTATCATGGAATATATTTGCCTGCTTGGGCGCGTTAACCACATTGTAGGCAGCATAAAAAGAAGTGGGCGGACAAGTCTCGTCATTGAAACCCCAGCTGTAATATCCTTCGATATTAACCTGCCTGGAAAAGTTGACCACATCGTAATAAGCCAGTGCAGTCTTTGCTTTGTCACTTTGCGGGTTCCAGGGATGACCTTCGCTGAACATATGAGGCCAACCACCAGCCCTTCCTTTCAAGTATCCTGTAAGGTCTGCCAGGGCAGGATAAAGGGCTGCCATGTATTTTACCCGTTTGTCTAGCGCTGCAGTTACAACAGTAAGGGCACCACCCTGACTGCCACCCATCACAGCAAGAGTCTTTCCGTCGTATTCAGGCAGGGAAACGAGCAGGTCGTTGGCCCTGACTACATTGGTATAAACCCTTTTGTAATAGTTTTTATCGCGGTCATCGAGGTTGAAATAGAAATAACTTTTGAGTCCACCGTTTACAAGGTCATTATACACCTGAAGATCCATATTGACAGGTATACCATGTATACCAATTGTAAATACAATTACGCCCTTATCAGCCAGCTCCAGATCGGGGGCATATGGACGAATACCGGCACCAGGTACCTGCAATACTGCAGGGTATTTACCGGGAGCCTTGGGAACGGCCAGCATGCCATAAATCCTTGAACCGCCATATCCCTGGCAACTCACATGGTAGGCGTTGGTCTTGGAAGATGACCGTTCTGGCAGGAGCGTAAACTTGGCATCAAGTGGCAACTTAGCTAACTCTGCGATATTAGCAGACCAGAACTGTTCGAAATCTGCGGGCTTTTCAACAGCCGGCTGAATCTTCGTGATATCATAGCCTGCAGTGGTGAGATTGCGGTATACTTTTCCGTCAACCCTGGTCGTTACAACGCACCTTAAAAAACCCGGCTCTTTCATGGTAAATCCTGCAGTCTGAAACTGGGCATCTTTCAGTGTAACTGAATCTGACTTCATTGGTTTCATCCGTTCTGGACCAACCTGATAAAATATTTTTACCCCTTTCTGAGGAACACCAAACTTCAACACCTGAATAGAAAATGTGGCAGGCTCACCCGCTTTGTATTCCCAATTGTCGTGATTAGGAGTGATCACAATCTGAACAGGCTGAACAGTGGGTTGTGCCCATGAAGTAACAAAGGAGCAGAGCAACAGAAAAATGGCAAGCGACCGGCGGAATGACATATTAGTTATTTTAATGAGATGAATTTAATGCTTTTATGGTTTCCAGCAATCGGGTCAGTTCAGACACTTTTCCAGGATTCGCTGCTGCCATGTTCTGGGTTTCACCGGGATCATCTTTGAGGTTATACAATTGTACCTCAGGCTCACCTGGTTTTGCCTTAATTTGTTTAGGCACTGTAAATCCGCCAGAACCCAGCCCCAATATAAGTTTCCAGTCGCCCTGCCGGACGGCAAAAAATCCAACAGATGAGCTGTGTACAACCGCAGGCTGATTCTCCACAGCTTTCATTTTTCCAGTAAGCACAGGTAAAATGCTATAGCTGTCTTCCACCCGGTATTGAGCACTTTTATCTCCAACTATATCAACTGCCGTAGCCATCAGGTTAGCCAATGTGGTAGTGGCATCACTCACAGTTCCTGCCTTCACTTTACCGGGCCACCTTACAATGAAAGGTATGCGATGGCCTCCTTCAAAGGCATCACCCTTCATCCCCCGCCAGGGACCGGCTGACACATGATTGTATTTACTGATGTAGTCACTTCTCCAGTACGGACCGTTGTCGCTGGTAAAAATGACAATGGTGTTTTTGGATAGTCCGGCTTTCTCGAGTGTTTTCAAAATCATGCCAACTGAGGCATCCAATTGTTCTGTAAAATCGCCATATTCCCCAACTTTGGATTTCCCCCGGAATTCATCTGCAGGCACCCAGGGTGTATGGGGAGCAGGCAATGGCAGGTAAAGAAAAAAGGGCTTGTCTTTTGTTTGTGCGGAGATAAAGGCCTGTGCTTTTCTGGTGAAATTGGGAATGACATCATTAAAATCAAATGCAGGCGACATCAGTCCTGCCCGCCAGAACGCTCCTGCATATCCCGTATCCGGTTTTTGTCCTTGGGTCATGGCAGTCAGCGGTTCTTCCAGCCTGCCATTCTCCACATAACAATAGGGCTGCATATCCAGTGAGGCGGGCAATACGTAGCTATAATCAAAGCCATTATTGGCCGGACTAACAGACATCCCCTGCGAAAGATCAACATGGTCTGGATTCATTTCGCTGTCAATTCCATAACCCTTGTTTTGCAGTAAATGGGCATATTCACGCTTTGGCGTCCATCCCAGTCCGAGGTGCCATTTGCCGATGACTCCGGTATTGTACCCATGCTGCTTCAATAATGCAGCCACAGTTGCCCTGTCGTTTTCCATCAATGGTCTGCTGAAGCCATTCAATACGCCTACAGGTTTGGCACTGCGCCAGGGATAACGACCGGTCATGATGGCATACCGGGTTGGCGTGCACACACTCGATGGGGAATGGGCATCTGTAAAGCGCATGCCTTGCCGGGCGAGTTGATCAATGTTGGGTGTATTGATTTTGCCTGCTGCATTGTAGGCTTTGACATCACCATACCCGAGGTCGTCTGCGAGGATATAAATGATATTAGGCAACTTGTTTTGGGCGATGGATTGATGGTGGGAAATGAATAGCACCATCAAAGACAGGCCAAGCGATTTAAACATGTATTTCATCTTAATGCGTTAAGGTTTCAATGACTTTATCCAGTCGCTGATGAGCTTTACACCCTCAGCATGAATGAGCTTTCTGCTGACCTCTGGCATCATCACGCCAGGATCTGTGGACTGCATGCGGTATAAAAGTATGCTTTCGGTTGGTTTTCCCGGATGAATATCATACTGAAGATTTCCAGATCCCCTGCCTGCAGCAATAGGGGTCTTGAAAATACCATAGGCTGATTGATCAGTAGTCTTCCAATCCAGGAAAAGTCCGGAAGTCTGTGCAGGACCTGTCTTGTTGTGGCAGTGTGCACAATTGATGTCAAGGTAAGCTTTTGCCCTTTCATCAATCGATTTGGTTTGATCGCTGTAGTTTACAAATTGAGGAACAGCATTCATGTCTGCAGGTAGGCCGGTCATCATGGCATCCTGCGACCATTTTTTAAGCTGGTTTTCTATACCGGCAGCATAATCATGATCGCCATTAAGTTGTCTTGCAGATGGACCGATAGGCGTCATGGCACCATTACTTTCATGACAGCTCTTACATTGGTTCATATTGGGAACCGTATATTCAAAGGCAATTTTTTCGCCTTTTTCGTTTAGGTAAGCAACATGGGCAGTTCCACCTGCCACATCCAGTAAAGCATCAGTCTGTTCTTCATTCCAAATATAGGGAAGTGATTTCCAACCCTTGGCTTCATGGATGAGGATACGTGTCTCTATCAGGCGCCTTCCTTTCGATGGGTCTTTCTGATCGTTGTAATAGTAAAAAGTTTTCGCAATGGTCGTGCCTACTGGAAATTGAAAGACTGAATCCGGATTGTATTTCACATGTTCGCCACTGGGCAATTGCACGAAACGCAGTTTGTATGCATAGTCTGAAAACAAGGGTGAATTGAGGGAATAGGGCATCACATTTTTCACCGGTTGCTGATCACTGATTTTTCCTTCAAAAAGCCCGTATTCCGATAAACGTTGTTTGTAGGCAAACTGCTCTGCCCCCTTGAAAGACATGGAAAAAATGGTGACCATCAACACCAGCAGCACAATGGCAACATATCCCTTCTTCATCTTGATGACTTATTGTTTATTGTTCAATACAATGGGTGCAAGGCTACAGTTGAATGGTGTAACATCGCGTGAAATATTCTTGAAATCATTTTCTGCATCAATGTTGGCAAAGCTCTGGTTCTTGTTGTTCTGGATGCAGATCATGTATTCTGCCTTCACATTTCCTGAAGCATCGCGGTATTTTGGATTGATGATTCCGTCATAAACGATATGGGGAACATTGCGTCCGAATTTCAATTTGAAATGATAGATTTGTGCAAAACGCCCTTCCAAGGGCACTTTTCGCTTCTTTCTTTCAAAAGTATTATCATGCACTGAAATGGCACTGGGGTATGGATTGTACTGTTTGTCTTTGAACTTGTTTTCAGTGATATAATAACTGATGATACCCACACCCATGGTGCTGTTGTTGATGATTTCATTGTTGAACACCTCAACATGGTTGGCGGCAAGCAGCATGACCCCTGTTCCTTTTGGCACCTTGGCCACAATGTTTCCTTTCGGGGCAAAATTGGAAAGATTATTCTCTTTGATGATGTTGTTGTGTACGGAAACATATCCACCCTGCTTTTGGATTAGACCAGGCAAATCAAATACCAGAATTCCTCCTGTATTGCCTGTTGCAAGGTTATTGTACACCTCGGCATAAAGGGAATTTTCAATCTCAATTCCAGCAACATTGTTGTAGGCTGTGCAGTTTTTCACCACAATGTATTTAGACTGTCCCACATAGATTCCGGCATCTGAAGCACCAATGGCAATACAGCTGTCGATCAGCACATTTTCGCATTGCACAGGATAGAGTGCATATCCCCCATTTTTTTCATCGGGCTTGCCCGTCCATTCTGCCTTGACACGCCTGAAAGTGATTCCCTTCACGTGCATGGTCTTGATCAGGTCTCCTTTGGAATCCTGAACGGTCATGTCTTCCAGTACAATGTTTTCACAGTTGCTGACCCTTATCCCCTCTGCTCCTGAAGTCTGATCTTTAAAAGTAAGGATGGTTTTGTCGATGCCTTTTCCTCTGACTACAATATTTTTTTTGCCGTCCAAAGAGAGGCTTTTTGTAATACTGAAAACACCTCCATCCAGGTTAACTACATCTCCATCTTCTGCCAGAATCAGATCGGTCTGAATTTTTTTCTCAATATCAGCCTGGGCATTCAAATCAATTGCAATGCACAGTGCCGTTGAAATCAACCAAAATATTTTCTTCATGATTTGCTAATTGAGTGATGGTTTTGAAATGGAATATGGAAATGAAGAAATTGCTGTTCCACGTTTTTTGTTTGGAACAGAAATCATGTTAAACTTAAGCACTCCGCCTTTTCTAATGTCAAAATGATTAATATAATTTTTGTTGTAAGGGGTTCCATTCAACAAAGCGCTTCCAATATAAACGTTGTCGGGTGCATTGTTGGGAGATTCAATGATAAACTTCTTGCCTTTCCCGAGATCAATGGTAACCTTTTTAAACAAAGATGAACCGAAAATATATTCATTTGAACCCGGACAAACCGGATAAAAACCCATAGCGCTGAAAACATACCAAGCGCTAGTCTGTCCGTTGTCTTCGTCACCACAATAACCATCAGGTGTAGGTTTATAAAACCTATCCATCACTTTGCGCGTATAATACTGCGATTTCCAGGGTGCGCCGCAATAATTATAAATGTATAACATGTGCTGGATGGGCTGGTTTCCGTGCGCATATTGCCCCATATTCATCACTTGCATTTCAACCATTTCATGGATAGTCTTTTTATAATATGCGGTATCAAAAACAGGTGGCAATACAAATACACTGTCAAGCATCCTTTCAAGTTCCTTGCGCCCACCCATCATTCCCGCCAATCCTTCAAAATCCTGAAAAACACTCCAGCTGTAATGCCAGCTGTTGCCTTCCACAAATTCAAAGCCCCAGCGAAAAGGATTAAACGCTGCCTCAAAAGACCCATCAGCCCTTCTTCCACGCATCAGGTTATGCCGGGGATCAAACAGGTTTTTATAATTTCCTGCCCTTTTTAAAAATGTATCCACTTCATGAGCAGGCCGCTTCAATGAAGCAGCAAGCTGCGCTATACAAAAATCGGCATAGGCATACTCAAGTGTCTTCGCAGCGCTCCCTCCATATACATCCACTGGAACATACCCCAGCTTATTATAAGCTTCAGCACCATTGCGGCCAAGAGTATTGATGGGTCCTTCACCGCGTGTTCCTTTCAGGATTGCTTCGTACAAAGTTTGAATATCAAAACCCCTTATGCCTTTCAGGTATGCGTCTGCAATGACGGAGGATGAATTGTTGCCAATCATACTTTTCTTGTGACCCGGACTGGCCCATTCCGGCAACCAGCCACTTTCCTTGTAGGTATTTACCAGCCCCTGCATCATCTGGCTGTTGATCTCTGGATATACCAGTGTGAGAAAGGGGAATAGCGACCTGAATGTATCCCAAAATCCTGTATCAGTAAACATGAAGCCCGATTCAACTTTTCCGTTGAATGGACTGTAATGCACCATCTGCTGACGGGCATCAAATTCATAGAATTTGCGCGGAAACATCAGCATCCGGTATAGACAGGAATAAAATGTACGGAGTTGCTCTTCAGAACCTCCCTCCGCTTTTACCTTTATCAATTCCTTTTGCCAGATTTTTTTGGCATCTGCACACACCCTGTCGAACCCTTTTCCCTCCATTTCACGATCAAGATTAAGCTGTGCCTGTTCAGGAGAAATAAAAGATGATGCCACACGCAGGTGAACCTGCTCTTTGTTTCGGGTGGAAAATCCAACAACCGCCTGGGCATGTCCGCCAGTAAAAGTATTTGCTGAATTTCTTTGTAACTGATCATCAATAGTAAAGTGAACAGTGAATGATTTATCACATTCAATGACAAAATAGTTCCTGAAATTACCCGGGACTCCGCCCCTGTTCCGGGTTGTATAACCTATTATTTTATTTGCTGATGGTATGATTTCGATGGATGATCCCCTGTCAAATGCATCAATAAGGATGAAGCTGCTGTCTGCTTCCGGAAAGGTAAGCCGGAATGCTGCAGCCCGCTCTGTTGGTGCAATTTCTGTCTGCACCTGATCATCTGCCAGGTAAACACTGTAATAATAAGGCCTCGCCTCTTCTGCCTTATGTGAAAAAAAACTGCCTCGCTGCTCTTCCTGTAAACGCAGTTTCCCTGTCATGGGCATAATTGAAAACTGACCATAGTCTCCTATCCAGGGTGAGGGTTGGTGGGTTTGTTTGAATCCGCGAATCCGGTCTGAAGCATACTGATACTGCCATCCGTTTCCGTTAGGTCCGGTTTGTGGTGTCCAGCAGTTCATACCCCAGGGTAATGCAATGGCAGGGTAGGTATTGCCATTGGAAAAGCCCACGCGTGAATCTGTTCCCATCAGTGGATTCACGAGCTCTTCAGGGTGAAAGGTTTCCTGCGCTGGTAATTGATTAGCAGTTAACAAAAAAAGTATATACCACAGTCTTTTCATCATATGGGATTCATTAGGAAGGGAAAACAAAACCATTGTGATAAACCGGCTTGATTAACGCATTGGCTGTTTTGTTATCAAAAGTGCCTTTGGCTGCATCCCAGTTAATCTTATCTCCCACCCGATAGGAAATGTTACCCATATGTGCATGCATGGCAACCAGCGCACCGGCTTGAATGGGACAAGCAAGTTCACTCAGATTGCCGTTTTTAATGACATCAACAAAATTTCTGGCATGGAGATCCAGGCCAACATCCACTTTTTCACGCAATGCAACTGGCTCAATTTTAATGGCATTCTTACTGCCATCAGGGATAACCTCCCAGTTGTTCCTGCTGACTACCAATGTACCATTTGTACCGATAAAAGCAATACCATGTCCACGTCCGTATTGGGATCCTGAAACCCCCATATAATGTTCCCAGGTATTGGTGAAATGTCCGTAATCATAAACCACGTGAAGGTAAGTGGGCGTTTCTCTGGCATCATCGGCAAATATCCTTTTACCACCTGATGCGGAAACCGACTTGGGTTCGCCTGCTTCCATTCCCCACAGCATGATATCCATCAAATGCACACCCCAATCGCACATGAGTCCACCTGCATAATCCCAGAACCAACGAAACTCATAATGAAAGCGATTGGCATTAAAAGGTCTGCGTGCAGCGGGTCCTAGCCACATATTATAATCCACACCTGCTGGAACCTGTCCATCAGGAACTACCGGTAAAGGATCCGTTCCCCTGTACATCCAGGTCTTGGTGGTAACAATCCTTCCAAGTTTTCCTGATTTCACGTAGTCGATTGCTTCCTTAAAATGCTGCTGACTGCGCTGCCACTGGTTGACCTGAACCACCTTGCCTGACTTTTCAACTGCACGAACCATGGCTTTGGCTTCAGCTATGGAGTTGGCAACGGGTTTTTCAACATGCACATGTTTGCCGGCCGACAATGCGTCTGTTAGTTGCAGGCAATGCCAATGATCTGGTGTTGCCACTATAACCGCATCCAGATCTTTTAGCTCGAGCATTTTCCGATAGTCTTTATACAGGTGTGGAACATCCACCCCAGCCTTCTTCAAATCCTCTTTTCTTCTTGTCAGCTGCGTCTCATCTACATCACAAAGTGCGATCAGGTTAACATCGCTGCATTTTAGGAATGCCCGTACATTGTTGAATCCCTGGTTACGCAAACCGATTAAGCCTACATTAACCCTGTCGCTCGGTGCCACTTTTTTTCTGGATGCCGCAGTCAATTCCAATGGTAAAGCAGACATGCCAAAACCACCTGTCAGCAGGGCGGTATCTCTGATAAACGTTCTCCTGTTATGCATAACCGGTTTTATTTTGATTATTATTTATTAAACATATAGCTTTCAAAGGCCAGCCCGAACATGATCATTGAACCATACCCAAATCCGGTGCCTTCAGTTATTTTTCTTCCAAGATAATAGGCCTGATCACCCACACAGGTTCCTCCGGAAACGCGTGTTGGTACCAGGTATGCTGTACCTTCCGGATTACGCATACTCAGCCTGCGCAGACCAGTATAAGCTTTTTCAGCCATGGGCAGATATGTTTTGGGCTGCACTACATGCAACTGAATTCCTTTGATAATGGCATAGGCAAACATGGCCGTACTGGAACTCTCCAGAAAATTTCCCCTGAGCGTAGGCAAGGTGACCAGCTGGTACCAGTGACCGGATTCCTGATTCTGAAAGGGTTCGATAGCTTTGATAAAATGCAGCAATGCTTTTCCCAGCGGTTTACTGAAACGAGAGCGTGGACCAACAGCTTCCAGTGCATCGGCGAGTGCCATGCCTACCCAGCCATTCCCCCTTGCCCAAATCTGGTCATTGCGGTGCGTTTGCTTATCTGGCCAGTTTTTCACACTGCATCCATCATCATAAAAAACACTGTCGGCATCCCAGCCATGAACCCATAGTCCTGACGATTTATCCAATAATTTTTCATGGTGACTGTTGAACTGCTCGAGAAAATATGCTATGTATTTTTCATCTCCTGTCAGTTTATACATCTCAACCAAAAACATACTCAGCATATAAACTGTATCATCCCAGAGTTCCAGTGTTTCTGCACGGTGCGATACACCGCCATTAAATGTTCTTGGAATCTGCAGGTAATCAGCCAGTATACTTTCTGCCCATCGCTTAAATGAACTGTCTCCCGTTGTTCTGGCAAGGAAAACAATACCATGCGCCGAGGCCACAGCATTGGGGTGTCTGCCATTGGCAACCTGACGGGAAACCTCCATCGCTTTTTGGATATAGCTGGCATACAGTGCCGGATTATTACCCCGCTTTTCTGCATGCAATTGCTTCAGCGCATGCAAAAAAGTTGCCTGGCCCCAGTCCCACTTATACTTCTCAGCCGGCATAAAAACCTCGCGGCCATGCTTTTCCAGTGAATCAACCCATGTTTTGGGTTGCGCATGAATTCCAGTGGCATGAAGCAGTAAAGAACCTACAATAATTAAATAATATTTTTTTATACTCACCTGTATATGTATTTAAATTTTTTATCTATTTCTTTGCCGTCTACCTGAAAAAGAAAATCTTCGGGCATCCGGAAAGGATTGTAATAAGCCAATCGCAGCTTTTTGTTCAGGTCAGCTTTGACTCCGAGCTTTCCTGCCTGCGTCTGAACAGCCACATCGATTATGCCATTGGTTAAAGTCAGATCAACCGCACTTCCCAATACCTGCCGGCGGAATGCTGCAAAATCCTGATCACCCTTTATACCTTCCTGCACTTTCCACCACATAGCAATACCCAATTTTTTCCCTTCCGGATGTTGCAATGTTAGTCGCAAAGCTGCATTGTGTTTTAATTCAAAGTCTTCGCGGTTCGACGCAAACCTGAAACCGTCATTGTGCAGGGCAAACCGGTTCCCCGCGGCATTGTCCCACAACACACGAATAGCAATGGCTACATCTTCAAAAAGGGCAAAGAAGGTATTGGTGCTGTTCATCGCAACATGCTGACCAACAGCAGGCTTATTAATCCTGCTGTCACCCATCCACAGTTCGTCAAAATAATCTGGTAAAATAATGGTAGAATTCAGATAATCCCTGATAGCATTATGATCCTTATCGCCAGACACCAGCATAACAAATTCATTCCTGTTTTGTACAACCTGCTGGAAAGGCATCAGATGCCTGGTCTTATTCCAACCGCCATTGGCAGGATAACCGCGGGGCATAAGGTGTTTCATCTTTTCTCCCATGCCTGTTGAACCCCAGGTTCCATAATGGTCATCCCGACCCTCAGGAACATACACGATATTGGGCATGGCGGGGATGCGTGGACTATGAAGGTACACGATGAAAGACTTATCGTCCGGACTGTAATATTGATTAGATGAGCCGATGGAAAAATTTTTGCCATGGTAGTCGAATGCATAGGTGTGGGCAAGACTATCCCAGCGCTGCAAAATGAATTTATCGTTCCTCCTCATGAGTTTCATTTGCTCCTTATCCAGTCCTCTTTCTTTCAAAATAGAAAAACAAACCTGGTGAAACAGCTGATCATTCCTGTTGTCGCCGCCTAAGAGGGGGTTCATGTAACGTGCTTCGAGTAAATCTTTTCCAAATACCCTGTTGTAATCCCTGCTGTGTGCTCCAGCCAGGTACCCACCCTGTTCATTGTAATGTGCCGCAATATCTGTGAGAAAAAACTGCAGTGCATCCTTTGCTTTTTGTCTGATAGCCACATCAGATGTAAACCTGCTTAGCAATAGCAATGATTCGAGGTCAACACCTGAATAAGTTGGACTATCATACTCTCTGTTACCATAGTTGGCTACATGTTTCAACCATATATCAAAGGCCTTCCGGCCTTCTTCAACCACAGCTGGAAGCTGATAGGTTTCACCCAATGCAACCAGGTTCCATACACGCATCAGGTAAATGTTGGTATAGGAAATCCTGACGGGTTGTCGCCTCACCCCAACAAGTGCTTTCATAAACAGGTCATCAAGTGCTGCACGTGAAGCGTTTGTGAGTCTGTCATTGAAAAGGATTTTGATCAGTATGCCGTACTGCACACAAAACTCTACATTGTTACCATCACCTACATCGCCGCCTGTCTCCGTCCATCCCCAGTACATATTACCAAATGATGGCTTTGTGCTGTCTGTTATGACCCTGGTTTTGACCTGTTCAATGGTTCGGATCAATTGCTCATCAGTAAACGATCTTGTATCCAATGCATCGAGCAAAAAAAGGAAACAATCCCTGACACTCGTCGTAGGAATATTTTTTTGAAGTCCCTGCCACTGACTGTTTAGAATTTCTTTTCTTCGGGCAGGACTAGCCACCTGAGGTATACTGAAATTTTCTTTGGGTGATCTGGTCGGATAAATCCGTAAAAGCTTCACTCCATGATGAGGGATTGAAGCTGAAATCATTCCAGTATGATGTTCCACATCCTGCTGGATCCAAGCGTCCCTGATCCGCCAGGTTCCGTTCAATCCAATCCGGGAAAGATCCAGCGAAAAATGTCTTGAAACTTCATTGCCCCACCTGAAATAGGATGCCGGTGTCTTTCCATATTCGGCGGTATTGAATAGTCCTAACCCATACGAACCATCCTCCAGCTGCTTCAGCCAAACCTGGATACCATGTTCTTCGAGTACCATGCGGCCACCCTTACCCAGCGGATCCTGGTTAATGGCAATAACTTCAGCATTGGTCAGTAGATTCAGTGTAAAGGAGTCCAGTGACTCAATCGGACAACCGATGAGCATGGGAGCAGCCAACAGTGCGTAGAGGCTCACATGACTGTATTGCTCATCTGCAGTTAGCCGGGTAGGGTGCAACCCTGCACCAGTGCTCACATTGCCAACTATCATCATATCCGGATCAGGCCAGTGACCCGGACCGGTATAGGGATACCACTTGTCGAGTGAAAAGGTTGTTGTACAGAGACTGTTCCAGCTGTCGCGGATATCCGGACCAGTCCTGAACATCTGCGTGGTACGAACCCAGTCAGCTGCTTTTTCAAATGGTGCAGAATTGGAAATACTCAACGGGATATCCCTTCCCGAATACCGGAGGGCTTTGGCCATTCTTTCTGTGGAATTCACATCAATACGCCAGTCGTATTTCAGGAAATCTATACCCCAGGTAGCCATCTGTTTGGCATCAGCTTCTTCAAACCTGTTGGCGGCAATCCGCATAAAGGGTTGTCTGTTTTTGCTGATTAACGCGTGTGTTTCACCGCCTGAAGGGTAATCAGAAGAGCCACCGGGATAACCTGCATAAGTTGAGATATAAGGTGTGGAATACAAACCGACTTTTAATCCCATAGCATGTATTGTATCAACCATCGCTTTAAAATCCCTGAATTTTTCATTGGGTTGCAAAGCAAAATCCTTTCCTGAACGCACACCCTGCCAGGTATCGTCAATATTGATATAGCTCCAGCCAAAATTTGATAATCCGGAGCTGACCATGGCACGCGCAGATGCCAGTACTTTTTCCCTGTCGATCTGATGCGCCCAGCTGTTCCAGCCATTCCATCCAATTGGAGGTGTAAGTGCAATGGTATCTCCTATCCTGATATGCAGCTCCTGTTTAACGCTTCCATGCGTATTTGATGCCGTCAGTTTTACCCTGTAATGTCCACTTTTCGCAACATTACCGGTAATAATCCCGGTCTGCCTGTCAAGCTTCAACCCTGCTGGCAATCCTGATGCCTCAAACTGCATGGGTCTCTTTCCGGATGCAGCAATGGCAAACAGAAAAGGATGACCGGGTCTTGCACCATAAACGGTTGCACTGTTGATCCGTGGAGTATTTGCGGCGACTGGCGTCTGCATATATTTTTCAATTTCATTAGGCACCTGAAGAGGCATTGCGCCTTCCTCCATGACGAGCATGGCATCAGCCCAATTACCATATGTCCGTTTGTTACTGATTCCTTTCACCTCATCAGTCACCAACAAACCCAGCCTTTGTATGCCTTGCAGATCGATGTCAATAATTTCTGCAGGATCGCCTACAGACATGGGCTTGCTTTGATACATTACTTTCCCGTCTCCCAGCACATAAAAACGGATAGGAATTGCTTTGTTGCCCATATCGTCTGCACCCACCTTTGCATGCATTCTTAATCCCTTGCCGTTTAGCTGGAACGGCAGCACACTAACCGACTGTAATCCAATGCCGCGATTGAAATAGGTTCCGGCAATCCGCATGGAATCTTTCTGATAATTTGTTCCGGTTGCAACCGGACGAATGCCTTCAGAAAAAGACTGGATGGGAAGTTTATCGAGGAAAACAGTATCAGCAGGGATGGAGCGTGTCAGCTTCAATAGTTTGACCCCGTGATGAGGAATCAGCAAATCCGTGGTTCCCGAAGGCACATTCAAATCTTTTTGTTGCCAGATATCACGCAAATTCCAGCGGCCTTGCAATCCCAATCTGAGTGGATCTAATCTGAAATTGGCAGCGGGCTCATCACCCCACCGGAAATAGGTCTGTGGATCTTTTCCATACGCTGCTGTATTGAAGAGTCCAACTGCATAATTGCCATCAGCCAAGGGTTTCAGCCATACCTGAACACCATTTTCCTCAGCCACCAGGCGGGCAGATTCTCCACCAGGATCCTGATCAATGGCGATAACCTCGTCATTCGTAAGTAAGTTGAGTGTAAATAGGTCGAGCTGATCAATAGGACAGCCAACAAGCATGGGGGCACTCAGTAAGGCAAAGAGACTGACATGACTGTATTGTTCATCCGGTGTGAGTCTGGATGGATGCATTTCAGAACCGGTAGTAACATTGCCGAGGATCATCATATCCGGATCATTCCAATGACCCGGCTTGCTGAAAGGCGCCCATTTATCCAGTGTAAACGTTGTTTTATACAATCCATGCCAGCTGTCACGGATATCCGGACCAGTACGCCATAAGTTAGCCAGCTTTTGCCATTCATCTGCCAATGTAAAAGGGGCTGAGTTGGAAATACTGTATATAATATCACG
The DNA here is from genome assembly GCA_945862385.1 of Chitinophaga pinensis. Classification (GTDB taxonomy): domain Bacteria; phylum Bacteroidota; class Bacteroidia; order Chitinophagales; family Chitinophagaceae; genus Pollutibacter. The sequence continues at coordinate 42,747 of CAMAXV010000018.1, forward strand.
ATCAACAGTTTCCAGGGCTTCTGACATGCGTCTGGCAGACTCCTTTTCAATCTTCCAATCGTACTTAAGGTAATCAACTCCCCAGGCTGCAAACTGCCTGGCATCAGCTTTTTCAAAGCTGTAAGGCCCACGGTATCGGTAGGCCCGTTTGTTGGCCACAATTGAATCTGGAAATGCTCCATCAGGGAAAATAGAAGAGCCCCCAGGATATCCGGCATAGCTGGTGATCATAGGAGTAGAATAAACCCCTAATTTCAATCCGAGTCGGTGTATGGAATCAATCATGGATTTAAACTCCGGAAATTTAGCATTTGCCTGAAGTGCATGATCAGGACCTGACCGAACACCCTGCCAGGCATCGTCAATATTGACGTATGTCCACCCATAATTCTTTAAGCCTTTTTCCACCATGGCATTTGCTGAAGCCAATACTTTTTCTCTGTCTATGTTCCTTGACCATGAATTCCAGCCATTCCAGCCCATAGGCGGGGTCAGGGCTATGGTTTCACCAATACGTATTGTCAATTCCCTGTGACTGCTGCCATGTACATTGGTGGCAGTAATCCAAACCTTGAAATCCTTTTTCTCTTTTACTACACCTGTAATCTGACCGCTTAGAGAATCCAGCACCAATCCTGCCGGTAAACCTTCTGCATAAAATTTCACAGGTTTTTGTCCCGATGCTACAACCGTATACAAAAACGGATTACCTGGTCTGGCACCGAAAACAGCAGGACCATTTATTTTGGGTATCAATGAAGGTTTGGGAGTGAGCAGATAGCGGTCTCCATTATTGGGGATATGTCCTGGCTGGCTGTTGCCTTTCATCACAAACCTTGCATCGGCCCAATTCGTAAAGACCCTGTTCTGGTTTTCGTCATTTACGAGTACCAGTAATCCTAAACGCCTGACACCACGTAAATCCACTTTCACTTCCTTTGCCTTATCGCCCCGGCGCATATCACCACTTTCAAATAAAATTTTCCGGTCGCCCAGCACATAAAACCGATGCAGGATTGTCTGACTGCCTTCATCGTCAACACCCACATGCGCCCGAAAAGAAATTGCATTGCCATCCAGTTGAAAGGCCAGGATACTGGTTGACGCTACACCGATTCCGCGTGAATATTTTTTACCCGCAATAGCTAAGGGACCTCCACCCTGGTTGGTTTTGGAAACAACGGCAGGAATGCCCTGAGAAAAAGACTTGATGGGCATTTCATCAAGCCATAGCGCTGTTTTTTTTTGAGCATTTACGTTTAGCGAAAAGCAAACAACAAAAAAAAAGGAAAGGGAATGCTTGAGCATGTTATTATTTGTCTACTGTTTTGATTGCTTCTGTCAGGTGAAAAGGTGAACGGATCCGGTCAACCACGATGTCTTTTGTTTGACGCATCCACAATACTGGTGCCTGCAAGGAAGTGGGGATGTCCAAATTGCTGATACTGATCTTTTGAACATCATCCATCACAACAGGAACCCTGAAGTCATCCTTTTTATATTTCAGTGTCACATTTTTCATGCTGATACCTTCCACATGACGCAGGTACATCCCCCAAGTGGGTAGTTCACCAAACATGCTGAATTCAGGGTAATTCGCTTCAGCTTCGGTAATGATATGCATTGAATCAACGGGAATATGGGTTCTCTTTTTTTGTGCACCTCCCTCGTAAATAATTTCTATGTCTTCCAACTGTACATTTTTAATCCTGTGCCCGGGTAAACCCGTAATTGAAGAAGGAAAAACATTGTGCGGGTAAAGCACCACATTGGTTTCTTTCGTTGAATGATTATGCGGCGAGATGCTGAAAATTCCACTTTCAGGAATATGAAAAGATGCAGGGTATTTCAGCAGGGGGCCTTCCAGTTCATATCCTTTATCCGGTTTGCCGGCAGGTACTTCCACTTTCACATCACGGATCAGGATGTTGCTCACACTTGAGTACACTTCATCCTTATTCCGTTTGCCCAATTTGATGAAAATAGCATTACCGGTATTTTTGGCACGTACGCCTGAAATATTTACATTTTCGATAATACCTCCGTCCACTGCTTCCAGGGCAATAGCAGAACGATAGGTATCATAAACGGTGATGTTGCGGACGGTAATATTTTTGAATCCGCCATGGGATGCCGTTCCCATTTTAAATGCGCTTGCACTGGAACGCATGATACAATTTTCAACCAGGATATTGTCGCAGAAACCATTACGGGATTCAGACTTCAGACAAACCGCATCATCTGCGGTATTGAAACTGGAATTCATCACTTTAACATAGCTGCAGTTGTCGAGGTCTATCCCGTCATTGTTCCAGTAAGCCGTACTTTCCACTTTGATGCTGTCAAATTCCATGTTCCGGCTATTTTGCAACTTCAACACCCAGGATGTGGCGTCTTTGAAAGTCACACTTCTTACATGCACGTTGGTGCAGTTATTCATCCACAAGAGATGCCCTCTGTTTTTTTCAGTTGGCCTTTTTGTTTTCCATTCAGGATCTGAAATCAATCCTGCCTCCAGGTTTTTGAAAATATCTTTCATCAACTCCCGTCCATTGCCATCTATGGTTCCGGAACCGGTAATCCAGACATTATTCAGATCCTTTCCTTTGAGAAGGCTGATTGGAGACGCATCGCCATAATCTTTCCGAAAAGGAGACCCCAGCAATACCGCTCCTTTTTGCAGGTGAATATCTACATTAGACCGCAGGGTTAAGGGAGCTATGAGGTATCTGCCTTCCGGTATCACGACTCTTCCGCCTCCGTTGGCAGAAACCTGTTCAATGGCATCCTGAATTATCCGTGTATTGTTTGTTACCCCATCACCTTTAGCCCCCAAAGTGGTGACAACAACGTCCTTGACTTTTGATACTTTCCGAACGCCAACCCGAGCAGCCCAAACTTCATAGTCGTTTTGTAGTTGTGTTACCAATGCAGGTTTTTTTGCAGACAAGTCATTTACTTCTGTAGGATCATCTTTCAGGTTATACAGGGCCCAGCTTTCATCTTCCAGTTCCTGAACCAATTTCCAGTCTCCCCACCTCACAGCCCTGTTTCCTTCATGCTCCCAGAAGATTTTACGTTCTGGATTTTTTTTGCCTGTCCATAAGTGAGACAAACTTTTACCTGGCACATCAAGTGGATCAGCACCGGCCAGTTCAAGGCTTGTGGGGAGGAGATCCATCACATGTCCGTAGCCATCGTGAAAACCTTTTCCGGGTTTTATGCCTGCTGGCCACTGAATAATGAAAGAGGTGTTCATACCTCCCTCATGCATGTAATGTTTGTATTTTTTGAAAGGTGTACTCGAAACATTGGCCCAAGGCTCGCCATAGATGGCATAAGAACCTTTTTCTCCAATTTTAGTGGAGGGGTCATTGAGTAATTTTGTGTTAACAGTTTCTGCACAAGCCCCATTGTCTGATAAGAAAATAATTACTGTATTGTCATACTGACCAGTCTGCTTAAGCTGTTCAACAAGTCTGCCGATATTCTGGTCCATTCTGTCAATCATGGCAGCATACACTGCCATCTTTCTGATCCAGTCAGCCTTGTCTTCAACAGAGTCCCAGCTTGGTATATGCCCGGGCTTATCGGTAAGTTTATACCTGTTGTCAATCAGTCCGATTGCTTTCATGCGCTGATACCTTTCAGACCTGATTTTGTCCCAACCTTTGGCATAAATTTTTTCATACTTCACGATATCCTCCTCCAATGCGTGAAGTGGAAAATGCGGTGCTGTATAGGCCAGGTAAAGAAAAAACGGATCATCTTTTCTGTTTTTCTGATGCTCATCAAGAAAAGCCATGGCCTGATCTGTAAAAGCATCCGTCATGTAATGACCATTTGAAGGAATGGTATATTCTTCATCATTCAACACAAAAAACCGCTTGGCCCTTTCCTGTGGTGTAATCTCATAAAAACTCGACGCCCCGGATATTAAGCCATAGTATCTGTCAAACCCTCTTTTTCTTGGCCAGTGCTCCTTCCTTTCGCCTACATGCCATTTACCAGACATATACGTTCCATATCCTGCCTTTTTCAGCTCTTCTGCAATGGTGGGATATTTGTCATCCAGAAAGCCCTGGTATGAACCAGGCTTATACTTGGCATTTGCAAGGGTTACCATCTGACCAATGCCAACCTGATGCGGATACTGCCCTGTTAGTAATGATGCTCTTGTAGGACAGCATCTTGAATTATTATAGAAACTTCTAAGCTTTAAGCCATTAGCTGCCAGCTTGTCAAGATTCGGTGTCTTTATTTCACTCCCATAGCATCCGAGGTCTGAATATCCCATATCATCAGCCATGATGTAAACAAAATTGGGCCTTGCAGCTTTAGGGGACTTGTTGACGGGATTGTTGAAAGAAGTAAACAACATCCAGCCTGCAAGCAGTTTTATGATTTTTGCAGAAAAAGTCAAGATGCCGTTATGGAAATTGGAACCGGCTTTATACATAAAATCAAGTTTAATTTTTACAATTTGGGAGGTGAGGACTCCCTTTGAATCAGTTCCGGTGAAACAACTTTCCCAGTAGAATGACTTTCTTTAACACCAGACTTGATAACAGATAATAACAAATCAATCGCTTCTACAGCAATTTCACGAATAGGTTGCGCTGCAACGGTTATTGAAGGTGTAAAAAGCCTGAAAAGATCGTTATCATCAAAGCTCACCACTGCCATATCATAGGGAATTTTGATTTTCACTTTCTTCAACGCCTCTATACCATACACACCAAGATAGTTTGTTGCAAAAAACAAAGCATCCAATCCCTTTCTGCGTTTGACAAACTTTCCAATTGCTGCAACTACTTCATCGTAAGGATCATCAAAACGAACTTTCAGTACCTGCGATTTATCAATTAACAACCCGGCATCCTGCATGGCATCCCTGTATCCTCGTTCCCTTTCATCCATCTGAGACATTTCACTGATGATGGTAACAAAACCAATGTCTTCATATCCGTTTTTGATCAGGTGCTTTGTTAAATCATAGGCCCCCTTATGATTGTCCAGCACAACATAATTGGCATCAACTTCATGGATCTGCCTGTCGAATAATACGTAAGGCACATGATCAGCAGTCAGTTTATCCAACTCATCTTTTAACCCTCGTGTGGGAGTAATAATCAGTCCGTCTACAGAGCTGTTGCGCATTTTACGAATCAGTTCTTTTGCGGTTTTGGCGTTATTATCTGTACTGCTTAGAAAAACATTATAACCTCTCTTAGACGCTTCCAATTCAATTACTTTGGCCACATTGCCAAAAAAGTAATTACCGAGATCTTCCACAATCAGTCCGATTGTATTTGACTTTCCTGTTCTTAGCAGACGTGCTGCGTTATTGGGCGTATAATCTCTTTTTACAATCAGGTCCATGACCTTATTGATGGTACTTTCACTAATACCCATCTCTTCCGCCTTTCCGTTAATTACAAATGAAACTGTTGTAATGGAAAGCTCAAGCTCCTTCGCAATATCCTTGATGGAAATCTTTTTTGTCATGTTAGTTTGGATATTGATAACTTGCCGCTGTCAGCGGTTTATCCCCCAGTTTTGATTAGGTTTTGCAGACATCTCCAGTTCCAGTTTACCACCTTTGACCAGTATTTCGTGATCAAAAAATGGTTTATTCAACAGATTGCCATTCAGCTTTGCAGACCGGATGTATGCATTAGCAGGACTGTTATTAGTTGTTTCAATAACAAATTTTTTGCCAGCGTAATATTTTTCATTGAGGTGAATGGTAACCTTATTAAAAATTGGACTGGTTATTTCATAAAAAGGTTTTTCACTTGTACCTCCATCTGTAGAAAAGAGTCCGATTTTAAGCAAAACAGCCAGAGAGCCCATCAACCCCTGATCCTCATCACCACTATATCCCTTTTGAGGGGAAATGCCACTGTAAACTGAATCAATCAGTTGTCTTGTCCAGTATTGCGTAAGCCAGGGTTTTCCGGCATAGTTGAATAGAAACGGTGTTTGCATGCAAGGCTGGTTGCCATAGTTGATGTACACCCTGCGTTGTGCTTCACGATCAGGAGGGTTTTCTGATTTCCCGGATACAAATCCGTGTTTCCGGGCTTCTGTAAAAGCAAAATTCAACTTATCTGTAAACTTCTTGGCTCCACCATGTAATGAGATCAGTCCGGGTACATCATGTGGAACAAACCAGGTATATTGAGCCGCATTGCCTTCATTGAATCCATTTTCATATCGAAGGATGTCAACTGGCTCAGCCCATTTTCCACCACGCTCCCGAACCCACATCCAGCCAATATCTTTGTTAAAAACATTTTTATACTGCTGGGAACGCTGCATGAAAAGTGCATGATCAGCATCCTGCCCAAGATGCTTTGCAAGCTGGGCCATGGCAAAATCCTGGTAGGCATATTCCAGTGTTTGTGCAGCACCATCCTGGTGAAAACCATATTTGACAGGATGAAGGGGATGTGGAATATATCCAAGTTCAATATATTCTTCAATTCCGCCTCCTTTAAAAGTTTTGTGTTCATAACCCGCCTTGCTCATCATGCCACCCGGGAAATGGTCTTTACGTATCCCCTCGTATGCTTTTTTTATGTCGAATCCCCGTATTCCTTTCAACCATGCACTGGCAATGAATGGCGTGGTTGTAGCGCCCGTCATTACGTAGGTATAATTCCCACCTGATGGTCCGCGCGGAACCAATCCACCGTCATCATACATTTTGAGCATAGACTGTATAAACTCTTCTGTTACCTCTGGGTAAACTAAGTGCCAGAGTGTGTTGAGCGACCACTGAGCACCCCACCAGGAATCTGAATTAAACATCCGATAAGCAGGTTTACCAGACTCGGACATTGGCACATTGCGCTTTACCGGCTTTAAACCTGTATTGTCAATATATGCCCCACTGATATCACTCACAATTCTTCTGCCCTGCAGTGCATGGAAAAGGTCTGTATAGAACCTGCGTTGCTCAGTTTCTGTTCCGCCTTCCACATCGATTCTGTTCAGCCATTGATCCCATTCAGCAGCAGAAGCAGCAACTACTTTATCAAAATCCCAGCCAGGTAATTCGGTGAGAAGATTGTTCATCGCCTCATCCACACCTGTATATGAAATGGCGACCTTCATCATTTTTACCTGATTCTGTGTTGACCTGAACCCCACATAGATACCTGTTTTTTCACCTTCCACTTGATATTCCTTTTCAGAGGGGCTGTTAGTTCCTGTTTCAATAACAGGTAATCTCACTCCTTGTTTCCAGCCACCAACATGTTCAAATGGCTGATCAAAAGAAGCTACAAAATAAACAGTGATGGGTTTAGGACGCCTCACTGTAGCTGCCATTGTCACTTCTCCACTGATCAGTTCATCATTTACAACTTTAACGCGTGCACTTTGCGTTTCAGATGAACCAAGAACAGTGCTGAAGTCAAATAGTATTTGTGCTGAGTCTGTTGCAGGATACGTGTACTTGTGGAAACCCACACGTGTGGTAGAAGTTAACTCGGCGGTAACACCATAAGTTTTGAGTTTGATTTTGTGGTATCCCGGTCTTGCGGTTTCTTCCTGATGGAAATATGCGGAGCCGTAGGTATCCGGACCAAAATGACCTTTGAAATTACCTGTAGTTGGGAGAACAGGGATTCCAGACAACTCCCAGCAATGGATATGACTGAAACAACGGATGGTATCTTCGTTGTATTTATAGCCGGTATTCCAGACACCACGGAGGTTCATATCCGGACTCAGGTTAACCATGCCGAATGGACGCGTAGCGGAGCTGAAGTAAAAAAAACGGGAATTGGCAGCGTCTACCATGACCTCAACCAAATCTGATTTGCCTTGCTTACCAGCCTCTTTTTGCTGTGCATATACCTGCCCGGAAAAGCCTGCCAACGTAGATAATACAATCAAAAAAAACCTCATGATGTCATTTTATGGAATCTCCCAACAATTTAGTTCAAAACGAGGAGTAAAAAAATGCCAGGTCTTCTTTCAAGCAGAATCCTGGCATTTTAATTAGGTCAAAATAAATTAATACCCAGGATTCTGATCAATTCGGGGATTGGAGTTATCCAGCATTCCCTGCGGGATTGGTCTCAGCAAATGCCTGTCAGCAATCTGCTTTGCTCCTGCTGTTCCCCATGATGTCCATCCATTGTATTTTGAAGCCCGCTCAATCAATTTACCAGTGCGCTTAAGCTGATACCAACGTTCATTGCCTTCTCCAAGAAGCTCACGGCCATATTCATCCAAAATCATATCAATATTGATGGTTGATGAAGTGGCACGATAAGTCACAACATTGGATACAGGATCAAGCACATTGCCCGGATTGGCAGCACACATCGGAGATTTTCCTGAGTTACTGCCCAATGCCCTGTCAAGAACTTTATTGTAATAAACATCTGCAGTTCCAAGTCTCGCACCAGTTGCACCCTTCACAATGGCTTCAGCAGCCATCAGGTAAACCTCAGCAGCACGGAACAGGGGATCATTAAAGGTGGAGAATCCATCAGCGTAAGGAATACCAGGTTGCCAGAACTTCCAGAACATAGGGCCACCCCATGCCATAGGATCTATGATTTGCTGTGAAGGAGAAGTGATTTTACCGAGCCAGAATAAATCTACTAC
>CAMAXV010000019.1 GCA_945862385.1 Chitinophaga pinensis
CGAACCCTCGATACCCTTTAGAGGTATACACACTTTCCAGGCGTGCTCCTTCAACCACTCGGACAAGTCTCCTTTTGAAGGAGTGCAAAAATAATCTTATTCAGTCAGAAGCGGAAGATTTTTTTGGCATTTTGCGTCGTTATTTCATCCACCTCCTCAAAATCAATGCCTTTCAGGCTGGCTACCTTCTCTGCCACATAGCGGATATATGCCGTTTCATTGCGTTTACCCCGAAAAGGAACGGGTGTGAGATAGGGCGCATCGGTTTCCAATACCATGGATTCCAGCGGCAGCTGGGCTACCAGGGTGGCGAGGGCTGCATTTTTGTAAGTCACCACCCCTCCGATGCCAAGCATAAACCCGAGCTCAATGATCTTCCTGGCCTGGCGCTCATCACCACCATAACAATGAAAAATCCCACTCACCTTCCCTTTCCCATGTTCCGCTATCATCTTGATGCACTCATCCAATGAGCTGCGGGAATGTATGACTATGGGTAAATCATACTGCAGCGCCAACTCAATTTGAAGCCTGAAAACCTCTACCTGCTGCTCCCTGTATTCAACAGAATGGTAAAAATCCAGTCCTACCTCGCCTATTGCTGCAAATTTTTCGCGCTGAAGCCACTGCGCTACCAACTCGAGCTCTTTTGTAAAATCTGTCTCCACATAACAGGGATGCAATCCCATCATGGGCACACAAAATCCCTCAGAAACCGCAGCTGTCTCCATCATCGCCTCGTGGCTTTCACTGTTGATGGCTGGCAAATAAACGCGTGTAACTCCAGCCTCCCTGGCGCGGTTAAACATCCCCTGTCTGTCGTCCCTGAATTCCTCCAGATACAAATGACTGTGTGTATCTATCATATTTTAACCTTAAAAATTTGCAAATTTCAATAAAAAAACATGTACCTTTCGAACAGTTTTCATAGGGTACGGATTAAAAACGGGCCAGGGTTTTCACCCAGGCCCTACTTTTTTATAACCGAAGGTCCGATAATCGTATCGCTTCAAAACTATACCCCTCCCTCAAACCCTTGTCCAGCAAGCATTCCAGCGCATGAAACATACGCGGCGCAGCCTTCTCCGAATCATGAAATAAAAAAATATCCCCTGCACAAACTTGCTGCAAAACGCGTGCAGCACACGCCTCTTTTTTCATAGCTACATCATAATCTCCACTGAGTACAGTCCACATCACGGTTGTCATTCCCATGCCTTCCACACCCTTTTGCTGTGCTGCCCGCAACCTGCCATAAGGTGGTCTGAATAAGCGCGTATCCATGCATCGCGCAGCGGCTCTTACATCCTCCAAATAATCTTCATCTGCGTTTTTTCTTCCATGCAAATGTCTATAGGTATGGTTGCCTACTGCGTGTCCCTCCGCCAATATGCGCTGGTACACTGCGGGATACCTGGTCACCCTGTCTCCAATGCAAAAAAAAGTAGCCGTGGCTTTATTATGTGCAAGCACATCGAGCACAGCTGTCGTAATCTCTGGATGTGGACCATCATCAAAGGTCAGGTAAAGGCTGCGGTCAGCATCGGGCATCCTCCAGATCCTGCGGGGATAGAGGCTGTCGAACCAACGGGGTATCCTTGCCTGGAGTATCATTGTGGGGCCTTGATATTGTCTTTGCTTACCTGATTGAGCTCATCTATAAATCGGATGAGTGCGGCTTTACCGGTAAACTTCTCGGCACTGGTTACAAATACCGGCGGAAGGGCCTCCCACCGTAACTGCATGGCATCGGTGAATGCCTTTACATGGGAACTGACAAGCTTTTGGGTTTCCTTGTCGGCTTTGGTGAATACAACCGCAAAAGGAACCTGCCACTCTCCGAGCTTATTCACAAAATCCAAATCAAGCTGCTGGGGCTTGTGGCGGGCATCTACGAGTACAAAAATATTGACCAGGTTTTCCCGGGTACGGAGGTATCCTTCAATCATTTTCTCCCACTGCTTGCGTTTGGATGCTGATACCTTGGCAAAACCATATCCGGGCAAATCAACAAGAAACCAGTTGAGTAAGGGCGACTTCTCACCAGACCTGCTTTCGATGTTAAAATGATTGATAAGCTGTGTCTTACCTGGTGTAGATGATGTCTTGGCGAGATTCCTTACACCCGTAAGCATGTTGATGAGGGATGATTTCCCTACATTGCTTCGCCCAATGAATGCATATTCCGGACGGTCGGGTTTGGGACAGGATGCGGCATCGGGACTGCTGATGATGTATGAAGCTTTGTGTATGACCATGAATGATATTTACAAATCCTTTAAGAACCCTCCCCTCGTTTTTGATTACTTTTGCTGTGATGGGAAAATTCGCACATGATACAATCGTGCCGGACCTGGCATCAAATTTACCGAAAAAAGAACAGGTCGCGAGCATGTTCAACGATATCGCTCCGCAATACGACTTCTTGAACCGTTTTCTGTCGGCCGGCATTGACGTCAGCTGGAGGAAAAAAGCACTGCGGATGCTGAAAAAAGACAATCCGAAAATGATGCTGGATGTGGCCACAGGCACTGCTGATGTGGCGCTGATGGCAACCAAAGTGCTGCAACCCGAAAAAATCATTGGCATCGATATATCAGAGGGCATGCTCGACTTCGGCAGAAAAAAAATTGCCGCTGCTGGTTTAACAAACACCATCGAATTGCAGACAGGCGACAGCGAAGCGATTCAATTCCATGATCAATCCTTTGATGCTGTCACAGTATCCTTTGGTGTGCGTAATTTTCAAAACCTGGAAAATGGCCTCAAAGAAATCAACAGGGTCCTGAAACCGGGTGGCAGACTGGTGGTGCTGGAATTCTCTCGTCCTTCCCTTCCTGGCATCCAGCAAATCTATAACCTGTACATGAATTTCATAACTCCGGGTATAGGCAGGATATTTTCCAAAAGCCGCAATGCCTACCAGTACCTGAACGATTCAGTGCAAAAGTTTCCGGAAGGAAAAGACTTCCTCCGGGTGCTTGATACCACTGGTTTCCACAATACCTCATGCAAAAGACTAAGCTTCGGAATATGCAGCATATATACAGGTACAAAATAACGCTTATGCTGCTCCTGCTGGTTTTCAGCATGCAGACCCGTGCACAGCAGGTTGACCTCAATCTGCCTGATCACGACCAGAAAAACTATTACTTCGGTATCATCCTGGGATATAACCGTTCCAACTACAACATCACCCACCACCCTACCTTCCTCACACAAGACACCATTTACCGGGTGGAATCCAAAAACAGCGGCAGGATTCACCTGGGCATCATGGCCAACTGGCAGGCGTCCAAACACTTTGATGTCCGATTCTATCCGCTTAACCTGATTTTCAGCGAAAAGAAATTCGGATACACAGAAAAACTACCCAATCAGGCTACCGCTTCCATCATCGATCAAAACGTGGAATCCATCGTGATGAGTTTCCCGCTTCAGGTAAGGCTGAAAAGCGACCGCATCAACAACTTCAGGGTATATACACTGGCCGGCATGAAATATGATTTTGACCTGGCAAGTAATTCAGGAGCAAGGAATGCAGACAATATCGTCAAAGTGAAAAAATCCGATTATGGCGTGGAAGGTGGTATAGGATTCCAGTTCTTCTTCCCCTACTTTATCCTCTCTCCGGAAATCAAATTCAGCTACGGGTTATCAAACGTGCACAGCAGAGACGAAAGCCTGCGCTACTCCAGTGTCATCGACAAGATGAACAGCAGAATGATTCTTTTCTCACTGCATTTTGAAGGGGGTGGACTGGGCCGGTAAATCAATAGTCGTGTTCCTGCCTGTGGATATTCCAGCGTAAACCGGCAGAAACCTGCACATTCCGCGGCATACCTTCCATTTTCCTGTAGGTGACAGTCCCTTCCAGAAACAGATTCTCCTTCCATTCATAAGCTGCCCAAAGGCTGGTATGCAGATTTTTTCGGGAATCTGGCACTCCATAATACACCCGCTCCTCGATAGATCGGGTATCACTGGCCTTGAAGATATTGTTACCGTAATTTTTACCGATGGGATCAGCACCCGCTAGCCAGAAAACACCTTTGGCCTGCAAATACCAGCGGGCCGCTGGCTGACAGGTAAGAATTGCTATGCCTTCCCTGATATTTGATCCGGAAGGATGTGCGATAGGCTGATTGTAATGCGTGTAATTGGCGAATGTATCGGTATGGGAATAAGTAAATGGCCTGATCCAGGTAGTCTCCAGCTGGAGATCCATGTTCTTAATACCTAAAACATCTATGTATTTCAGTCCGCCCTGCAGGGCCCATTTATTACCCCACCAGTTGTCTTTCTGCCTGATATACGTGGTAAAAAACTCATCCAGCATAACCTGTCCGTATAACTGCACCCGTTTCCCCAGATTGGCTTTGGCATCGAAGCCGATGAAGGCATTATCCGGACTACCCACCTGTAATTCAGACACACGCAGGAACATGACAGGATTCAGGTAATGAAATTCAAAGCGGTTGGGTCTGCCGAACACAATACCCTCAAAAAAGCCCAGTGTGAGCCACTTGGGAACGTTGATACTCAGGTAGTGAACAGAAGCATATTTCTTGGAATGCAGGGTATCGAAGCCCAGCGTCCTGCGGGTGTACTGCGGTTGCAGCTCCATGATCCGACTCATGTAATTGAGTTTCCAGATACGCAGGTTAGCATTGAGATAAAGGTGACTGTTACCATGATCACTCCAGAACAGGCTTCTGTAACCATTGCCGATGAACATTTTATCATAGCCGAACTGGAAGTCAAGAGACTTGGCTGCGTTGAAAAAAACAGATCCACGTGCATCAAAATAATCGTACCCGGTTTCTTTAAAAGGTTTGTACAAACCAGCACCGGGCACTGCCCTGAACTGCTCAATCCGGTTACGAAGGTAAAGAGGCGGTTTTACTTGATTTTCTGTAACGAAAATCTGCATGCCGAGTTTACCTGAAACCTGTGACCTTACCACCACACCGCGGGTATTGGTATAGAGCATCTCATCGGTTGCTTCGTCGCGCATGACCTGGAGTTGCAAAACAGGATTGACGGAAAGAAAAAAATCAGGTTCGTCTATCCCCACAAAATTGGCTGGGTCCTGGTAAAAGGATGCAAAAAGAGCCTTTTTACTCACCGGTAAAACAGAATCCCTTCCCTTCCATTCCCTGTTGTTCAGCCTGGCACGCTGTATATTATATCGGTCAACAGCCGAAAACATGATTCCAGACGCACTATCGGTAGCGCGCTCAAGGGCACCTGCCCACCACTTTCTGTTGTAAGGTTTCAATGCAGAAAAATTGAGTGCCGTATCCCTTTGCATCTTGATTTCAAGCCTGTTGAGCAGGAAATAATCCTTGGCTCCCTGCTGAAACAAGGAGGATTGAGCTAAAACTGGTAAAGGCAGTGCAAAAATCGAAATGACTGCCAATCTTTTAATAATTTGCGTGTTCATCAACATAGGTAAAAATGTCAAAAATTCTGATTAAGAACACCCGTATGGTGACCGACGGAAAAATCATTACCGGTGATATACTGATAGGCGACAATCGGATTTTAAAGATAAACCACAGAATTGACAATTCATACCATGCCAGGGAGATTGATGGAGAGAATAAATTCCTCTTGCCGGGTGTCATTGACGATCAGGTGCATTTCAGGGAACCCGGGCTCACCCACAAAGCCAATATCCATACAGAGTCTGTGGCAGCTGTGGCTGGGGGTACAACCAGTTTCATGGAGATGCCCAATACCAGGCCGGCAGCCCTGACCCAGGAGCTGCTGGAAGAAAAATATGCCATTGCAGCACAGTCCTCTCCTGCCAACTATTCTTTTTTCATGGGCACTTCCAACGACAATGAAGAAGAGGTTTTAAAAACCAATGAGAAAAAAGACAGGGTTTGCGGCATCAAAATTTTCATGGGGTCTTCCACGGGAAATATGCTGGTAGACAATCACCTGACACTCGACCGAATATTCAGGGAAAGCGAGGTGCTCATCGCCACGCACTGTGAAGATGAACGCATCATCAAACGCAACCTGGAAAAATTTGCCGCTGAAGGGAGGATACCGCAAGCAGCAGACCACCCTATCATCCGTGACGAAGAGGTATGCTTTGAATCCTCACTGATGGCCGTTCAGCTGGCCAAGCGAAACAATACCCGTTTGCATATCCTGCATATCTCCACAGCCAAAGAATTACAGCTGTTCAGCAACCTCCTGCCCCTCGCTGAAAAAAGAATCACCTCTGAAGTATGCGTTCACCACCTGCATTTCACGGCAGATGATTACGCAACCCTTGGCAACAAAATCAAATGCAACCCGGCTATCAAAGCACCAGAAAACAAAGCTGCTCTCTGGGAAGCCCTGCTCGACGACCGGCTGGATATCATCGCTACAGACCATGCTCCGCATACCGTGGATGAAAAGTCAGGTGATTACACGCATGCCCATGCAGGTCTGCCTCTGGTGCAGCACAGCCTGCAACTCATGTTGCACTATGTACAACAAGGTAGAATCAGCATTGAAGATGTGGTGCGCAAAATGGCACATGCACCAGCCACCTGCTTCCAGATCAAAGAACGGGGATTCATCCGAGAGGGTTATTATGCAGACCTGGTGCTGGTTGACCTCAACACACCCTATACCGTCAGCAAAGAAAACATCCTGTATAAATGCGGATGGAGTCCGCTCGAAGGCTTTACCTTCCCTGCAAGCATAGACATGACTTTTGTAAACGGACATCCTGTGTATGAAAACGGACGGGTAGATGCATCTCACCGGGGAATGCGGTTGCTGTTCAACCGAAATTGAATGCATGCTGATTGACAAAACAACATTACAGGACCTGGCCGTTTTTCATCCCGATGAAGAGCAGTCGCTTTTTGTTCGGATAGACCATACAACCACTGCTGCAGGCAGACAGGTGCTTCAGAAAATATTTTCAAGTCCGCTGCAGGATATTCATGCAATCAAAGAAGTACAGGAGATCCTGAAACTGATTGAAGAAGAGCTCAATAACTGGCCGGGAGACATCACCAATGGTACGATGCTGGTGGTGGAAAAATTCCTTGATGACAACCCGCAAAGCATCCCTGAAAATCCAAATCCTGTCAACAGCTTCCTGTACCGGATTCTCAATGCCGGAGACTATGCAATGACCCTATTTTCCATGCGGCAGCTGTTTGCCCTGATAAGGGGATTTGAAAAAATCCACAAACTTTTCCGAAAACACAAGCTCCCGTCAAGGCTGGAACTACTTGTCAGTGAAAGTGAAAGACTCATCAGCAACCGACTGATCGCGGGTTTAACAGCATTTGAAAATTTTCAGGAAATGGCTATTCCTGAAATCCTGCACTATGCCAGCATTTTCCATAACGAACTTCCGGTCACACTCCGGCGTTTGCTGGAGATACATGCCAGTCTGGATGCCTGGAAGTCCATGGCCATCGCCAATAAAACATTGAACCTGCATTTTCCAGCATTTGAAGCCAGCGATCATCCTTTGCTGGAAATCAGGAACCTCAAACATATCATGCTGAAAGCGGCTGTTGGATATGATTTGTTAATGGATAAAGACCAGCATTTCATCTTCCTTACCGGTGCAAACATGGCAGGTAAAAGTACGCTGATCAAAGCCGTTGGCTTGTCTGTTTACCTGGCACACCTGGGCATGGGCGTACCAGCCGGTTTCATGCGGTTATCGTTGTTTGAAGGACTCCTCAGCAATATCAACGTGATGGATAACATCATCAAGGGAGAAAGCTATTTTTACAATGAAGTGCGCCGCATTCGCGAAACGCTGCTCAAAATCACTGACGGAAGAAAATGGCTGGTACTGATTGATGAACTCTTCAAAGGCACCAACATGCAGGATGCAATGAAATGTACCGTATCGGTGGTAGAAGGGCTGTCTAAAGCAGAAAACGCACTCTTCATACTTTCATCACATCTCTATGAAATCGGAGACGACCTCAAACGCCTGCCCACACTGCGTTTCAAGTACTTTGAGACCATCCTGAAAAACAACGACCTGCACTTCAGCTACCAGCTTAAAGATGGCATCAGCAAAGACCGGATGGGTTATCTGATCCTGCAAAAGGAAGGAGTGACCACCCTGCTGGAAAATATTGGAAAAAAATAAGCCATCAGCGGTAATTCACCGCAAAATTGCGTGAAAAAAACGTGGGGATTGTGTCCTCAACACCAGCAACAGACTTTGATGCCTGTTTACCTTCATGCCATGTTTGTAAAACTATTCGGCAGCACGGTCTATGGCGTGGAAGCCATCACCATCACCATTGAAGTAAGCTGGACCTCCCAGGGAAAAGAATATTGTATTGTGGGATTACCCGATTCTGCCATCAAGGAAAGCCTGCAGCGGGTAGAAAGCGCCATCAAAACGCATGGCTTTGAAATGCCCAGAACCCGGATTGTCATCAACCTAGCCCCGGCCGACCTGAGGAAGAGCGGCACGGCATTTGATCTGCCCATCGCTGTAGGTATCCTGGCCGCTTCCCTGCAACTGGAAATACCACCTGTATTGGAAAACTTCATCATCATGGGAGAGCTGAGCCTGGATGGCGCATTAAGACCAATAAAAGGCGCCTTACCCATTGCCATTCAGGCCCACAAGGAAGGATTGAAAGGCTTTATCCTGCCGGAAGGCAATGCCCGCGAAGCTGCCATGGTGGAGGGACTGCAGGTATATGGGATGAAAAGCCTGAAAGAAGTAATAGACTTCATCAGCAGAGATCACGAAAGCAAACCTGCTGTGAAAATCAACCTGGAAGAGGAATTTCTGCACGATAGTCAACAGTTTGAAACTGATTTTGCAGATGTCAAAGGACAGGAAAACATTAAACGTGCATTGGAAATCGCGGCATCGGGCGGACATAATGTAATTCTCATCGGTCCGCCCGGTGCCGGGAAAACCATGTTGGCTAAAAGGCTCCCAAGCATCCTGCCGCCCCTTTCCCTGGCAGAAGCCCTCGAAAGCACTAAGATCCACAGCGTAGCCGGAAAACTGCCGGAAAACGCCTCCCTGATCACCAGGAGGCCATTCAGGAGCCCCCACCATACCATCAGCGATGTGGCACTCGTAGGCGGTGGCGCCTCTCCCCAGCCGGGAGAGATCTCCCTATCTCATCATGGGGTTCTCTTTCTGGATGAACTGCCTGAATTCAAACGTACAGTCCTGGAAGTAATGCGGCAACCCATGGAAGAAAGAAAAGTGACCATTTCCCGAGCCCGCATGGCAATCGATTTTCCCGCATCCTTTATGCTGGTGGCTTCCATGAACCCCTGCCCATGTGGATTCTACAACCACCCTGAAAAGCAATGCAGTTGTCCGCCCGGACTCGTTACCAAATACCTCAATAAGATTTCCGGTCCCTTGCTGGACCGCATAGACCTTCATGTGGAAGTAACACCAGTAGCCTTTTCACAACTCTCCTCCCTGCAACCTGCAGAACCTTCTGTGAGTATCAGGAAAAGGGTAATTGAAGCAAGAGCCATACAATCAGCTCGCTTTGCAAGTCAGGATGGCATTCATGCCAACGCCCAGATGAACGCAAGGGAGATCAGGAAAATTTGCGCATTGGAAGCAGATAGCCATGACCTGCTGAAAAAAGCCATGGAAAGGCTGAACCTGTCTGCCCGGGCATACGACAGAATCCTGAAGGTATCGAGAACCATTGCTGACTTAGATGGTGAAGATGCCATCAAAACTGTTCATGTAGCTGAAGCCATCCACTACCGTAACCTCGACCGTCAGGGATGGGGAGGATAAGACAACCTGAACAGGTGTTTGACAAAACTGGAGAAAGTTTAGTTATTCTGCAGCAGCCTGTTCAGTATCGGTTTTGGTTTCAGCAGCTGGCAGTGCAGGGAAAAACCTGTTCTGAAAGATCAGGATGGCAAAAACGCCTCCGGAGATAGCTGCGTCAGCAATATTGAAAACTGGTCTGAAAAACACGAACGACTCACCGCCCCAGATGGGAAACCAGGTAGGGAAGCTGCCATTTTCAATAATGGGAATGTAGAGCATATCTACCACCCTGCCATGCAGGAAACCCTCATATCCACCCATAAATCCATCCTGCCAGAACCCTCTTGCGAGGTTTTCGGAATAGGGATCGCTGAATTCGAATATCATGCCATAAAAAAGACTGTCGATCAGGTTACCGATGGCCCCGGCATAGATGAATGTACAACAGATGATGTATCCAATATGATACCTTTTCTGTATAACACTGAAGATGTAATAGGTGCCAAAACCCACTGCAATAAGCCTGAATACTGTCAGGGCTATCTTGCCCCAGCTGCCTGCAAGCTTCCAGCCATAGGCCATCCCTTCGTTTTCAAGAAAATGAAACCGCAACCAGGGAATAGCAGGAATAAGAACGTTCTCCTGCCCCATGTGGTAATGGGTTTTGATGTAAACCTTCAAAGCCTGATCCAGAAAAAGGATGGCCAGCGTAAGTAAAATAACGTGTTTGAACTTCACAGAACCGGTTTTTGCAAATATAGGAATTCAACGATAACGGCTTCAAGCCTTTTCCCTATTCACTCAAATAAATCCGCGGAACACGCTGGGAAATACCGGTCATGATTTCATAAGGTATCGTGCCTGCAGCTTTCGCCACTTCCCTGATGGAGAGTCCGACCCCAAACACCAGCACTTCATCATCCAGTCCAATATCATCAGCTCCGGATATGTCTACCATGGTCATATCCATGCAAACATGTCCAACAGTGGGATATAACCTGCCTTTAATGCGCACAGACCCGCTGCCATTCCCAAGCACCCTGGGAAATCCATCGGCATAACCAAGCCGGATAGTAGCTATCCTGGAATCATGCGAAAGGATGGCATTCCTGCCATAACCCACAGATTCACCTGCTTTGACATGCCTGATTTGTGCAATCGTTGTTTTCAGGCTCACTGATTCCTGCAAAGGAAGTCCGCTGTTGCCGGTATCAATTCCATATAAACCAATACCCAACCTGACCATCTCATATGTAGCCCGCGGATGTCTTCTGATAGCGGCAGTATTGGCAGCATGTCTCATGAAATAGTATCCCAATCCATGCTGCAGCATCCCGCAAAGCTGTTCAAAAACATCCAGCTGTAATCGGGTAAAATCGTCCTGAAGCGGATCCTCACTGGCCACCAAATGGGTGAACACGGATTTAACGATCAGGTGTGAGGAATTCCCAAACTCTTGGATGAAACGCTGTACATCCGCAAAATCCAGTCCCAGCCTGTGCATTCCCGTATCAAGCTTCAGGTGAACGGGGTAAAAACGGATACCTTCCCGCCTCAGAAAATCATTGAACTGACTGATGATTTCAAGCGAATACAATTCTGGCTCCAGGTTGTGTTCCACAAGGGTGGCAAATGCCTGCGGCTCGGTATTCATAACCATAACAGGCAGGTGAATACCGGCGTTCCGCAATTCAGCACCTTCGTCCACATAGGCTACTGCAATGTATTCTGCATGGTAGAACTGCAGCAGGCGGGCAATCTCTACACTGCCAGCCCCGTAAGAAAAAGCTTTAACCATCACCATCATGGCAGTTTCAGGTGGCAGGGACTTCCTGTATGCCTGAAAGTTTTGTACAATGCCGGATAGACTCACTTCCAGCCTGGTCTGGTGTATTTTATGCTCCAGCATGCTACTGATCTTCTCAAAATGAAAATGGCGCCCTCCTTTGATCAGGATAATTTCCCGGGTGAATGAAACATGCGATAAATAGGACATCAACGCCGTTGAATCCGGGAAAAAATGGGCTTCCATGCGGGAGCTGAAACAACCTGCATGTGCGCTGATCACCAGACCTGCACCATAAAGTTTTTTCACCTGATGCCGCTCCAGGTAAGCTGCGAGCTGCTCGTATGCCGATTCATCATTTTCAGATAACCCGGATATATCGGAAAGAATAGCAGTTCTCTTCCTTGAATCATCCTGCAGGTTCAGAAAGTCAATGGCCGTAAACATGCCACTGAGGTCAGCATTGTAGCTGTCGTTAATCAATGTACATCCCTGCTGTCCTTCTTTGATTTCAAGACGCATGGCCAGTGGAGGAAGCAACGGCATGTAAGCAATTACGTCATCCTGCATGCCCAGCACATAAGCCAAAGCAAAACAATGCATCGCGTTTTCGATGGCAGCTGCATCCCTGAAAGGAATTTCAAACCGATAGTTTTTTTGTCCGGCTTCCACCTCCAGCAGGCTTCCTGTGTTTGCCGGAACTGTACTTTTCAAAACCAAATCGGCTCCTGCATTTCTACCCCAGGAAACAAGCCTGCGATCAGGGTAAGCCGGACGGGCTCTTTGGAGCGACTCATGTATCATATCATGATCCATGCAATAAACGAGGCAGTGCACATGATTAAATAGCAACAGCTTTTCCCGTAGCTTATGGTCATGACTTTCAAATCCCTCGTTGTGCGCAGCCCCAAGATTTGTCATCACGCCAATCGTTGGCTTTACCACCTGCTCAAGCAAATACATTTCATCAGGACGTGAGATGCCTGCTTCAAAAATAGCGAGCTCATGTTGTTCCTGCATTGCCCAAACGCTGAGCGGCACACCAATCTGTGAGTTAAAGCTACGCGGACTCCTTACAATATTCAGTTTATGCTGGAGCAAGGCATTGAGCCACTCTTTCACAATGGTTTTTCCATTACTGCCGGTGATGCCAACAACAGGTATGGAAAACTGCTGCCTGTGATTCATGGCGAGCAACTGCAACCCGGCAACAACATCTGACTTATGGTAAAATATGGCTCCCGGGTATTCTGTTGTATCCGGCAAAAGGGAAACCATGAAATGTCTGACTCCCTGTCTGTATAGCTCAGGAATATAATCATGACCATCTCCCTGCCGGGTTCTGATGGCAAAAAACAATGTTTTATCCGGAAAAGTTAGTTTCCTGCTGTCTGTAAGGAGGTGTTGCACAATTCCCAACCCAGGCTGATAACCCATCAACCTGGAATCTGACATGCGTGCAATATCTGCTGCAGCGTATCTCATTACTTTTTATTCATGAGCAACAGCCTTTTTCCGCTGGTTACGGATGGAATAAAGAATTGAACCCGCAAGGCAAGCCAGAATTACGGCCAGTGAAATCATGATGTTGATGTGGATGCCAAAATATTCAACGAGCATTTTGATACCAATAAAAATTAATACGATGGCAATACCCTGCTGCAGGTAATCAAATTTGTCAACGGCACCCTTCAGCAAAAAGAAAAGCGAACGGAGTCCGAGTACCGCAAAAATATTCGAAGAATAGATAACCAGGATATCATCCGTTGTGAATGCTGCATTGGCTTTTTCACGCACCAGCGAAACAACAGTAGGAATTGAATCCAGCGCAAATGCAATATCCACTGCAGCCAGCATCAGCACCACTACTGCGAGGCTGGTAAAATACACTTTCCCGTGCAGTGTAACGAAATAACGGCCTTTAGGCTCAAGCGCACTGATCCTGAAAAATTTATTGATGAGCTTGTAAACTTTCGTTTCTGCTGGATCAAATTCTGCTTCATCTTTTTTAACGAATAATGTATAACCGGTATACACCAGGAAGAACCCAAAAACATACAGGATCCAATGGAATTTATTGATGAGCTCTATACCCAATGCTATAAATATAATCCTGAATACGATGGCTAAAAGAATGCCCACAAGTAAGGCCCTGCCTGCATCAGAGGCTTCTACCTTAAAAAATGTGAAGATGAGGATGAACACAAAAATATTGTCGATGCTGAGCGACCATTCCATCAGGTAAGCAGTAAAATACTTAGTGGCCACAATAGGGGTTTTCTCAAACCAGAGAAACAGACAGAAGGCAACACTGAGAACAACCCAGAAAATAGTTTGCCACATGGCCTTCTTCATGGTTATTGCTTCATTCTTCTTGCTCATCAGTCCCAGATCAAGTGCCAGGGCTACAATCAATACAACGCCGAATGTCAGGTAAGTTATCTGGTCAACAGTCATGGTCCACAAAATATTTAGAAACACCAAAGATAATCAATAAGTGAGGCACTACTCAGAAAGGCCTGGCATATTTCCTTTTCCGTATCCAGCTGTTGGCCAGTAGGAATAAAAAGGGCAACACCATGGGTGCTAACAGGGCAAAAGCCTGCCAGAAACCTTTGTTCTTTTCCAAAGCTTCCTTATCCAGCAGCCTCAACCGGTATTCCTTACCCCTGGCTTCCATGACAGCAGCACCGCCAGTAAGGTAAAACATACAGTTGCTGATGAAATCACGGTTGGCATAAGACTGGCGGGTGTAGTTATTCATACCCATGGCAAGTGGACCATCTTCCTGACTCACGGGATTGAGCAGGATATCTCCATCAGCAATTACAATCATGCTGTTGGGGGTTGCAGAAGCGGGTAAAAAGGGGCGATTGAAAACCTGCTCCATATTGGCCAGATCTGCTGCAGACATCCTGTTGGCAAATGGCGAAGTGAACCGGCCTTCCAAAAGTACCGCAACAGGTATGTTTGCCTGATTGAAGTTTTTCAGGTCTTCTTCTGTACGGATGCTTTTCCATTCTACCAATGCAGGAGACGACAGCTTTCTGCCATAGGGCGAAGTGGAAAGCAATACCTGTTTGCTGATGCCGGGTGCACTGATGGTATCAATGGATTGCGGGAAACTGGAAGACACATGATCCAGGTTACGTGAGATGACATGAGGTGTTGTATTGCGTAACAGTGGCGCATAAGGCCATGGCAGGAGTTCAATCTGTGGCTTATCACCTACACTGCCAATCACGGACGGCACCTTATCGCATTCCAGGTCCTGGACCAGGTCCCGGTTGATGCGCACGCCATATTTAAAAAGTTGTTCATCCAGCTCTAAACCAAGATCAAAGGCCACAAAGGATCCACTGCTGCGCTGCAGACTGTCCATGCTGGCATAGAGGTTATCAAGCGCCCACAACACTTTACCGCCATGCATAATGAACTGATCAATTTTGAGCCGTTGTTCCGGAGTAAATGCCTTTATGGGTTTGGCGATAACGATGGCTTTGAATTCGTCCGGAACAAAAGGTACGCTGTCTATTGGCAGGATGCTAAAAGCATGCTCTTTTCTCATCACATTCTCTAAGAGGTCGAAAGCCCTGTAATCGAGCGGTTGGCCATTGCCAGTCAGGTACCCAATAAGCGGAACGGTATCTCGCTGCAACATCATGATCGCTTTGGCCAGTTTATATTCCATCAGGGCTTCTGCATTATTCAGCGATTCCAATCCGTTCAGGTTACTCTGTCCCTCTAAAAAATCAATCCCCCTGCTGCCGCTGTTACTGGCAAGTACGGCGCCAGGAAATACAAGTGTTTCCTCAGACTGTTCTCCCTGCCGGGCCTGTGCCTTGACATTGGTGGGATTGATGCCCATCCGTTGGAGGGAATCAAACAAAAGCGTTCGTGCAGAATCATCAAGTCCCTCGCCGGGTCTTTCAAAAACTACCTGGAACCGGCCATTGCTGATGGATCTGAAGGCAGCGGACATATCTGCTGCAGTAGCAGCCAGCTTTTTAAATCCGGCAGGAATATCGCCTTCCAGGTAAACTCTAAGCGTCATAGGTGCATCAATACCTGCAACAAGTTCCCGGGTAGCCGGAGAGAGCGTGAACCTTTTTTCAGCCGTTAGGTCAATGCCGGTATGCCAGAAAACGGATAGTATATTGGCTGCCAGGAGAAGCAACAAAACCGGCATTATACTGCGGAGACCCCTTTTTTTCATTTTCATGGCCTATCGGTTTTTTACATTCAGGATGGTCAGTTGGAGAAAAAGGACGATGACCGTTAAAAAATAGATGATATCCCTGCTATCGATATAACCTTTACTGATCTGCTGGTAGTGCACTTCAATGCCTGCCATAGATACCCAGTAACCGATTTTATGACCAAGAAAAGGCGCAGCTGCAAGGGATGAAAAAAGAGAATAAACTGAAAAACAAATGAGGGCACTCAACAGAAATGCGGCTACTGAATTCTGCTGCATGCTGCTGGTGAAGATTCCTATTGCGGTATAAACAGCACAGAGCAGGAATAATCCGATGTAAGACCCGGCTATGCCGCCTGTATCAATGCCGTCGGTTGAAAGCCAGGCAATGCAAGCCACATAAACCAGTGTGCAGGCAAGGGCTGAAAGTACCACCAACAAACCAGCCAGGTATTTACCGGTAACTATATCCCGGATGCTGACAGGTGAAGTGCGCAGCACTTCGAAAGTGCCGGTTTTATATTCATCGCTGAAACTTTTCATCGTTACAGCTGGAATAAGAAACAACATGATATAGGGCGCAATGGAAAAAAATGGCTCCAGCGTGGCATAACCGCCATCCAGAATGCCAGTTTCTGGCAGTATGAAAACAACCAGTCCGCTTATCAGCAGAAAAACGATGATGATGAGGTAGCCCAGCATTCCGCTGAAATATTGCTGCCACTCTTTTTTGATGATGGGTATCATAAGGATGCAAGATTACGAGAAGTCGTGAAAATAACGGAAAAAAGACGTGTAAAATACCTTTTTATCCCAAATCCCTGTTAATAACTTGCCTGAAAAGCAGGGGGTGGTTATGTGTGGACGGATAGTTTTCGTTTTTTTGTTGATAGCATTGCTTGGCACCAGCCAGGCACAAAAAAGATGGGATGGTGAAGGAGGAGACAGCCTCTGGCATAACCCAATCAACTGGCACCCTAATGGGGTGCCTGAAGCCGCTGATGATGTGCTGATAGACAACTCCATTTTTAATGCCCCGGTATGGATCAGGATGGGGATGGATACCGCAGATGTGAACAGCATTACCCTGCGTTCATCGGGAAACTTTGTGAACACCCTCCAAATTGCGGCCCACAATACCAGGATGCCGGCACTAAGGTTGAATTCAGCTGAAACCGGACTCGATATTGGCAGGCATACAAAACTCATCAACAGCTCCGGAGCTCCTGCAGGCAATCCCATTGAATTAAATGGGAAAATGGCCATCAGAAACGGAGGAACGTATACACACAATACCGTCCGTGGCAATGCTTACCTGGCAGGCAAATTGCTGGCAGACAGCAGCACAGCCAGTGGAATTTTTACTTTTGATGTGCCCGGCACAGCGGGATATACCGTATCGCTGACAGGCAGGCGGTACGGTTCGTTGCATTTTATGGCATCGGCTGGAAGAAAATCCTATAGCGGTACAGGCAGCAGTGACCTCAACATCGGGGGAGACCTGGTTATTGGCGACAGCGCTTCGCTTACATCTGCTATGACTGCCAGGATCATCCTCAAAGGCAGGCTATCTGTTGGCGGACGAATGCTCATTAACCCCGTAACTGCAGACAGCACTGGCAGGCTGATTGAATGTGCAGGTGATTCCGGTGCAATAAGCATCACGGGCATACTTGAGACGGGAGCAAATTTCAGGGGTTTTGAATTGAGTGCAGGCGCAACAAAATTGCTGACTGACCTGCAGCTTGCAGCCGGAACATCATTCTTTATAAAGCAGGGTGCGAGGTTGGTAATGGACACCTGCTCCATCCGGGGCAATGGCATATTCCGAACCGAAAACAAGGCACTGATTATGCTGGGGCATAAACGGGTTATATCTGATGGTAGCGTGAAAGCCAACATCATGACCAGGGAACATCAAATTCATAAACAGACCGGATTCTGTTTCACAGGATCGGAAAACCAGACCACAGGAAACCATTTTCCAGACTCTGTTGGTGTGTTGATGATAAACAAAACTGCCGGGGATTTATGGATCGAAAGTGCCCTTGTGGTAACAGACAGTCTGATATTGAATAAGGGAATCATCAGGAATACAGACACAGCCCTGGTGACCCTTACAGGAAAAATCAAGGGTGGTACTGGCGCGAGTTTCATCAGCGGTCCGCTGCAGGTTGCAGCACAAAACGCAACAGGGGTTTATTTTCCGGTAGGTGACAGCCTGACCTTTGCACCCCTGATGGTTCAATCTCCAGCGCAACGTCCATTCAACATGCGTGTGAAATTCAGTGCAAACAGCATACAAGCCGGAGGGAATGGCCTCAGGTATCCACTCAAAACGCTCAGCAAGGGAGGCTGGCAACTCAATATGAATAATGTGGGTAATAACCCAGACAGCCTTTCTATTAGCGCTACGCTGTTTCCGGAAGCCACGACTGACTTCACAGGGCTCCCTTTTCTGGCCATGCTACCACAGGATTCAAGCGAGTGGCAGCTAGCACACCTGCAGATTTCCAGAGACAGCAATCAGCTGACGACGCCCTATTTACCCATTCCAAATAGCAGTTGGACATTCTCAGCTTTGCACCCTGTGGCTTTGTCGCAACAAAACATCAGACTCACATCGAATCATACAGGCGACCGCTATTCGCTGGGCTGGGATCTGGAAAATCCTGAAAACTTCACAACATTCCACATAGAGATCAGTGAAGACGGACAGCATTTCAGATTGTATGATTCATTTCCGATAATTGAAAAAAAAGATAATCAGATCTATTTCTTCCAACCTAATTCCAGACTTCACGGAAAACTTTTTTTCAGGATCACGGGGATATATGATGCTGGAATGATTGCTACTTCCAATATTGTTCACTTAAATTTCGATGCACCTATGATACTCTACCCCAACCCTGGCAGCAACAAAATATTCATCAGATGCAGGTTCCAGGACATCAGGCAGATCAGCATACTGGATACACTTTCGGTAATCCATCAAACACAAACCGAAGATTTTGGCAACATTACGGGTATCACAATCAGTCACCTTCCCCCAGGCTTATACAGAGTTTTATTGCTGAAAGGAGAAAAATGGGAGGTGTTTCCTTTTGTAAAAAAATAATCAGACCGAAAAACTTTCACCACAGGCGCAGGTTCTGCTGGCATTGGGATTGAGGAAATGAAAGCCTTTCCCACTGAGTCCATCTGAAAAATCCAAGGTGGTATCGAAGAGGTATAATACACTTTTACGGTCAGTTACCAGACGCATGCCTTTGTCTTCAAATACCTGATCTCCTGCTTTAAGCTCATGATCAAAATCCATCTTATAACTAAGTCCGGAACAGCCGCCGCTGACAACGCTGACCCTTACAAAATGGTCAGCTCCCATACCATCCTCAGCCATCAGCTTTTCTACACGGGCTTTTGCCTTGTCACTGATATAAATGCCTTTCATCACGGTAATTGTTTCCATACAGACAGGTTTCATATACAAAGTTACGAAATCCTGCAGATTCAGACATCCAGTGGATGAAACCAGGATGCTACAGGCTTAATGCCTCCGGTGTGGAACATCTTCCAGGTCTGGCTCTCTTGGCGCAGCTGTTCCAGCGATTTTTCGATATGCAGCAAAGCCCTGTCAATCTCCTCCCGGGAAGTATGCAGTCCGGGTGAAAAGCGGATACCCGCCATGGCCTGTTGCAAGCCATGGCCCATAGCTGTAAGCACATGAGAAGCCTTCCCTGATCCGGAGGAGCATGATGAACCACTTGATACACACAATTTCGTGTTTAGACTTACGAGCAGGGGACCGCCTTCCAGGTACCTGAATGAAGCAGAGGTGATGCCGGGAACCCGCAACACAGGGCTGCCATTTAAAATGATACCCTGCATGGCTGAAAGCCTGGTTTCAAAATAAGCACAGTTTTCCCGGAAGATCCGGAATGCTTCTGCCTTGTTTTCAAGGGTCCTAAGCGCAGTTGCCATGCCTGCAATGCCGGCAACATGGAGTGTACCACTTCTGAGACCCGATTCCTGTGCTCCCCCTTCAATTAGTGGTAAAAGACGGGTAACCCTGCCGGAGGTGTTGAAATACAGCGCTCCAATTCCTTTGGGTCCATAAAATTTATGGGCAGCGAAACAACAGCAATCTATGCCGAAATCAGCCGGATGAAAAGGGATTTTACCAATCGTCTGGGTAGCATCACATACAAAAGGAATACCATACCTATTACAAATCTCGCCCACAGGCTGCAGGTTGTGCATCACCCCGGTTTCGTTGTTGGCATGCATGACCGCTACCAGGCGTGTATCTTCAGTAATGGCAGCTTCAAGTGAGCCCGGCTGAATACATCCGTTTGCATCCACCGGTAACACCGTTAACCGGTATCCCTGCAATTCCAACGAACGACAAGTCTGCAAAACAGCACTGTGTTCGGTGGCACAGGTGATGAGGTGACCTTTTTCTCCAGCCAGGGCGATACCCTTGATGGCCATATTGATGGCCTCCGTTGCACCTGATGTGAAAAATATTTCATGTGGCGCAGCCCCCAATACAGACGCAATTGTTTCCCTTGATTCTTTTACAACCCTGGCCGCATGCTTACCGGCTTTATGCACTATTGAACCCGGATTACCGGGATGCAGGGTAAAAAAAGGCATCATGGCTTCTACCACTTCAGGCAGACAGGGTGTGGAAGCAGCGTGATCCAGGTAAATACAATCTTCCATGGTGTGGGGAATCAATTGTAAATTTATACTTTCCATCCGTAATACATTAGCTGATGCATAAAATCGATCATATCGCACTTGCCGTTAAATCCCTCAGCACCGCTGTTCCACTGTTTGAAAAACTGTTGAATACCCCTTGCTACAAAATAGAAACCGTTGAAGGGGAAAATGTAAATACGGCATTTTTTCAAAATGGGGAGACAAAAATAGAATTATTGGAAAGCATAAGTGACGATGGCGTCATTGCACGTTTCATTGATAAAAAAGGCGAAGGCATGCACCATATTGCCTTACTCGTGGAAGATATCTACGCTGAAATAAACCGCCTTAAAACAGCAGGGTTTATTTTTCTGAATGAGGAACCTAAAAAGGGAGCCGACAATAAACTGATTTGCTTTCTTCATCCCAAATGCACCAATGGCGTCTTAACAGAGCTTTGCCAGGAAATAAAAACTTAATTCAAAGAAAAACTCAGGCTGTTATATTGAGTATTTCAACGGCATTCTGGGCAGCAATCTGACTGGCATCTTTTTTATTGAATGCCTTGCCCTCCGCGATGGTTTCACCATCAACTACGGCAGCAACAGTGAAGAGACGCCTGCCATTTTCCATTTTCTCATCCAGTGTTTCGAATTCCAGCAGTTTACCATTGCGGTTGGCCCAGCTGTATAACTTGTTTTTCTGGTTGATCTCTGTGTTCTCCAGATCTTCGAGGAAGAGATGGGGCAATATGATTTTTTGCAGAACCCATTGCTTGGTTCTGTTATATCCTTTATCGATATAAATCGCACCTACCAATGCCTCCAGGGCATTGCCAAAAATCTGACTTGATTTTAAGGAATTATCGTGCCTGTTGTAAGATGTAATTTTTTTCAACCCCATCTTTATCGCAATATCATTCAGCACCTGACGGTTAACCATCTTGCTGCGCATTTCGGTAAGAAAGCCTTCTCCCTTATACGGATACTTCATAAAGAGATAATCCGCAATGATGCTTCCAAGTATGGCATCACCCAGGTATTCGAGCCGTTCATTGTTATCTGTGGTTTTTTCCCGAACAGAACGGTGGGAAAGTGCAGCAGTGTATAGACTTATTCTACCCGGATTAAATCCAATCAGGTTACAAACATGGTTCAGAAAGATCCTTTTCTTACCACTGCTGAAAAGATATCGTAGCCTGTATAACAATAGCGATTATGAATACTTCTTTACGATCAGTGACGCGTTATGTCCACCAAATCCAAAAGTATTACTCAATGCGGCCCTGACGATTTTTTGCTGAGGTTTCCAGAAAGTAAAATTCAGTTTTGGATCAAGCGCTTCGTCATCTGTAAAGTGATTGATAGTGGGCGGCACAACATCATGCATAACTGCATTTACACATGCAATGGCTTCGATAACACCAGCAGCGCCCAATAAATGGCCAGTCATTGATTTTGTTGAGCTGATATTGAGGTTATAGGCGTGTTCACCAAAAACACCAAGGATGGCTTTGGTTTCAGCTATATCACCCAAGGGAGTTGAAGTTCCGTGAAGATTGATGTAATCAATATCGTCAGGTTGCATACCAGCTTCTTCCAAAGAAGCACGCATAACATTGAGTGCACCCAGTCCTTCCGGATGCGGTGCAGTAATATGGTAGGCATCTGCCGTAGCACCACCACCTGCAATTTCTGCATAGATTGTGGCACCCCTGCGCTTTGCGTGTTCCAGTTCTTCCAGGATGAGTGTACCGCTACCCTCTCCCATTACAAATCCATCACGGTCCTTATCAAATGGACGAGATGCTGTTTTGGGATCATCATTGCGTTCGCTCAATGCTTTCATTGCGTTGAAACCTGCAACTCCTGCATCACAAACAACTGCCTCACTACCACCGGCTACCATCACATCTGCTTTACCGAGCTTAATGTAATGGAAAGCTTCAATGAGGGCGTGTGTGGATGATGCGCAGGCACTGACAACTGCAAAATTTGGTCCCCGGAAACCATGACGCATGGAGATATGGCCTGCGGCTATATCCAGAATCATTTTGGGTATGAAGAATGGGTTGAAACGGGGTGTGCCATCACCTTTTGCATAGGCCATTACTTCTTCCTGAAAGGTGAGTAACCCGCCAATACCACTGGAGAAAATAACGCCAGTCCTGTCTGGATTGACATTATCCTTGTTTATTCCGGCGTGTTTGATAGCCTCATCGCTTGATACAATAGCCAACTGCGTGAAGCGGTCTACCTTCCTGGCTTCTTTACGGTCTAGATAAGCCACAGGATCGAACCCTTTGACCTCACAGGCAAATTGTGTCTTGAACTTGGAAGCATCAAAAAGGGTGATACCATCAGCCCCTGATGTACCCGCCAAAAGTCCCTGCCAATATGCTTCCGCAGTATTGCCAATAGGGGTTATAGCACCTATGCCGGTAATGACAACTCTCTTCATGCAGTGTGAAATTGTTAAAAGAAGGGGACAAGCCCCTTAATTACTTTGCGTGTTCTTCAAGATAAGTAACAGCCTGGCCAACAGTAGTGATGGTTTCAGCCTGCTCATCAGGAATGGAAATATTGAATTCTTTTTCGAACTCCATGATCAGTTCAACTGTGTCCAGTGAATCGGCCCCGAGATCGTTGGTAAAAGATGCTTCTGCGGTAACTTCATTCTCATCAACACCAAGTTTGTCAACAATAATTTTCTTTACTCTTGTTGCAATGTCTGACATGATTTTGTTTTTTGGTTTATTGGCGCAAAAATAAAGTATTTGTAGAAAAAAAAACGATTAACCAACAAATAGATATGAAATCACTCATTTTCAACCGATTGCAACAGAAAAATACTTTAATTTGTGATATGGCGTTGAAGATAATAGACTATAACTCTGAACAATACCATCAAATGGTAGCTTTGAGGACTGAAGTTTTGAGGAAGCCTCTGGGTATGACTTACAACCCTTCGGACCTTGAAAAGGAAAAGGATGATATACTTATTGGTGCGTTCGAAGATGACCGCATCCTGGGCTGCTGCATCCTCACCAGGCTTGATGAGAAAACCTGCAAACTACGACAGATGGCTGTTCACCCCAGCATGCAACGCAATGGCTTAGGTGCGTCTATCATGAATTTTGCTGAAAATGTTGCCAGAGATACCGGTTATACGAAAATGGTATTGAATGCCCGTAAAACGGCATCAGCTTTCTATGAAAAACTGGGATATCAGGTAAGCACAGGAGAATTCATTGAGGTCAATCTGCCTCACCTGGGTATGGTCAAATCCATATTCTAGCCTTTTTTCACCTGATCTCTCAGTACTGATCTTGCGGCGTCAAGACTTTCCTGATCTGGGAAAGCATCTTTAGGTACCAGAAAAAAACTTTTGTTGTCAAAATAAAGATGGAGAAACCCTGGTGTTTCAAAATAACTGCTGAATTCTCGCCATGCCCAGCTTTTTTGTCCGCCTGCAGCCGTTTCAATAAAAAAATGCTGGTCAGTAAATGAAGCGGTAAAGCTATCCTGAAATGTTTTGCTTTTTCGGTAAATAAGCAGTGGCAGCCAGATCCAGAAGGCAACCATCATCGATATCCAAAGCACAGAACTCATCAGAAAGGGTAAGGGAGAAATGAGTTTAAACCCAAACAACACCGCAGCCAGGAGGGCAAATACATTGACCAGTATCATCATGAGCTTAATCTCTCTCCTGGAAATGAAATGGTACCGCAGAGCCTGCAGTACCTTTCCTTTATTGTAACTTATATTTATTTTGACCATAGTGTCTGTTAACTGCATCCCATGCTGTTGCCGCAGTTGAGGCATTTGTAACAAGTTCCGCTTCGTACGGTGATATGTCCGCATGTTGTACAAGAAGGTGCATCACTTTGCATACTTTTCATAAACTCCTGTGTGCTGTTCTCTGTCTTCACTACCATCGGGGTCTTCTGAGCCTTGGGGGCTGGTGCAACACTGTTTGAAGTGGCTACAACCCTTACATCAGAAAGTTCAGGTCCATCATCATCCCAGGATTCATTACCGGTATTCATCACCTCGGGTCTGTCAAGCACATGAACAAGGTCAGTTCTGTCTAGGTATTCATAAGCCAAGCAGCGGAAGACAAAGTCAACAATGGAAGTTGTTGATTTGATATTCGGATGGTCTACCATGCCGGCAGGCTCAAACTTGGTAAACACAAACTTCTCTACAAATTCTTCCAGAGGAACACCATACTGTAAGCCAACTGATACAGCAATGGCAAAACAGTTCATCAGGCTGCGCAGGGTTGATCCTTCCTTGGCCAGATCGATAAAGATCTCACCCAGGGTGTTATCTCCGTACTCACCTGTTCTGAGGAACAGTGCCTGTCCGTTTATCTTGGCTTTCTGTGTAAATCCACGCCTCTTGGCAGGGAGAGCCTTCCTTTCCACAATTCTTGA
This sequence comes from Chitinophaga pinensis, assembly GCA_945862385.1. Lineage (GTDB taxonomy): Bacteria > Bacteroidota > Bacteroidia > Chitinophagales > Chitinophagaceae > Pollutibacter. Next base: position 24,887 of record CAMAXV010000019.1, read on the forward strand.
AAGCTGACGCTTCAGTTTGGTATCCGGGGAAGCCAGCATGCGTTTGTTAAGTTCATTGAGCAGCTCATCAACAGTGAGTTTACTCACATCGATGAAGGCGCTTTCTGCAGAAGCAAGCGTTTGTTCATCGGTTTCCTCTTCTGTTGCTTTGCTATCGCTCTTGTTGCTGAGCGGCTGACTGAGCTTGGATCCATCGCGGTAAAGCGCACAGGCTTTTAGTCCGAGTTCCCAGCTAAGTTGATAGCAATCAGCAATTTCATCCACATTAGCCTCATTAGGCAGGTTGATGGTTTTGGAAATGGCACCGCTGATAAAGGGCTGTGCTGCCGCCATCATGCGGATATGGCCATGAGCGTGGATGTAACGTTCACCTTTCTTACCACATTTGTTGGCACAATCGAATACAGGATAGTGTTCCGGCTTGAGATGCGGAGCACCTTCTATTGTCATGGTACCACAAACATAGTCATTAGCAGCATCTACCTGAGCTCCGGTAAATCCGAGTGCCTGGAGCATGTTCCATTCGAAGTTGAAATATTGTTCCGGCTTAAATCCTAAACGCTGCAGACATTCCTCACCGAGGGTGTAAACATTGAAAACAAATCCAATTTCAAAGGCAGCCAGTGCAGCTGCATCGAGCTTTTTGATTTCTGATGCGATAAATCCTTTCTCGCTGAGTGTCTGGTGATTGATGAACGGTGCACCTGCAAAAGACGCAGCGCCAACGGTATACTTGATGATGGCTTCCTGTTCAGCAGCGCTGTATTCCAGGTTAGCAAGTGCCTGTGGCACAGACTGGTTGATGATTTTGAAATAACCACCACCGGAGAGTTTCTTGAATTTTACGAGTGCGAAATCAGGTTCAACGCCTGTTGTGTCACAATCCATAACCAATCCGATTGTACCTGTTGGTGCAATTACGGTTGTTTGTGCATTGCGGTAACCAAACTGCTCACCCATCTCTACAGCATCATCCCAGGCCTTGCAGGCGGCCTTGAGCAGGTAATCCGGACAATCCTTCGCTTTGATACCCTGTGGCTTGATGCTCAGTCCAACATAGGCTCCATCAGCATCGTAAGCTGCTGCTCTGTGATTTCTCATCACCTTAAGCATGTCTTCCCTGTTTTCTTCATAGCGCGGGAACGGTCCGTGTATCTTAGCAATTTCTGCAGATGTTTTATAGGAAATACCGGTCATGATTGCCGTGATTGCTCCAGCAATACCCCTGGCTTCATCACTGTCGTATGGAATACCGCTTACCATGAGCATACTACCCAGGTTTGCGTAACCCAGTCCGAGCGTGCGGTAATCATAACTGAGTTGTGCTACTTCCTGACTGGGGAATTGGGCCATGAGTACAGAAACCTCCAGCACAGTTGTCCACAACCTCACGGTATATTCAAAACCTTTTACATTAAAAGTATTATCAGACTCATTGAAGAACTTCCTGAGGTTGGCAGATGCCAGGTTACAGGCTGTATTGTCCAGGAACATATACTCGCTACATGGATTGGAGGCCCTGATGGGTCCGCCCTGCGGACAGGTATGCCACTCGTTAATGGTGGTATCATACTGGGTTCCGGGATCAGCACAACGCCAGGCGGCATATGCTATTTTGTCCCAGAGTGCCTTGGCAGGTAACTTCTTCATCACACGCTTATCCATCCTGCCAGTCAGTTCCCAGTCTTCCCCTTTGGCCAGCTTCTCAAAGAAAGCATTCGAGATACGTACTGAATTATTGGAATTTTGTCCACTCACAGTTCTGTAAGCTTCCCCTTCATAATCACTGGAGTAACCTGCAGCAATCAGGGCAGCAACCTTTTTCTCTTCTTCTACTTTCCAGTCGATGAAAAGCTCTATCTCCGGGTGATCGATATCCAGACACACCATTTTGGCAGCGCGACGTGTGGTTCCACCACTTTTGATAGCGCCAGCAGCACGGTCACCAATTTTCAAAAAGCTCATCAGTCCTGATGATGTTCCACCACCACTGAGTTTTTCGCCTTCGCCACGAAGGTTGGAGAAGTTGGTACCCACACCGGATCCGTATTTAAAGATCCTTGCTTCCCTGACCCAGAGGTCCATGATGCCACCCTCGTTAACGAGGTCGTCATCAACACTCAATATAAAACAGGCATGCGGCTGAGGACGCTCGTATGCTGATGTAGACTTTTTAAGTTGTCCGTCTGTTTGGTCAACATAATAATGACCCTGTGGTTTTCCTTTGATACCGTAACTCTCATGCAAACCAGTATTAAACCATTGTGGTGAGTTAGGAACACAGGCTTGATTCAGGATACAATAAACAAGCTCCTCGTAGAATACCTGTGCATCATCTGAGCTGGCGAAATAACCATAACGCTCACCCCAAACCCTCCAGCAATTGGCCATGCGGTGCGCAACCTGTTTGGCTGAGGTTTCTCTACCCAAAGAACCATCGGGCTGAGGCACGCCAGCCTTTCTGAAATATTTTTGAGCAAGGATATCTGTGGCAATCTGGCTCCATTGCTTGGGCACTTCCACATTGTTCATTTCAAACACAACTTCCCCGGTGGGATTGCGTATTACGGATGTGCGATAGTCGTACTCGAACATCTCATAGACATTCGTTTGGCCTGCAGTGAAATGTCTCTCGAACTGTAATCCGTGACCGGCTTTTTGGGTATTGGTTTTGTTTGGCATATTGCTAAAATCTTATGGTTTAAATGGGGAACTTATTTGGGGGGGGAGCAGAATACAAATTTACCCAAGACTGTCTAAGTAAAACGGGGTTAGATATCAACAGGGTGTTGATAACCATACAAAATCCATAGCAGGACTGAATTTGACGTTTTATACACTTTTTATGAAAAAGTATTTTTTGGTTCATATAAGGAAAATTAATAGCAAGTTTTGGGTTATTGACAGACCCAATCATGCTGCACATGATAAGCCCAAATGAGCAGGATGGCTTAACTTAGCTTAAAAGAGTTGCGTGAAAAAGTACCTGAGCCTCCTGCTGTTTCCCATGTTTATTGCTACAAATACCTTTGCCCAAGCCAATCGTCTTTCAGGGTGGGTCTTTTTTGCAAGCGCCATCAAGGTTACACCCAAATGGAGCTTTATTTTTGACACACAACTTAGAAGTACTGACCAGTGGAGGCAACCCGAAACCTTCATTTTCAGACCAGGACTGGCTTATAACAGTCCAGGTGGCCATCAGCTGAGTATGGGATTTGCATGGATTGAAAACTGGCGAACCCTTGCCGGTATCCGGGATGGCGTAAGCGACAACCGCCTCTGGCAGCAGTGGATCAAAACCCAGACGTTCATGCAATCTACACTGCAACACCGGTTGAGGCTGGAGGAACGGATGATACCAACGCTTGCTGTTGCAGGTAATGAGCTGAAAAAAACCAATAACCGGTTCAATGCCCGGTTGAGGTATTTCAACCGGTACATCAACCCATTCGGACAAAAAACCAAATTGGTACGGGGACCTTACTGGGCATTGCAAAATGAAATCTTCCTGAACGTTGCCGGATCACGTTACAGTCATGGCAAGTTTTTTGACCAATCCAGATCTTACGCCGGCATTGGCGTTCGCTTCAACCCGGCAGCAGACCTGGAACTGGGCTGGATGACACAATATGCTTTAGGGAGAAATGGTAAGCATTTTGTTAATAACATCATCCAGGTATCCTCTTTTCTTCGATTATAGAAAAGTTTTTCAGACATTTGCATTAGAACGTTACGATGGATGATGAGAAAGGTCTACGATAAAATTGTTGAAAGCAAAATACAGAAGAAAAAATCTTTTGCACTTCTGGTAGACCCGGATAAGACTTCCCTTGCCAAAGCTGATCAGATTCTCGAACATTGCATCGCTGCTTCAGTAGACCTCATTTTTGTAGGTGGCAGCTTGATGGTGAGCAACCACATGGAAGATCTCGTGCAACATTTCAAAAAGGAATGCGACATCCCCGTTCTCCTCTTCCCCGGAAGTCCCTCTCAGGTAACCCCCTATGCCGATGCGTTGCTTTACTTGTCCCTGATTTCCGGAAGAAACCCTGAGCTCTTGATCGGGCAGCATGTTATTTCTGCACCTGCAGTAAAAAAAAGCGGTTTGGAAGTCATTTCAACCGGATACATGCTTATTGATGGCGGAGCCCCCACAACGTTATCTTATATCAGCAATACCATTCCCCTTCCTGCAGACAAAAACGAAATAGCCTTTTGTACTGCATGGGCAGGAGAAATGCTGGGCATGAAACTCATTTACATGGATGCAGGGAGCGGAGCCCGGAATGCTATTCCCGAAGCCATGGTATCTGCGGTTGCGCAGCGCATAGAAGTGCCCCTGATCATCGGAGGAGGCATCAGGACCGGAGAAAAAGCCTACAATATCTGCCAGGCAGGAGCCGACATCATAGTTGTTGGTAATGCCATTGAAAAAGACCCTTCACTCATCCGGGAGATCAGTGAAGCTGTACATGCACACAACGCAGAGACAAGCCATGTGCGACCGGCAGGAAACTAATAACCGTTTTGTGCTTTTTTTTTAGAAAAAATCACTTTATTTGCACCTCACAATTTTTCTTTACAAGACAGACCTGGAAAAATGAAAAAAAACCTGACCTCTTCATCAATAGCAGAAATGGCGCCAGCCTTTTCCATGCGTTGGGTTTTTACTGTACCTCGCGGAACAGTTTTTTTGGAACGACCGGTTCCGTTTCTGGTACGACGTTGATAGATACCACCCTTTAGTCCGACTACCGTCGTTTGCCCATTCAGCCTTATCCGGTTGAAATGGGACTTTACAATTTTTTCAATCAGCCAGGAATGGAACAACAAAAGCAAAAATTCGACCTACATATTGCCAGCGAAAAAGACTTTCAGTTTGCAGAAGCAATCTGCCTTGAAATGGAAGAGTCTGCCAAAGCCAGGGGAACAGGTATCGCTAAGCGAAGTCCCGATTACATCCGCATGAAGATGGCGGAAGGAAAAGCTGTCATTGCCCTGACTGAATCAGGCGAATGGGCTGGATTCTGCTACATTGAAACATGGAGCCATGGTGAGTATGTAGCGAACTCCGGACTGATTGTAAAGCCAACACTGCGAAAGAGCGGATTGGCGAAAATGATCAAAAGGAAAATTTTTCAACTTAGCAGGGACACCTATCCCAATGCAAAAATATTCGGTCTTACCACGGGATTAGCCGTGATGAAGATCAATTCTGAACTCGGATACGAACCTGTAACCTACTCAGAACTTACACAGGATGAAGCTTTCTGGGCAGGCTGTAAAAGCTGCATCAATTATGAAATACTGATGAGTAAGGAACGTAAAAACTGCATGTGTACAGCCATGCTCTACGACCCGAAAGATCATTATGAACCTGAAGAAACCAAACGGTATTTCGATGAAAACGAAAAAGGTTTTGAACGGCTTTTCAGATTCAAGGAATGGAAACTACTCCAGCCTTTTCTTAAAAAAAGCGACAAATCAGCAAAGTCGCTGAAAACGGTACTTTCATCTTTCTTCAATTTTTAAACCCATAAGAGATGTCTAAAAAAATTGTTCTTGGATTCAGTGGCGGGCTGGATACAACTTTCTGCGTCAAATATCTTGCTGAAGACAAGGGATATGAGGTTCACAGCATCATCGTGAATACAGGTGGTTTTTCTGAGGAAGAACTCGTTAAAATTGAAGCACATGCCAGAAACCTGGGTGTAGCCTCACATACAACCATCAATGCCGTAGAGGGCTATTATGACAGGATTATACGTTATCTCATCTATGGCAATGTATTGAAGAACAACACTTATCCCCTCAGTGTGAGTGCGGAAAGGCTTAGCCAGGCAATTCATATTGCTGAACACGTCAGGGCTCTTGGCGCAGATGCTGTGGCTCATGGCAGTACAGGAGCAGGAAATGATCAGGTAAGGTTTGACATGGTCTTTCATATCATGATTCCTGGTGTTGAAATCATCACACCCATCCGCGACCTGAAGCTGAGCAGGGAGGAAGAAATTACCTACCTGCAGTCGAAAGGCGTTAACATGAATGCAGAAAAAGCCATGTACTCCATCAATAAAGGATTGTGGGGTACCAGTGTTGGCGGAAAAGAAACACTTTCGTCCAAAGGCATGCTGCCTGAATCCGCATGGCCTACACAGGTAACGAAAACAGAGGCGGAAGAGGTTGTACTGGAATTCTCCAAAGGTGAACTGGTGGGCGTGAACACTAACCATTTTGAGCACCCCTCCAAGGCCATTCAATATCTTCAGACACTGGCCGGTCCGTTTGGCATTGGAAGAGACATCCATGTTGGCGACACCATCATTGGTATCAAGGGACGCGTTGGATTTGAAGCGGCAGCACCTATGGTCATCCTCAAAGCCCACCATGCGTTGGAGAAACATGTGCTAACCAAGTGGCAGCTGCAGTGGAAAGACACACTGGCTCAGTTTTATGGAAACTGGTTGCATGAGGGACAAATCCTTGATCCCGTCATGCGCAACATTGAAGCCTTCCTAACATCCACCCAGCAAAATGTTACTGGAAAAGTTTTCATTCAGCTCATGCCCTACCGTTTTCATGTTGTTGGCATAGAGTCCTCTTTTGATCTGATGAACAGCAGGTTCGGCAAATACGGGGAGATGAATTCCGGCTTTACCGGAGAGGATGTGCGCGGGTTTAGTAAGATTTTTGGAAACCAGACCATCATCTGGAACGCGGTTCAGGAAGAAAACAAGCATCAGTAACCATGGAAAAGCTAATCCATATCGGCATCATGGGCGGAGCTGGTTATACCGGAGGAGAACTGCTCCGGCTCTTACTCAATCACCCCCATGCTCAAATCCGTTTCATTCACAGCAAAAGCAATGCAGGTCAGCCTGTTTATAAAGTGCATACTGATCTGCTCGGTTCCACAGAGCTGGTTTTTTCGGGTGAAACAAGCGAGGATATAGATGTGTTGTTCCTCTGTCTGGGTCATGGAGAATCAGCCAGGTTGCTGCGTGAGACCTCATTCCGTGCTGGTATAAAAATAATTGACCTGGCCAATGATTTCAGGCTGGAAAAAGATGCAGTGACGGGTGTCAGACAATTTGTTTACGGACTGCCGGAACTCAATTTTGAAAAAATTCAAACAGCAGATAATATTGCCAATCCGGGTTGCTTTGCCACAGCCATTCAACTGGGCTTACTCCCTCTTGCACAAGCTGGCTTGCTTGGAGAAGTATACACTACCGGCATTACAGGATCAACCGGAGCGGGACAGTCACTCAGTGCGACCAGCCATTTCAGCTGGCGGGCAAATAATATACAGGCTTACAAAACACTGACACACCAGCACCTGGGAGAAATTCACCAGTCGCTGGCACAGCTACAAGGTCATACCTCAGCAGAAGTCAGCTTTGTTCCCTGGCGCGGTGATTTCACAAGAGGAATTTTCATCTCCTCCACTGTAAAATCCGAACTTTCACTGGAGGAAACAGTTGCCCTTTACAAAGCATACTACCAAAACCATCCTTTTACAACCATCTCCGACCAGCAGATTCACCTCAAACAGGTAGTCAACACCAATAAGTGTCTGATACACCTCGAAAAAGAAGGCAACAAGCTGGTTATTCACAGTGTGGTTGATAATCTGCTCAAGGGTGCAAGCGGACAGGCTGTGCAGAACATGAACATTTTATCCGGACTGGATCAGACTGTTGGACTTCAGCTCAAATCATTAGCCTTTTAAAGCCAGGAACATGAAAGCAACTATCATAGGGGCAGGAAATATCGGCATGGCGCTGGCAACGGGACTTGTAGAAAGCGGGACATGTACCCGTCAGGAAATTACCCTGACCCGCAAAAATCCCAAAAGCCTCGAAGCACCCGGACTGGAAGGATTCCAGACTACAACTTCCAATATAGCTGCAGTTGCTGAAGCAGACACCATATTCATTTGTGTACTGCCACAACAGCTGAATGAACTGCTGGAAGAACTGAAAGACAGCATTGACTGCAGTAAACAACTCGTTGTTTCTGTAGTAACCGGGGCACACACCAACGCATTCAGGAAAATCCTGGGAGAAGATACACGCATCATCAGGGCTATGCCCAACACTGCTATGAAAGTAAGGGAAAGCATGACCTGCCTTTCTTCGGCCAATGCCACTGCTGAAGACCTGAATATGGTGCAGTCGCTTTTCAATACCATGGGGCAAAGTATCATTATCGAGGAAAACATGATGAGCGCAGCCACGGCACTCTGTGCCTGCGGAATCGCCTTTTTTCTAAGAACCATCAGGGCGGCTTCACAGGGTGGAGTTGAAATCGGATTTCATGCCGGTGATGCCCTTAAGATAGCGGCACAAACCGCACTTGGTGCTGCAAAACTGCTCACGGAACACAAATCCCATCCTGAACAGGAAATCGACAAGGTGACATCTCCCAAAGGATGCACCATTGCCGGCCTCAATGAAATGGAACACCAGGGACTCAGTTCCGCCATGATCAAGGGTATTAAACTTTCTGCTAATATTGCCAACAACCTTTATACTGCATCATGAAACTATTTGACGTTTATCCGCTTAACAATATCACAATAACCAGGGCAGCCGGAAGCCGCGTTTGGGATGATCAGGAAACTGAATACCTCGACCTCTATGGCGGACATGCTGTAATCAGTATCGGCCATACCCAGCCCCATTGGGTGAACAGGATAACGGAACAATTGCACAAGATTGCATTCTATTCCAACTCCATCAAAATTCCCCTGCAGGAACAACTGGCTGAAAAACTAGGTCAGGTGTCTGGCAAGACAGACTTTGCTCTTTTCCTCTGTAACTCCGGTGCTGAAGCCAATGAAAATGCGCTCAAACTGGCCTCCTTTCACACCGGAAGAAAAAAAATTATTGCATTCAAAAAAGCTTTTCACGGCAGAACCTCCCTTGCGGTAGCTGCAACAGATAATCCAGCTATTGTTGCTCCGGTCAACCAAACAGAAAACATTGATTTTCTTCCTTTCAACGATACAGATGCACTGGAAGCCCATTTCAGTAAACACGGAGAACAGGTTGCTGCAGTCATCATTGAGGGCATTCAGGGCGTAGGCGGCATCAATGTGGCAGACAACGCTTTTTTGCAGGCTATCCGGAAACAATGTGACCACTATGGTGCCATATATATAGCAGACAGTGTGCAATGTGGATATGGCCGTACAGGAAAGTTTTTCAGTCATGATTTTGCGGGCGTAGATGCAGACATCTATACCATGGCAAAAGGAATGGGCAATGGATTTCCCATTGGCGGGATTATTGTCAGTCCGAAAATACCAGCGAGACATTTCATGCTGGGCACTACCTTCGGTGGTAACCACCTGGCATGTGCGGCTGCACTTGCCGTATTGGAAGTTATTGAAAAAGATAAGTTGATGGAGAATGCCGCGTTAACCGGTCAATTCCTGATGGCCGAATTGCAGGCAATACCTGAAATCAGCGGTGTTCGCGGACGCGGACTGATGATTGGCTTTGATGTGCCGGAAAGCCATAAAAACCTCAAAAAGAATCTGTTAAACGATTATAAAATTTTCACAGGGGAAGCAAAACCCAACGTCATCCGGCTACTACCTTCACTGGCACTCACCAGGGAGGATGCTGCCACATTCATTGCCTCCCTTAAAGCTGCGATTGCCAACTACCAACATTAGTTACATGAAACAATTCATTTCCGCACATGATGTTACAAATATCCAGGAACTCATAAACCAGGCACTGGCTTACAAAGCCAATCCCTGGAAAGACGAAACGCTGGGTAAGCACAAAAGGCTTGGATGTCTGTTCCTGAACCCCAGCATGCGAACCAGGCTAAGCACGCAGTTAGCCGCGCAACAGCTGGGTATGGAAACAGTCATTTTCAACGTGGGAAGTGAAGGCTGGGCCCTGGAATTTGAAGATGGCGCCATCATGAACGGCACAACAGTGGAACATGTAAAAGATGCTGCCCCAATCATGGGAAAGTATTTTGATATCTTAGCAATACGCACCTTCCCCGGACTAAAAGACAGGGAAGCAGATTATGGAGAACATATCATCAAACAATTCATAAAGTACGCAGGCATCCCTGTGTTAAGTCTGGAAAGTGCAACCCTGCATCCTTTACAAAGCCTCACAGACCTGATTACCATTCAAGAAAGCATAGCGCATACTGCGCTACAAAAGCCAGATATACTGGAGCGGAAACCTAAGATTGTACTCACCTGGGCACCTCATGTAAAAGCCCTTCCGCAATGCGTTGCCAACAGTTTTGCCCAATGGGTCAATGCATGGGGACAAGCAGAGTTTATCATCACACACCCCAAAGGTTATGAGTTGGATGAGCAGTTTACCAATGGCGCAACAATTGAATACGATCAGGATAAGGCACTTGAGAATGCCGATTTCATCTACGTAAAAAACTGGAGTGCATACCACCCGTATGGAACCCTGCCACCCGCTGGGGGTGAATGGATATTAACAAACGAAAAAATCAGGCATACATGCAACGCCAGGGTGATGCACTGCCTGCCTGTAAGAAGAAATGTGGAATTGTCTGACGAAATACTCGATGGGCCCAACAGCCTGATCACACAGGAGGCCTCCAACCGGGTATGGGCTGCTCAGGCAGTTCTTTCAAATATGCTTCAAAACAAATGAACGAAACCTTATATATCATTAAAGTTGGCGGCAACATCATAGACGATGAGGCCGGGCTGGATTCTTTTCTTTCCGCTTTCTCCCGGATAAGGGGTAGAAAGCTGTTGGTGCACGGGGGAGGCAAACTGGCTACTAAGCTTGCAGCAGATCTCAACATTCCACAACAGATGGTGGATGGCAGACGCATCACAGATGCTGCCACCCTTAACATTGTGACGATGGTTTATGCTGGATTGATCAACAAACAAATTGTTGCGGCCCTTAATGCAAAAGGCGCCCCCGCAATTGGCCTCACTGGTGCTGATGGAACATGTATCCTGGCTCATAAAAGGGTTCACGCAACCATAGATTACGGTTTCGTTGGGGATGTGGACAGTATAAATACAAAAATGCTCAGCACCCTGCTGGATCAGGAACTGAGCGTGGTTATGGCCCCAATTACCCAGGATTTAGCAGGACAATTACTGAATACCAATGCAGATACCATAGCACAGGAACTTGCAAAAGCCCTTGCTCTGCACTACGAAACCACCCTCATCTATTCCTTTGAAAAGAAAGGCGTTTTGCGGGATATCAGCGATGAAAACAGTGTTATACCTGCTATCACCCGGGAAAGCTTTGAACAACTCAAAGCGGAAGATGCCATCTTTGCCGGCATGATTCCAAAACTGGAAAATGCACTGAAAGCAGTAGAAGCAGGCGTTAGCAAGGTAATCATCGGTGATGCCATGGATCTACATGAACTGATAACAGGAAAGAACGGAACTGCCATATGCTGACATAGAAAAATAACATACATGTCAACAGAAATATCTTCATTACAACGTGCGCTGAGATTGCTCAAGCAACTCATCGCAACACCATCATTTAGCCGCGAAGAAGCTGCTACTGCTGCAATTATTGAAAAACATCTGGAAGATAGTGGCATCAGCGCATTCAGGCTGATGAATAACGTTTATGCCCTTAACAAGAATTTCAATCCTCAATTACCCAGTATCCTTCTCAATTCCCATCATGATACCATAAAACCTGCCAAGGGATATACCACCGATCCTTTTACACCAACTCTTGTGGATGGTAAACTCACCGGACTTGGAAGCAATGATGCCGGTGGTCCGCTCGTAGCCCTCATTGAAACATTCATTCACTTTTATCCCAAAACAGCACTACCCGTCAATTTCATCCTGGCTGCAACAGCGGAGGAGGAGATATCCGGAAAAAACGGGATTGAACTGCTATTGCAGGACAAAGAATTTCTTGGCAAACTTCAGGGGTCAGCTATCATGGGTGCCCTGGTAGGTGAACCAACTAAAATGGAAATGGCCGTAGCTGAAAGAGGCTTATTGGTGCTTGATGGAATAGCAACCGGAAAAGCCGGTCATGCGGCAAGGGAGGAAGGTGAAAATGCCATTACCATTGCGCTTCAGGATATTGTGCATATCCATGAAACAAATTTTGAGAAGGCCTCAACACTACTTGGTAAAACCACTGCCAAGGTTACTGTTATTGAAACTGAAAACAAAGCCCACAATGTTGTTCCGGCGCAATGCAGATTTGTAGTAGACGTCAGGGTCAATGAATTATACAATTTTGAAGAAGTTATGGAAATCTTGAGGAGTAAAGTGCGAAGTGAGCTCATGAACCGAAGCTTCAGGCTAAAATCTTCCATGATACCGCTGGAACACCCGCTCGTTATGGCAGGCCATGTCATGGGATTGCCCCATTATGGCTCCCCTACTACCAGTGACAAGGCATTGATGCCTTTCCCTGCTTTAAAAATTGGTCCGGGTGATTCTGCCAGAAGCCATACCGCCAACGAATATATCTACCTTCACGAGCTGGAAGAAGGCATAGAAAAATACATTCAGCTACTTAACATCACCCTTTCATCTCTGAAATCATGAAACTCTGGAGTAAAGAAAAAACATCCACTGCGGCTCAGATAGAACAGTTTACGGTGGGGAGAGACCGCGAGTTCGACCTGCTGATGGCCGGTTTTGATGTACAGGGCTCAATTGCCCATGTTACCATGCTCGGAGAACAGGGCCTGATGTCTGCAGCAAATGCCGCAGAAGCAGTAGCCGGTCTCCAGACCATCCTGCAGGAGATAAAAGAGGGCAATTTTTCGATTGATGATGACGCTGAGGATATACATTCACAAATTGAATTTATGCTAACCAAGCGCATAGGTGAAGCTGGAAAGATGATACATACCGGTAGGAGCAGGAACGACCAGGTTGCAGTGGACATTAAGCTATTCCTTCGTTCAGCCATCACGGCAGTTAAAGCAGACACGCTGGATTTGTTTGAGCTCCTGATCAATAAAAGTAATGAACACCGGGACACCCTAATTCCAGGATACACGCACCTGCAAATAGCCATGCCCTCGTCTATTGGCCTGTGGCTGGGCGCCTATGCAGAAAGCCTGGTTGATGATATGGAATTTTTATTGGCTGCCTATCAGGTAGCCAATAAAAATCCGCTGGGAAGTGGAGCTGGTTATGGTTCTTCATTCCCTTTAAACAGGAAAAGAACCACTGAATTGCTTGGCTTCAGCGACCTGAATTATAATTCCGTTTATGCACAGATGAGCAGGGGTAAAACGGAAAAGCTTACCGCAATGGCCATCGCTGCTGTTGCCGCTACCCTTAGCCGGCTTGCTATGGATTGCTGTTTGTATATGAATCAGAATTTCGGATTCATCTTTTTTCCGGACGAACTGACCACAGGAAGCAGCATCATGCCACATAAAAAAAATCCGGATGTATTTGAACTGATCCGGGGCAAATGCAACAGGATTCAAGCCACACCGAATGAACTGACTTTGTTGATCAACAACCTCCCTTCAGGTTACCACCGGGATATGCAGCTAACCAAAGAAATTCTGTTTCCTGCACTCGACGAATTACATGCCTGTATCAGCATGATGAAACTCATGATCAGTGCCATGCAGGTAAAATCGGAAATACTGCAGGATGAAAAATACAGGTACCTTTTCAGTGTTGAAAAAGTGAATGAGCTGGTTAATCAGGGTCTTCCATTCAGAGACGCTTATGCACAGGTTGGAAACCTGATAGATCAGGGAAAATTTGAATTTGATACTTCAAAAGCACTGCACCACACCCATGAAGGAAGCATTGGCAACCTATGTAACCATGAAATAAGGATAGCAATGGAACGGGTCAATAACAAGTTCAGCTAAAACTGAGCCTGTTATTTCCATTTCAGGGTGCTGATCAGGTGGCGCATATCCTGTTCCAGAAAACTGCTTACAACTGAAAGGGAATCTTCATTGGGAGTTGCATCAAAGTAAAGTGCAGCACGCAGAAAATGTGTTCCTGTGTCTGTGATGTAAAATTGCTTGGAAGTAGCTGCTTCCCCAGCTACGTAAAAATAAACACCTCCGGAACCAGCGGGATTTATAAACGCCGAGTCAATGATACCACTGGCTTTGATGGTATGCTTGTAGGTCATGGTATAAGCCTCTTCCCGCAAGCGTTCAAAGCTGTTTTTTACCAGTGAATCCCTGTAGCCCTCAGCTGTATTCACTTTAAGTGCTGAATACCCGTTAACGGGCTTATAACTCACGTAAATCCTGCCATGGAGGGAAGGAATCTCAATGTTAAGCCAGTAGGGGTCATTCCCTGCACTGTCTGCGCTCACGATTTCGGCATAAGCAGGATACTCAAAACTATATGGGAATCCTGAACTGTCAAATTTGCGGTATGAGCGTTCAGGCAGGTCAATCCTGAAATACCCCTTTGGTCTTGGCGTATAGGAGCTGTTGCAGGCGATAAGAAAAGCGGAGCCTATCAAAAACAGGAAACTGAATTTAGCGGAGTTCTTCATACTAAGCCTTTGTTGGATCAATTGTTACTTTCAATTTCTGTATGCGGTTAAAATTCACTTCCAGGATTGTAAAAGTAAATTCCCTGGCAGTAAAGACCTGATTAAGCTGCGGTATTTCTCCCGCAATTTCAAGAACCAGTCCGGCCATTGTTTCACTGCCGCCCCTTATATCGTCAAATACCCTTACAGGTACATGCATCAGCTTGCAGGCATCACTGATCATGATTTTGCCTTCAACAATAAAATTGTTCTCATCCAGGCGAATATTCAGTGATTCCTCTTCATCATATTCATCACGTATATCACCTACTATTTCTTCCAGGATGTCTTCCATGGTGATTATGCCATCCGTGCCACCAAATTCATCCACTACAATGGCAAAATGTGTTTGCCGGGATTGAAATTCTTTCAGCAGGTCCTTCACCAGCATCTGTTCGTGAATAAAAAAAGCCGGCCTTATCAGCTTTTTCCAATCAAAATCGCCGGGCATATTGAGGTAAGGAATGATATCCTTGGCATGAAGCATACCAGCGATTGTATCCAGGCTTCCTTTAAAAACGGGAAAACGGGAATATTGCTGCTCCCCTACACTTTTCTTTAAATCTTCAAAATTGACAGACTCTTCCACGCCCTGAACATCGAGCCTGCTACGCATCGCTCTTCTAACAGTTACATCTCCAAAAGCTGCTATCCCTTTCAGCATATTTTTTTCTTCCTCGGAAGATCCTTCACCTTCTTCCACAGACATAACCTCATCAATCTGGTGTAGCCGGTCTCTTTTGCCATTTTCCCAACCCAAAGCATGTTCAACTTTCCGGGACAGGGCAGTAAGCCATTTGCCGGGGAGCCTGAACAGGGTATAATTGAGCCTCACCATCCAGGAAGCATAAAAGGCAAAACGCATGGGGTTATGAGAAGCCCAAACCTTGGGTAAAAATTCTCCTACCAGCAGGAGAACAACCAAAACACACATTACCCTGAAAATAAAAATTGTCCATACAGGCCAATTCGGAAATAAAGCGGGTGTAAGCAACTGATTGCACAACAAAATGATCATGATTCTGTAAAAGAGATTCCCCACCAGCATAGAAGAAAGCAGCAGGGAAGGATCTGAAAGCAACTTTAAAATATGGCTGGCTGACGGATACCGTTTTTGCCGCATGCTTTTCAAATCTGTGATCCCCAGTGAAAAAAATGCAATTTCACCACCGGAGTTCATGAATAACATCATGATGCAGGATAAAAGCATGAGTGAGAGAATCAACATCAAACAAAATTAATCAAATTGAGGGGAAGCCTGTTTAAAGTATTTCAAGGAAACGGCTTATCAATCTTGGAAATGCGAGTTGATTCAATTCATCAGGCTTTTTCCAGGTGTATCCCTCAACCTGTATCTTTTTATCAACTTTAACCAGCAATAACCTGGAATGGATACGCTGATGCGTTAATATATGCCTGACTTCATCTGTAAGCTGAGCCAACCCCTTTCCTCCATATGATGCCGGCATGTCCCAGAAATCCATGCGCATCAGCTCTTCAGGGGCAACCGGTTCATCGGTTTCTTTGAGGATAAATTCAAAAAGATGTTGCCAAATATCCTTTCCTGTTCTTTCCCTAACCAGTCTTTCACCTTTATAGTCAAGCAGCAAGTAGTAAAGAAACCTTTGCTTAACTTGTATTTTCTGCTGCTTTACTGGATACATGTCCCATTTTTCTTGGGCATTTGCCTGGCATATACCTTGCAGGGGGCAATTCGGGCAGTCCGGTTTCCTCGGCGAACAGACTACTGCCCCAAGATCCATCATAGACTGGTTATGTAGGGCCGGATTATCCTTATCGAGCAGCTGTTCTGCAAGCTCTCTGAATGCTGTTTTTCCTTTTGAGGAATCGATAGCTGTATCAATTCCAAAACACCTTGCCAATACCCGGAATACATTGCCATCCAGAACGGCAAGCGGGAGGTTAAAAGCAAAAGAACCAATTGCAGCCGCTGTATACGGACCAACACCCTTGAGTGCCAGAAGACCCTGGTGATCTGAAGGAAATTGGCCGTCCAGCTCATTGGATATATAGCGTGCAGTAGCCATCAGGTTCCTGCATCGGCTGTAATACCCCAACCCTTCCCACAACTTAAACACCCGTTCATCAGCAGCATCGGCCAGGTCTTTTACCGTTGGGAAATTAGAAATAAAATTATGGTAATAAGATAATCCCTGTTCCACACGGGTTTGCTGCAGGATGATTTCACTAAGCCAGATTCTGTAGGGATCAGAGATTTCCTTCCAGGGCATGGACCTTGTGTTTTTGGTAAGATGCCATACCCGCAAAGCACTTGTAAAACTCACTTTATGTTGTTTTTCAACCACTTACACTTGATTTATTTGGAAATTAGTGAAATTTCGTGCAATTTTATGTGAAACGCTGCGTTTATGAAACAAACCTTATAAACAAATCGTTTTGAGGGATTTATAAACAAATTTAAGACAATCAAGGTCGAATTCTAAAAAAGCCTCACCATGAGAAAAGCGGATCTCATCAACAAGATTGCTGAAAAAACAAACATCCCCAAAGTGGATGTTCTGGTAACCCTCGAAACAATGTTTAAGGAAATTAAACTGACACTTTCAGAGGGAGAAAACATCTACGTCAGGGGATTTGGATCATTTATTACCAAAAAACGCGCAGCTAAAATAGGAAGGAACATCAAAAGAAACACAGCTGTCCAGATTCCGGCACATTTTATCCCGGCATTCAAACCTGCAAAAGAATTTATGCAGGAGGTCAAAAAACTTGAAATCGATACTGTAATCCGGGAAGAAGGTGCTGATGAAATGTCTTAAACAGAATTCTCTTTAAAAAAATCATTACCCATGTTGAAAAAACAACAATGGATAGCAGCAGGTGCTGGAGCAGTGTTGCTATTCTCGCTTTTTATTTTTGGAAAATTCACTCCTCCCCATGAAGACCATGCTGATCATGGTCAGGCAGCACCAGCTGGTGGACAAACACCCGGGTTCAGCTTTGAAGGATATATGAGTGAAGTGAAAAAAGAAATTACACCTAGCCAGTCGGCCTACCTCACTTCATTGGAGGATGCATTGACGCGCGGCGATTTGGTTACACAGCGGAAAGATAATTTTCAATCCCTCTCCAATTTCTGGAGAGACAGTGTTGGTTTGTTCATTCCTTACATTTATTACCTTTCTGAAAAGGCTAAATTGGAAAATTCTGAAAAATACCTCACCTTTGCGGCCCACTCTATGTTGGAGGAACTGCGGGGGATGAATGATCCGGGTATGAGAACCTGGATGGCTAACTTAGCAAATGACCTTTTCAGCCGTTCCTTGAAATTGAATCAGGCAAATGATTCAAGCATCGTAGGTCTTGGAAGTACCTTCTTTTTTGGCGCATCAGGTGCACCGATGGAAGGTATCCTTAAGATTAGAGAGGTGGCAGAAAGGGATCCAAACAATGTCTTTGCACAATTTATGCTCGGGTATGGCGGCTTAGTATCCGGACAAAATGATAAAGCAATAGAACGTTTCCGCAAGGTAAATGAGATGGATCCCGGTAATGTGGAGGCTATTTTTCTGTTGGCTGAACTTTATGAAAGGACAGGCGACAAAAAACAAGCTTTAGAATGGTACGAAAAGGGTAAAAAAGATGTTTCCAATCCGGAACTTCTGAAAGCCCTTGAGGAGAAGATCAAATCATTGAAATAATATTTAATCACTTTTAAAGTTATTGGCTATGCCTTGCGGTAAAAAAAGAAAACGTCATAAGATTGCAACTCACAAGCGTAAGAAAAGATTGAGAAAGAATCGTCACAAGAAAGGAAGAAAATAATTTAGTTTATTTCTCTGAATTTTTAGGTAAGCAACATTGCATCTGGATTTGATAATCCGGGTGCATTGTTTGTTTGTGTACAATTTATATTGTTGCGATTGAATAAGGAACTCATCATACATTCATCACCACAAGGCGTGCAGATAGCTTTGCTGGAAGACAGGAAATTGGTTGAACTACACAATGAAAAAATTGATGCCAGTTTTGCTGTGGGAGATTTATATCTCGGAAAAGTCAAAAAACTAATCCCGGGATTAAATGCTGCATTTGTTGATGTAGGGTTTGAAAAGGATGCTTTTCTACACTACACTGACCTGAGTCCGTATGCCAAATCTTTATTGAAATTTACTCAACTTTCAATTAATACACCGGTTTCAGGTCAACCAGATTTCTCATCGTTTACAGTTGAAACTGAAATAGTCAAAACTGGGAAGATTAATGAAGTACTTGGACAAAAACCAAACGTTCTTGTTCAGATATTAAAGGAACCTATTGCTGCAAAAGGTCCGAGGCTGAGTTGTGAAATATCACTCCCCGGAAGGTTTGTTGTAATAACTCCCTTTAATGACATCATAGCTGTTTCACGTAAAATACATTCAGGGGAAGAACGAAAACGACTTCAGAAAATGATTGAAGCGATTAAGCCTAAAAATTTTGGGGTTATCGTACGAACGGCAGCTGAAGGGAAAAATACTGCTGAACTGCATGAAGACCTGAACAATCTCTTTGCCAAATGGAAAGCGATTCAGCAAAACTTAAGTGGCGCAGTAGCCCCAGCTAAGATTCTGAGCGAACAAACAAAGACAACCAGTATTGTAAGGGATTTGCTAAGTGCTGATTTCAATAAGATTGTAGTGAACGACAAGCAACTTTATCTGGATACAAAAGCATACATTCAGAAAATATCACCGGAGAAAGCGGAAATCGTTTCTTTATATAGTGGTTCAGCTTCTGTATTTGACCATACTGGCGTTACAAAACAAGTTAAGGGAGCATTTGGAAAAACTGTCAATCTTCCTAGCGGTGCATACCTTATTATTGAACATACAGAAGCCCTGCATGTAATAGACGTTAACAGTGGCTATAAAAGTGTAAGTAACAATCAGGAAGAAAATGCGCTGCAAACTAATCTGGAAGCAGCTGAAGAAATAGCAAGACAGCTCAGGTTGAGAGATATTGGCGGCATTATTGTTGTTGATTTCATCGACATGAAGCTTCCTGAGAATAAAAAGAAACTGCACGAAGCCATGGAAGGTTTCATGCACATAGACAGGGCCAAACATGCTGTATTGGCTATTTCAAAATTCGGATTGATGCAGATTACCCGGCAAAGGATGAAGCCTGAGGTAAATATCAATACCCAGGAAATGTGTCCGTCTTGTCAGGGTACAGGAAAAATAGCCTCAACCCTTGTTCTTGAGGATGAGATAGAAAAGAACATTAGCTACCTCAGCGAACAGAAACACAAGTTCCTGAACATTTCAGTTCATCCCATACTGTATGCATACCTCACTAAAGGTATCGTCTCAAAACGCCGGAAATGGGCCTGGAAATACAATATGAAAATAGCGGTAAAAGAAAATACCGGTTATCATCTGACTGAATTCCACTTTTTTGACAACAACGAAGAAGAGATCAGACTCTAACTTCATTTTTTTGCAGTTCGCTAAGTTATATGCTTACTGATTAAACATATCCTGAGAAAGGAAATTTACCATCATGCTATTTAGTCAATGATGGTTAAAGATTTATACCCTGAATTAACCCACTTAAGAATAATGGTAACAAAAAAGCCGCTCATTGCTGAGCGGCTTTTTATGTTGCTTTTGAAGAAAATTAGTTCTTCTGAATAGCATATGGATAAGTACCATAATTTGTTCCGTTAGGAAGCTTGTGCGTCAGGTTGATGCTGAAACCACCAGTACAAGAGAAGAAAAATCCTCCGGTACCTTCTGCTGTGAAGTTCTCAAAACCTGCACCATAGCTACCATAGGTTTGCTTAGCTACAGTTGAAGCTCCGGTGGTTGGATTAACTGTAACAACTACAGGATTAACACCAGGAGGAGCTGCGAAAGGGAACATAACCTCAATTGTTGCTTTACCAGCAGAACCTACAACCGATACCTGTTCGCCAACTGAGCCATCCCAGTTGTCTTTTGTTATGGTATAAGTTCCTGTTGCTTCAGCTGGAACAAAAGGACAAACTACAACTGCATTCCAGGTGAGCTTGAGATTGTACTGTCCAACAGTAGCCAGATCAGGCAGTGTGTTAGCTACATCGTATGTTTTACCATCTTTTGTTACAATTTGATTGTAAAGGATGTAGGTTTCACCAGGACCAGGGGTAATACCTGTTGCTGTTTTTATCTCAGCTCCAGTAACTTCCAGGTTGTATGTACCACCATTATTGGTGTATTCCTTGATTTTTTTCCACTTGGTACGATCATTTGTTTGTGGAGCTTTCGCTACATAAACAATTAACTTTTCCTGCGCGGAACCATATTCCTTTACAGAAGCAGAAACTTTGCTACCTGCAAGGTTTGTGGCATCGATGATGTTGTTACCTGCACTAACCAGGGTTACATAGGAACCAATTCCGAGAGAATTGACATCCTGTACAACTTCACCTTTTTGGCACGAGCTCATGGCTATAGCAACCAAGGCTGTGTAAAAAACGGATGAGATAATTTTTTTCATGTTTCTAATTATTTAAGGATGGCAGGATTGGTGTCCCAGAATACCTTCTTATCCAATGTCTTCTGTGTAACATTCTTATTCAGGTTTACCAGAACTGATGGATAAAAGAATGAGCGAATCATATCACCACCAGCTTGTGCAACAGTATATGACATTCTGCCTGGCTTACCTGTTCTGCGGTAGTTGTTGAATGCATCAACACCATTACCCCATAGGGCAATATAATACTCCTGCTGAATAACCTCCATACGTTCATCATTGGTTGCTGCTGCGTCATAACGTGCAAGTACCTTGTCAACATACTCAGTTACTTTAGATGCACTTGGAACAAATGAAGCTGATACACTCACATTTACTGTAGATGGGTATCCAATAACCTTTGAAATAGAAGCCCTTACACCTGCTTCAAGCAGTGAGCGTGGATTTCCATTTGCACCGGAGAGTGCAGCTTCCGCAGCTATAAAGTTGGTAAAAGCTGCTTGCCAGATAGGCTGTATACCGGCACCCTGAGCACCACGATTCAAACCTACGTTCAGGTTCTGATTGGCATCGAAATCTCCACCGAAAGGATAGATACCAACAGTTGTTCTGTAAGGTCCGTCTGGAGGAATACCAGAGTTGTCACCGTGGTTACGCCCCCAGAAACCTTGAGCACTTAAGCCAAACTGGCAGAAGGGCATACCTTGAAGGTAATGTGAGGGAACCGGGAAGGTGGAACATGATAATGTATTAGAGGAAACTGCATTATCGTTGGTAGTCTGTCTGTAAAAATAGTAGCGAGTGCGGGGATCAGAAGTATTTCTTACTTCCTGATTATTGAAAGTGCCCTTATCCGCAGCAAGAGACCACATAAAGTAAACACCCATGTAATCACCTGCAGAACCTGCAGCAGAATAGTTACCATTGTAACGGGGGTGACGACTGTTAGGGTTAGCTTGCTTAGTAGAATACCTGAATTCGAAGTCATTTGCAGTTCCGCTCATCGCAGCTACAACATCAGCATCAGCTAAAAGTGTGTTGATTTTACCAATAGCGCCAGCGTCAACCAAACGTGTATTGTTGATAGCACGAAGCTTGAGCAATTTAGCAGTAGTTCTCCAACGTGCAGCTCCTGTAGCATTGGCAGCACCATAGAACATGTCCTGATTACCTGGATAGGCAGTTGACTTTTGGAAATCAGCGATTGCTGCATCAAGAAGTCCAATGGCAGCAGCATAAACATCCGAACCCTTGTCAATAGTAGGGTTGGTATTTTCTGAACCAAGGTTGGCAGAGGAATAAGGGATATCACCAAACATGTCAACAAGTGTTATCAGTGTATAAGCCTTAATGGTTTTTGCCATACCGGCAGCTATCCATTTCTTTTCTGCTTCAGCTACAGGAATCAAAGCATTGGCATGCTTGAAAACACCTGTGTAAGCAGTACTCCATACTCCGTCAAAAGACTGAGGAGAATAGGCCTGCTGATAGGTTGGTCCGTACATTACAATCTGACGGGTTAATTCCATACCGTAGCTGGACGCGCCGTTGAAGAAACCGGCAAAGTTCAACTGCAGTTGGGTAAGATACAAATCTGCATTCGCAGACTCAGGTGTAGGTCCGTTAGGGTTCACCAGAAGCTCATCAAGCTTCTTGGTACAGGAACCCAACAGGCTCACCGAGAGTACGAGGATGAATATTTTTTTCATTTTCATGTCGATCAATTTAATTGATTAGAAGGAAACCCTTACACTCACACCATAACGCCTGGAAGTAGGACCAGAAAGGTATTCCAGACCACGTACGTTACTAACACCCAAAGATGAAGTCTCCGGATCGAAGTTTACATACTTGGGGAAATTAGGTGCATTATAGAAAAGGTTCTGACCGGAGAATGTCACAGACAAAGATCCAAATGGAGTCTTAGAAAGTGCATTAGCAGGAACTGAATACGACAATGAAGCTTCCCTTAAGCGGATCATTGTTGCATCATACACGATAAGATCCTGCATGCCAAAGAAACCAGATAGTACGTTGAAGTATGCATAGCTCGCAGAAACCTGAACATCGTTAGGCGTACCGTCAGCCTTAACACCTGGAAGTACAAGTGGCAGGTAACGGTCGAAATC
>CAMAXV010000020.1 GCA_945862385.1 Chitinophaga pinensis
GTTCCTGCTTATGAGGAGCTCTATAAAACTGTTCTGGAAAAAAATAAATAAAAGACACCTCGTGCCCTACCTTCAGTGGGTAAACTCGTGCCCAGCCTACGGCTGGCAAGCTCGTGCCTTGTCCCTCGTGCCTCCTGCCTGGCTGTTTATTTATTCTTCAACCAGGTTTCCGGATTAACAAATCGCATCTCTTCATTGAGCATGAACAGGATCTCACCATCCCCGTCAAAATTTTCTGCAGCCTTCCCAATCATCTGACCCATGCTCACCTTTGCACCTTTGGCAACAGTTACGGTGGATAAGTTGAAGTAAGTAGTAAAATATTTCCCGTGTTTGATGGTGACGGTCTGGCTACCAGCCACGTCATACACTGTTGTAACAATCCCCTCAAACACTGCTTTTACAGGTGCATCGGGCAAGGTTTGAATGGTGATGCCACTGTTGTCCTCATCAATTTGCGTCCCTTCTATGCGCTGCCTTCCGAAACTGGAGGTTATGGTTCCCTTGTCTACTGGCCAGGGCAGATTTCCTCTGTTGTTCTCAAATCCCACTGAAACCTTGGTAACCTCAGGTGTATTTTCAAGGATATTGGCCTTTCTAATAGGTGCGGCAATGGAAGTGCCTGCAGCAGGCGTTTTCTCAGCCGGCTTGGCAGTAACGGAGCTGGATGCGAGCTTTCTGGCTTCATCCTCTGCCTTTCGCCTTGCTGCTTCAATTTCCCTTTTGATGATGGCTGCAATCGAATTCTGCAGACTTCTTTCCACTCTCTTTTTTGCAGCTACTTCCTTTTCAATCTCTTTTTCCCTTGCCTTCAGTTTCGAAACAAACTGATTTTTCTCTTTTTGCTCCTCTTCCAGGATAACTTTTTGTTCTTTTTGCTCATCGAGAACCCTGGATTTAACTGTTTTATTGGCCTGCAGCATTTTAATTTTTTCTGCTAACTCCAGCTGCGTCTTGTTGATATTCAAAACCTGCTCATCCCTGTATTTCCGGTAGCTCTTGAGATATGTAGCCCTTTTTACAGCATCGTTGAAACTGGTAGCAGTGAAGATGAAATTCAGCATATCATAACTGCTCCTGTTCTTATAAGCATATTCAATTGTGCCGGCATATTGCTGCTTGAGTGTATCCAACTGCTTCTGTAAACGGTAAATCTCCCTGTTGTTGTTGAAAATGGTATTATCGATAAGCCTCATCTCATCGTTGAGGTTATTGATAACCGCATACCTGCTACGCAAACGTTTCTCAATGAGTTTAAGCTCCGAAACACTTGCCTTTTTATTACTGGAAATTTCTGATTGTGTCTTTTGTAAGGACGCTATTTCCTGCTGAATTTCCCTTCTCTTTTTCTCAAGCTCATCCCTTGTCTGGGAAAATCCCGCAGAAACGATAAACACAAGCAATACGGCAACCGCCAATTTTATATAGCCTGTTCTGTATGTGTTTTGAATCATCAGCAAATCTTCAAAATTTATCCTATACAATAAGTTAATTAATTACCCTGTAATTTTTGGGGATACTGAATGGAAAAGTCATGGGCTTCTCGAACTCAACCTGCTTAAAATCGAGGTTGATTTCAAGTTTTGTTTTTTCTGAAAGTGTGATATTCCGCAATGCGGCAAACATCCAGTTTCCTGCAGAAACATATTCACTGTAAGCCAGGTTAGCTGTTCTGCTTCTTGATTGATCCACATCATCAAGCTTGCTGAACAGCAGGTTCAGGTCTGCTTTTCCAACAGTAAGGTAATGCTTGAACGCTTCACCAACAGTTGAAAGAGATAACTTCTCACCCTGATCAGCATAGGCAACAATGGTATTGTCGAGATAAACAGGATTACCAATGATCAGGTCTTCAAGGGTTTGATAATTAAAAGGCACCTGCGTAATACCCTGCAGATAAGACAATGGTTTATGCTGAACAGTTCTGTTAAGTTTGTCGAGTATAACAACACTGTCTGGGGTAATCATTACCCGAAATGCTTCAATGTTGAGTGCTGCAATAATTGATACCCAGATGGCACTGTCTTTCTTCATCCGGATAAATGCGTTGAAGTCTAATTTCCGGTTATCATCGCTGTACCCAACCTTAACTTTACTCGAAAATGTTGTGAAGCTGATCTTTTTTGCATTAATCCTGGCAAGTGTAGCTCTGACGCTTTTGGCAGAATCAGAATCAGCGGGATTGATGACTACCACGGCACTGTCTTTTTTGGCAACTACTGTTGTGATTTTACGTGTGGACCTGCAGGAAGCAAGCACTCCCAATAATCCAACCAGTATGATAAATATTCTCATGTAAATCGTTTAATTTTTGCCGGTATGTCCAAATCCACCTTCAGCCCGTTCAGATGATGTTAGTTCTGAGGCCGAAACGAGGCTTACTTTTTCTACCCTTTGAAACACCAGTTGTGCAATCCTGTCTCCATCATTTACCTGTTGTGGTTCCCTGGAAAGGTTAATGAGGATAATTTTGATTTCACCCCGGTAATCTGCGTCAATTGTACCAGGACTATTCAAACAAGTTAATCCCTGTTTGATCGCCAGGCCGCTACGGGGCCTTACCTGTGCTTCAAAGCCCTCAGGTATTTCCATGAAAAGTCCCGTTGGAATCAGCTGTCGGTCCAGGCTGTTCAGCACAACAGGGCTTTCCAGGTTAGCCCTGAGGTCTAGTCCTGATGAACCTGCTGTGGCATATTCCGGTAATGGATGGCGGGATTGATTAATGACCCTGATTTTCAAGTAACCTGATTTATGCAAAGTTACGATTATCTTATCTTTTCAAGCAGAACTGTTGCATAGGCAACGAGACCCTCTTCCCTCCCCACAAAACCCATTTTTTCTGTTGTAGTGGCTTTTACCGAAACATCACCCGCTGTTAACCCGAGGATTCCTGCTATTGTCTGCTGCATGGCAACCACATAAGGCTTGATTTTCGGAGCTTCAAGGCACAGGGAACTATCAACGTTTACAACTTTATACCCCTTGTCTGTTATCAGGTCAAACGATCTTTTAAGCAAAATCTTACTGTCGATATTTTTATAGGCCTGATCTGTATCAGGGAAATGCACACCAATATCACCGAGGGCCAAAGCACCTAGCATGGCGTCGCAGATTGCATGGAGCAATACATCAGCGTCACTATGTCCTTTGGCTCCCTTTACATGGGGTATTTTAACGCCCCCCAGCCACAAATCACGGTCTTCAACCAGCTGATGAAAATCTATCCCAAAACCTATCCTGAAAGACATACGCTGTATTTTTATAAATGTACGCAAAAGAAAACGGCCTTACGGCCGTTTCAAATAATTTATGCTTGTACGTTATGAACGTTTCTACTGCGCTGCACCATTCAAGTTAAAAATGAGGCTGAACCTGATGGTGTTGGAAAGGGGATTCCTATTAACGCCTGAACCTGATGGAATGAGATAAGACAGGTTAATTCCCAATGCATCGTATGTCAATCCTGTACCAAGTGAAAAATACTGTCTGTTCCCCTTGGTCTGGTCTTCATAAAAATAGCCTGCCCTAACTGCAAACTGATCATTGTAGGTGTATTCAGCACCTGCCGAAAAATAAAACTCTTTCAACTCCTCTGCAAAACCGCCGGGAGCATCTCCAAAAGAGCTGAACCATCCACCTACTACACCCTTACTCCTGTAGTTGACCAGTCCGAGACTGTCACCCAGCTGAGGTGGCGTAGGCACCATCAGTTTGTGAATATCTAAACCAAATGAAAGCTTGTTCACTTCATTGGTAACCTTGGAATAAACAACACCAATACCCATGTTGGCAGGAATAAAATCCTTTTGGGTTGCGTCGCTGGTGTAACCGATTTTGGAGCCCAGGTTTGTCAGTGCTAAGCCCGCACTGATACCAGACCCCTCTTCTGAGGTTCCATCGTAATAAAGTCCAATATCCCCAGCCACAGCACTACCGGGTTTATAATTGACCCCGTTAACAACCTGATTACCGGCTAAATTGGAGAAAATATAACGCAATGACACTCCTAAACTAAGAACGTCACTCAATTTCCGGGAATACCCACCATCCAGACCGAACTCTCTTGGTCTGCCGAAGCCTATTGAATTGCCCAGGTTGTCGGTAAATTCAATATTACCCAAACTAAAGTACCTCAGAGAACCTGAGATGGCTTCCGTTTCACTCAGCTGGTAATATCCGGCAAGTGATGCCAGGTAGACATCATTGAGCCCAAGATCTTTTAACCAGGGCGTATAGGTTACCCCAATTCCTGAACTGTTTTTGGCAAAAGCATATTTGGCAACATTGTAAAACTGTGAATTGGCATCAGGCGAGGTGGCCAGGCCCAGATCTCCCATCCCACCGGCCCTTGCATCAGGAGATATTCTGAGGAAAGGTACAGCAGTAGTTACAACATTGATGGTATTATCCTGCGCATTTGATTGAATGGAAAGGAATGCTAAGCATACACCCAGTATAAGTGTAGAAACTTGATTTTTCATGATCGAATTTTAATTATCAGCGAAACAGATTGGGTAGAATTGTATCGATAACTACTGGATTATTGAACAAAGTTAAGGTTTTGGCATCAAAGGATTATAAGCTTAACAGTCTTTGAAGTTTTTATACCCTCCCTATTGAGAACAATAACCCTGCAGAAATAGACTCCGGGAGGCAGACTGCCATCCTGTTTACCTGATTCGTTCCACGGTATTACCAATGAACGAAGATTAGCTTCATTTATTGCCTTTTCCTGCTGCCAGATCAGTCGTCCGTTTCCGGCAAAAACAGCTAGCACAACTTTTGAATCGCGGGTATCGCCATCCATGGTCAAGCTAAAAACAGATTGCTTTTGCAGTGGATTGGGAAATACTTTCAGCGAAGTGATGTTTATCACCCGTTGCTTCACAACTTCAAACTCGATCACCGTTTCTCCCGCATTGTTGTAAACATCCCATGCCCGCACATACAGTTTGTGTTTACCCTCTGCGAGCTCTTGCATCCTTATGCTGACTGATCCCGCGAAACCAGGCTGCGCCGCTTCTGGTACAAAAAAGTCATTGAGAATCATCGTGGAACGGGCATCACCATCAAGGATCGCAACCAGGTCATGTCCTATTCCGTTACCGGATATATTAAAACCGGAGGCATCAGTCAGTTTCAGCAGGAGTAATGGGGTCTGACTGACACGGTCTCCGCTTTTGAAAGTTTCCTTGTCAAGGTAGGCCCTGATACCCGGACCAGCTTCATCCTTCACGGGTGCAGCTGATCTTCCGCCAACCACAAAATGATTGTCTACACCCATAGCATCCCTGTTTCCATCATCTGCATAATACATCAATTTTACCTGTCCGAAACGGGTATCAGCATCTGCGGGAACAGTAAATGTAAACCTGAACTTACCATTGGCAACTGCTACTTTTCCTGTGTATAAAATGCCTCCTTCAGCAAAGTAATCTACCGCAAAACTTTGTCCGTCATTGGCCTTTGTTTTTTCAACAACCGGCTTGTCAAAAAGTCTTGGATAAACAAAACCACTGAAATCAGACAATTCCTTTCCAGACTGATCCAGAATAACACCTTCCAACGTGTATGTTGATAGCGCAGTGAGCGTATCAGCAGAAGAAAGCAAACGGTCATTTACCCTTGTTGTTTTGACTGTATATTCGGGGATGGACAACTTCATTGCGGGATCTCCCAGCATGATAAACTTTCGTGCATTGACATAATCGCCACTGGTGCTTACCGTAAAGTTTTTGGAATCACGCAAGGCTTCTCCCAATGCAGGATACCTGCCATTGCTGTCTTTTTTTAAGAGATAACGCAGGAAATTATGGTTAATGACCTTATTGCTGGATGCAAAAACCAGCCTCGTGGTGGTCATCAGTCCGATTCCGCCATTGTTCCGCCCCACCAGCAATTCTTCTCCGAGTGAAAACTGATCGGGATCATCAAAAGGTGCAAAATCACAAGTAGCTGTTACAAGCAAAGGGAGCCGGGTGCTATTATCCCAGCCTGCCAAAGTTGCCGCATCCATAATGGTTTCCTGGGCGAGTCGGGAACTTCCGCCATGCCCGCTGTAATTCCATATCAGGGTACCTTTGTTCACACCATCCAGAATATTTTTATTGGCTGTGGGATAGCTGCTTCCACCTGCATTGCTTTGCTGCTCAAATGCATCGAGGTAAATTTTTTTAACTTGCCAGGAAGGAAAATCACGGTCTATCATTCCTGCATGGTACTCTGCATCATACAGATGAAGGTTGAAATCCTCATCATCGGCAACAAGAGTTAAGCCAGTTCGCCAGCTGCCCAGGGCTTCAGGCTGATGGTAACGCAGTATTTTATCCACTGCCCTGTTAGCTTGTTGAAGGTTTCTCGCTGGTATCCTGCCAATGGCCACATCAAGAACTGGTGCAGGCTGTACAGCCTGTATATCCTCCCAGGTATCAAGGTAACCGAAATAATCATCGGTAACGTATGTGGACAAAGGATCGAGGGATACATCACTCTGATAGGATGGCACCTTGTTGGTATTGGCGGCAACAGCACCTTTATACTGATAGGATGCGCCTCCAAAAAGCAGCAGAAAACGAGGGTATTTACCTGTACCTTGACTTGAACGGGCATAAAACATCCTGACAAAATTCCGGATTGCAGTAGGATCATGGATGCCGGCAGAGAATTCATTGTATATCCGGCCTGGTATTTCTATGTGAACAGACAGCCCCTGCTTCCGGTGAAAAGAGGCAAGACGCTCTGCGGCTTGTAAAAGATTGGGGTCAGTAACAATCAGCATATCCGCCGGAGCAAGACCATGGAGGTCCTGGTTCCCTGCAATACCCTCAACTGTAACCCGACTTGCAGCAGCAGCACTGAAAACAACATACGTCCGAAGGCTGGAGACACTGCGGATGAAAGAAAGCTGGTTACTCTGGGATGCAACCGGAATTTTTAGTGCCGCACTAAAATCTGTTACATCCCATACGCTGGCATCACTTCGGGGATTGCTAATCCTGAATGCTGCAGTTTCTCCCGCAGCAACAGATGCAGTATCCCGGAATACGAGCTGCGTCAAACCAGTCATGTCTAGTGAACGCCTGTATTGAACTTCAAACCAGTTGAGCCATGCCTGGGCGTTGACACTCAATCCGGTAAAATTATAACCAACAGTAAGTGAGCCGGATTCAGCAATTCCCACAGTACTGATTCTACTGGTATTGGCAGATGGCTCAAGCAAAGTTCCGGCCAATGGAGCAGTGGTATGTTCAAATAACTTTTTCCCATTTACTGCCACAGCCATCCTGTTGGGCTGATCTGCACTCCTGCCCGCAATTTCACTTGTAAGCAGGAAACTAGTGCCCGGTACCACACCACTCCGGGCCGCAGTGAAAGTTCTATCGGCAAGCCTTCCGGTCTGATTACCAAAATCCTCCCCATACCATTCTTTCCCACTTTTAAGAAAATTGATGCTGTCAAGCTCATACCTGTATTGTTCATCAAATGAGGTTACTGGCTTGAAATCACCAGTTATAACTTTTTCTGTCTGTACCCTTTTCCCTGCTGATTCATGAATGGTTATGAAATAAAATGCTTTATCGGCATAAAAATTCTTTACAAAAACAAACTTGCCAGACAGGCTGTCCCATATCCATTGATCTGTTCCGGGGGCATAAAAGAGAAAATAATCAGAACCGGAGAATTGTCCGTCACCACCATCTTCCATCCAGATAGCCAGCTCAGACAGGTCATCCGGAGCGGGAACAGCATTGGATTCCGGCAAAACCCTGCCCCCATTACCATACAACCTGATTTTACCTGATGGCACATTATCTAAGCCCAGGGCTTTTAAATCGGCTGCATAAACACTGTATATACCTTTTGACGGAGCAGATACCTTAAGCCACAGACCGGAAGAAAGTACTGAGTGGTCTGCATAACGCATTTGTCCTGTTACGCCCAGGGCCAGTAAGACAAAAGACGCTAAGAGTTTACATTTCTTCATAAAGACCTGTTAACAAATTTAGCATTTAGTAAACATAAAATTTAGCGTAAAGCATTGATTCGATTTAATTTAACACTTACTTTTGTCTGTAACCGCCTCTCTTGTGCATGCAATAACCAAAGCATTTGTCCGTTAAGGGAATCGGTTAAATAAAACATGTAAACCATGAGAAATTTATTGGTCCTGATGTCAGTTGCCTTACTTTTCAGCGCTTGCAAAGGTGGTTTGCCTTTTGCAAAGAAAAAGTTTGAAACATCCAGTGTAACTGGCTGGAACTACAACGACAAAAATCAGGGTGGATTCTTGAAATCTCCCGTCAAAGAACAGCAAACCGGTCCGGGTCTCCTCTTCGTTCAGGGTGGTACTTTTACCATGGGTGCATCGGATGAAGATGTGATGGGCGAATGGAACAATGTGCCAAGGAGGGTTACTGTTTCTTCATTCTATATCGACAAAACTGAAGTGGGCAACATCCACTACAGGGAATACCTGAACTGGGTTGAACGGACTTTCGATGATCCGGCTTTTGAACAGGTTGTGCTGGGTGCAAAACCAGACACGCTTGTATGGAGAAGTGAACTTGCCGCCAATGAAGCGCTGGTAGAAACCTACTTCAGACATCCGGCTTACAACCTTTATCCGGTAGTAGGTGTATCCTGGAGACAAGCCAACGATTTTTGTATCTGGAGGGGAAACCGTGTCAATGAGCTCCTGCTCGTTCAAAAAGGTATCGTTAACCCCAACCAGTTGAAAAATATTCAGGGACAGGCTGAAGAGAATTTCACAACCAAATCCTATTTACTCGGACTCTATTCAGCGCAACCAGCCAGGGCAAAAAAGCCTACTTTGGTTGATGAAAACGGCAGACCGAGGAACTACGTAAAAGTTGAAGACGGTATCCTCTTACCCGATTATCGTCTGCCAACAGAAGCAGAATGGGAATATGCGGCATTGGGTTACATCAACCAGAATCCAAACGTAAAATTAAAGGAAGGTCGCCGTGGTGAAGAACTGATCATGAATCGTCAGGTTTACACCTGGTCTCACAATGTCAATGGCATGCGTGACAACCGTTTTGGCGGATGGGCTGGTAAATACATGGCTAACTTCAAAAGGGGTGCAGGTGATTACATGGGTATTGCAGGTGGATTGAATGATAATTCTTCTATACCCGGACCGGTAGAAGCATTTTTACCCAATGGTTTCGGATTGTATAACATGGCTGGCAATGTGAATGAGTGGGTAGCTGATGTTTACAGACCACTTTCAAGCAAAGATGTTGACGACTTCAATCCATACCGTGGTAACGTTTTCATGCGCCCTGACAAAGACGAAAACGGAGAATTTCAGAGAGACAGCCTTGGTCGTGTGAAAATGGCCCGTGTTACTGATGACGAAGCCAGCAAAAGAAGAAACTACCAGAAAGGTGATGTGATAGGATACAAAGATGGTGATTCCACTTCACTAGTGAATTATGGCTATGGCAAAACAACACTGGTGAGTGACAAATCAAGGGTTTATAAAGGTGGCAGCTGGGATGACAGGGCTTATTTCCTGAGTCCGGGTACAAGAAGGCATCTTGAAGAAGACCAGTCGACTGCAACCATCGGATTCCGTTGTGCCATGGATCGTTTCGGCAGCCAGGAAGGAAATGGCTTCAAAAATGGTATGCACTTCAGCGCACGCAGACAAAATACAAGAAAGAACTAATTACATCAGCATATTACCTGGAAACCCCCGAAATTCGGGGGTTTCTTTTTTTCATTTGATATTATATTTGTGGTATGCAGATAGCCGCGCTTTACGAAATTTTCAAAAAGAGCAGAAAAGTACAGACAGACACCCGGAAAATGGCTGCCGGAGAGATTTTCTTTGCTTTAAAGGGACCAAACTTCAATGGCAATCACTATGCATTGAAAGCGCTGGAACAAGGGGCTGCCGCAGTTGTGGTTGATGAAGTCCAGGCCATGACAGATGACAGGATTTTTGTTGTTGATGATGCGCTCAAAGCATTGCAGGACCTGGCCAGGCATCACCGCCTTCAACTCAGTATTCCCTTTATAGCCATTACTGGCAGCAATGGAAAAACAACTACCAAGGAACTGGTTCATGCTGTACTTTCTTCCCATTTCAAAACCGCTACCACCCAGGGCAACCTGAACAATCACATAGGAGTTCCACTCACCATACTTTCGATTCCTGATGACGCAGAAATGGCTGTCATTGAAATGGGCGCAAATCATCAAAAAGAAATAGCCGGTTATTGCCAGATAGCCTTACCAACCCATGGTTTAATCACCAACTGTGGCAAAGCCCATCTGGAAGGTTTTGGTGGTGTAGATGGCATCAGAAAAGGCAAAGGGGAATTGTATGATTTCCTGCGTGAAAGCAATGGAACCGTATTTGTCAACTCTGATATGACTGACCTCATGGGCATGAGCCTGGGTATGCAGAACAGGATTTTCTATGGACAGTCCAAAGGCAGTTTCAATGCCGAAATGGCAAAAGCCAGTCCACTCCTTACAGTAGAGATCAGCAGGCTCGACTGGGGATTGCATCACCTCCATACCAACCTGGTTGGCTCCTATAACCTGGCTAACATTGAGGCAGCTATTTGCATAGGCGATCATTTTGGTATCCCATTCCCCAAAATTGCACAGGCTTTAGCAACCTATGTTCCCAACAATGCCCGATCACAGCTGATGACCAAAGGAACAAATAGTATTTTCCTCGATGCCTACAATGCCAATCCCAGCAGCATGAAGGTTGCCATTGAAAATTTCGCCCTACAAAATCATCCCAACAAGTGGCTGCTGCTAGGCGCCATGATGGAACTGGGAGAATCCTCAGTGGCAGAACACCAGCAACTGGTTGAGTTACTGGAATCAAATCAGCTCAATCAGGTAATCCTGGTTGGTGGCGACTTCGGCAAAACAAAACACCCATTCATTTACTTTCAGGATACAACAGCAGCTTGCGATTGGCTCTCAGCGCACAAGCCAGAAAACGGACTCCTGCTGATCAAGGGGTCAAGAAGTATTGGTATGGAAAAACTGCTTGACGTACTTTGAATGCGACAATTATCACAAAGCGCGAAAAAAGGATACCGTACTTTTGCAAAAATCCTTGAATCATGAGTGGCATAAAAGGCACATACCTGTACAGCGTTCTCAACAACAAATGTCCACGCTGCCGCAAAGGAGATATGTTTTGCTCCTCCAATGCGTACAAGCTGGGTGAGTTCACAAAAATGAACGAAACTTGCAAAGAATGCGGACAGCCAACGGAAATAGAAGTTGGGTTTTATTATGGAACAGGTTATGTCAGCTATGCGCTAACTGTTGCCTTCAGTGTGGCTACATTCATTGCCTGGTGGGTTATCATAGGACTCTCACTAGACGATAACCGCTTTTTCTGGTGGATGGGTACCAACGCAGTACTCATGATTCTCATGCAACCCCTTTTCATGCGTTTATCCAGAAGCCTATGGCTTTCCTGGTTTGTGAGTTATGATAAGGATTGGAAAGAACACCCGTTGGAAACACCTGAACGCATCATCCCTGTACCTGAAAACCAGGGTTAAACCGCGAAAATGTCTTAAATTGAGGGTTCATCATCCTTCAAACAACATGAAAAGTATTTTCAGCTTTTTGCTACTTGCAGCTATTTGCACCCAAACCAATGCACAGGAAAAATTCACCATCAAAGGTGATCTCAGCAAAGTAAAACTACCCGTAGCCAAAGTTTTCTTAAGCTACTATGCTGATGGAAAAAACACAACAGATAGCGTTGACGTTATAGATGGAAAATACAGCTTCACCGGCAGCTTAGGTGACCCGTTGATGGCCTCCCTGAGGGTAAAGTACAAAGAAGAACCCGGATCAAAAACCATCAGGGCAATATCCTATAACCGGGATGTAAAACAGCTTTTCCTCGAAAACTCACGTATAAGTATCGTCAGTACAGATTCCTTTGCCAATGCAGCAATCAAGGGTTCCAAAGCCCATACTGAATTTGTAGGTTGGGAAGCTATGTTGAAAGAAGAAAACAAAGTTGCAGGCGAGCTGAACAAACAATACAACGAGTTTTACAAGCAAAAAAATCAGCCGGGCATGGATAGCCTCGACGCTGAATTTGATAAACTGACCGTACTAAAAAATGAAAAAAATAAAAAATACCTGACTGAAAACCCTTCTTCACCCATCGCCATGTTCATATTCAGGCAATATGTTGGATATGATATTGATGCGGATGTTGCAGAACCGGTATTCCTTTCCCTTGCTGAAAAACTCAGAAATGGTCCCGCAGGAAAGGAAATGGCAGAGCGCATTGAAGTGGCCAAAAAGACAGGAGTAGGCAGGATGGCGATGGATTTTACACAAAACGATACCCTTGGCAAACCCGTTTCATTGTCATCTTTTAAAGGAAAATATGTGCTGATCGATTTCTGGGCCAGCTGGTGTGGTCCCTGCCGGCAGGAAAATCCCAATGTGGTGAAGGCTTTCAATACATACAAAGAAAAAGGTTTTACTGTGCTGGGCGTTTCTCTCGATCAGCCCAATGCCAAGGATAAATGGATGAAAGCCATACACGATGATAACCTCACCTGGACACAAGTATCTGATCTGAAATTCTGGAAAAATGACGTTGCTGTGCAATATGGTATTCAGGCAATTCCGCAGAATTTTCTCATCGATCCACAGGGTAAAATTATTGGTAAAAACCTCCGTGGCGAAGGATTGAATAAAAAACTTGCGGAATTGTTCAGGAATTAGGCAACTCCTTTTCTCAACTAAAAGCCCGATATTTGCGGCTCTAAAACAACCTTATATGGGTAAATACAAAGCTGGTGTGCTTTTTGGAGAAGACCTCAAAGCACTTTACCAAGACGCCAAAGACAATCAATTTGCAATGCCGGCAGTAAATACTACCGGAACAGACACCATCAATGCCACGCTGGAAGCTGCAGCAGCGGTAAACTCCCCTGTAATCATCCAGTTTTCAAATGGAGGTGCACAGTTTATTGCAGGAAAAGGCATGCCAAATGACAAACTGCAAGCCAACATATCGGGAGCTGTTTCCGGTGCCATGCACATCCATAATGTTGCCAAATACTACGGTGTTCCTGTTGTCTTGCATACTGATCACGCTTCCAAAAAATGGTTGCCCTGGATCAGTGCGCTGATCGATGCTGGAGAACAATACAAAGCAGAAAAAGGAACCCCACTTTTCAGTTCACACATGCTCGACCTGAGTGAAGAACCACTGGAAGAAAATATCGAGACCTCAGTTGAATTCTACAAAAGAATGGCACCTCTGGGTATGGGTATTGAGATTGAACTGGGTGTTACCGGCGGTGAAGAAGATGGCGTTGACAACTCTGATGTTGAAAATGATAAACTTTACACACAGCCTCAGCATGTAGCACATGCTTATGAGCACCTGAGTAAGGTTGGTGATCTTTTTACTGTAGCAGCAGCATTCGGAAACGTGCATGGGGTTTATAGTCCGGGTAACGTTCAACTCCGCCCGGAAATCCTGAAAAACTCTCAGGATTATATCCAGCAGCACTTCAAAACAGGCGAAAAGCCCGTTTACTTTGTCTTTCACGGCGGTAGTGGTTCACCACAACACCAGATCAGGGAAGCCATCGGTTATGGTGCGATCAAAATGAATATCGATACCGATTTGCAATGGGCTTTCTGGGAAGGTGTATTGAATAATTACAAGAAGAATGAAGGCTACCTGCAGGCACAACTGGGAAATCCAGAAGGTGCTGACAAGCCAAACAAAAAATATTACGACCCAAGGGTGTGGCTGAGAAAAGGGGAAGAAACCTTTATCGCACGTCTGAAAACTACGTTTGAAGACCTGAACTGTATCAACAGGAACGCATAAATATTTTTTTATTGTCCGTCAGCGAAACATAATTTATTTTATGCGCTGGCGGACTATTTTCTTTTAAGGCCTTACCGGCCCATCCAACCACCATCAACAGTCAGTATCTCTCCACTCACATAATTACTGGCATCTGAAGCCAGAAATACAATCGGACCTTTAAAATCAGCTGGTTTACCCCACCTTCCTGCCGGAATACGTTCTGAAATGGCTTTAAACCTGACGGGATCCTGCATCAAACCAGCTGTATTGTCTGTTTCAATATAACCAGGTGCAATCCCGTTGACCTGAATGCCTTTGGAAGCCCATTCATTAGACAACCCCTTGATAACACTGGATAAAGCAGACTTACTGGCTGCATAGCTGATAACATTGATGCCTCCCTGGAAAGTGAGCAGCGAGCAGGTAAAAATTATTTTCCCTGAACCGCGTGTGAGCATATCCTTTCCAACCTCACGGGCCAAAATGAATTGCGCATCTAAATTAATCGACAATACCCTGTCCCAGTACTCATCTGAATGCTCTGCAGCTGGGCTCCGCATGATGGTGCCTGCGTTATTGACGAGTATATCAGGTAAAATACCCAAAGTGCGCACGCCAGTGATAAAAGCATAAACACTGTCACGATTTGAAAAATCAGCCTGAAAGGGATGGAATTTTCTTCCCAGCGCAACAACCTGCTTTTCAATGTCGCTGTCAGGAGATAGACTCGCACTTACGCCAATGATATCTGCACCGGCTTCTGCCAGTCCCAGCGCCATACCCATTCCGATTCCCTTGTTACAGCCCGTTACCAAAGCGGTTTTGCCCGAAAGATTGAATAAATTATTCATGATTTTTGATATGATATTTTATAAGAGTTGAGAGATGAAAGTTTAGAGTTGAGGGAGAAAGCTAAACTCTCAACTTATCTCTCTCAACTTATCTCTCTCAACTCATCTCTCTCAACTCATCTCTCTCAACTCATCTCTCTCAACTTATCTCTCTCAACTCATCTCTCTCAACTTATCCCTCCTGCCTCCGGCAGGCAAGCTCAACTATTCTCTATTTACTATCCTCAAAGAGACACCCCCCGCTTCCAGGGAATAAAGTCATCCTGATTCAGCTGAACAGCTTTGGGAATCACTTCCCCGCTGGCAGCACGGATGCAATATTCCAGGATCTCTTCACCCATCTCTTCGATGGTTTTGTCGCCTTCTACAATGGGACCGCAATCAATATCAATGATATCTGCCATTTTACTTGCCAGCTTGGAATTAGTGGCGAGTTTGATGGTAGGACAAACAGGGTTACCGGTAGGTGTTCCCAGTCCTGTAGTAAACAATATCAATGTTGCCCCGGATGCAGCTTTGCCCGTGGTGGCTTCCACGTCATTGCCCGGCGTACAAACCAGACTGAGTCCGGGTTTTGTGGCGGGCTCAGTATAATCCAATACATCCACAACCGGACTCGTACCGCCTTTCTTACAGGCACCAGCACTCTTGATGGCGTCTGTAATCAATCCATCCCTGATATTTCCTGGTGACGGGTTCATGTGAAAACCTGAACCAACCTGTTCTGCCTGTGCACTGTAGGCATCCATCAATCGGATGAATTTCTCTGCCGTTGCCTGGCTTGTGCTTCTGTCGATCAGCTCCTGTTCTGCACCACACAATTCCGGGAATTCAGCCAGGAGAATTTTACCCTGAATGGCTACCAACAGGTCCGAAAAATACCCCACTGCCGGGTTTGTGGAAATCCCGCTGAAACCGTCACTGCCACCACATTTCACACCTACTGTCAGCTTATCAAGTGTAGCAGGTTTTCTTTCCTGTTTATTGATTTCTACGAGTCCTTTAAATGTTTCCCGAATTGCCGCCTGAATCAATTCCTCTTCTGTGCTGCCAGCCTGCTGTTCAAAGGTCAGGATAGGTTTATCAAAACTGGGGTTACGTTTGCGGATGGTTTCTACAAATGCATCCAGCTGCAGATGCTGACATCCCAAACTCAGGATGGTAATACCTCCCACATTCGGATGATCGGCATAAGCGGCTAACAGGTTTTCTAAGATTGCTGAATCCTGACGCGTTCCGCCACAGCCTCCCTGGTGATTCAGGAATTTGATACCATCCACATTTCTAAAAACCCTAGTCACACGTCCCTTATCCCTTGTCCCTTGTCCCTCGTCCCTTGTCCCTCGTCCCTCTCCCATGTATTCCTCCACCAACCCCCTCGTAAACGCCTTGTATTTCTCCGTCACCGCATAACCCAGTTCATTGTGCAGCGCTTCCCTAATCACATCCAGATTGCGGTTTTCACAAAAAACTGTTGGGATAAACAACCAGTAATTGGCGGTACCAACCCTGCCATCGCTCCGGTGATAGCCCATAAAGGTCCTGTCTTTCCATTTTGACACATCAGGTGCTGTCCAGTTAAACTGAACATACCTGTAAGCATAAGGATCAGCAGCATGGTGCAAATTAGCGGTCGTCATCAGTCCGCCCCGTTTCACATCCATCGTCACTTTCCCAACCAGTACACCATACATGGTTACTGCACCCCCCTGTGGGATATCTTCAGTGTAAAACTTATGCTTGGCCTCCACTGGCTCAAGTATTTCATAAGATTGTCCCTCAAATGCTATTCGCTCTCCAGCTTCGAGGTTTCGCAATGCAACAATCACATTATCCGCTGGATGTACCTTCAAAACTATATTCTTCATATGCAGATTTTTCAGAATCCCGAAAGTAAAATTTTAATCCCGAAATCCCACAGCGAATTACGCAAACGATGTCACATCACCCTACTAAAATACTATACAAATAATGTGGAATAAATTGTGCAGAAAATGTGAATTAGTAACATAATGTGTTAATTTCGGTATTGTATCCAATATGAAAACAATTCCTATCCAATTCCTTTGACGATTCCAAAACCTTAACGCTCACTATTTTTAACTGGAATTGAACTATGAACAAAAACT
Source organism: Chitinophaga pinensis (assembly GCA_945862385.1). Classification (GTDB taxonomy): domain Bacteria; phylum Bacteroidota; class Bacteroidia; order Chitinophagales; family Chitinophagaceae; genus Pollutibacter. The sequence goes on from CAMAXV010000020.1 coordinate 16,845, forward strand.
TAGTCAGTGCGATTGCACTGTCGATGACATGTCTTGCTATGGCTTGTCAAAAATCAGTAATTCAGGAATTACCTGAAATCTCATCGTCTTCTTTAAACATTACGGGACAAAGTAACCTGACGCCAAAAGAACTTTTGGGTAAGATGATTTACTTTGATGCCAATCTTTCTGAACCTGTAGGCAGACAAGCCTGTGCATCCTGTCATTTACCAGACAATGGATATTCAGGATTTGCAAGTCTTCCTTTAGTCGGACAATTCTCCGGAGCAGTTGCAGGTATCGGTGAGGGTGCATTCCCGGGTCGATTTGGCAACAGAAGAGCCCCCAGTGCTGCATATGCTTCATTCAGTCCTACATTCAAGATGATAGAAGACAATGAATTCAAAGGCGGACTATTCTGGGATGGAAGGGCAACAGGATTGCGATTGGGTATACCTGCTGCTGAACAGGCACTCGGACCATTTGTAAGTTATGCTGAACAGAACCACCCATCGCCCGTAGCAGTTCTCTACAAACTCAATTCACCTGAATATCAGGAATTGTGGCAGCAAGTTTGGGGTAGTCCGATTTCAACATCTAACCAACAGCAAATCGACCTCAATTATGATAGGGTTGGCTTGTCGATTGCAGCCTATGAAGCATCCAGGGAGGTGAATCCATTTACCTCCAAATATGATGCCTACCTCAGGAAACAAACAGACCTTACCACGCAAGAAAAGGAGGGATTGGCTATTTTCAACAATGATGGAAAATGTTTCAGGTGTCACCTTTCTGAAGGCACTGCTGTAAATCCCCCTTTGTTCACCGATTTCCAATATTACAATCTTGGCATCCCCAAGAATCCACAAAATCCCTACTACGCAGTTAATGCAGCTTTTGTTGACAAGGGATTGGGTGGATTTCTTCAAACCAGCACCAATGCTGCCTGGAGAAGTGCTGCCAAAAACAACATGGGTAAATTCAAAACCCCTACCCTGCGTAACATCGCCAAAGGAAACAACAAAAGATTCATGCACAATGGTGCTTTCACTTCGTTGGAGCAGGTCGTTGATTTCTACAACACCCGTGATGACTCTAAATCTAGAGGCCGTTGGCCAAAGCCTGAATATGACGATAACCTGCAAAAAGGATGGTTGGGTAACCTTAAACTCACAGCTAAACAACAGGCGGCAGTTGTAGCATTCATGAAAACACTGAATGATGGCTGGAGCAATAACGCCTCAGCACCTGTCAACTAATGCAAGTGAATGAATGAATAACGTGTTGTGCCACTGAAATAAGTTTTTGAGTTGATAAATCTAAATGCAAAGCCATTAAAATGGGGGACATACTCCCCTCCTGGACAGGAGGGGTGGCACGAATGAGTCAGCACCGAAGGTGATGGCGAATGAGCTTGCCTGCCGCAGGCAGGTGACGGGGTGGTGGATGTTGAAATGTGATTCCACCACCCCGCCTCAACAAACTCACTTCGTTCATTTGTCTCGGCACCCCTCCTGTCCAGGAGGGGAGTTTCTTGCTTTTTATATCGCAATAGATTTAAAGCATAAAAAAGTCTGGCATTAGTGCCGGACTTTTTTTATACCCATCTGTTAACTAAATCGGTTTAAAAGCGTGAATTTGTTTTTGTAAATACCTCAAAATCCTTAATTTACGGATACTATTGACGATTGTATCTTAAATCGTCAGTATTCTATCAATTCAACCAACCGATTGCCTTTAAACTGCCATCATGAAAAGGAAACTTTACCTTGTTGCAAGCTCTTTGCTTTTTGCCCTTGTCTGCTCCCTGATATTTGTTGCCTTCACCACTGAGGAACAACCGGTTATCGCAGCAGATCCAAAAGTAGCCAACCTCAAACTTCCTGCCGGCTTCAGCGCTGAAAGGTTGTACGGACCATCAGAACATGAAGAGGGTTCATGGGTGGCCATGACCTTTGACCACAAAGGCAGAATCATTGCTTCCGACCAGTATGGTAACCTTTACCGCATGTCGGTTCCTGCTATTGGTGATACCATCACCAAATCTCAGGTGGAAAAACTGGAAGTGCTCCAGGACCCCGAATACAAAAGCGATACGAGCAAAACTAAGATCTCCATTGGCTATGCCCATGGACTCCTTTACGCTTTCAACAGCCTTTATGTGATGATCAATCATAGGGGCGACTCCAAACTGAAAAAAACTAGTGGTCTGTACCGGCTGCAAGACACAGACGGAGACGACCAATACGATAAAACCACGCTCATCAAACTGCTCGACGGCTCCGGTGAGCATGGTCCGCACAGCATCGTGCTTTCTCCTGATAAACAATCACTCTACGTGGTGGCCGGCAACTTCACCAAGATCCCCCAAATGGATGCCTACCGCAATGTTCCTGATGGCAAGTTGGATAACCTGTTGCCGCTGATCAAGGATCCTCGCGGACACGACAATACTGTAGAATCTCAAGGTGGATGGGTGGCTAAAATCAATCCGGAAGGCTCACACTGGGAACTGATTGCTTCCGGCTTCCGTAACTCTTTTGACCTCGCCTTCAATGAAGTTGGTGAACTATTTACCTACGATTCTGATATGGAATGGGATTTCGGTACACCCTGGTACCGCCCTACAAGAATCTTGCATGTAACAAGCGGTGGCGAATACGGCTGGAGACCGGGTACATTAAAATGGAATGCCAACTACCCAGACAACCTGCCGGCAGTCATCAACATCGGTCAGGGTTCTCCTACCAACTTCATCCATGGCGGCACAGCCCGCTTCCCGGAGAAATACCGCAATGCACTCTTTGCGTTCGACTGGAGCTTTGGTATCATCTATGCCATCTTCCCGAAACAACAGGGTGCTTCTTATACAGCAACTGGTGAAGAATTCATATCTGGCTCTCCACTGCCGCTTACAGATGGTGTAATCGGTCCTGATGGCGCACTTTACTTCCTCACAGGCGGAAGAAGACTGGAATCAGACCTCTACCGCGTTACTTTTACAGGCGTGGAAAACAAAACCGCCAAACCGGCACCTGCTGTGCTCAGTGAAGCACAGAAACTGAGGATGCAGCTAGAAACCTACCATGGTTCACCCAAGCAGGGAGCTATTGCTTTTACATGGCCCCACCTCAAAAACGCTGATCGTCACATCCGTTATGCCGCCAGGATTGCGGTGGAAGCTCAGCCTTTGAGTGAGTGGACCGACAAAACACTGAAGGAAACTGATCCTGTTATCCTCACCAACGCAGCAATCGGACTGGCAAGAAGAGGCAACGCATCCGTAAAAAAACAATTGCTTACTGCACTGACTAAAATAAACCTCAGCACGCTTACAGAAGGACAGAAACTGGATCACCTTCGTGCCGTTGAACTGGTATTTGCCCGCATGGGAGCTCCTGATGCGGCTGAAAAAACCATGGTGGCTAATCAGCTCAATCCTTTTTATCCTGCTGCCACCAACGACCTGAACAAGGAACTGAGCAAACTGCTGGTTTATGTGGAAGCGCCGAAAGCGGTTGAAAAAACCATGGCACTCCTGGCTACTGCCAAAGACGGTGCAGGTAGCATAAAAACACTCTCTGAATCTTCTGACCTCATCCTACGTAATCCGCAATACGGCATTGATATCGCGGGCATGCTTTCCAAAATGCCGCCGCTCACCCAAACCTGGTATGCCAATGTGCTGAGTCAGGCTAAAACGGGATGGACTCCTGAATTGCGCAACACTTACTTCAAGTGGTTCTATACTGCATTCGGCTACAAAGGTGGTGTATGTTATGTAGGATTCATTGATAAAGCCCGGACCAACGCACTGGCGCATGTTCCAAAAGAATCCTTTGCGCAACTGAATAAAATTTCAGGTGATGAAATCGTTAAAGTAGTGAACCGTGGTGTTTCCGTTGGCACGGTCCTGGCTAAAGGTCCTGGTCGCAACTGGAAACTGGAAGAAGCGCTCATGGCCATTGATACTGCCAAAGGCACAAGAGACTTTGAGCAAGGCAAAGCCATGTTCGCCGCATCACTCTGTAAATCCTGTCACCAGGTAAAGGGTGAAGGTGGCATATCCGGACCAGACCTGACACAGCTGGGCACCCGTTTCTCCAACAAAGACATGCTTGAAGCCATCATCTCTCCGAGCAAAGCGATTTCTGATCAATATGGTTCTACAGTTTTCTTCCTGAAAAAAGGTGGCTCTATCCTGGGCCGACTGATCAGGCAGGATAATACCAACTACTACATCTCACAGAATCCTTTTGATGCCACAGTGGTCAGAACAGTTGCCAAAAGCAATGTAGCCAGAACAAGGGTTTCAGATGTTTCTCCGATGCTTCCCGGTATGATCAACGGTCTCAATCCGGAAGAACTGAACGACCTGGTTGCCTACCTCAAATCTGCAGGCAATCCGAACCACCCTGTTTATACCGCATCCAAATAAAGGGGTATGACAAGACAAAGTTCAGTGTGGAGCGATAAAGTTTCGCAGGTTGCTCAAATCGGTGGTATCGAAACCGCTGTCCTGGATAATGGTATCAGCAGGGGGATGCGTGCAGCCTGGTTCAATACGGGATCAGGACTGCGTTTCAAGGTGCTGATAGACAGGGGAATGGACATTGCTGATGCGGCTTTCAACCAGTATAACCTTTCCTGGCTGAACCACGCCGGATTCACACCACCGCAGTTGCTGTCTGACAAGGGATTGGACTGGCTGCGGACCTTCGGGGGCGGACTGGTCAACACCTGTGGCTTACAACATGTGGGCGGACCAGAAAAAGATGAAACTGGAGAACGGGGTGTACACGGACGAATCAGCAACACCCCAGCAGAAATTATTTCCATCATTCAGCCTGATCCTGCGAGGGGACAATACGACATGCAGCTCACAGGACGCATGCGGGAATCGAACATATTCGGTCCGAACCTCGAACTGATCCGAACCATCACGGCTACCCTTGGCTCGTCACGGATCACCATTTCAGATGAAATCATCAATAGAGGCAATATTCCAGCGCCGCACATGATCCTTTACCATTGTAATTTTGGTTGGCCCCTGGCCGATGCCGGAACAAAGCTCATTTGGGATGGGGAAATGTCGACACGCCTGGGAGAACCCTTCACAAACGGCGAAGCCTTCAAAACCCTGCGCGATACTGTTCCTGAACACAGTGGCAATGGAGAAGAAGTGGCTGTGGTAGACATCAATGCTGATGAGCAGGGCAACTGCCGCTGCGGTATATACAATCCTGCCATAGAACTTGCTGTTGCACTGGATTTCCCAAAAGCACAGCTTCCCTGGCTAACCAACTGGCAGCACCTCGCAAAAGGGGAATATGTTACCGGTATAGAACCGGGATCGCATCCACCTATCGGACAGGCACTGGCAAGGGAAAGAAAAATGCTCCGCTTTATAGAACCCGGTGAAAGCATTCGCTATGATCTTCAAATGGAAGTCATTTCAGGCCACACGGAGATTCAATCACACCTAAAAACATAGCATATATCTCATCACCCATAAACAACGCAACATGGCAACACAAGGCTTGGCACAAAAAGCACTGGAACAAGGGCAAGGCATTCTGCGGTTGGCACCCACTTGGGTACCCCGCTCATTCTGTGTACCTGGAAGAAGGATAAAATTACACCCAGACGATTACTACGTTCTGGGAGGAGAAAGAGGCGGCATCGACGAACGCTGGCTCTCTTCAACCACACCTGCGAAAAACGGTCCACTTACAGGCGAAAACGAAGGATTGAGTCCGGTTGTTTATCAGGAAGGAGGCACCACCCACCAGTTTCTGTTGAAAGACGCGGTAGATGAACTCAAAGGCGATCTCATCGGAAACAGGATTTGGGATGAGTACCAGAGCTGGCCGATGTATTCCAAGTTCTTTGATAATATGGGTCCACTCCCCCACCATGTGCACCACAATGATGAAAAAGCAGCGCTGATCGGACAAAAAGGGAAGCCGGAAGCATACTATTTCCCACCCCAGCTGAACAACCATGGAGGTGACTTCCCTTATACATTTATCGGCATAGCCCCGGGTACACCAAAGGAGGTGATTAAGGAGTGTCTGATGAATTTCACCAAAGGCGACAATAAAATCACCAACTATTCCCAGGCTTACAAGCTGGAACCCGGCACTGGTTGGGACGTTCCACCCGGACTGCTTCACGCACCCGGCAGCATGTGCACCTACGAGCCCCAAAAAGCATCTGATGTGTTCGCCATGTACCAGTCGCTGGTTAACGAAGCCATCATCCCCGAAGAGCTCTTGTGGAATGGTACTCCCAAGGAAAGCATCGGCGATTATGATGCGCTGATGGATGTGATTGATTGGGACCTGAACGTTGATCCAAACATGATGGCCAACCGATTCATGGCACCGAAGCCAGTCCATGACCTGGAAAGCATGAAAGCACAGGGCTATACTGAAAACTGGATCTGCTATAAGTCGGCAGACTTCAGCGCGAAGGAACTGACCGTCTTCCCCGGACAAACCGTTACAATCACCGACCAGGCCGCCTATGGCATCATTGTGATGCAGGGACGCGGTACGTTTGGCGTTTGGGAAATTGAGACACCTGCGCTTATCCGCTACGGACAACTCACCAATGATGAATTCTTTGTAAGTGAGCAAGCCGCCAAAGCAGGTGTGAAGATTGTCAACACTTCTTCCACTGACCCTATCGTCATCCTCAAACATTTTGGACCAAACAACCCCGATTTAGCACTCTAATCAACCATACATGCAACATTTCAAAAAAAACGGCAAACTCATCTGGATCAGTTTGTTCATTGCCGCCGCAGGCTTTCTCGCGTTCATGCTGCCCGCATCTACACAATTGAAAATCAGCAAGGGCACGCACATCATGCTCATTGGCAACAACCTCGGTTCCAGGATGATGGAGGCCGATTTTTTTGAAACGGAAATGCAACTGCGCTATGCAGACAGTATGCTCTACATCCGCAACATGTGTGATGGGGGCAATACACCCGGTTTTCGTCCGCACTCCGGCAGGAATACCCCCTGGGCTTTCCCCGGTGCTGAAAAATTCCAGACAGAGCTGGCCAAACCGGCAGACATGGAAGGATTTGTAGAGTATCCTGATGAGTGGCTAACTAAACATCAGGCAGACATCATCATCGCTTTCTTTGGATACAATGAATCCTTTCAGGGTGCTGCCGGCCTGGCCAACTACAAAGCCGAGCTGGACGCTTTTGTCAAGCATACCCTGGCCCAGCGCTACAATGGCAAAACAGCCCCACAGCTGGTGCTGGTTTCCCCCATCGCCTTTGAAAACCTTTCCGGCAAATACGACCTCCCCAACGGCGTGGTGGAAAACCTCAACCTGAGAGTCTATACCCTCGCCATGAAAGAGGTGGCCGCCAAAAATAAAGTGCATTTCGTTGATGCATTCGCCCCCAGTAAAACCTGGTTGGATGACCCTGCTACTGAACTGACTATTGATGGCGCACAGCTGACAAATGCCGGTTATGCCCGCTTCGGACCCTTCCTGGCTGATGAAATCTTCGGCAAGAAAAACAGTGCCAGCCAGCACCGCGAGGCTGTTTATGCAGCTGTTGCTGAAAAAAACTGGATGTGGCACAATGATTACAAAATCCCTAACGGGGTGCATGTGTTTGGCAGAAGGTATAACCCGTTTGGCCCCGACAACTACCCTGCAGAACAGAAAAAAATCAGGGAGATGACCCTCATCAGGGATACCGCCATCTGGCTCGCCGCCAAAGGCATCCGCATGGATGTTGCGGCTGCTGATGCCCGTACATCTTACCTGCCTGCTGTAAAGACCAATTACAGTCCGAAAGACAAAAACGCAGAGCTACGTTACCTATACGGACAGGAAGCGCTGGAGAAGTTCACTGTTGCACCCGGTTATAAAATCGACCTCTTTGCCTCAGAAAGAGAGTTTCCAGATCTGGCCAACCCCGTGCAGATTTCTTTCGATAACAAAGGCAGACTCTGGGTGGCTGTAATGCCCACCTACCCGCACTGGAAGCCAGGTGATCCGAAGCCAAACGACAAACTGATTATCCTCGAAGACACCAACAACGACGGAAAAGCCGACAAGCAAATCACTTTTGCAGACAACCTGCAGCTACCACTGGGCTTTGAACTCGCTCCGGAAGGGGTCTACCTCTCCCAGGGTACCAATTTCATGCTCCTCAGAGACACCAATGGAGACGATAAGGCAGACAGCCGTGAGGTTTTACTTAGCGGATTTGATGACCACGACACACACCATGCCCACCACGCTTACACAACCGATGCTTCTGGGGCAATTTATATGGGGCAAGGTGTTTTCCTCGCCAACGATATTGAAACAGCCTACGGGCCTGTCAGGGGCACAAACGGCGGATTTTTCCGCTATGACCCCAAAAAGCAAAAACTGGATCGCATTGCACAGGTCTCCATTCCTAACCCCTGGGGGATTGCTTTTGATGCATTCGGACAGGTATTCTATGCAGAAACTTCCGGACCGGATGTAACCTGGATGCTTCCCGGCACCATCAAACCCCGTTATGGCGTAGCAACTCCCAAGGGTGCCAGCATCATCGAAGAAAAACACCGGGTAAGACCAACTTCCGGACTGGAATTTGTATCCAGCAGACATTTCCCGGATGATGTACAGGGTGATATGCTCATCAACAACACCATCGGATTCCTGGGCACCAAACAGCACAAAATGATGGATGCCGGAGCCGGCTACAGCAGCCAGCACCGCCAGGACCTCGTAGTCTCTACTGATATCAATTACCGTCCGGTTGACCTCGAATTTGCCCCAGACGGTTCACTTTATATAGCAGACTGGCACAATGTGCTGATCGGACACATGCAGCACAATATCCGTGATCCGTTGCGTGACCACGTGCATGGCAGGATCTACCGTATTACCTATCCTTCCAGGCCATTGGTAACACCTGCAAAGGTGGATGGCGCCAGCATCACAGAACTGCTGGAAAACCTCAAATTACCGGAATACAGAACCCGTTACAGGACACGCCGCGAACTCCGGGAACACACTGCTACAGCTGTGCTTCCGGCCCTGAAAAACTGGGTAGCTGCACTGGATAAGAATGCACCACAGTATGAGCAAATGCTGCTCGAAGCACTTTGGGTGAGCTGGGGACAAAACAAGGTTGACCAACCCCTGCTTAGAAAATTACTACAAGCCAAAGACTACCGCATCAGGGCTGCAGCTGTTGAAATAGTTCGTTTCTCCGGCAATGAATTGCCTGATAAAGCTGCACTCCTCATGCAGGCAGCAAAAGACAATGAAGCGCGGGTGAGGCTCGAAGCGATTGCATCAGCTTCATGGCTCAGCAAAGAAAAGGGACTGCCCATCATCCTTGAAGCAGGTAAAAAGCCACTCGATAGCTGGTTGCAGAAAGCCTGGGAAACAGCAGAAGCTCATGTAAATGGTCGCGCTGTAGTCAAAAAACCCAAACCTGCTGCAGAAAGCGCCGCACCTACGGCTCAGTCCGCCACGATTGCGGCAGGCAAAGCCATTTACATGCGCGACGGATACTGCAATACCTGTCACCAGCCCGATGGCAAAGGACTTGAAGCAGCTGGATTTCCTCCGCTCGCAGGCTCCAAATGGGTAACAGGCAGCGAAGACCGCCTCATCAAACTCGTCATGAAAGGCATCTATGGTCCGATTGAAGTAAATGGTAAAAAATACCCAGGACAAGTACCCATGACCCCTTATGCAGGCATGCTGAACGACCAGGAAATGGCCACTGTGCTTACTTATGTGCGCAATGCCTTTGGCAACAAAGCCCCTGCAGTTTCTCCGGAAAAGGTGAAGCAGGTAAGGGCTGCGATCAAGGATAAATCAGGCTTCTACACTCCTGATGAGCTCCTGAAACAACATCCCATGGAACAATAACATTTTAAGTCTTGGCAATAAATAACTTTAAAATTCCCCTCCTGTCCAGGAGGGGTGGCCCAGACCGAGCGAAGCGAGCGTCCGGGACGGGGTGGTGGATTTTAAACCTGATTCCACCACCCCGCCTCAACAAATTCACTTCGTTCATTTGTCTCGGCACCCCTCCTGTCCAGGAGGGGAATTTATCGCGTTTTATTTGTAAAAACATATCGATTGACTGTACCAATTACATTGTTAAAATGCATATAAACTAAACTTTAAGTAAATTAATTTAACTTAAAACATCAACACCGGATCATGAACATACAATCATCATTTGCGAAATGCCTGACAATGGCCATCATCGGACTCTTTACACTGGTTTCAGCAGACGCACAACGCAGTGCAACCAAAAAACCGTTGATTGTTTTTGTAACCGGTGACCATGAATACAGTGGTGAAGCCACCCTGCCCATAATTGCGCAAGAACTGGAAAAGAACTATGGCTTCAGGACCAAAATCCTGAAAGCCTATCCAGACCACAATGCGGAAGAAAACATACCCGGACTGGAATCCCTGCAGGAAGCAGACCTCGCAGTATTTTTCCTGCGCTGGAGAAGGTTACCGGCAGATCAGGTGAAGCACATTGAAAACTACCTGCTTTCCAAAAAACCGCTGGTAGGCTTCCGCACCACCACCCATGCATTCAATTATCCGAAGGGACACCCCTTGGAGAAATGGAATGCCTTTGGAGAATTTGCCTTCAATACCCCTCCGGGATGGGGCGGTGTCAATAAGCATACCCATTACGGACATGAATCTTCTACTGATGTTAAACTGATTGATGCAGCGGCAGACGATCCCATCCTCACCGGAGCGAAAGACGCTTTTCATGCCCGCTCCTGGCTCTATCAGGTATTGCCCAACTATCCCTCCAATGGATCCAAATCCCTGTTGATGGGACATTCCGTTAATCCCAATACCCCTAAGGCCTACGATAATCCGGTGGCCTGGACCGGCACCAACGGTTATGGTGCGAAAATATTCTTCACTACACTCGGACATCCGGAAGATTTTGACCAGGTGCCCTTTCAGCGTCTCGTCATCAACGCCATCCACTGGGCAGCCGGAAAGAAGATCCCTAAAAAATGGGCAGGACCAATGCAAATCAATGTACCATACAGAAAATAAAACAACTCTTATACATGTATAAAATCGGATTCAATACCCTGGTCTGGTCGGCCGTAGTTTCAGACGACCAGTTCCCACTGCTGGATAAACTCAAAGCCATCGGATATGATGGTGTGGAATGCTTCATAGGAGCACCCGGAGATGACGCCTACAGCCGGTTCGGACAGCATGCCCGTTCCATCGGACTCGAAACAACGGCTGTTTTTGTTGTAGATCCCGCTCAGAACCCAACGAGTCCGGATGCATCCACAAGAGCCAAAGCCCTCGACCGCATCAAATGGGGGATCGACAGGGCCCATGATATTGGTTCAACCATTCTGTGCGGACCCTTTCATTCTGCCCATGGGTATTTCACGAGACAGGCACCGCAGGAGCAGGAATACCAGCATTGTGCTGAAGTACTGCATCAGGCGGGTGAACACGCTGCATCCGCAGGCATCACCCTGGCACTGGAAGCCCTGAACCGTTTTGAATGCTACCTCTGCAATACAATGGACCAGCTCAGTCACCTGCTGACCCTCGCCAACCATCCGAATGTGCGTGCCATGTACGACACACACCATTCCAATATTGAAGAGAAGAAGGCTGGCGAGGCGATTGATCGCATTGCTCCCTTCCTCGCGCATGTACACATCAGTGAAAACGACCGCGGCACACCCGGAGAAGGACATGTGCACTGGGATGAAACTTTTTCGTCGCTTGCCCGAATCAATTATTCCGGCTGGCTGACCATTGAAGCCTTCTCCCGGAATGACCCTGATTTTGCCAATGCCATCAATGTATGGCGGGAATATTCCGCTCCATGGGAAATGGCTGAAAAAGGACTGGCATTCATCAAAGCAAAATGCCAACAACACCAACTCTGATTTAACCACATAAAACTGCAACGATGGCACAAAACAATTACCCCAAGCTGCACAATGCCACCTGGCCCGGCATTGTAGGAAAAGGTCCGGATTCCGAACCACCCATTTCACTCGACACCCTCATTGATTTCACTGCCAATGCTGAAGTTGATGGCGTTAAATTCGATGGCATAGACATCGGACTTTTCGAACCCCATTTCAACATCGATGAATCTGCTGATGGCATCAAACGCCTGGCCGACAAAGTAGGTCAGCTCAACCTGAACATTGGCTCACTCGTAGCGCCCATCTGGGGCGGACCAGCCATGGGCGGCAAGGAAGACCGCGCCGTTTTTGTAGACATGGTGCGCCGCTCCTGTGAATTTGGAAAAAAACTGCGTGATGCCGGAGTAAGACCCTATGGCATCATCCGCATAGACTCAGCCAGCAAACCCGAAGCCTGGGCACAGGATCCGGCAGGCAATACCAAACTCATTGCAGAAACCTTCAGGGAAGCCTGCGATGTGGCAGCAGATTACGGAGAAAGACTTGCGGCAGAAGGAGAAATCTGCTGGGGAGGCATGCACAGCTGGAAAACCATGATCGATACCCTCGAGGCCGTTGATCGTCCGAATATCGGTTTCCAGGCAGACATGGCCCATACCCTCCTCTACCTGCTTGGCTACAATGCACCAGAACACCGCATCCTGCCCGTAGACTTCGACTGGAGTGACGGCGCTGCACTCGATGCCGGACTGAAAACACTCACCGCTGCGCTGAGACCCTGGACCATCGACTTCCATGTGGCACAGAACGACGGCACGGTACATGGTACCGGCTCGCACGATAAAACCGGCAGACATTGCCAGGCCCTCGACCCCAACGGCAAACTTGATATCGCCCGCCATGCAGGATACTGGCTGCGGGACGAAAATGGCGAACTCACCAAAGCGTTTCAGCACATCTGCTGGGATGGCTGCATGTTCCCCAATGATGTTATGCTGAAACAACAAACCTGGAATGATATCCTGGCGGCACTCATCAAAGTGCGCAACCACCATGGATGGAGCAATTAATCAACTTAAAAAGTAAACCATGTCAACCAAAAAGAAACTCAATATAGGCCTCATCGGCGGTGGCTTCATGGGCAGAACCCATGCCAACGGATACAACCGCATCGGTAATTTCTTTCCAGAACTGGAGTACCAGCCTGTGCTGAAGGCAGTTTGCTTCCGCAATGAAACCAAACTGAAGGCATTTGCAGAACAGTGGGGCTTTGAAAGCCATGAAACAGATTGGCGCAAGCTCATTGCACGCGAAGACATTGATGCTGTAGACATCTGCACCCCCAATGATACCCATGCAGAAATCGCCATTGCTGCCGCCAAAGCAGGGAAAATGATTCTTTGCGAAAAGCCACTTGCCAGAAATTTTGAAGAATCTGCTGAAATGGTTGAAGCCATTGAAAAAGCCGGTGTACGCAATACCGTTTGGTACAACTACCGCAGGATTCCGGCAGTTACCCTGGCCAAAAACATCGTAGACTCCGGCAAACTTGGTAAAATCTACCACTACAGGGCCAACTTCCTGCAAGACTGGACCATCAACGAGAACCTCCCACAGGGCGGAGAAGCACTCTGGCGCATGGATGCCGCTGTTGCAGGCTCTGGCGTAGTGGGCGACCTGCTCTCACATTGTGTGGATACCGCCATCTGGATCAATGGAGGCATCAGTGAGGTTTCGGCGATGACGGAAACCTTTGTGAAAGAACGGATGCATCAGCTAACCGGCAAAGTAGAAGAAGTACACATCGACGATGCCTGTTCCTTCTTCTGCCGCTTCAATAACGGATCATTGGGATTGTTTGAATCAACCCGGTATGCACGCGGACATAAAGCACTGTATACTTTTGAAATCAATGGCGCCAATGCCTCTATCCGCTGGGACCTCCATGACCTTAACAGGCTTGAGTACTTCGACAATGGAGATGAATCCAACCTCAGGGGATGGCGTTCCATCCATGTTACAGACGGTGAACAACCCTATATGAACAAGTGGTGGGTACCCGGACTCGGTATTGGGTATGAACATTCGTTTGTACACCAGGCAGCCGACTTCCTCAAAAGTATCGAAACCAATACACCCTGCTCACCTACTTTCAGGGAAGCCCTTGAAACCCAGAAAGTATGCCAGGCTGTGCTGGATTCCGCTGCCAGCCGCAGCTGGAAATCCTGTCAGTAACCTTTAAAAAAGTCGATATGAAATATTGCTACAGCCGGATTAACCTCATGATGGGCATTCTGCTCCTGCTTACGGTATTTGCTTCCGCACAAGAGCGAAAAGCAGGATTCAAGCGCATCTTTGATGGCAAAACCATGAAAAACTGGGACTGTGATACAACACACTGGCGCATTGAAAAAGGCATTTTTGTGGGAGAAGTGAGTGCGGAGAAACCCCTCAAAACCAATACCTTTCTGATATACAAAGGCAAGGTGCCGGGGAACTTTGAATTCATGGCCAGTTACAGGATCAGTCCGGAAGGCAACAGCGGCGTGCAATACCGCAGCGAACCTGTAGAAAATGTAGCTTACGGATTGAAAGGTTATCAGGCGGATATAGACGGCGCCAACAGGTATACCGGACAAAACTATGAGGAAAGGGGCCGGGGATTTCTGGCGATGAGGGGACAACAGGCAACATTGCAAACCGGACAAAAACCGGTAATCACAGGAAGCGTGGGCGATTCGGATAAACTCAAAGAGCAGATCCGTAACAATGACTGGAATACCATTCACATCATTGCCAGAGGCAACAACATGAAGCATTACATCAATGGCGTGCTCATGAGTGAAACCACTGACGAAGACCCAACCAAGCGGAAGCTCGTAGGTTTAATTGGGTTGCAGGTTCATGTAATGCCCAGGATGAAGGTGGAATACAAGGATATTTTTCTGAAGGAAATAAAAAAATAATAAAAAAGTACCTTTGCGGCACAAGCCAACAACAACTTCTACCATGAAAAGAATTTTAGCTCCCTTAGCCTTCGTTATTTTTTCGGCCCTGCTGATTGTTTCCTGCAAAAAGAACAATGGGGAAATGACCGACAATCCCGGTGTGGCCAAAAAGATGCTCAACGTAGCCTACGGCATTGATTCTCTCCAGAAGATGGACATCTACCTGCCTGCAGGCCGGTCAGTAACCAGCACCAAAGTGCTGGCTGTGGTGCATGGCGGATCATGGAATACAGGCGACAAAAAAGACCTTCAGTTTGTGGTAGATTCCCTGCAAAAGTACCTCCCCGATTATGCCATTTTCAACATCAACTACCGCCTGGCAACCAGCACGGGAGGCAATGTGTTTCCAACCCAGGAAAATGATGTGAAAGCGGCCATACAGTTTATTTACAATAACCGGGATGCTTATGCCTGCAATACAGATAAAACTGCGATACTCGGACAAAGTGCAGGCGGACAGCTAGCCATGCTGGCTGCTTATACCAACAAGACACCCGTGAAATTCAAATCCGTGGTGAACATTTCCGGTGTTGCGAATTTTGCTGAATTGCTGGCTTATTTTACAGCTGTAGATCCCAATACTGCCATCAAGCTCACCCTGCTCCTTGGAGGAACACCAGCCAGCAATGCCCCAGGTTATGCTGCTGCCAGTCCGCTCACCCACATTACGCCACAAAGTCCGCCCACGCTGATTTTCCATGGCACAACCGATGTGGTGGTACCCTTTACACAGTCCAGCTCACTCGCAGCTGCACTCAATACCAAAGGTGTAAAGAACACCCTCGTAACCTTTCAGGGTGTTGGCCACGACTTTCTCGTATCACCATTGGCAGTGGCGTCTACTTTGTTGAATACTGTAAACTTTCTCAATAACAATAATCAGTAGAAAATAAAAGCAGATTGTAGAAAATAAGCAACTCCAACGAGTTGCTTATTTTTTTTGGTGTTGGAGTATAACACTCCCCTTTTTTAGGACCAAAAGATCAGGTTGTTAAGTTAAGATTTCTAGTAACAAATGTTTTCATCAGGCTGCTTTTTTCAATGATTGTTCATACCTTTTGTTTGGTGTTTCCTTGGTGGTATGATGGATTTTTTGATGGTAGTAGTCGATGTGGTTTTGAACGCCCCCAGCAAGTTCAAAACCATCATCGACAGGGTGGAGATAGATATAGTCGTATTTAAGCGATTTCCAAAACCGTTCAATCCAAACATTATCCAATGCTCTTCCTTTTCCGTCCATTGATATCAAAATTCCCTGTTCCTCAAGGTACTGAGTCCACAAAGCACTTGTGTACTGGCTACCCTGATCAGAATTTACAATCTCGGGCTTACCATGTTTGGCTATTGCTTCTTCCAATACCTGTTTACACCATTGGGCACTCATCGTATTACTGATACCCCAGCCTACAATCTTACGACTGTAAACATCTATGATGGCTGTAATGTACATAAAACCCTTTTTCATCGGAATATATGTTATGTCCGTACACCACACTTGGTTGGCGTGGGTAATCTCAAGGTCCTTGAGCAAATAGGGTTTGATATATTCCTTCATACCCATTTTAGTCAGATTCTTACGCCTGTAAATTGTTTCTCTACCCATTATCCTGAACAAGCGGCGGATACGTTTTGGACCAACGACATACCCCATGGCCATCAATAGATACACCATTGACTTTACTCCCTCTGTTGGGTGGCTCGTTAAATGTTTATCCATTATATTCATCATCTCCACGTTTTCAGGCTTCTCAGCAGCTGCTTTGTAATAAATTTTGCTTCGGTTCACAGATAATAATTCACACTGCCTACGGACAGAAATTCTGGAAGTGAAAGGTTCAATTAAATCTACCATCAAATCTCGATTCCCAACTTCTTGCAACTTTTTTTTAAAAACTCATTCTCGATCTTCAACTGTCCGATGGCTGCATACAAGTCCCTGGAATCGAGTTCTTGAGATACCTTGTCCTCAGACTTTTCAAATGTAGCAGATATGTTTTCCAAAAACTCTGCCTTCCACTTAGAAATCATAACAGGGTTAATATCAAATTTTTTGGCCAGTTCTGCCAGTGTCTGTTGATTCTTAACTGCTTCAAGAGCAACCTTTGCTTTAAAAGCAGCATTGAATTTTCTACGGGTTTGCTTGTTCATAATTGAGGTTTAAATTAATAAAAATTATTAACTAATCCTCTGGTCTGAAATTTGGGGAGTATTATAATGTTTCCGGATGTCAGTGACGGTAAAATTTCAATTGTCGATGTAAGGTGTGTGGATAGCATGAAAAAGCAATTCATCATTGAAATGCAGGTAGTGCATCATGAGGGGTTTAACCAGCGGGCTTTGATGTATGCTGCTAAAGCTTACGGGCAACAACTGAAAAAAGGGATGTTCTATAACGATGCACAACCTATCTATCTTTTGAGTATTGTCAATTCATGTTCTTTTTCAACTTTACAAAGTTGAGAGATGAGAGTTGAGAGATGTGTTTTTCTCTCAACTTAATTCTCTGAACTTGCCTTTCACCCATGTGCCTCGTGCCTTTTGGCTAATTTAGTTTCCAACCTTTTTTCACTTTTAACCGTTCCGACAAAAACTTGTATTAAACCCTCCTGCCATGAGCGAAGCGAATGGATAGAGCCTGTCCGCCGTGGCGGAAGGGGCTCCGAGACTGCCAAAGGCAGGCGAGCCTGCCTGACGGTAGGCAGGTGAGGGGAGGTTGGAAATACAAAATAAATTCCACCACCCCGCCCTGTCTGCCGTCAGGCAGGCTCAACAAATTCACTTCGTTCATTTGTCTCGGCACCCCTCCTGCCCAGGAGGGGAATTTTAAATGGCAGTTGAACTTATTGCAAAGAAAAAATTAAGTACTTATAACTTTAAATATATTGTAAATGGACAGTTACCGTTTTCATCAATTTAACCCCAAAAAAAATGCCCCAAACGGGGCACCTGATTACTGCGGAGACTGAGGGATTCGAACCCTAGCCCACTTAGTATCGTAAAACATTGATTATCAACTATTCTTTTGCGCAATCAAGAACCACTCAAAGTTGCTAGTGTCTGAAAGTGCACACTTTCCGTTAGCTTGTATTAATATAGGATGTTTTTGAAAAAGAGAATTGGAGTAGGAGAAAATAATTTACAAGCTGTAAAAGATTTTTATGCTTTCCCATTTCTCAAATGATATTCGTGCTTTTAATTGGATACAATATTAAACTTCCATTATATAATACTTCCATTGTACATTGTGTGCATCTTGAAAAGGTTTCCAGGTTTCGATATAGGTTTGGTTTAATGAAATGGCTCCTTTTTTCATTAGAAAATCTGGTAGGTCAGTTTTTTCAATTGAACTTATATTTACCTCTTCCCCATTGAATCTAAAATATATCCCTGAATCTGCTTGTGGGGCCAACCAAAATGATGACCTCTCCGTTATAAGAATACAATAGCAAGATGTAAAACCACTCGAGCGAAGTTCTTCAGTAAACTTGATATCCTCTATAGCATGAAACATCTCCTTGGGTGCTCCACAATTTTCTCTTGGTACTTTTAATTCGATTAAATATTTACGACCTTCGTGGTCTGTTATATAAATATCCATTTCCTTTTTCCTAAATGGTTGTAGAGGCCTAAATACACGTGTGATTGGATATTCAAGCCGTACACAATGATCTGGCAAAGCGTTGCGTAAATAAATCGCCAACTCATGCTGTAAACCTGCTTCATTGTATAATTCATATCCATTTGAGTTGTTCTGTTCAAAAAATTGGTCTAATAATAATCTATTCATAATTATCTATTTGTTTTTCAAGGTTATTTTAATCAATATGATAAGAATTACCGATTAATTTTGGCAAAATATATTTACAGATAAGTCAAGATAGATATTTTTGATACCGACTCAACACTAGCTCAAACTTTTATTTATAAACACTCAAAACCTGCTAAGCAATTTCAGCAATTACAGAAAACAAACTCTATTCCATACTAACAATCAATTTTATTCAATAAAAGTCCAGCATGCATATAACGGCAAATTTACCAACCAATCATCTTTTCTGTAATCTGATAAGGAAGTGCGGATGCTCATTTCCGGACTAAACTTCTGATGATAAGATTTAAGACTTTTAGCTTTAAGATTTTCAGCAGCTTTCACTTCAATGGGAATAATGAGATTTTGGTATTGAATCAGAAAATCAATTTCTGCTGTGGCTTTTTCTGCCGACCAATAATAAATGGGTAGCTGATCGATAGATTTCAGTTGCTGCAAAACATATTGCTCTGTCAATGCACCTTTAAATTCCTCAAAAAGAGACTGTTCACTGATTAAAGTATGTATATCGAGATTTCCCATTGCTGCCAGTAAACCTACGTCCAATATAAACAACTTAAAATCTGAAAGTACTGCATAAGCGATCAGTGGCATGCCAGGTTTATTACACCTATTTACCTTATGAACAATACCCGCATTTGTAAGCCATTCAATCGCCAATTCAAATTCTCGGGCCCTAGCGCCTTTCTTTAAATTTCCATAGGTAAACTTTCTATTTTCCTT
Source organism: Chitinophaga pinensis (assembly GCA_945862385.1). GTDB lineage: Bacteria > Bacteroidota > Bacteroidia > Chitinophagales > Chitinophagaceae > Pollutibacter. The sequence continues at coordinate 36,320 of CAMAXV010000020.1, forward strand.
TGCCAGTTGTGAAGGAAGAGATTGCCATACGAGCCTTATTCTGGGAACAATCTCATTGGGTGCATGTTTTGAAAAATCCTGTTCATAAGATGACAGAATATTCAATTGTTTTTCCCTAACTTTTTTAAAATCCTTTTGATTGATAAAAGTTAACACCACTTCTGGCATTCCGCCCACATAATAGTATTGCTTTAATAAATCAATGTATTTTGATTTAAAAGCAGTTACTAAACCCCAATCCTTTTTTTGCAATAAATCCAATAGCTGAGGCTCATTGACAGCCAACAAAAACTCTGAAAAACTCAAAGGATGTAAATCTAAAAAATCAACCTTCCCTACAGGAAAAGATCTCTTTTTATTAGAGGCAACTCCCAAAAGGGAACCGGCAGCTACGATATGGTATTGATTTGCGTTCTCTTGAAAATATTTTAAAGAAGTAATGGCGGCCTCGCACTCTTGGATTTCATCTAGAATAACCAAGGTTTCACCAGGAACAATGTCGGCTCCTGTTTCAATTTTTAAAGCCAAGATCAGCTTTTCAACCTCAAAGCCACTTTCAAAAATATGATGAAGCGATAGTGCCGTTTCAAAATTCACATAGGCAACGTTTTTATAATGCGTTTTACCAAATTCCTTCATCAACCAAGTTTTGCCTACTTGCCTAGCGCCTCGGATAATTAGAGGCTTTCTATCCATTTTTTGTTTCCATTTAATTAATGTCTCGAGTAATCCCCTCTTCATATCCTTAGTATTTTGTGTACCAAATTACACTTATTCGTTTGTTTTTGTGTATGTTGATGTCAAAATAAAAAATGAATATGGGCTTAATATTAGCTAATTGATTGATAATGAATTATTAAAATGAAGATTACTTTTGGACAATTAAAAATAAATAATACACACAGAGACAAGATGTACCTCATGTGCCAGTAAAATATCCTTTATCGATTTTACTTAGCAAAGCGGATTTTAGGAATAAAACTTGTGCTCAGAAGTTTAAAAAAAGCATCAAAATATGCATTTGTCTTTATTATAAAACACAAGAATTATCAATAGGGTTGGATACCGAAAGGAATAGAAAAAGGAAAATTATCAAAAAAAAAAAATCCTATTTCCACACAGGTGATCCTACTTGCGTATTTTTCAATTCAACTATGAGCATGGTAATATGAAAAACAATGATCTTGAATTAGTCGTTGCCAAATCGAATGTGGAAAGCTACCTTATGACTTTAAAAATCATTCATGATTATATTTCCAACAATGAACCTATCCCAGTAATAACGTAAGCCCCCGACCAATGCCATATTGTTGGGATGAGTTTGATTTAATTTCTTTGTGAAAAGGAATTTTATGGGTTCAGATTCATCATTGGAGCATATTAAAAGTTTGATTCGCAGCTGGGAGTTAAGCGGTTTATCGAAGTCGGCATTTTGCCGTGATCAGCAGATGTCATATCATAAATTTAATTACTGGCACAAACGCATTGGTACACCTGTTCGGTCTGCTGCAGCGTTTGTTCCGGTAGAAGTAATTAATCCACGGACAGCATTAACTGAGCGAATAACTGTTAGAAGTAAATCCGGAATGGAAGTATCCTTTCCTATGAACAAGGAATCGATTGATTTGATTCGTCAACTGCTTCAGTAATGCTTCATTTACATCCGGAATCAAGGTATTACTGGTTCCATGGGAAGACAGATTTTCGAAAAGGTTTTGATGGTCTATGCGGACTGGTTAGAGAACACATGGAGCGGGAAGTGACAGATGGTGGCCTGTTCATTTTTGTGAATAGTCGGCGTAACCAGCTCAAACTACTTCATTGGGAAGGAGACGGGTTGGCTATGTATCACAAGAGATTGGAGAAAGGTATTTTTGAAGAGCCACAACGGAGTGTTGATGGTAGTTCAGTAGTGATTACTGCTGAAGAGTTACAATTAATTCTGCAGGGTATTGTGCTGAACTCTGTGGTCAAGCGCAAGCGATATGTTCATTACAACAGGTTATCCACAGTTGGAAAATGATCCGAGTTTTTGCAAAAAGGTTATCCACTTTTTGGCTTTAAAAGTGGGTAATTAAATCAGTATTTTTACTTGTTACAATGCAGTGTGGATGAGACCTTTGAGCTATCAAAGATGATTAGTGAAGCTCAATATAACGAAGTAATTAAAAGCAATCAGCAACTCACTGAAATTGTAGCATCGCTTCAGAAAATCAATGCTGATTTGCAACTTCAACTTCAAAACTATCAGTTACAGATTCTTGAGTTGAAGCGTTTAATCTACGGCAGTAAATCAGAACGTTTCAAGTCGGAACAAACTGTTGGATCGGTTCCAACTCTTTTTGAGGTAGCTCCTCTTGCTGAAGAAGTGGTGGTGTCCACAGAGCAGGTGAGTTATGAGCGAACAAAAAAAGAAACCCGTATCAATCATCCTGGCAGAAATGCCTTCCCTGAGCAGGTACAGGCAGCTGCCCCGGATCGTATCTTCAGCCGCAGCAGTGTGGATGAGAGTCTGGTGGCCAATGTGATTGTAGAGAAGTACGTGGATCATTTGCCGCTCTATCGTCAGGCTAAGCGTTACGAGCGTCAGGGTGTGGTTATATCAGAGAGTACACTGGGAGACATCATCAGTTCCTGTTCAAAAGTACTTGAACCCTTGTATGAAGCTCACTACAAGGAGGTGTTGTCTTGCGGATACCTGAATGTAGACGAAACCACTATTAGGGTGCAAACCAGTGAAAAGAAAGGGGCTACCCATCAGGGATACTACTGGGTGTTATATGATAACCTCAACCGAACGGTGTTATTTACCTATGATCCTACCAGAAAAAAGGAAACCCCTCAACGGTTATTGAAGGGATACCAAGGATATTTGCAGTGCGATGGTTTTTCGGGATACGACAACTTTGATGACGTAGACGGCATTACACTGGTGGGTTGTTTGGCGCATGCCAGAAGAAAGTTCCATGAGGCATCGAACAGTGATAAAACCAGAGCCAATGAAGCCTTGAAGAGATTCCAGGCTGTGTATGACATTGAAAGACAAATCAAGACCACCCAAATTAGTGGTGAAGAAAAGAAGCAATCCAGAATAGCACATGCGCTACCGTTACTTAAAGAACTAAAGTCCTGGATGGAAAAAACCTATCCGCAAGTATTACCATTGAGTGCTATGGGAAAGGCCATCAATTATAGTTTGAAGCGATGGGATAAGCTTTGCCTCTACGCCGAAACAGCTATCCTTGATCCGGACAATAACAAAGTCGAAAACAGCATCAGACCTGTGGCCATAGGAAGAAAGAATTATTTGTTTGCAGGAAGTCATGAAGCAGCACAACGAGGCGCCATGATGTACAGCCTGTTGGGAACCTGCAAAGCACATGGTATTGAACCATATGCCTGGCTCCAAGATATCTTGATCAAATTACCAGCACACCCCATCAACAGAATCAAAGAATTACTGCCGCAGTATTACTATAAATAATCTCCTTACACAATCTTTACCACATCAGCAACATGGTATCGGTCGGATGCTTACGAAATTAGCCTATTCTTGGTCTCTGATTTTACCCAAAAACCCTGCTTTTGTCTGCTTCGCCTTGCATCAATAAAAAATGCAAAGCATTGACAATGTTGAAGTTGCAATGTTTTGCATTTCTTTGCAAGATATTCTGCGGAGACTGAGGGATTCGAACCCTCGATACCCTTTAGAGGTATACACACTTTCCAGGCGTGCTCCTTCAACCACTCGGACAAGTCTCCTTTTGAAGGAGTGCAAAAATAATCTTATTCAGTCAGAAGCGGAAGATTTTTTTGGCATTTTGCGTCGTTATTTCATC
>CAMAXV010000021.1 GCA_945862385.1 Chitinophaga pinensis
AGCCTGTAAAAAAAGTCTTTTCCTTCTCCACCTATTCTCAGCGTTCCCTTTACTCCCGGCAAGTCTGTGTTAAAACCGCCAATTCTTTTAAATGCTTCATTTCGAACAGCCATATTGGATTCAAGCGGATATTTACCTTGTTTAAACGCACATCGAATCGGACTGTAATCAAAGTTGCCAACGAGTGAAGAAACATAGTAAGACATCCATGCAGGTTCATCCGGAATATACCTGGGAATAATTCTCCCTCCTGCACCAACGGCATCTGGTATTTCCTCAAATAATTTAATGTAACCTGAGATAAAGTCAGCTTCTGCAACGGCATCATCATCCATGAAAACAAGAATGCTGCCTTTTGCAGCTTCTGCACCTGTATTCCTGGCAAATGATGAACCCTGTTGGCTTTCCTTCAGGTATTGCGCATTCAGGTCTGGATGACTGTTCAAAAATGTATGACAAACCTGATCTGTTTCATCAGTGCTGTTATTGTCTACCACTATAACTTCAAAAAAATCTTTACTGATATCCTGACGGTAGAGACTTTCAAGTGCTTCCCTGATATACCTTGCCCTGTTATAAGAACAGATTATGACTGAGATCTCTGGACCTACTGCAATCATGCCTGCATTTTATTACGTTTCCTGTAACTGAAAAATGTTGCAAGCAATAAAAGTAACCATACCAATGCACTAGCACTTATTCCTATCCACTGGCTCTTGTAATATGATTCAGGTTTAAATTCAAAAGTTATTTCATGTTTGCCGGCTGGAATAAATGTTCCTCTAAGCACATAATTGGTTTTATAAATGGGTGTTTCCTGCCCGTCTATATAAGCTTTCCATCCTTTTTCATAATATACTTCACTAAAGACGGCAAACCTTTCTGCACTGCTTGTTGACTGATAACGAATAAAATCATGCTGATTTTTCACCAGCCATATGGAATCACCTGCATTGGCAATGGTCTTACCTTTCGCCGCTGTTTCAATTACGGCAGTTTGTTTAACAGATAAACTGTCAAGCATTTTCATCACTTTAGCTGGATCAGCTTCAGTTTTTACTTCATCTACAAACCAGCATGGTCCTGCCGCTTCCGGATTCAATTGATAAGAAACCTGTCCAGAGGAAGGGTCTCTGAAAAGGATATACTTTGTATTCAACATGTTTACAACTGGTCTGCAGTCTGGAAACTTGTAGAGTTGTTTTTCAATCAGGTCCTGATAAATACTGAGTTTGGCGGCATGATAACCACCAATGGATTGATGGTAAACACTGGTTATTGCATTTCCATTGAATGCGGTACTTACGCCATTGGTTACATCAAAAACTCTGTAAACTGATGTGTCTTTGGCAATCTCCAGATTTACAGGGGCTGGTGTGAAAACCTGTTCGTATTCCTCAGCATCCTGATAATTGGCCGCTTTTAAATAGCGTGCATCAACAGATAATAAGTCTATCATTGAAAACACGGTAATGACTGCAACAGACCATCCTGCACTGATTTTCTTTTTTAGGGTGAACCACAATGTACCTGCGGCAACCAGGATAAATAATAGCCCCCTGAGTAGATCGCTAAAAAACATTGATTTTCTGTCTTCCTGCAACCCTTCTGTAAAATTTGTTACGGACGGTAGTATGGCATTTTTTTGCTGCAAGTCAGTGATTTGATTGACCTGAGTAAGCAGATTTTTGTCGTTTTCACTTCTGAAATCAGAACTGAAATATATGAGCAATGCAAGGATGAAGACCCCTCCAACAACATATAGGCCCTTCTTAAATTGCGTTGAAACATTCGGGGAATTGTTTTCAAAAATAAGGTGCTGACCTGCAAGCATGGCGCTGACAATGAAAACGAATGTTGGAATAACCATGATCATACTTGGAGCCCTGAATTTATTGTAGAAGGGCAAATGATCCAGTAAGTAAACATTGAATGATTCAAAATAATGTCCCCAGCTCATCATAAATGCAAGCCCTGTAACTGCGAGCATCCAGCCTTTGTGCTTATTGGGTAAAAATGACAGTGCCAACAATGCAAGCATACATATGATAGCTCCTGAATAGGTTGGGCCTGCTGTACCTTCAGTTATCCCGCCCCAGTAAAATTGGAGATATCCCTGCAACTGTTGTCCGAGTTCCTGAGGCATTTCCTGTAAAGCAGCGATTGCTTTTGATTTGTCTTCACTCACTTCCATGTTACCGCTGCTTCCTCCGAATAACCTGGGAAACATCATCACAAGTGGCTCCTGAATGTTAAAACTGTAACTTAAAGCATAGTCTTTATTCAGTCCGGTTTTATTATTGTTGCTTTTCTCGTCTGCCAGCACACTACCTCCTCTGATGGAAGCTTTGGAGTATTCAAAAGTTGTGGCAAGAACAATGATATTGCAGAGTATTCCAATCAATCCTCCGGCTAGTGCCAATGCGAGTGAAGTGACCAAATGCTTGAATTCCTTCAGTCTGATCCAGTTGATAAGGTATCCAACTGTCATAAATAAGGCAACAATGAGCCCGTAATAACTAATCTGTGGATGGTTTGAACCAATCATCAACCCTGTAAAAAGTGCTGTCAAAGCTAATCCCCACAGATATTTTTTTTCATAAATGAGGATGAGACCGCCTATAAATGCCGGAAAATAACCCAGTGCAATCATTTTGGTCTCATGCCCAGCCCCTATAATAATGGGGTGATAGGATGCAAAGGCATAGGATAAACCACCCAGTATCCCCAGATAAGGGTTTATGCGTAAGATCTGTGTTAGCAGGTAAAAACAGATGGAAGCCAGTATAAAGAAATAGAATGGCTTGGGTAATGATAAAGTGAGAATTTTAAAAGCATAGTTTATGCTAAATGGATTTTCTCCTTCCATGGCAATCTGATAGCCAGGCATACCACTAAACATACCATTGGTCCATAAAGGCAGTTTTCCAGTTTCTTCCTTGGCTTTGCGCTGATCCTCATACATGGCCTTCCATTGTATGTTATCAGATTGTTGCAGTACTTTGCCTTCAAGTGCTGGTTTACAGAATAAAACTGCAACAACCACAAAAACTGCTATTGCTATGAGGTGCGGAACTACCTGTTTCAGACTGATTTTTCTCATATCATCTATTTTGTAACTTCTGTTCAGAAGTGCAACAAATATATTAAATTTATAAGGCTTCTTTAACCTAAAATATTGGCTATGGGCTTTGTAAGAGAATTCAGGGAATTTGCTTTGAAGGGGAATCTGGTGGATATCGCAGTTGCTTTCGTGATGGGTGGAGCATTTGGGAAAGTTGTTTCAACTTTTACAGAAAAAATGGTTGCCCCACTGATAGGGTTGCTAACTGGCGGTACTAATTTTTATGATAAAAAACTTGTACTGCGGAGTGCGGTAGAGGAAGTTGTTGATCCATCGGGAAAAGTAGTTGTCAGCAATGGGGGAGAAGTAGCGATTGAGTGGGGAGCATTTGTAACAGTAGTCATCGATTTTATCATTGTGGCCTTTGTCATGTTCCTGATTATAAAGGCTTTGAATGCCATGAAGAAAAAGCAGGAAAATGTTTCTGAAATTGCACCTACAATTTCTAAAACAGATGAATTGCTAACGGAGATTCGGGACGCACTGAAAAGTAAGGCTGATTAAATTGTGTTTTTTAGAACCATTTCAGCTACAACCTTATCTATTGGCAGGCTTACAGAAGCAGGACTAAATACTTCTAATGGAATCATCCTGAATGTTTCGGTTTCCCCTTTTTGATGATAGACAGCCATTTGCTGTTCATCAAAATCAAATGGTTTGTCGCGCAACGGGACCGCTATCTGCTCAAGAGCTTCTACTTTGTAGTAAACCGAAACAATTTGTTGTGAAGTATTGAATGCCGATATCTGGAAAAAGTCAGTTGTATATAAATGGGCACCAACCTCAACCCGGAGATTCATTTCTTCCATGAATTCCCTGGCGAGACAATCCCTGGTTCCTTCACCAAATTCGAGTCCACCTCCCGGAAATTTAGTATACATATTACCGCGAATGAATTCATCGCTTACCAGAATTTCATTTTTCTTATTGATCAATATGCCGTAAACCCTTAATGTTATCATTTTAAACTATTGCTATTCTTATTTAGTCAATCTTGATAAGGCCTTCAAAAACAAATGTTGCCGGACCGATGAGCCAAATGTTCGCTGCACTTTTTTCGCTTGTTCTGTCAAATCGGATAGCAAGCCTTCCTCCTTCAACTTCAACAGGTATTTCCTGTTCACCTGTTTGAGTTGATGATGCTATGGCCGCTGCTGTTGCACCTGTACCACAACTTAGGGTCTCATCTTCCACACCACGCTCATAGGTTCTGATTTTTATTCCCCTTTCAGTCCTTTTCACAAAGTTTACATTGATGCCTTCTGCTGCATAGGTGTCATTGTACCTGATTTTTCTGCCTTCAGCATAAACATCTGTTTCATCAAGGTTTTCGACGAATCTGATGTAATGTGGTGAACCTGTATTTAGAATCAAATCGGTTTTATACTTAGAAACATCCGATACATCTTTCATTTTCAGTTGAATAAGTCCGGTTAAATCAATCATAGCTTCATGGGGACCATCCACAGCTATAAATAAATATTTTACTTTTCGGATTCCCAGGTCATAGGCAAACTGCACCAGACATCTGCCACCATTCCCACACATGCTTCCTTCCTTGCCATCTGCATTGAAGTAAACCATCCGGAAATCAAACCCTTCAGCTTCTTCAAGCATCATCAGTCCATCTGCTCCAATCCCCAGCTTCCGGTTGCATAGAAAAGCAACCTGCTCTGTACTTAATTGGCTAAGCAATCCGTCTCTGTTGTCAATGATCACAAAATCATTCCCTGTTCCCTGATATTTTCGAAATTTAATATGCATTTTGATTGACAATTATAAACTCTATTCTCTATTTACTATTTACTATTTACTATTCTCTATTTACTAATCTCTATTTACTAATCTCTATTTACTATTCACCTACATCAACCGCTCCAATACATGTCTGATCAGCTTGTCTACAACCAAATCAGCATCACCAGAAAATTGTCTTGTTAGCCTGTTAGCTACAATTGCACTCATCGAAAGTGCCTGATGCCCAAGGCATCTGGATAGTCCGTAAAGGGCGGCAGTTTCCATCTCAAAATTAGTTATCCGGTGGTTTCCAAAATTAAACGCGGTTAAAGAACTATTCAGCCCTGGCATGGAGAGTCCCATCCGTAGATTTCTTCCTTGTGGGCCGTAAAAACCCGGACAGGTAGCTGTGATACCAGCATGACAATTTTCAGCCAGCTTGGCCAACAAAACACCCCCTGCTCCAAAGACGTAAGGTGAAGATAAATCTGGATTAAGGTGAAGCTGATTTTGAATAGCTTGTAATATGGCAATTTCTTCGTCGTTATTCTTGAAAGGGTAATAATGCATGAGGTTGTCCAATCCCAGCCCATGCGTACTGGCCACAAAACTATCAACCGGCACAGATTCCTGTAAAGAACCTGAAGTGCCAACCCGGATAATCTTGAGCGACTTTCGGTCGGGAAACAATACCCGGTTTTCGAAATCAATATTTACAAGTGCGTCTAATTCATTGATTACGATATCAATGTTATCCGGACCAATTCCGGTTGATAATACACTGAGTCTTCGGGAACCAATGTATCCCGTATGGGTGATAAACTCCCGGTGGTGAGACCTGTGCTCAATGCTGTCAAAATGCCTGCTTACCTTTTCAACCCTGAATGGATCACCAACCGTGATGATTGTTTCTGCAATTTCTTCAGGTTTTAAGTCGAGGTGATAAATAGCGCCCCGGTTATTGATAATCAACTCAGAAGATTCAATTTTACCCATGTTTTTATTTTATTCCAAAGCCTCAAAAATGGCTTTGGGAAATTATGTGCAAAAGTACTAATTTTGCAACTGTTTAGGTGAGATTACCTGACTATTGGTCCTGTGGCCGAGTGGCTAGGCAGAGCTCTGCAAAAGCTTCTACAGCGGTTCGAATCCGCTCGGGACCTCAACGCGAAGGTAAACCCCCTTCGCTTTTTTTTATGACCAGGTATTCTAAATGGATAAGTCTGCTTGCATTTGTTATTCTGCTTGCATCATGTTTCATGCCTTGGACATACCATGCAGACATCAGTAATTATTTTACTGGATTTTATTCTGAAAAGAATATGTATGGTAAACCTGCCAAACTTCTACTCACGTTTGGAGGAATTACTACTGTATGTTCTTTTATACCTGTGCTGTGGTTGAAAAGGACTGCTTTTCTGGCAGGTGGATTGAACGTAGCATATGCAATCAAGAACTTTCTCCTATTCGGTTCTTGCTATCGTGGGTATTGTCCTGAAAAACAAATCGGATTATACATCATGCTTTTCGCTTCATTTGTCATTTTTATCATGGCATTTCTTCCGGATGGTAAAGTAAAAGAAAGTAACGCAATGTAAACTTGTTTCCCTTGGAAATTTCCCAATAAATTCTCTACCTCACCCTTCTTCCTCCACTATTTACTATTTACTATTCCACTATTTACTATTCCACTATTTACTATTCCACTATTCTACTTTTTAACCTCTTTGCTCCAGGTATCTTTTAAAGTAACTGTTCGGTTAAACACCAATTTTCCATTAGTCGCATATTTGTTATCCAACGTAAAATAACCCTTTCTGATAAACTGAAATTGTTGTCCGCCTTTTGCTTCAAGCAAACTGTTTTCAACCCTGGCTTCTGCAATGATTTCAAGGCTATTGGGATTGATATATGTTTTAAAATCTCCATCTTCGTTTGATGGGTTTTCAACCTGAAATAACCTGTCGTATAAACGTACTTCAGCTGTGGATGAATCAGCAACAGAAACCCAATGCATTGTTCCTTTCACTGGAATTCCGGAAGTATCCTGACCACTTTTGCTTTCCGGATAATATTCGCATAATACTTCAGTTACTTTCCCGGCTCCGTTTTTTTGAAATCCTGTGCATTTAATGATATAGGCATTCTTGAGCCTTACATGCATGCCGGGTGCGAGTCTGAACCATTTTTTGGCAGGCTCTTCCATGAAGTCTTCTGCTTCTATCCAGAGCTCGCGACCAAAATTGAGGTCTCGATAGCCACCATTATCTTCCAGTTCCGGATTGTTCTCTCCTTGTAAGATTTCTGAGCTGTTTTCTGGATAATTGGTAATGATGAGCTTAATAGGATCAAGTACAACCATCCTCCTTAACGCTGTTTTATTCAGGTCTTCACGTACAAAAAACTCCAGTAATCCAACATCAATGATGTTTTCTCTGCGTTGTACACCAATTCTATCACAAAAATTTCTGATGGATGCTGGTGTATAGCCACGTCTTCTCATGCCTGAAATCGTTGGCATACGTGGATCATCCCATCCATCAACCATATTTTCCTGCACCAACTGTAACAATTTTCGCTTACTCATCACCGTGTAAGTAAGGTTCAAACGAGCAAACTCAAATTGTCTGGAAGGGAAGATGCCAAGTTGTTCAATATACCAGTTATAGAGTGGCTTGTGTACTTCAAACTCAAGGGTACAAATTGAATGCGTTATGTTCTCAATAGCGTCTGATTGTCCATGCGCAAAGTCATACATAGGGTAGATGCACCATTTATCTCTAGTTCTGTGGTGTTCCGTTTTTCTGATACGGTACATGATCGGATCACGCATATGCATATTAGGAGAAGCCAGATCGATTTTTGCACGCAACACTTTTTCACCATCGTTATACATTCCTGCTTTCATTTCCTGAAATAGATGCAGGTTTTCTTCAACAGATCTGCTTCTGTAAGGAGATGCTTTACCTGGTGATGTAGGAGTTCCTTTGGTTTCAGCTATTTCCTCAGCCGAAAGGTCATCTACATAAGCCAGCCCCTTGCCAATAAGTTCTAAAGCAAAGGCATGAAGCTGATCGAAATAATCAGATGCATAATGCAATTCTTCCCATTCAAAGCCCAGCCAGCGTACATCAGCCATGATTGATTCAACATACTCTGTGTCTTCCGTAACAGGGTTCGTGTCATCAAAACGAAGGTTGGTTTTGCCTCCGTATTTGTCTGCTAATCCGAAATTCAGACAAATACTTTTGGCATGTCCGATATGAAGATATCCATTCGGCTCGGGAGGAAATCGGGTATGTATGGTCGTGTGTTTTCCTGCAGCTATATCTGCCTCTACAATCTCTTCCAGAAAATGCAATGATCTTTCTTCACTCATGTGTATTGAATTGGACGCAAATTTAAGAAAAAGCGGGGGCTTTGAGTGCTTCAAACGCATTTTTCAGCGCATTCAGACTTTCTTCAATAATATCAAGTGATTCATCAATCTGACCTGCATTGATAACCAGTGGTGGCGCAAGCCTTATTTTATCACCATGGGTAGGTTTAGCCAGTAACCCCCTTTCCTTCATGAGTTCACAAAGCCTCCAGGCTGCTTCAGGATCCTCATGTTCAATTTCAATCGCAGTCATCAAACCCTTACCCCTGATCTGCCTTATAAACTGGGAATTGATGCGTTCGAGTCCGTTTCTGAGCCTTTTTCCCATGAGGTCTGCATTTTCAGCCAACCTTTCATCCAGCAAAACCTCAAGAGCTGCTGTGGCAACTGCACATGCAAGCGGACTTCCTCCAAATGTGGAACCGTGTTCTCCGGGATGAATATTGAGCATCACCACATCATCTGCAAGTACAGCACTTACCGGTAAAGTTCCACCACTAAGTGCTTTTCCGAGTAACACAATATCCGGACGAACATGTTCATGATCGCAGCAAAGCATTTTACCTGTGCGACAAAGTCCGGTTTGTATTTCATCAGCTATCATCAATACGTTATGTGCGGTACATAACTGCCTTACAGCTGTCAGGTAACCATCATCCGGTATGATTATGCCAGCTTCGCCCTGAATGGGTTCGAATAAAAAACCAGCTACATCCGGATTGGCCAATGCCTGATCAAGTGCTTCGGAATCATTATATGGTATGATGTCAAAGCCGGGCATGTACGGACCAAATCCTGCAAAGGAGCTGGGGTCTGTACTGAAGGAAATGATAGAACTTGTTCGGCCATGAAAATTATCTGAACAAACTACAATTCTGGCCTGGTTTTCAGCAATGCCTTTTACAGCATATCCCCAACGGCGGGCGAGTTTGATACCTGTTTCAACGGCCTCAGCACCCGTATTCATTGGGAGTAATTTGTCATAACCAAATAAACCAGTTATGAATCGGGCATATTCTCCCAGTTTATCATTATAAAATGCCCTTGAAGTTAGGGTTAGTTGTGTGGACTGTTCTTTAAGTGTCTCTATGATTCGCGGGTGACAGTGTCCTTGATTTACTGCGGAATAACCGCTGAGAAAATCAAAATATTGTTTGCCATCTACATCCCACATATAACAACCCGATGCCCGGGTAATGACAGCAGGAATGGGATGGTAATTATGTGCTCCATGAGCCAGTTCAAGATCGATATGGTATTGAACAGCAGACATATAAAAATCTTTGTGTCAACTTGCGTTGAATGAATGAATTATGCTTGAAATAGAAAAGGTAAGGGCGTCTTGTTAACCTGTATCAAATAAATACGCTAGTGATTGAGCAAATCAAGGTTTGCAGCAAGTATCAAAGTGGGGCAATTAATCGGGGATGACATGTTACAAAGTTAGGTAAAAAACAGCATGTAATCGAAAATCAGGATAAGCGGTGAGCAACGCCTTGCTCGATACTGAAACAGGTATAATGGGCAGGAAATAGTCCCTTCAGATCAGGTAACTCTCTGAAAAGACCATAAATCGTAGAGCCACTGCCTGTCATTGAAGCATAAACTGCATCCAGTGCATACAATTGATTCCTGATGTTTGCCAGTTCAGGATGCATCGGAAAAACAGCCTCTTCAAAATCATTGACAAGATTGCCTCTCCAGGTTTCAACAGGTTGATTGATCAAAGTTTTGCAGGGTGTTGCATCCGGATTGAGCTTAATCTGCCTGAATGCAGCAGCCGTGCTTATATGAAGCCCCGGATTGATAACAATGAATTTCCAATCACTGAGGTCACATCCTACTGGTTCCATTATTTCTCCTCTGCCAGTTGCACTTACGGGGGTGTTTAAAATGAAAAAAGGGCAGTCACTTCCCAATTGAAGTGCATAGGATATCATTTGATCCGCATCAAGCCCCAGATTGAATTTTTCGTTCAGCAAACGGATGGTGAAAGCCCCATCGGCAGAACCACCTCCCATTCCGGCACCCATTGGAATATTTTTATGCAGGTGCATTTGTATTGGTGGAAGGGTTGTGAAATCCTTCTTGAGTAATTCATAGGCCTTTATACAAAGGTTGCTGCTGGCATCTCCAGGTATATCCAGACCACTGCTGGTGAAAGTGATATTTTCATTGTCTTCAGGCTTTGGCTGAACAATGATTTCAAGAATATCGCAAATGGGAAGTGGGAAAAAAACAGTATCCAGCTCGTGATAACCATCCGGTCGTTTGGATTTTACCCGCAGCCCCAGGTTAATTTTCGCATTGGGGAAAACGACCATTGGTGTTATTTTTTTCTGGTATTGATTTCATCCCTGATTGCTATTGCACGAATGTAGTCTTCCTGTTCGAGGACCTCATTCAAAAGGGTATTGAGGTCTTCCAAACTCATTTTTTTGAGGTCTTCATAAGGAGAAGGCTCTGATTTGGCCGGACTTTCTTCAATTACCCCCTGATCGGGATTTTCTACACCTGCTATGTCGAAGATGGTTTCGTAAATATATATAGGACATCCAAATCTTACAGCCAGAGCCAGTGCATCAGAAGTTCTGGAATCAATTTCAACAGTATCTGCATCTGAGGAACAGAGCAGCTTGGAATAAAAAATGCCTTCCTGAAGGTCTGCAATAAGTACTTCATGCAAATCAACATTAAAGGCCAGCATGAAGTTTTTCATCAGGTCGTGGGTGAGGGGACGGGTAGGCTTCATCCGCTCAAGGGCAACAGCAATAGCCTGCGCCTCAAAGCCTCCAATTACGATAGGTAACCTGCGTAATCCATTTACTTCTCCCAGCACTACTGCATATGAATTAGTCTGCGTAATGGAGTGAGACAAGGCAACAATTTCGAGTTCAATTTTTTTCATAGAAAAGTCAAATTTACAAAAAAACCAACCTAACTCCTTTATCGCCTGAATGATCTTTGGTGCAATTTCAAACCTATCACCTGCAAATTTCGTGTTGTTGTCTGTGAAGTCTATTTTTGCAGTTGTATCCGGTGTCTTACTGATGCATACCCAGTATTTTCATGGCTTTTGTTGAAATATTGTTGTTGTAACAACTATTTGTACAAAGATATAGTCCGTTTACTGAATATGTCAGCCGGTAAAAGGCAAAATTTTCCCCAAATGGAACGAATTGACAAATTAAAAGCATTTATTGAGCAGGATCCTGCAGATTGTTTCAGCAGACATGCCTTGGCACTTGAGTTACTCAAGATAGGGGATATAACAGGTGCTATTGAAGTAATGCAAGCTTTAATCGGGATAAATCCAAACCACACAGGTACTTATCTGCATCTCGGAAAAGCTTTTGAGAGGATAAATAAGTTAGAAGAGGCACTTTCAATCTATAAACTTGGAATTGAGGCATCGCGTTTTGTTCAAGCTACCCATGATGCAAATGAACTGAATGCTGCACTGAATCAGTTAGAAGAGGAGATGGATTTATGACAACAGAAAGAACAAACAACTCTTGTAATTTACCAGCTGATTTCCTTAAATACTGGACGAGCAACAGTTCCTGGAAGGCTGGTGATAGGTTTTTTTTAGCCTGCAGCGGTGGACTGGATTCTGTTGTATTGGCTCATCTGCTCAAACAAACAGGTGTCCCGTTTACAATTTTGCATTGTAATTTTCAGTTGAGAGGTACAGAGAGCGATCGTGATGAAGCTTTTGTTCGTTCACTGGCATTGGCTTTGGATGTTTCCTGTTTGGTCAAACATTTTGATACCAGGCAGGAAATGATTTTACGTAAGAAAGGGTTACAGGAAACAGCCCGAATCCTCCGTTACGACTGGTTTGAAGAAGTATTGAAAGGGGCTGATGGAGTTCAGCAACAGAGCTGGCTCATCACTGCACATCACGCTGGTGATCAGCTTGAAACGATTGTTATGAATTTCTTCCGGGGTACAGGCATTGCCGGCTTGCAGGGCATGACTTTCAGAAGAGATCATATACTCAGACCTTTACTTTTTGCTGATCGGGAATCCATTCATGATTTCGCAACAAAAAGTGAGATTGAATGGGTGGAGGATAGTTCAAATGCTGATGTCCATTATACGAGAAATCTATTCAGGCAGGTTATATTGCCCGAAATTGAAAAAGTATTTCCCAAAGCCGCAAATAATGTGCTTCAGACTGCAAAACACCTGAAAGCAGTTGCGGGTATTTACAGAAACGAAATGGACAAGCAAATTGCTAAACTTGTGGAGCATAGGGGGGATCATTTTGCAATCCCTATTAATAAGCTGAAACAATCACCTTATCCGGAAGCTTTACTTTTTGAAATCTGCAAACAATATGGTTTTGGTTCAGCTCAGGTCGATGCAATTCAACACCTGATTGAAGCGCCAACAGGAAAATTTATCAATTCTGACACTCACCGTGTGTTAAAAAATAGAGATTGGCTGCTAATAAATGCCATAGATAGTGATACGCCTCAGATTTTAATTGTTGATCATCCGGATTCAGCTTTTGAATTGAATGGTCGAAGGTTCTCTGTGTCTGTTCACGAAAACAAGCAACATCCCGATTCTTCACAGCATCAGGCTTGGCTTGATTTTGAGAAAATAGCTTTCCCGCTGGTCATCAGACCTTTTAAAACCGGCGATTATTTTTATCCGCTTGGCATGAGAAAGAAGAAAAAGATCTCAAGGTTTCTTACGGATTTAAAACTATCCCGTCATGAAAAAGAAAAACAATGGGTTGTTGAATCAGACAGGAAAATCATTTGGGTTTTGGGTCAACGGATAGACGATAGGTTTAAAGTCACAGAAAAAACAAAATCGGTATTGGTGTTGAATTGGGCATGAATACCTACTCCCAAACAACAGTTTAATTGCATAAATCCTGTTAATTGATTACGGCAGCTACAAATTGTTGAATCAAATCAACGCCTGAAAGTAATCTTGCTGCAGCGTAAGTAAACACAATCCCAAAGATGCTTCCCCAGAAATGTGCATTATGACCAATGTTGCCGCCACCTTTTTTTGCAAGCGTAGCAGAAAGCACAAGAAATGCGAGTCCGAATATGTATCCTGGAATAGGAAACGGAATGAAGAAAAATTGAATTGGCATCTTGGGCTGAATGGTGATTGCAGAAAATACGACCGCTGATACAGCTCCCGATGCTCCCAGTGACCTGTAATAGGAATGATCGCGGTGTTTGATGAGGTCAGGAATTACAGACGCTATGATGCCAAGCACATAAAGAAGCGCAAAAAGGGCCCTCGCCAGCTCCCCAAATAAGACTGGGAAAAAATATTCTTCCAGCGCAATGCCGAAAGAATAGAAAGAAACCATGTTGAATATCAGGTGCATGGCATCAGCATGTAAAGCACCATGGGTGATGATTCTGTAATATTGTCCTTCCCGTTTAATCAGGAATGGCCAGAATAGCAGGTCTTCCTTAAGCTGATCTCGGGAAAAAGCAAGAATGGATACGATACAGGTGATGGCTATAATTATAAATGTTATGCTCATAATGTTGAATTAGTTTAACGGTGGTGGTATTTTTCATTTTTGATGATGGTATAGGCACGGTAAACCTGTTCTGCAAGGATAAGCCTGACCAATTGATGGGGGAAAGTAAGTTTTGATAGCGACCATTTATAGTCCGCCCGGTTTAAAACAGATTCATCCAGTCCGAACGCACCTCCAATTAAAAAAACAAGCTTACGGGTAGACATGTTTCCGCGTTTTACCAACAATGATGCCAGTCCCTCAGAATCCATTTCCTTGCCATATTCATCAAGGGCAACCAGAATTGTGTCTCTGTCTAACCATTCAGTTATCATCTTTCCCTCCAACCGCTTCAAATCCATTTCACTGAGCATGCCGGCATTTTTGGGAACTGGAAGTATCTGCCAGCTTACAGGTGCATATTTTTCGAGTCTGGCAGTATACATGTCAATGGCTGTTTTCAGCGCAGGATCATGTGGCTTGCCAATACTCCAAAACTCTATCTTCATGTAATACAAAGAAAACGAACATTTTTTGTAAATTGACCATTCAAATCAATGTTGATGCAAAAAACCATATTATCCTGCCTGTTGTATTTAATTGTGCTGCACTCAACGGCACAGATCCAAAAGACTCCAGAAAAGAAAGAAGGTTCTGGTCCGTGGACCCAGTTGATACTCCGGGGTGCAATCCTTGTAAATGGAACAGGCGCACCGCCTGTTGGTCCTGTTGATATCATCATCGAACAAAACAGGATTACCGGGATAAAGAATGTTGGGTATCCTGGAATAGCCATCAAACAATCTGCACGTCCAGTCTTGAAGGCTGGAGGCAAGGAAATTGATTGCAGTGGGATGTATATACTGCCTGGTTTTATTGATATGCATGGACACATCGGAGGAACGGCACAGGGAACACCAGCCGAATATGTATACAAGCTTTGGATGGCACATGGCATAACAACAGTGCGCGATCCCTCATGTGGCAATGGACTTGATTGGGTACTTGATCAAAAGCAGAAAAGTTTGGACGGGAAAATTACCGCTCCGAGGCTCCTGGCTTATACGGCATTCGGACAAGGTGCAAAGGGTGGTATTACTACCCCTGAGCAGGCAATCACCTGGGTAAGGGAGAATGCGCAGAAGGGTGCAGATGGTATTAAGTTTTTTGGCGCAGCTCCTGCAATTATGGATGCTGCATTGCGTGAAAACAAACGGTTGGGGCTCCGCTCCTGTATGCACCATGCTCAAATGGATGTGGCGAGGTGGAATGTACTGCATTCGGCAGAAGCCGGGTTAACATCAATGGAGCACTGGTATGGTTTGCCTGAGGCATTGCTGGATAAAAGTACTATTCAGGATTATCCGCTTGGATATAATTATTCCAATGAGCAACACCGTTTTGAAGAAGCCGGTAAATTATGGAAACAGGCTGCGAGGCAGGGATCTGAGAAATGGAACAGTGTTATGGATAAACTGCTTAAACTTGATTTCACCCTCGATCCTACTTTCAATATTTACGAGGCAAACAGAGACCTGCATAAAACCAGGAGGCTGGAATGGCATGATGACTATACACTCCCTTCTCTCTGGAAGTTTTATGAAGCCAACAGGGAATCTCATGGTTCATACTGGTTCAACTGGGGTACTGAACAGGAAATACAATGGAAAGAGAATTACAGAATCTGGATGACATTCATCAATGAATACAAGAACCGTGGAGGTCGTGTAACTGCCGGATCTGATAACGGCTTTATCTACCAGACTTACGGTTTTGGCTACATCAGGGAACTTGAATTACTCCGTGAAGCGGGCTTCCATCCGTTAGAAGTAATCAGGTCTGCTACACTTTTGGGTGCTCAGGCTCTTGGCATGGAAAAGGATCTTGGATCCATTGAAGTTGGCAAGCTGGCAGATTTGGTAGTCATAGACGCTAACCCACTTGAGAACCTGCAGTACCTATATGGAACGGGAGCAGTATATCTGAATGAAGCCAATCAGGTAGTCAGAAAAGGTGGCGTAAACTATACCATCAAGGATGGCATTGTATATGATGCCAAAAAACTCCTGGAAGATGTAAAAAATCTGGTAGACGAAGCAAAAAAAACAAGCGGACCCATTAAACAACCCGGAATAAAATAATATGAAAAAGTATCTGATAATATTACTCTGCCTGCCAGTTTTTGCAGGTGCACAGCATCTTCCGTTGATCTCAGAGAAGACTAAAGGGCTGACCAGGCTGGATGGTTTTTTTCCTGTTTATAAAGATGATGCCAACGGAAAAATTTGGCTGGAGGTAAACCGGCTGGATCAGGATCTTTTATACGTCATGTCATTGCCTCAGGGTTTGGGTTCTAATGATATTGGACTTGACCGTGGCCTTCTTGGTGGTGGGAGGATTGTAAAGTTTTCAAGGATAGGTAAAAAGCTTTTGATGACTGAGCCCAATTTCGGATTCAGGGCAAACTCAGTTGATGCCAAAGAAAGGGAGACCGTTGAACTGGCTTTTGCCAAATCAACATTATGGGGGTTTACCATTGAGGCCGAAGCAAATGGAGGGGTTCTAGTGGATGCCACTGAATTTCTTACACGTGATGCCATGCAGGCGGCAAATAGAATAAGGAGAATGCAACAGGGTAGCTATACACTGGATAGAAATCGTTCAGCTATTTATTTCCCTGCATGTAAAAACTTTCCACTCAATACTGAACTTGAGGCTATTGTTACGCTGGTTAACTCAGATGGCATAGCAGGGCCATTTATCCAGGCGGTAACACCTTCAACTGAAGCCATTTCCCTGCGGATGCACCATTCTTTTGTGCAACTTCCGGATAATAACTATAAGCCAAGAAAGTTTGATCCCAGGTCTAGCTTTAACAATACCTCATTTTATGACTACAGCTCACCTGTATCGGGTTCAGTTGAACAATTTGTTATCAACAGACACCGCCTGCAAAAGAAAGATCCGAAGGCTAAATTAAGTGAGCCTGTAAAGCCCATTATATATTATTTGGACAACGGTACTCCTGAACCTATCCGTTCAGCTCTCCTCAAAGGAGGAGCCTGGTGGAATCAGGCTTTTGAAGCAGCCGGTTACAAGGATGCCTTTCAGGTTAAAATCCTTCCTGATTCCTGTGATCCAATGGATATCAGGTACAATATGATCAACTGGGTACATCGTTCCACAAGGGGCTGGAGTTACGGAGCAAGTGTAGTTGACCCCCGCACGGGTGAAATCATCAAGGGACAGGTATCGTTGGGGTCTCTTAGGGTAAGACAGGATTATATGATAGCACAGGGATTACTTTCTCCCTTTAAAAATGAATCTTTATCAACCGATCCAATGCTGAAGATGTCTGTTGAAAGACTGGAGCAGCTTTCTGCGCATGAAATAGGGCATACACTTGGACTAATGCATAATTATGCTGCCAGCACAGTAAACAGATCGAGTGTCATGGATTATCCTCATCCTTTGGTCAGGATAAATGCAAAAGGGGAAGTTGATTTAACTGATGCCTATGATAATAAAATAGGTGAGTGGGATAAGGTTGCCATCACATGGGGGTATGCAGACCTGACACTTAGTAAAAATGAAGAATCAGATCTCAATAAAATTCTTTCAGATGCTGCAGCTAAGGGGCTTAAGTTTATCAGTGACCGGGATGCAAGGGCACCCGGAGGATTACATCCTGATGCACACTTGTGGGATAATGGTAAAGAACCGCTTGCAGAATTGGATGAAATGATTAAAGTACGCCAGAAAGCATTATCTGTTTTTGGTGCTGATGCCATCAGAAAGGGTATGCCAATGGCGATGCTTGAAGATGTACTTGTTCCTGTTTATTTCTACCATCGCTATCAGGTAGAAGCTGCAGTTAAGCTGATAGGCAGCATGCATTACAACTATGCCTTAAAAGGTGATGGTCAACAGGTAACAGCTCCACTCGCAGCTGAGATTCAAAATAAGGCAATGCAATCAGTTTTAAAATGTCTGGATCCATCTTTCCTGAAATTACCTGATCATATTGCTTCACAAATCCCCCCCAGACCGGCCGGTTATGAGTTTTCAAAGGAACTTTTTAAGAAGAAAACCGGACTGGCATTTGATCAGCTCGCACCTGCTGAGGCAGCCGCTGATTTGCCTTTGTCATTTTTATTCCATGCTGAACGATTAAACAGACTCTTTCAGCATGGTTTGAATGGAGGATATGACCTTTCTCAAATGATAAAAACCCTGGTTACAGGAACTTTTAAAGCAGACCGTAGACAGGGCGTTGAGAAAGCCATCCAGATGCAGACAGAACAAATTTTGCTGACTTATTTACTATCTTCATCCATTGATGAACAGGTATCATTTCCAGCGCGCATAGTCTTAGCATCAGAGATGGCAGAATTAAAAAAATGGCTGGAAGAAAAGATCAAGTCTGAGGCACACCCTGTTGAAAAGGCACATTGGCAACTGGCAGCAGATCGGTTCAAAGCTCCTGAAAAGGCAAAACCGACCCAACATGCCGCGGCACCTCCCGGAGCGCCAATAGGATGTGAGGATTCTTACTGATGATTCCTTTTACTGAAAAGGGCTGACATACCACTGATGAGATCTACTAAAAAGTGGATAATCATTGTGGGGTAGAGACTTTTTGTCTGTATGAAAATGAAGTTGAGTAGCAAGGTGAATAAAAAAATCTTAAAGACAGATGTCCAGCCCTGATAAAAATGTGCAAGGCTGAAAAGTATTGCAGGTGCCAGCAGGGCAGTGGCAGGAAACATGCTGCCCGGGTTATCCTGTATAAAATAATTGACCATAAAACCTCTGTAAATAATTTCCTCAAAAACTGCGGCACAGAGACAGAGTAACATAAATGCAGGTATTTCTTTCCATTTTTCAGGCAGAAAGGATGACTTTTCATACCATTCTGCTTCATTTGATGAATGCTTTTGTTTCCTGGAACTAATGAACAAGTCAGCAAGGTAAAGGCTGATAAAAGCAAATAACAAAAGGATAATAAGCACATATTTGTCCCAATCCGGCAAAGAGAATCCAAGCGATGTTAAAGGTCTTTTTTTAAAAAGCCACATTAACAATACAGAACCACCTGCAAGCGATAGCATTAAGCTGTTGCTGAGGTAAAGTTTTCTCCGAAGCTGTGCATCAAACTTAATGCTCCCTGAAAGTTGATGACTTTGCAAGCCAGACATAAAGGGTAGTATGATGCCGAAAATCCAGATATATATATGGTCTGTCAAAGACGGAAAATCGGGTATCATGTTAAGTTTTTTGGGCCTTCTGTATAATCTGGTTATGTAAGGCTACTAATTTTGGTGTAATTAGCTTGGCTTCATCATTGTCGATAACAATGTTGCATAGTTTTCTCGCAATATCCGGATCAAGTTGATTGTCCATGCGTTCAATAACCTGTTCTCTTGTAATTTTATCTCTTTGCATGGTGCGTTTTATCCTAAGGGGTTTAGGTGCAAACACGCCAATAATAAGATCAAAATCAGCCTGTGTGCCACTTTCATAAATTAAAGCTGCTTCTTTGATGGCATAATCAGTTTGCTGAGCCTTCATCCATTCCTTGCTATCACGAATTGAAAAGGGGTGAACAATGCTGTTTAACAACTTTAAGTTATCCGGGTTATTGAAAACCAGGTTGGCGAGGTGCTTTCTGTTGAGTGATTCTTCCTGATAGGTTGCAACTCCGAAATGCTTTATTAGAGATTCTCTTAAATCAGGGTTGTTTTCCATGAGCCATCTGGCCCGTTTATCTGCATAGTAAACAGGCACACCCAGAATTTCAAATACCCGGGCTATTGTAGATTTCCCTGAACCTATTCCACCTGTTAGTCCA
Organism: Chitinophaga pinensis; assembly: GCA_945862385.1. Taxonomy (GTDB): domain Bacteria; phylum Bacteroidota; class Bacteroidia; order Chitinophagales; family Chitinophagaceae; genus Pollutibacter. The sequence goes on from CAMAXV010000021.1 coordinate 19,595, forward strand.
ATACTCAACATATTCCAAAGCTATAAAAAAAATGCCCGCGGCACTTGTGCGCGGGCATTGTAATAAAATTAAGCTGACTATTTTGTTGCAGCAGCTGCTTTATTGAGTTGTTCACTCCATTCTAGGCTGATTGCAGATTTTTCAATTTTCATGAATGAACCAGGACTAACCTCAATCTGAATGGTGCTGTCGTCGTTTACCTTATTGATTATTCCATGGATACCTGCTATGGTCACAACTTTATCTCCTTTTTGAAGGTCCTCCTGGAATTTTTTTGCTTTTTTCGCCTTTTGGGCTTGTGGACGTATCATGAAAAAATAGAAAACTACTACCATTCCACCAAGAAGAACAAGTTGCATGACGCCTGCATTAGGAGCCGCCTGCAAGAAAATTGAATTCATCATATTTGTTTTTGTTTTTATTTTAATCAATTGGAGTTACCTCTACATCAAAGGTAAGGTCATGTTTTGCTTCCTTAGTATTGGCGTAAACATAAATAACTTTATGATTCAATCCCTCACGTCCTTTACTGTCAAAAGATGCTTTGATAATCCCTTTTTCTCCCGGAGCTATCGGCTCAAGGGGTTTTTCGGGAATTGTGCAACCGCAGGAAGCCGCTACATCTTTGATTATCAGTAATTCATTTCCGGTATTTTGAAAGTGGAAAACAATCTCTACTTTTTTGCCATCTTCAACTTTCCCCATATTTTGAACAGCATCAGTGAAAGTTATGGCAGTAAGGGGAATACCAGGATCTGATTCATGCTTGGGATTTACAATAATCTTTTTGGCAGGTAGCGGTGCATTTTTTTTATTCATGGCAACAATGGCCACCGCTGCAACGATAAAAAGTGAAAAAATAATTATAGGGGCTTTTTTCATTTTTTGCTTTTATTATTTCAAAAATAATCAATTGCCTTTACTTTTTTTAAAGTCAACCTTGTCTAATCTTCCGGATGCAAGTAAATCTTTGTGAATACTATCTAAAATTCCATTTACAAAATGACCACTTTGGTTTGTGCTGTAACTTTTTGCAAGATCAATGTACTCGTTGATTGTAACTTTTACCGGGATTGTTTCAAAAAAGAGTAGTTCACAAACACCCATCCTGATCATGATCATGTCAAGTACGGCAATTCTTTCGGGATCCCAGTTTTTTAACCGCGGTTTGATGAGTTCCATGGTCATTTCCTTTTTTTCCATGGCAGTTTCCAATAAAGTGCGTGCATACCTGGTTTTCTCCGGTCCGGCTATTTCTGTGAAAGAACATGATGATGGTTTGCTAAGCATATTCAAAACCATCTGGTAAATCATATCAGCATCATCATCCCATTGCACAAAATGCTCTTCGAGCATTTCAGTTACATCCTCGTCTGCCATCAGGAGATCCGTGAAAATAAAACTGAGAAGATCTTTCTCGGATTTTTTGTCGCGGCTTTCCTTAAGTATGTATTCCTGATAAATAGGCGTATCAACAAGTTTTTGGTAAATTTTTCTAACGGTATCCTGTTCAAGAAGCAGATTTAAACCACGTTCTTCAACTGAACTTTTAAACCCTTTTGCCTCGAGTATTGTCCAGAGCAGCGTATTGCCAGAAATTTTTGTGTTTACATGCAAATCCTCGTATGAGGGGAGGTGTTTTGCAGCCCGATTTCTAGAATCGGTTTCTGCATACCTGGCAACTTCTGTGAGCAGGTAAACCGTGAAAGTGAATAAATCAGCAGTCTGATCAAGATACTTTCTAAGCAGCACTAAAACTTTCTCTACAGGCAAGGCCCCGGATTCTGCTTCCGCAGCATAAAGGCATTGCATTACTTTTACACGGATATTTCTTCGACTAATCATTGAAAGAGCATTTCGGGGTGCAAATATACTTCATTTCTCAGGCATCTAAATGTAATTTCCTTGCTGTATGTTAAATTGACATATTGCTGTCAGGCTTTAACTGACATTTTACCCGAAATCTTGTCAAAAAATTGATAAGCTCTGCCAAAATTGCTTTTTGATTAACATGGTATGGAATTCGCTTGAATTTGGAAACAAGCGAAAGCTTTTAACTATTCAATCACATAAAAAAACCAATTGCTATGGCTAAGAAGTTAAACATTACCCCACTGCACGACAGGGTAATCGTGAAGCCTGCTCCGGCTGAAGAGAAGACTGCAGGTGGCATCATCATTCCAGACACTGCAAAGGAAAAGCCTCAGAGAGGATCTGTAGTTGCTGCAGGCCCCGGTAAAAAAGATGAGCCTTTGACTGTTAAAGCTGGCGATACTGTACTTTACGGAAAATATTCTGGTACAGAGATTACCATCGAAGGTCTTGATTACCTGATCATGAGAGAGTCTGATATTTTGGCTATTGTCTAACATCTAAAAACCTTTTATATGTCTAAACAGATATTTTTTAATCTTGATGCCCGTAATAAAATGAAAAGGGGTATCGATATTCTTGCAGATGCAGTAAAAGTAACACTCGGCCCCAAAGGTCGTAATGTAGTTATTGAGAAGAAGTTTGGTGCGCCTGCTGTAACCAAAGATGGTGTAACTGTTGCCAAAGAAATTGAACTGGAAGATCCCATTGAAAACATGGGTGCCCAAATGGTAAAGGAAGTTGCTTCCAAAACCGCTGATGTAGCAGGTGATGGTACAACTACTGCAACCGTTCTTGCTCAGGCAATCATCACAGAAGGTCTGAAGAATGTTGCCGCTGGTGCCAATCCTATGGATATCAAGCGTGGTATCGATAAGGCTGTTGACCTGGTTGTTGCCAACCTAGTAGCTCAATCAAAGACCGTGGGTAATGATACCAAGAAAATTCAGCAGGTTGCTACAATTTCTGCCAACAATGACAGCGAAATTGGTAAGTTGATTGCTGAAGCAATGCAGAAAGTTGGTAAGGATGGTGTTATTACTGTAGAAGAAGCCAAGGGAACTGAAACATCTATCGACATTGTTGAAGGTATGCAGTTCGACCGTGGTTACATTTCACCATACTTCGTTACAAACGCAGATAAAATGGAATGCGAACTGTCTAATCCATTTATCCTGATTTATGACAAGAAAATCTCTGCTATGAAGGATATCCTTCATATTCTGGAGAAAGTTGCCCAGCAGGGTGCTCCCTTGCTGATTATCTCTGAGGATCTGGAAGGTGAAGCAATGGCTACACTTGTTGTAAACAAACTCCGTGGTACTTTGAAAGTAGCTGCTGTAAAAGCTCCGGGTTTTGGTGACCGCAGAAAAGAAATGCTTCAGGATATTGCTATCCTCACTGCCGGTGTTGTGATCAGTGAAGAACAAGGCTTTAAATTAGAGAATGCTGACCTCACTTACCTCGGACGTGCAGAGCGTGTTACAATCAATAAAGATAACACAATTGTAGTTGGTGGTAAGGGTAAGAAAGCTGATATCAATGCCCGCATCGCTCAGATTAAGTCTCAAATTGAGGCAACAACTTCCGATTACGACAGGGAGAAATTACAAGAGCGTTTGGCTAAACTCAGTGGTGGTGTTGCCGTTTTGAACGTAGGCGCAGCTACAGAAGTGGAAATGAAAGAAAAGAAGGACCGTGTTGATGATGCGCTGCATGCAACCCGCGCTGCTGTTGAGGAAGGTATCGTTCCGGGTGGTGGTATCGCTTTCATCCGTGCTGTTGAATCCATTGAAAAGAAGAAGGGCGCAAATGAAGATGAAACTACAGGAATTGCTATTATCCGCAGAGCACTTGAAGCTCCTCTTCGTACCATTGTTTACAATGCAGGAATTGAAGGATCTATTGTAGTTCAGAAAGTAAAAGAAGGAAAAGGTGATTTTGGTTACAATGCACGCACTGATAACTACGAGAACCTGCTTGCTGCCGGTGTAATCGATCCTACTAAAGTAGCCCGTGTTGCACTTGAGAATGCCGCTTCTATTGCTGGTATGATGCTTACAACAGAGTGTGTTATTGCAGATAAGCCTAAGAAGGAAGAAGCTGTTCATGCTCATGGACATGGCGCTCCTGGTATGGGCGGTATGGATTACTAATCCACATACTAATTATAGTAAAGGGATTCTGCGTAGCAGAATCCCTTTTTTTATTCACTAATTTCAACCTGCTCCTGTAGCTGAAGCCTGATGGCACCTGTAACAATAAAAAGCTGTGCAAGGATGTATGTGGTCATGATTGAAACACCTGCCAGGTTAAAAGACTCCCTGAAACGGTTAAATGCAAGCAAGGAATCCGAAGCAACAAAGAGAGTTGCACCTATTATAAAAAAGAGTACAGTTTTGTTTTCCAGTTTTTGATATTGCCACATGGCAGCAGAAAGCATTGTGCTTATGGTGATACCATAAATGAGAACAGGTATTTTCATTTCTCCCAGGTAAGGCCAAAGGATATACATAAACTCTACAAGATAAGCCAGTACAGCCATGAGCATGATTGGCCTCAGTTTAAAAAAAGAATGTTGATTTGATCGGGTCTTTGCAAAAAAGATGATGTAAAAAATGTGGGCAGTCAAAAAAGCAAGCAACCCCGGAATGAATAATTTCTCTGACTGTAACAAGACGTCTCCGATCCATGAAAAAAATAAGCCATGCAGCAGATGATCTTTCATGATTGGCTTTCTGGGAATCTGCAAACTCAAATAACAGGCAGTCAGTAATGGAATAATGAGTGGTTTGCTGATGAGTCGCAGGTTTTGATTGTTGGTCGCTATTAATCCTATTTCTGCCAGGCTTGCAAGTGCAAATAAAAAGAATAGCTGTTTGGGTTTTGGTTTCATGAATGGTTGAATTGGTCCGGAAAAATATCAGTTTTACTGTTTCTTCAGCACATATATTGTAAATTACATCCTTTTTATGGCATATTCACCGGATGAAGAGAAATTTCTGATCTATTGGGAGGCTAATCGCGAGAGAGAAAGGCGTATTTCTGTGCAGCTTTTATTTGGATTACCGTATGGAATTTTATTTTCAATCCCCATTCTCGTCAATTTCCTGTTAGGGCGTTTTTGGTATAAAAGAGCTGACGCGGTTGGTTTAAGTCAGTTTAATCCGATTGTACTGGTTATTGCAGTATTGCTGATTTCCATATTTATTGCCGTACTGAATCGTAAATTCCGTTGGGAAAAACTCGAAAACCAATACCTGGAACTCAAGGCCAGGAAATAATCCAGTTCTGATTTTTCCGGAATTATTCCCATCTTTGTCATTCAAACAAAACTATGAATACGAGACTGATTACAACTATGCTTTTGTTTTCCATTTTGTTTTCTGCATGTAAAAAGAATGAATCTTTGCCATCTATTGAGGAATACCTTACCAGTAACAACCTCAATGGGAGTGTTGTGAAGGATGCGAGAGGATTCTATTATAAAATACTAGAACCAGGAAGCGGTGCAACTGCAACTATATCTTCAAAGGTCAAAACCCTCTACAAGGGAATGCTTACGAATGGTAATGTTTTTGATCAAAGCACTTCTCCGATTGAATTTCCACTTGGAAATGTTATTCTGGGATGGCAATACGGAATCCCATTGATCAAACCCGGTGGTAAAATCATTCTTTACTTACCTCCTTCGCTTGGTTACGGTCCTTCTGGAACAGGGCCAATTCCCGGAAATGCGGGACTTATTTTTGAAGTAACCCTGGTTTCAGTTAATTGATGTGAACATCACCTATCTTTTTTTCAGTTCATTTTAAAACCTGACTAATGAAAATATTTTCATTTTTATTACTCTCACTCATTAGCATAAGTTTTTCAGGCTGTTTGAAAGAGGGCTATCAGACATTTTCCTGTAATGCAGCTTTACCCCAGGTGTCAGTTCCTGCCGGAGAATTACAGGCTGTTGAGGCCTATCTTAATCAGAAAGGCATTAAAGATGCTGTTAAATATCAGAATGCTTTTTATTACAAGATTGATGTACCAGGTACAGGCAATAACCCTACACTTTGTTCTAACATAGTCATATACTACCAGGGTAAATTGGTAGATGGCACCACTTTTGATCAGACTGCCAATACTCCTTTAACCTTTTCAATGGGTAATCTGATAACCGGATGGCAACTTGGCTTACCGCTGATTAAAGCAGGTGGTAAAATTAAACTTTATCTTCCTCCCAGTTTAGGTTACGGAAATAGTGTTTCAGGTAACATTCCTGCCAACAGTATACTTATTTTTGAAATTACATTGGTAGCAGCCTGATCAGAGTTTTGATCTGGTCCAGATATCGTTTCTACCAATCAGTGTAATTCCGATATAACCACGTACATTCAATGTGTTTTTATCTTTCATTGTGATGATGCATTTGTATTCCTTACCATTTTTGGGGTCATAGATGTGTCCGTTCTCCCAACCTTCTTTGCCATCAAAGGAGAATCCCCATATGTTGATTAAACCCAAAATTGGCCTGGAATGCAGTTTTTTATCTGGATGTAAGAGATCCGTTTTGGGTTTACCTGTTTGGGGATCAACAGGTTCTTTGAGCCATACTATTTTACCCTGAAAAGAGTTGCCATTTTTGTAAATTTCAACCTTTCCATTACCGGAGCCTGTTAACCATATTCCTAAAATTTCATCTCCAGTTCTCTTTTCCTGTGCAAAGAGTAATTGAGTAGCGATGCATAAAAGCAATGTTGAAATGAATTTCATACGACTTAAATTGTGTGATGAAATTAAGCAATAATCTAATAACTTATGTACCAGGCAATTTCTGTATTTGACATGTTTAAAATTGGCATCGGTCCATCCAGCTCTCATACACTCGGACCATGGCGAGCAGCAGCTATGCTTTTGCATGAATTGCGTCAAACTGATAAGCTTTATCATGTGAAGCGAATTAGAGTTACCCTATATGGTTCCCTGGCCAAAACTGGCAAAGGCCATGGAACTGATATCGCGCTACTCATGGGATTATCCGGAGAACATCCGGAAACAACTGATGTGCTGACGCTTCAAGATAAGATATACAAGATAAAAAAGATTAAATCATTAAACCTCGCAGGGCAACATGCAATACCATTTGATCCAGCTCATGATCTGGTATTCGCGTATTCCCAAAGTTTGTCTTATCATCCAAATGGTATGACTTTTTTCGTGGATTTCGGGTGTCATGATCCATTTGTCAAAACTTACTTTTCAATTGGTGGTGGATTTGTTGAAGCAGAAGGGGAGTTAAATACCGGCGAAGAAAGAAAATTATTGCCGTTTCCAATTAATACTGCCCAGGACCTTTTGCACTGGTGTATGAAAACAGGCTTATCGATTCATGAACTGGTTATGGAAAATGAATTATCCTGGAGACCAGAATCTGAAACTGTGGCAGGTTTAAATAAAATCTGGATTACTATGTCTTCCTGTATTTTCAATGGCGTAAATAACAGCGGAATTTTGCCAGGGGGATTACAGGTAAGAAGAAGAGCTGCTGATCTGAATAGCAAACTCCTGGGACCAAAGCCATTTACTGATCGTACAAGTTGGCTTGAAGCAGTAAGTTCAGCTGGCGGTGATTTCTCTTCCACACTAAACTGGGTTAGCTGTTTCGCAATTGCTGTAAATGAAGAAAATGCTGCATTTGGTAGGGTAGTGACAGCTCCTACCAATGGTGCTGCAGGAGTAATTCCTGCAGTTTTGCAATACCTGGTTACCTTTTGTGAAGGCAATGATGAATCAAAAGTTGTTCCATTTTTACTTACCGCCGCAGAAATAGGAAGCATCTTTAAAAAAGGCGCTACGATTTCTGCAGCTATGGGTGGATGTCAGGCAGAAATTGGTGTATCCAGCGCTATGGCTGCAGGAGCATTGTGTGAAGCACTTGGGGGGACTCAAAGGCAGTCTCTTATGGCTGCGGAAATCGCCATGGAACATCACCTTGGACTGACCTGTGATCCGGTAGGTGGATTGGTACAGATTCCCTGTATAGAGCGGAATACAATGGGGGCTATAAAAGCCATTACTGCCGCTCAGCTTGCATTACAAAGTGCGCCTGATTTTGCCAAGGTATCATTAGACACAGTTATCAAAACCATGTGGGATACTGCTAAAGATATGAGTTCAAAATACAAGGAAACTGCTGATGGGGGATTGGCACAGCATATTCCCATTAGTTTGAGTGAATGTTAAACTTTAAACGATAGCTTAATACACTTTTACAATATTGTATAAAGTATCCCTTTCCACTGCCTCACGACCTACCTGTTTAATCAGGTTAACAAGCTCTTCTGTAGTCAGTGACGGATTTTGCTCTTCACTGCCTGCCATGGAATAGATTTTGGTGGAATCGTCAATGGTACCGTCAATGTCATTAACGCCGAAAGATAAGGTAAGTTGCGCCTGCTCCCTGCCGAGCATGGGCCAGTATGCTTTTATATGAGGGAAGTTATCCATGAAAATTCTGGCAACTGCATAAACCTTCATGTCCTCTATGGCACTTATTTCAGGTATATGACTCATTTCATTATCGTGGTTTCTGAACTTTAAGGGGATAAATGTATTGAAACCTTTTGTTTCATCCTGCTGCCTGCGAAGTTTGTCCATGTGGTCAATCCTATGTGCATAATTTTCAAGATGTCCGTATAGCATGGTAGCATTGCTGTGCATACCCAGTCTGTGTGCTGTGGCATGGATATCAAGCCATCCATCAGCATCAACTTTGTCAGCACAAATCTGTTCCCTGATTGCTGAATCAAAGATTTCAGCACCTCCACCTGGTAATGAATCCAATCCTGCATCATGCAGTAACTGCATACCGGCTGTCCTGCTGAGTTTTGCCTTCCTAAACATATAATCAAGCTCAACCGCAGTAAAGCCTTTAATGTGTAAATCCGGACGATGTGCTTTAATCTGTTTCAGCAGGTCAGCAAAAAAATATATATCCATTTTGGGATGGACGCCTCCCACGATGTGAACTTCTGTGATAGGTTTGTCATCATATGACCTGACCTTTTCCATCATTTCCTCAATACTCAGTTCCCATCCTTCTTCCCTTTTGGAATATAGCTTTGAATAAGAACAGAACTTACAGGAAAAGACACAAACATTGGTGGGTTCAATATGGAAATTTCTGTTGAAATAAGTTTTGTGGCCATGCCTTTTTTCACGAATGTGATTGGCCATCATGCCAAGCTCACTTAACGTGCCTTTTTCAAAAAGCGTGATACCGTCTTCTCGGGTTAAACGTTCACCCGCATCTAGCTTATTGGCAATTGCCAGCAATGAAGCATTCAGTCCTGAGATATCACTTAGCTTGTATTGAATGGCAGACATAGTCAGATTTTTTGCAAAAATACACTTCCTTATTTGTTCAGCGCAAACTAATAACAATACATCAAGGATTATGTTTGATGATTTTTTCACTGACGATTCTGTCAGCATAGGTCAGTGTAACAACATAAATACCAGCTGCCAATTTGGAAAAATCAAGTGTATGGTTATTTAAATTAAGTGAAGTTTCCATTTTACTGAAATATTGAGTTCTGCCAGCTATATCTGTTACACGAATCGACTTGAGTCCACCTGAGTCAGGATAGAAATTTATTTGCAGTTTATCTTTAACCGGATTGGGTAAAAATTGATAGCCTTTTTCTTTGAGTCCAGCAGGCAACTTCTCTGTAAAGACCTTAATTTGATCTATGAATATATTGCTGTTTCCCCCACTTCTAGTGGTTAATCGGATAAGCATTTCACTCTTGTTTTTAAACAGTTTAGTTAGATCCAGTTTAAACAATTTCCAATCTGGATCAGAGGTTGGCTCAAACGTTCCTGAAGTTATTTTTGAAGCCAGCTCTGCTCCAGCAAAGTCGTAAGCAGACTGCCAACTTAGTCCGCAATCCAAGGATACGGATACTTCGAGAGTATCTGCGGGTTGCGCAATATTGTATCCTGCTGCCACATTAAATTCTAGCCAAATTAAGTCGCCTTCCTTCCAAAAAAGTCTCGGAGATATGATTGAACTATGGTTGTTTTTAAGGCCTGAATGCGGACTGTATATGCTGAAGCCTCCACCACCCAAACCGTTATTATAGATTTTCCATTGATTGATAGAATCTCCAACAGGGGTCCAGCGTTCAAAGTGTTTACCATCCTCAAAATTTTCAGTAAAAGGTAATTCAAATGATTTTATTTGTTTTTGAAAAACTTCTGCTGTATCGTTATTTCTTATTTCATCTTTTTGCTGGTTAACATCTTTTATAACTGCCCTTATTTGAGAGTTTAGCTTGTTTTCCCTCACTGAAAAAATAATTGTGTCTGATTGTAGCCTGGATAAATTACCATTCCATGTTTTAGATTCAATCAATTGATTTCCGTCCCATAATTCAACCTGTGATTGCCTGACTTGGTTTTTCCCTTTATTGGTAATCAAAATGGTTGGCTGAATTAAAAATGAACACAGGCCATCGTATTTTTTCACTACATTTTCAACCTGTAAATCAAGTTGAGGAAAGTTCAGGCCTTCTACCAGGATATCATCAATCATAATATTCTGACCCAAATTGTTGATAGCCTTAAAAATAATTTTAAATTCTTTGTTGATGAATGCAGTTAATGGAATGACGTCCTTTCTCCATTCACCTTGAAGAGGATAAAAATTTGATGTCAAATATCCATCTCTTGTAGCTAGGTCTTCCCCCCATTTTTTATAGACTGATGTAATATTTTTATCACAATCGGTTGCAATAAGTATCTCAAGGGTATCTAAATATTTGGGATCATATAATGCAGCAGCTATTCGAAATGAGAGCGAGAGTGAATCGGCTAGAGTTGCTGCTAAATATGGTGATGAAAGCAAACTAGAATTACCTCTTGCAAAATAATTGAAATTATCTATGTAAAAGGAGTTACTGCTCTCAAAACCAAAATTTTCAAATTTTTTCCAAATGTAATAGCTGCTTCCATTTGTTGTTATTTTCCAATTTTTCTGGATTGTTGAATCTGATTCCCACCCTTCATAAAATGGTAGCTGTTTAACAGGTGCAACTTCAACATACTTGATCAGGGTGTCATTTAATAGGTTGAAATCATTTGTTCCCGATGGTTGATCAATCCATATTTTTATTTTGACAATACCCTCTGGTAAGTTTAATGCTGGCAATTGTATTTTTGTTTCTTCATCACTTAAAAGCAGGCCATTCCATTGATGTGAGGGAAATATTGAATCGTTGATTGAAATTTTCAACATTAATGAGCTTAATGAAACAACCCCATTATTTTTCAATTGAATTATTGGTGATAAATTCTTGACACATATAACTTCACATTCAGATGGATTGATTATAGTACTGAGTTTGACATCGCGCATCGGTTTCGGACCAATTGTGAATGACGCTATAGAAGTGCTCCATATATCGCCTTCACCTGTCATTCCTGTAAACCAGAAGAGTGAATCATTTTCAGGATCTGATGCAATATCGTTATAGTCACCCCATCTTCCGCCCCTAGTTCCAAACCCTGTACCTGCTCTGATTATTATTTCATCCTTGGTAAATACATTAAGCGGATCGGATGAATTTCTGCCTGTAAAAGCAAGTGAGGCATAATCAGCTTTGCTGCTAAAATTATAAGCTAGGGCAATCTGGCCGTATTTATTTTGTAGGATGCTGCCCAAAAACCGGTGCTTGTATTGTAAGGGGGAACAGGCATCTTCTGTTTGTGGTCCAAAAGTACCTTGTTGTTTTACAGTCCAGTCGTTTTCCTTCCTGAGTTCATACCAACGGATACCAGATAGCTCATTTCCATTTAAATCAACAGTATGGTTTAGTACGATACTCTGATAGCTGCCAAAATCTCTTAAAGTTGGCTTGTGCATTATCTTTGAGCTTACTACGTCATAGCCATAATATATTGTTTCGTATTCCCCCACAAATGGACTTGGTGCGCAGCTTCTGGTTTCACAAACCTGACTGCTGAAAGGGGAGACTTCAAACCCTTTTTCTAAAATCACTTGTGATGCAGCTGGGTTTAAAAAATTGGCTTTGAAGCTGATTAGTCCTAAGCTGTCCTGGTCATTTGCTTTGGCAGTAAGTTCATTGTCACTGTAATAAAGAAAATACCCTTTGTCTGA
>CAMAXV010000022.1 GCA_945862385.1 Chitinophaga pinensis
GCCATGACGCCCGTTCAGATTACCTTTGTTTTGTACATGAAGAAAGCATCCAAGGAAGAGGGCATACAAGTCAACAAATACATCAGCAACTCGGGATACTGCTCGCGCAGGGAGGCAGACAAACTGATAGAACAGTTTCGCGTCACTGTCAACGGTGAACTGGCATTGCCTACTTACAGGGTTATGCCGGGTGATGTGGTGGCGGTGGATGATGAAGCCATCAAATCGAAACAAAAACCCATTTACATCGCACTCAACAAGCCGGTGGGGATCACTTCCACAACCGATCTTTCTGACCGCACCAATATCGTCTCTTTCATGAACCACCCCAAACGGATTTTCCCGATTGGCAGGCTGGATAAGGATTCAGACGGACTCATCCTGTTAACCAACGACGGGGATATCGTCAATGAAATTCTCCGTGCCGGTAACAAGCATGAAAAGGAATACATTGTAACTGTAGATCAGCCGCTTCAACCGGAACACATTCGCTCAATGGCGGCAGGTGTAAGAATATTGGGTGAAAAAACCCTGCCCTGTTTCATCAGGCAGGAAGGGCAACGCAGGTTCCGCATCATCCTTGTACAGGGATTAAACAGACAGATTCGCCGCATGTGCGAGGTATTTGGCTATAAGGTAAAAACACTCACAAGGATTCGCATCATGCACATCAGGCTGGATAACCTGGCCAGCGGAAAATGGCGATACCTGAGTCCGGTTGAAATATCCGATCTCATGCAAAAAATTGGCAGGTAGTTGCTGACAAAATTTAGGGGTGCCTAAATTTTATGTGTTAACGGATAATTGTTACAAAGCCTGCGAGTTTACCACGTTTGTTTTTGGTGTCTACAACATAGTAATAAGTACCTGCCGGTGCGGGTCTGCCATTCACCGTGCCATCCCAGGGTTTGGTATATCCGGTATTGCGGAACACAAGCTGCTGGTTGGCGCTGTACACCTCAATTACCGCAGCGGGATACTGATCAAGGAACCTGATCTCCCACCTGTCGTTGATGCCATCTCCATTGGGTGTAAAGGTATTGGGTGGCTGTGGAAGTCTCTGAACAGTCATCTTCATAAAATCTGTAGCAATGCATCCGCCTCTCCCGGTAACAGTCAGCCTGTATTCCTGATCCAGCCTGGGTTTGATGATCAACGGCTGAAGGCTGTCAACATCACTGAGGTAAAGCGGCGGTTCCCAGAAATAGCTGACAATGGTGCCGCTGGCACTGGATTCCATCCGTTTTTGTCCGTCGTCCAGCACCATCAGATCCGGACCCGCATCTATTTTAGGGTAGTCGAAAACGGCAATGGTTTTTACGATGGTATCAGAATAACAACCGATGCTAGAACGGATGTAATGCGTTACCCTGAAACTGTTTGCCTGCGTATAACGGTGCCTTGGATGTTGTAGGGTGGAACTGCTGCCATCGCCGAAATCCCAGAACCATGCTGCAGGTTGTCCGTTCAATGTTTTGCTGGTATCATTCAATCTCACGTAATCCCCGAGGCAAAGCGAATCCATGCTGCTGATGCCGGCTCTGGGTTGTGCATAGATGGTTTCAAAGACCTTTGTCACAGAGTCTTTGCAGGCATCGGTACTGGTAGCTACTAGCTTTACGCTGAATGGTCCCTTTGAAAAATAAGTGTGCTGTCCGTCTTTTGTATTTCCCGGCTGTGGGTTTTGCTTGTCGCCGAAATCCCATTGATAGGAAATACCGGTTGTAGTCCCATCTGCCAGTACCGTATTGTTGGTGAACAGCGCTTTGGCTGCAGGCAGGCAGACCTCGGGCAGATTGAACTCAGGTATCGGCAGGGGGTGGACGTTGATGGTAATCTCTTTAGCCGGACTCACACAGCCATTGTTTGTTTTAACCTGCAGACCAATATTGTAGGTATTAAAGTCTTTAAAAATCCTTGTAAATGGATCACCGTTGACTGTATCTTTTTTGCTGCCATCGCCAAAGTTCCAGAACCAATCCTGCAAACTGCCGGCATTGGCTTTTGCTTTACTGGTAAAGCGGATGGGCTGATTGGCACAGGTGGTATCAGCTATATCGAAATCCGCTGTGGGTAAGGGCCAAACGGTGATTTGCTGTGTGGCAGAGTCTTTGCAGTTGCTGCTTTGGGAAGTAACCAGGTACTTCAGGAGAAATGTGCCTTCGCCCGATTTTGAAGGATCAAACAGTCCCGCTGCATCCACGCCTGTTCCTGTATATTCAAAGGTAGCGGGAACGGCTGCATCGAATGATGCCGTATTGATCAACCGGGGGGCTGCATCCAGACAGATACCGGGGATTTCGTTGAAGGTTGCTTTGGGACTGGCATTCAGGGTGATGGTTTCTGTAACGGGAACGCTGCAGGAGAAGTCGGTGCCGGAAAAAGCACGGAGTGTAATCACCGGTTTTCGGTTGATGGGCGACTGAAAATCGGGGTATTTGTAGGCATACTTTTTTCCGCGGAAAGGTTCCTCGTCTGTTGTAATGGCATTGGAATCGTTCGGATCCCATTGAATGGTGATCCGGGCTACATTGTCGAAATCATCAATGTAAGAACTATTGGTTATCCTGATGGAGTCGTTGCTGCAGAGCTCTGCCGGTAACTGCAACAGGCTGAACTGCGGGATGGGATTCGCTCCGTATACTTTGAACGGCTGGTCGAGGGTGTCGATGCAACCCCTGGCATCTACAATAAGCCGGATGGTATAGTTGCCTGCCTGGTTGAATTGCAGCGATGGATCTTTTGCGGTGAGGTTAGGTGCCGTAACAGTTGGTGCCACAGGTACGGGATTGGTTCCTGCATTGAAGTCCCAACGGTAAGTAAAATTCGTAAATCCGTCTGCACTTCGGGTGCTGTCCTTAAATTGTGAAACCTTGTCGTTCTGACAAACTTCCGGATTGATAAAGCCTGCTACAGGAATGGGATGAACTGTAAAATTGGCCAGCCGGAATGTATCGCTGATACAACCTGTTTCTGATTCCACCACCAGGCTAACGTTTTTTTGTCCGTATGCATTGTATCGTTTAGTCTGTTCTACATTGCTCATCTGTTCAGTAAAACCCTGTCCGTCGTCGAGGTTCCATCTCCATTTTTTAATGGTTCCTGTCTCTATTGTTGATGCATCTGTGAAGCTGATCAGGTCGTTCACACAGGTAACGGCGGAAGCACTGTATATGGCTTTGGGGGTGGTGGATAATTTTACTATCCTTATTGTATCATCAGAGAAACATCCCCTGGCAGAGGCAACCTTTAATTTGACCGGAACATCCCCGGCAATGCCGATTTTTGCTGCAGTTACATCAGCTGTATTCCTGTCCTGGATTTGTCCATTGCCAAAGTCCCACACCCACCTTACACCAGCATCTGCTGGCGTTGTAAAGTAAACGGAGTCTTCACTGCAGCCGTTGGTGGTGAAATCGAATGCTGCATCAGGTTTATCTATCAGCAGGCGGATTGTTTTGCTGGAGTTACCGCATCCTGCACCGGAAGTGGTAACTGTATACTGACCGGTATCCCGGATATTAAAAGGTTTGATCTGCAGTTCATTGCCTTCACTGTTCCATCCGTTGGGTCCTGTCCAGGTAAATATTGTAGCTTCCCTGTTGAGCGCCTTGATGCGCAGGTCTGCCTGGTTGCAGACAATTCTGTTGTTGTTAAATTCCGCGAAGGGATCTGCCGGGTCGGTGAGCTGAACGGCGTTCACACTGAAGTCTGAAAAATAGCCATAGCGTGTTGTACTGCTGGTTCCGCCCTGAATGATGCCGGCATGGAATTTGCCTGACCTGTTTTCGATGGTGATGTTGGCGCCGGTGCCGGCAAATGTGGCACTGATACTGGTTCTGGCCTGCATCCATTCCGGATTACCAACCACCGGAACAAAAAGTGATGCGGGCAATTCAGTAGTACTGTTGTTAACAAGGAAGTCATTGATGATTTCTTTGGGTGCCAGCACATTGAGGTAGAATTCCTCGGTTCCGGAAGCCCTGGTAACATTCACTCGGGTAGATCCTGTGCATTTGATGGAAGGAATCACTGCTGCACCTACTTCACAACCGAAGCCGGTGATGTGGTAAAGCTGAACAGGGGCGCTTGTTTCCACATAACAGGATTCATCGCTCAGCTTCCAGGGGTAGAACTGTCCGGCGTTGATATTAGCAACAATATTGCCATTGATGCGGACGCTCGTCCCATTTTCTGTTGCGAAGATGTAGAAATAGTCGGGGTTGTTATTGCTGAACCGTCCTTTCACCACAATGAATTCATTGCCCGCCAGCTCATCCGAAATCAGTTGGTCGCCGCCAGAGTCAGCACAATTTGCACCCGGATATTGCAACAGGTCTTCTTTGATGGAAATGGAAACGGGCTTATCTGCTGTTACGATTGATCCTCCCGGCCGGTTAAAAGGAAGATTTGTAGCAGCTCGACACATGTAGGTTTGTCCCCGGTTGAGTCTGATCTGGTGACTGCTGCCTGGTGCATGACCGATCAGGTCGTTTCTGGAGAGAATGGTGACCAGGGTATTATCTTCCGTAGCCACGATTACAAAATCATTGGTATTGGTAGTGGCTTCGGTAGCATTGGTTCTGTTGTTGAATTCCATCTGAAAAGGCACAGTGAATTTTTTACCAAGTGCATTCCTGCCTTTCAGGGCAAAGATGTCTCCGTTCCGGCCGTTTACAATATCATAGTAAC
Organism: Chitinophaga pinensis; assembly: GCA_945862385.1. Lineage (GTDB taxonomy): Bacteria > Bacteroidota > Bacteroidia > Chitinophagales > Chitinophagaceae > Pollutibacter. The sequence goes on from CAMAXV010000022.1 coordinate 4,693, forward strand.
AGGAAACGGCTGCTGAACTCTGGATTAATAATCCATTAGACAATACCGTATTCACTGCTCCGTGTTCAATAATGCTGATAAATTCAGTAAGGTCGATGGATTGCGAGGTATTGGGAGCAATAGTTCTGGTGATTGGCGTAAATGCGGGATTAGCAGGTTGTGTGATGATGATATTTGCAGCTGATGTGGTGGCAGATATCCTGAGAAAAATCGGACGGTCTGCACCCGCGCCGGATTGAATAAGACCATTTAGATCTGGTGCTGCAAACCAGAATGCGGTATCTGACTGTGCCTTGAGTAAAGACGTAAGGGAAATCAATAATCCTGTAAACAGTAAACGTTTCATCCTCATCTCAGTAGGGTTATATAGCCAGCAAATCGTTTCCGGCCATTGCGGGGTTCAATGGTGTAATAGTAAGTTCCCGCAGGAAGGGGATTACCTTTGTAAGTACCGTCCCATGCCTGTCCGTATCCAACTGACCGGAATATTTTTTGTCCGCTCGCCGTATATATTTCCACCACACATTCAGGATATTGTTCGGCATTTTTAATCACCCAGCTGTCGTTGATGCCATCCCCGTTGGGGGTGAATGTGTTTGGAGCCAACATGCGATTGATAGCCTGCACAGTCATTTCATCTTTGGTGATGCATCCTCCCTGTCCGGTTACTGTTAGGGTGTATACTGTGTTTTCCTGCGGGTTGATTACCAGTGGTCTGATGGTATCTGTCTTGTTCAGAAATGCAGGCGGGCTCCAGTTTACAAGGATATTCTGTCCGGATGCAGAAGCCTGAATGTATTGTTGTTCATCGTCTTTGATACGGAGGTCCGGACCGGCATCAGCCACAGGCATGGGCCATATTGTAATCAGGCGTGTTGCGGAGTCGGCACAGGCACTCGTAGATGAAACATAGCGGCAGGTGATGGGGAAGGTACCTGCACCGGATAAGATAGGTTTGAATAGACCATCCGGACTCACACCTTTTCCGCTGAAAGTGAAGGTACCGGGTACAGCGGGGTTGGCACTTGCTTCAATGATCTGTCTGGGCGTATCGAGCAGACAGAGGGAAGGAAGGGTGTCGAAAAGGATGTCCGGACTGGCATGGATGATGATGGAAGAGTCGGTCAGCTTGCTGCAAGACAGGTCAGTGCCTGAAAAGGCCCGCAGCGCGATAGTTTGTTGTGTTTGCAGGGGCGAGAGGAAGTCTGCATACCTGAAACCATAGCGTTTACCTATAGCCGGATTTTCATCTATGATGCTGTCGGTGGCATTCCATTTGATTATCAGCTTTGCTACATTGTCAAAGTCTATCGTTGACTGGTTCTCTATGAAGATTGAGTCATTGCTGCACAGCGCTTCAGCTTTTGCGGCCATGTTAAAACGTGGTATGGGGTTTGCACCGTAAACTTTAAAAGGTTGCAGGATTGAGTCTACACAACCTCTTGAGGTAACAACCAGTTTAACTGTATAGCTGCCAATCTGATTGAATTGCACAATAGGGTTTTGTGCTGTGAGTGTTGCTGCACCTACAGTAGGCGCCGGGTTTACGGGGATTATACCTGCATTGAAATCCCAGCGGTAGGAAAAGCTGGAAAAGCCATCGGGAGATGTTGTGGTATCTCTGAAAAGTGATTCTTTGTCGTTCTGACACACTTCAGGATTGATGAATCCCGGGATGGGTAAGGGGTTCACGATGAAATCATTCACTTTAAACGTATCGCTCTGGCAGCCTGTAGTTGATTCAACCAGCAGCTGAAGGAGTTTATTGCCATAGCTGGTATAGCGCGCAAACTGGTTTTCATTGCTGTTTGTTTCCTTAAAACCATTGCCGTTACCCAGGTTCCATTTCCATTTGCTGATGTTACCCGATACGATGGTTGAGGCATCAGTGAAAGTAAGTTCATCTGCTACACACCTGATGGCAGGCAGGTTGAATGCAGCCACTGGCCTGGTGGAGAGTAATACAGTCTGAACAGAGTCGTCTGACGGACAACCCCTGGCAGAATATACTTTCAGGCTAATTGTTGTGCCACCGGTCTGGTTCAGCTTCACTGGCTTAGTAGTGCCGGCTGTGGTATCGAGTGTTTTCCCGTTTCCGAAATCCCATACCCAACGGGTTCCGTTGGCAGCCGGACTGACGAAAGTCACGGAATCCTCCACACAACCATTGGAATTCCATGCAAAGGCTGGGATAGGTTTATCCACTTTAAAAGCGATGGTTTTGTTTCCGGAGGAGTTGCAACCTGAGCTGGTGGTCGTGATCGTATATCGACCTGTATCGCTGATTTGGACATTATTGAGTCGGATGACGGGGTCTGTACTCGAAAAACCATTGGGGCCAGTCCATAAAAAGGTCAGGTCCTTTTCAGTATTGACAGCTTCCAGGCTGAAGTTCGATCGGTAGCAGACAACCAATTCATCACCCAGAGGCTGGGATGGGTTCAAGGGGTCTCTGATCAATACCGTATTGGTGCTGAAATCAGAGAAGTAACCATAACGTGCAGTGGAAAGGGGTCCGCCTTGGATGACACCCACATGGAATTTGCCGCTGCCGTTTTTAACTGTGGCTTCTGCACCCGTCACGCTCAGTGGTAACAAAAGTTTGGCATACTTCCATTTGCCCTGACTGCCCGGAACCGGGAGGAAGAGCGTTCCATTGATGGGTGCATTGGAGCCGTTGAGTGAAAAATCATTTACGATGTCTGCCGGGCTGAGGATGTTGAGGTAAAACTGTTCATTCCGCAATGGGTCAACCTGCGTAGCCCTGATGACAGACACTTCGGTGGAACCAGTGCATTTCAGGGAGGGGATGACGGCGCCACTGAGTTCGCAGCCGAAGCCAGTAACGTGAAAGATGTGTATTGGTTTAGAGGCCGTGACATAGTTGGTTTCAACAGATAGTGTGCCTGCAAAATGTTCTCCCGCATTCAGTGTGGCCGAGTTGCCATCGCTGGTGGTGATAGTAGTTCCGTTTTCAATGGCAAAAATGAAATAATGATCGGCACGCTCATTGCCCGGAGCAGGAGGCTGCAGCGGATTACCTCCAGGGTTGTAAAGGTATCCCTTCAGCAGTATGAATTCCGTTCCCGCCAGCCTATCGGGTATCAGCTGATCACCCGCTGTATCACCACAACTGAGTCCGGGTAACTCAAGCGAATCATCTTTGATGGTTACTGCAATGGGCTTGGTGGATGTGATGATGGTGCCCCCTGGTTTGTTAACACCATTTTCAGTGAGTCCGCGGCAAACATAGGTTTGTCCGCGTTGCAGCGTAACCCGCTGCGGTGTGCCAAACCCGATGCCTAGCAGTGATTTATCTGAGGTGATGACTACTTCCGTGTTGTTCTCAGTAGCCACAATGATGATGTCATTGTGGTAAAAAACTGGTGTACCCTGGCCGTCTCTCCTGTTGCTCCAGTTGTTCAATTTCATGTTGAATGGGACGGTGAATTTCATCCCCAATGCGTTGGCTCCCTTGAGTGCAAACATATCGCCATTGGATGTATTGGCGATATCATAATAGCAGGAAATCTTGGTGTTCGATTGTATGAGCAGTCCTTTGTTCAACACCGTATTGGGGAAGTCGTTTTCCAGCTGGGCCAGAAAGCCAGATAGGTTAACTGAATTGGTTGAGTTCGCAGGCATGGTCATCGTTATGGGAGCAAAACCGGGATTCGCCGGCTGTGAGATGGTAACCACTGCAGGTTGGCTGCCCATCCTGATCCGCAGGAAGATATTACCGTCAGCATGAGCCTTTTCAAGGTCAGGTGCAGCAAACCAGAAACTTGTATCAGCCTGTGCCTGTGATGCAAGCGCAAACAGGATAAGGGCTGCTGAAAATTGTAATTGGCAGAGTATTGATTTCAACATCATGGCAAACAGCACAAAAGCTGGGTAGCAAATTATGTAAATATGTTACAGTATCCTTTGTTTTTTTTATATTCGGGTGATAAAGCACACCACATGAAAAAATTATTCACATTGATAACATTATTTGCAGGAACAATGGCTTTTGCCCAGGATCATGACGACCATGCCGCTCCAAAGGAGCCTGCCATCATAGGCAGGTGGGATTTAACGGTTGATCAGGGAGATAAACTGGTACCATCGTGGCTTGAAGTGAAGCTTTCAGGTGTAAAAACACTTGTGGGTTATTTTGTGGCTGAGGGTGGAAGTGCCAGGCCCATTTCTATTGTCAACAACGACAATGGTAAAATAAACTTTATCATTCCTCCACAGTGGGACAGAACCAATATTGACATGATTTTCAATGGCGAACTGCAGGGCGATAAGCTTGTTGGCACTATCAGGAACAGCAGGGGAGAAACCCAGCCTTTCACCGGAGAGCGTGCGCCACTGCTCAAGCGCAGCGCTCCTCCAGTTTGGGGAACACCTGTTAAACTTTTCAATGGCAAAGACCTGAGCGGCTGGCATGCACAAACTAAGGATAACCAGTGGTTAGCAGAAAATGGTGTGATGAAGAGTCCGCGTTCTGGCTCTAATATCATTACGGATCAGAAATTCAACGATTTCAAATTGCACATTGAAGTGAAATATCCTGCCGGAAGCAACAGTGGTATATACCTCCGCGGCAGGTATGAAGTACAGGTAGAAGATAATTATGGTAAAGAACCTTCATCAACGTTGTTTGGCGGGGTATATGGTTTCTTAACTCCCAATGAAATGGCCGCTAAAAAGGCTGGTGAATGGAATGTGTATGAAATCACCCTGATTGGCAGGAGGGTAACTGTTGTGGCCAATGGTAAGACCATCATCAGCGACCAGATCATACCCGGTATCACCGGTGGAGCGCTCGACAGTAAGGAAGGAGAACCAGGGCCTATCTTCCTTCAGGGAGACCACGGGCCGGTTGAATACAGAAATATAATCATTACTCCGGCGAAATAACCTATTCTTCTTTTGGAATCACGCATTACAGATTTGTTGTGTTGAGATTGGTTTAATGGGATTGACGGGTAGGTATTTTAGGATAATAATTCTGTTTTGATGAGTCTTTTGAAAAGTATTACCTTTCAAGTCTCCACAAAATGAAATTACACTTGAAAAAAATTATCTTACCTGCATTCCTGATGCTGCAATGTCTGTTGCAAGCACAGGTTGAAAGACCCAATATCATTGTCATTTTTTCTGACGATCATACAGAACAGGCTATCAGTGCCTATGGCAGCAAGTTGATGCAGACTCCCAACATTGACCGAATTGCCAAAGAGGGGGCGCTTATGCGGAATGTTTTTGTAACCAATTCCATCTGCGCTCCCAGCAGGGCCGTTTTACTCACTGGTAAGTACAGCCATGTCAACGGATTAAGGGATAATGGTCCGAGGCGTTTCTTTGACCCCAGTCAGCAACAACTACAAAAAGTACTCGGTGCATCGGATTACCAGACTGCCTGGATTGGGAAATGGCATTTGCAAACACTCCCCACTGGATTTGATTACTGGCGTATCCTGCCTGATCAGGGCAATTATTTTCAGCCCGATTTCATCCACATGAACAAGGATACGGTCAGGCACACAGGTTATGTGACAAATGTCATCAGTGATTTTGCGCTCGACTGGCTCAATGGTCGGGATAAGCAGAAACCTTTTTTTCTTGTTGTGGGAGAAAAAGCCACACACCGCAACTGGATGCCCGATCCGCAGGATCTCAAAGAATTCGAGGATAAGGTTTTTCCGTATCCGGATAATTTCAATGATGATTATGCAGGCCGAAGGGCTGCCATGGAGCAGGATATGACTATCAACAAGACCATGGTCATGCGTGACGACCTCAAAATCGGGGTTGACTATAGCAAGCGGGGTATGTTTGGCCGGATGTCTCCTGCAGAAAAGGAAGCATACAAGGACTATTTTGAGAAGGCCGAAGCAGAATACAATAAAATCAAACACGACAGTGCGGCTGTTGTTCGCTGGAAATACCAGCGATACCTGCGGGATTACCTCGCAACGGCCAGGTCAATGGACCGCAACATCGGCAGGATACTCAACTATTTGGATTCTGCGGGGTTAGCAAAGAATACAGTTGTTATTTATACGTCTGATCAGGGTTTTTACATGGGCGAGCATGGTTGGTTTGATAAGCGTTTCATGTATGAGGAAAGTCTTCGTACACCCTTTCTAATTCGCCATCCCGGAAAGATCAATCCGGGTACAGAAAGAACAGAGATGGTGGTGAACATCGACTTTGCCCCAACCATCATTGACATGGCAGGTGTTAAGGTGCCGGAAGACATGCAGGGCAAGAGTTTTAAAAACATGCTCAGTGGCTACGGTAGACAACCCTGGAGACAGGCCATGTATTATCACTATTATGAGTATCCCCAGCCACACCGGGTAGCACCCCATTTTGGTATCCGCACAAACCGGTATAAGCTGATCAGGTTTTATGGTCCGTACGACAGCTGGGAGTTGTTTGATATTGAACAGGACAGGTCAGAGGTAAACAATCTCATCAACGAGCCAGCGATGAAAGGACTCATATCAGATTTGAAGCAACAGCTTCGGGATCTTATCCTGCAGTATAAAGATGAGGATGCGCTCAAGATCATTGACAAACAATGATCAGCAGCACTAAGATAAAGTCGTTTTTCAACCCAGAACATTTTCAGGGCTGGGGGAAAAAAGCCAATTATTTTGAGGGCTGGTATTTCAAAGTATTGAATGCAGCCGGAACCAGGGCTTTTGCTTTTATTCCAGGTATAGCCATGGATGCTGCAGGTAATGCCCACACATTTGTGCAGGTCCTTGACGGTAAACGCAAGACAGCGGCATACCACAGGTTTTCGAGGGATGAATTTAAGCCATCATCACACAGTTTCCATGTCACTGTTGGCAGCAACAGTTTCTCATCATCCGGTATCAAACTGGAACTCGAAGGTATTTCAGGTTCTTTAACATTTAGTGGAAATGTACCCTGGCCGAAGCCTTTTTATGCACCCGGCATCATGGGTCCCTTTTCATTTGTTCCATTTCTGGAATGTTATCACGGCATTGTGAGCATGAATCATACCATAAGGGGCAACTTGTACCATAAGGGGGAGGAGATTGTGATGGATGGTGGAAGAGGATACATTGAAAAAGACTGGGGACGTTCATTTCCTGCAGCCTATATGTGGATGCAATGCAACCATTTTGAGCAGGAGGGCGTATCCTTGAAAGCATCAGTAGCTAAGATTCCATGGCTGGGAAATTCTTTTACCGGTTTTATTTCAGGTTTGTGGCTCGGAGACCGCCTCATCAGGTTTACAACCTACAATGGAACGAGGTTGCGGAAGTGTTTTGCAGATCAGCAGACAGTGGAAATTGTTATGCAAAACAGGGAGTATGAACTCGCCATTCATGTAAGGAGGGACGGAGCCACGTCACTCGCATCACCACTGAATGGAATGATGGATGGCCGGATTGAAGAGAGCATGACATCAGCGATGCATATAAGTTTGACTAAGAACAGCGATAATCAGATTGTTTTCGAAGGTATCGGTGTGCATGCCGCTGTTGAAGTTGCCGGTGCCGTGAAAACAATCATGACTTAAATCATGCTCCAGACTTACTTTGGTCCTGAACAGTGCGGAAAACATTTAGAAAGTTGCTAACCATACTTACAATCATTGAAAAACACATTTTATCATGTCTAATGTAGTAGAATCTGGATCCAGTACATGGTTTGAATCAATCGTTACTACGGTCAAAGACAGGAAGAAACAGATTGAGTATAAAAGACTGGGAGAAATTCTCCAAACGCTTGGGGATAATGCATGGGCGCATGACTTTTCTTCCGGTAAAACCTGGTACAGCGCTGATTTCAATATTTTCATCGGGTATAGCAACTATGATATTTCAGCCAGAAAAGCGGACTTATTGTGGTGGCAGAGCATTCATCCTGATGATGTTTATATGATGAAGGACAGTGATGCACGCTACAGAAATGGTGAGCAGGACAAACACTCACTTGAATACAGGATCACAGATGCAAAAGGTAAAATGAGGTGGGTGCTTGACCGGGGTGTTGTGGTTGAAAGGGATGATGCAGGCAAGCCGTTGGTTGTAGCCGGAACGCATATTGATATGACCCCTGTTAAGGATTTGCAGGAAAAGCTGAATGAAGTTGAACGCAGGAGAAAAAAGGATATCATTGATGCAGTTATCCGCAACCTGGAAACAGACAGGAAAATGATAGCGGAAGAATTGCATGGCAACATCAATCAGATTCTTGCTGCTGCCCGCATGATGCTCGAGTTTATGCCTGAGATCAGTCAGGAATCAGTCAGGTATACAGAAAAGGTCAGGCAAATTATCTACACTGCCGTTGACGAGGTCAACAAGATTTTCAATGACATCAATCCGGATGCTCTGCATCATGTGGATATGGCATCCCTCGTAAGGGATCTCGTTGAGCGGCTTAACAAGGACAGGCATTTTAAAGTAGATATGGATGTAGATGGGTATGAAGGTCAGGACAAGAAGAATTACGACAGTCAGTTAACGATATACAGGGTCATTCAGGATGTGTTAAAGCGGATTTTTATGCATTCGCAAGGGGAATTGGTGAAATTGACACTTCAGTATAAGGTTAAACAAATTTTGCTTGAGATCTTTACGGATGATCCGCGCTTTAATACTTCGGCAGTTTCAACAGATTTATACATGGTAAATCTGGCCAACAGATGCGATCATTTTGGCGGCAGTTTCAATTTTGAAAAGGTTAGTGGGAAGGGGATTTATTTCCGTGCGGCTGTTTCAGCATAAACCTTTAAGGGAGCTAAGTAATTATACGTAATTTCATTGATTAAGCATTCATTTTCAATGAGTTGAAGTGAATTAATTTGATTTTTGTTGAACAAGTCCATAACCAAACACCCCATATGTTCGACGAAAAACCACCACTTTTAACCCAGGCAAATTTTGAAAGTACAACAATCATCAAACAAAAGGAAGTTATTGATATAATCATCAGGCATATGGAGTCTGACAGGAGGGAAATTGCCAATTCCCTGCATGAACAGATCAACCAGGTTTTGGCAGCTGCCAAACTGATGCTGGAGAATATGCCATGTATTACAGCGGAGATGGAATGTTATACCAAGCAGGTCAGTACCATCATCAGTAAAACCCTCACCGAATTGAATAAAATATGCAATGATATCAATCCCGATGCACTCCGGCATGTTTCCCTGGTTTCACTTGTGGGAGATATGCTCACCAGGCTTGCCCGTGAAAAATCCATTGTGGTTCATTTTGACGGAAGTGGTTATCGGGCAGACTTAAAAAAGGACCCTGAACATGAATTGACCATGCTCAGAATTATTCAGGAGTGTATTTACAAGGTTTTGATTTCATCCAACGCCACGAAGTTGAACATAGTGCTCGAAACCCTTGATTACAGTATGTTTCTGGAAGTGGTTTGCAATGATGAGATGATGGATTTACAAGATCTGAATCAGGATATTGCTATCAGGAATCTGTATAACAGGAGTGTTCATTTTGGAGGCAGTTTCACGATAGACAGACCAACAAACAGGGAAATTGTGTTTTGTGCAAACATTCCGAATAACAGGCAGCGGCAGGTATCCGTGAATTGAATTATTTGATTTCTTCAAATTCAATGTAATCATCATCACCTGACCGGGTTGCAGATTTCTCGGGTTTTTTTTGCTGCTGCTGATTGTTTTGCTGTTTGAAAAACGCTTCTTGTTGTTCCCTGACGGCATCAAATTGTTTTTTTACCTGTCTGGTTGTTTTGATCATAGGCAACAGAAATTCAAAAAGGAACCTGTATCCAATGTAGATGGCCATGCCTATGAGGAAGTAGCGGAGCATTTTGCAAAGATAAATAAAATCGTAATCATCCGTTAGGCTGATCTCCGTCAGTCATATTATACTATAAAGAACTAACTTTAATGCAACCAAATGTCATTTTAATTGACCATTTATGTCTGAAGAAACCTTCAATGACTTTTATCAGGAGAACAGAAAGCTGCTCTCAGAATACCTGGAAACACGCTTACAATTACTCAGGCTAGTTGCCATCAGAACGTTGTCCAGAACATTCAGCATGTTTATTGTGGTATGTCTGGTTAGTTTCATGGTTTTGTTCTTTCTGCTTTTCCTGGTTATTTCTTTTTCCTGGCTGATGGCAGATGCAACCGGTAGTGCAGCATTAGGCTTTTTATGCGGTGCAGGTGTATTTTTGGTGATTATCATGCTGGCTGTAGTTTTTCGTAAACCTTTGTTTCTTAACCCCCTGATCCGTTTATTTATCCTTACTTCCACGCAGGAAGAGGATGAGAACGAGGACGATCAATATTAAAGTGATGAGCAGACCAATCCGCAATATCCATGCCCTCAACCGTTCTATTCATGAGTTGAAAGACAAACGGAAAGTACTGGAAAGCAAGCTGGAGCAGAACTTTCAGCACCTGGGCAGTAATTATGTAAACATGGGAATGAATTCCATCTTTGGAGGTAAAAAAGCCCGCAGTAATTTCTGGGCTAACCTGGCCACCCGGGTTATGGAAAGCGAAAAACTACAAACCGGGGTGGGAAACCTAGTTGGGAACCTGGCTGACAGGCTTGGTGAGGCTTTAAGCAAGCATAATTCCTGAATTTTGAAAATATTCCAATAATACTTATATTTGCAAAGAATAAAGAATATTGAAGGGAACGGAAGCGTTCCCTTCTTTGTTTCCTACACCATGGCAATAGCAGAAAAGGCAGAACAGGTTAGTCAGCTCGCAGCAGAACTTCTCCGGGAAGAGCCACAATATTTTGTGGTAAAAGTAAATGTGCGTCCCATCAACAACATCAGTGTTTTTGTTGATGGTGATTCCGGTATCACCATAGAGAAATGTGTTAAGTTGAACCGCGCACTTTACAAGCAGATTGTAGAGCAGGAATTGTGCAAGGATGGTGAGTTCGCGCTCGAAGTATCTTCTCCCGGCGTTGATGAGCCCCTTGTCTTTTACAGGCAATACCTCAAAAATGTGGGAAGAAGTATTCATGTGGTGATGACTGATGGCAGGGAGATGGATGGCATGTTGCTGGCTGCTGACGAGAAAGGCATTGAGTTAGAGGAGGAGAAGGGAAAGGGTAGGAAAAAAGAGCTGATCAGGCATTTTCTCCTGTTTGGCGATATTCAGACAACCACCGTAAACATTGTTTTTTAAACCATAAGACAAGAACAAAAAAGGATAAGTTATGGCCAGTATCAACCTGATCGAGTCATTCCAGGATTTCAAGGAAGCGGAGAATATCGATCGTCCCACCCTCATGAAAGTCCTTGAGGATGTATTCAAGACTTTGCTTCGTAAAAAATACGGTTCTGATGAAAGCTTTGACGTCATTGTAAATACTGAAAAGGGTGACCTGGAGATTATGCGTCACCGGATGATTGTTGAAGACGGCGCGCTTGAGAATCCCCTGATGGAAATTGAATACAGTGATGCCATCAAGATTGAGCCTGACTTTGAAGTAGGTGAAGAATTGTACGAGGAAGTCGATATCATGGATTTTGGTCGCCGTGCAATACTTGCTGCCAAGCAAACACTGGCCAGCAGGATCGGTGACCTCAAAAAGAATGCCCTCGTTAAAAAATATGGTGACCGTGTAGGTGATATCATCAATGCGGAAGTTTACCAGGTATGGAAAAAGGAAGTGTTGTTGATCGATGAAGACGGCAATGAACTGATTCTCCCCAAGTCTGAGCAGATTCCTTCCGATTATTTCAAGAAAGGTGAGAGCATCCGTTCCGTCATCAAGAAAGTGGAGCTGAAAAACAACAATCCGGTTATCATATTGTCTCGCACGCATCCTTCCTTCCTGGCCAAGTTGCTTGAGATAGAGGTGCCTGAAATTTTCGACGGGTTGATTGTGATTCGTAAGATTGTGCGTGAGCCTGGTGAGCGTGCCAAAGTAGCTGTTGAAAGCTATGACGACAGGATTGATCCGGTTGGTGCCTGTGTGGGTATGAAGGGAAGCAGAATCCATGGCATCGTGCGTGAGTTGAAGAATGAAAATATTGATGTGATTAATTTCACAGCTAATATCCAGTTGTTGATTCAACGTTCGCTGACACCAGCTAAGATTACCAGGATGACAATAGACAATGAAGGTAAGCGGGCTGAAGTTTTTGTTTCTCCCGATCAGGTTTCCCTGGCGATAGGTAAGCGAGGCGTAAACATCAAGCTTGCTGAAGAGCTGACTGGTTTTGATATAGATGTGTACCGCGATAATGAAGGTGAGATGGCTGAATTCGATATCGACCTGGAAGAGTTCAGTGATGAGATTGAAGGATGGGTGATCGAAGAGCTGAAGCGGATAGGATGCGATACAGCCCGCAGTGTACTGGATCTTACTGCCACTGAGCTGGAGCGCAGGACAGATTTGGAGAAGGAAACCATTGAGGAAATAAGAGACATCCTGAGAGCAGAATTTGAGAAGGATTAATCAGGATCAGTTAGCGGTCAAGTTAAAGGAACAGCCAAAAAAGCGTAAGGAGGATAAATGTCAGAATTAAACACACCCAGGTTAATGGCTGCGGCCAAGGAGTTCAACATAGGCAAGGATACGCTTGTTGACTTCCTGGCGGGCAAAGGATTCAGCAAGGATGATCTCAAACCGACATCAAAACTGACGGAAGAGATGTATCATGCGCTGCAACAGGAGTTTTCATCGGATAAGGCTGCGAAAGCAAAAAGCGACGCCATTGAAATTCCTAAAGGGTCACTTGCAGAGATCAAGAAAAAGAAGGACGAGGAAGAAATCCATTTCAGAAAGGATGCCCGTAAGAAAGTTGAAGTGGCACCTGCTCCAGCTCCTGAAGTACCCAAGGCAGAAGAACCTGTTGTGCCTGTAGCAGAGCCTGAACTAGTTTCAGTTCCATTGCCAGTGCCCGAACCGGAACCAGCGCCTGTGCCTTCTGGAGAAATCCCTGTTCCTGAACCGGCTGTTCAAGAAGTGGTTGAAGCGGAACCTGCTGCACCCATACAGGAAGCACCAGCTCCTGACATCAATGTGCTTAAAATTGAGGCACCTGAATTAAACGGACCAAAGATTCTGGATAAAATAGACCTGGATGCCATTGAATCCAGCACCCGACCTAAGCGGACCTCCCCACCTCCGAAACCTGTTATATCTCAACCGGCTGTTAAGCCTGTTGTTCAGGAAAAACCTGCACAGCCAGCTCCACCACCGCCGGTTACACCCAAAGCGCCGGAACTAAGAGAGGCGACTAAAGCTCCTGAAGCTGAGCTTGTTAAAATTGAGGCACCGGAATTGGAAGGTCCAAAAATCATCGGTAAAATCGAATTGAAACCTGAACTGGATGACAGGAGTAGGGGTGCCGATGAAAAGCGCAAGCGTAAACGTATACCTATTGAGAAAAAGGAGCCTGAAAGACAGAAGCCTTCCATCCAGAAAGGAGCGCCTGCTGCTCCCCAGCGCACAACAACGCCTCGTCCGGGTGCACCCAAAGTAATCAGGAAAGGTGAGGTAAAAGAAATTGACGAAAAAGAGATCCAGAATAAGATCAAGGAAACTCAGGCCAAACTCTCAGGCGGCGGTGGCTCAAAAGCAAAGATCACCAAGTCTAAGCTGCGCAGGCTGAAACGTGAAGAGATGGAAGCCGGATCAGAAGGTGATCTGGATAACAAAATACAGGTTACAGAATTCATCAGTGTGAGTGAGCTCGCCAGTCTCCTCGACGTAAACTTTGCTGAAATTATCGGCAAATGTATGAGTTTGGGTATCATGGTATCCATCAACCAGCGTCTTGATGCTGAGGTGATTGAACTCGTGGCAGGTGAGTTTGGCTATGAAGTTGAGTTCATCGACATGGAGAAGCAGATGGAGATGGAGGAAGAGGATGATGAAGATGCACCGGAGAACCTTAGTCCGCGTGCCCCCATTGTTACTATCATGGGTCACGTTGACCATGGTAAAACATCTTTGCTCGACTATATCCGCAACGCCAATGTGGTAGCCGGAGAAGCGGGAGGTATTACACAACACATCGGAGCCTATCATGTGGAAGTGCCGGGTGGTAAATCCATCACCTTCCTGGATACGCCGGGTCACGAAGCCTTTACAGCGATGCGTGCCCGTGGTGCCAAGGTAACAGACCTTGCCATCATCGTTATTGCTGCGGATGATGCGGTGATGCCTCAGACGAAAGAAGCCATAAGCCATGCTCAGGCAGCTGGCGTTCCGATGATTTTCGCAATCAATAAAATCGATAAAGACGGCGCTAATTCTCAGAAGATTTACGAACAGCTCTCCCAGATGAATATCCTGGTTGAAGAGTGGGGAGGTAAATACCAGAGTCAGGAGATTGCAGCCAAATCAGGTCTGAATGTAGATAAGCTCCTTGAAAAGATATTGCTTGAAGCTGAATTGCTTGACCTCAAAGCCAATCCCGATAAGGATGCCAGCGGAACGGTTATTGAAGCTACGCTCGATAAAGGACGTGGTTATGTAGCTACCATCCTGGTGCAGAACGGAACCCTTCAACAGGGGGACCTTGTGGTGAGCGGACAGCATTACGGCCGCGTCAAAGCCATGATGAATGAGCGGAACAAACGTGTGGATGTTATCCCTCCTTCCTCACCGGTGTTGATTCTTGGATTGAATGGTGCTCCTCAGGCAGGTGAGAAATTCAAGGTCTATCAGGACGAATCTGAAGCCAAGGAAATTGCAGGAAGAAGGGCACAGATCATGCGTGAGCAGGGTATCCGTACCAAGAAGCATATTACGCTGGATGAAATTGGCCGCAGGCTTGCATTGGGTAATTTCAAAGAACTTAATATCATCATCAAAGGTGACGTGGATGGTTCAGTAGAAGCATTGAGCGATTCCTTGCAGAAATTGTCTACGGCAGAGGTGGCCATTAAGGTGGTACACAAGGCAGTGGGACAAATCACGGAGAGTGATGTGTTGCTCGCAACAGCATCCGATGCCATCATTGTTGGCTTCAATGTTCGCCCATCTATGCAGGCTAATAAGATTGCTGAAAATGAAGGTGTTCAGATTAAACTTTACTCCATCATTTATAACGCCATCGAAGAAATCAAGAGTGCGATGGAAGGGTTACTCGAACCGAAAGTTGAAGAGAAAATCGTGGCCAATGTGGAGATCAGGGAAGTTTACAAGTTCGACAAAGCTACCGTTGCAGGATGTTATGTACGTGATGGTAAGATCAGCCGGAACAGCAAAATCAGGGTTATCCGTGATGGTATTGTGGAATATCCAAGAGGTGAGGGACAAAGTGCAGAACTGGGCAGCCTGAAACGTTACAAGGATGACGCCAAGGATGTCAGTGCAGGTATGGAATGCGGACTTACCGTTAAGAATTACAGTGATATCCGGGTGGGTGATGTGATTGAAGCCTTCGAGGAAACTGAAGTGAAGCGGACATTATAGAGTTTAAAGTTTAGAGTTGAGGTATAACTATTCATTAACCTTAATGGTGTTAAATTGTGTACTTGAATATGTTTATGAAAAAATTACTGTTTTTTGTTTTCATGCTAACAGTTGCACAGGTTGCAACTGCGCAATCTGCCAGATTACTTGCAGATAAAATTGTAGCCATAGTGGGTGATAAAATTGTGCTTCGCAGTGATCTGGTAAACTATATCGATGACATGAAGCGTGGAGGCAGTGAAGTGCCTGAAAATGCAGAATGTTTTATCCTGGAAAGGATGATGCAGGATAAGGCGCTCATCCTGCAAGCTGAAAAAGATTCCCTGCCTGTTTCAGATGAAGAAGTTGAAGCTGAGCTTGATCAGCGGATTCGTTATTTTATCATGCAGTATGGCGGTAAGGAAGCGTTTGAGCAGATTGCGGGAAGAACAATATACCAGGTAAAAGAGGATTTCAGGAAGTCTATCAGAGAAGGAAGGCTGGCTAAATCAATGCGTGAGAAAATTGTTGAATATGTTAAGATTACACCTAACGAGGTGAAGGATTACCATAGCAGGATACCCAAAGACAGTCTGCCTTTTTATGAGACTGAACTGGTCATCGGGCAAATTGTGATGCATCCCAAGGCTGGTAGAGAGTTGGAGAAATTTGCACAGGATGAGTTGTCTGATTACCGCAGACAGATTGAATCTGGCATGAAGAGTTTCGAAACCATGGCGAGGTTGTATTCAGAAGATCCTGGCAGCAAGCAGAATGGCGGTCGCTATGAAATCAACAAATCGCAAAAGGATTGGGATCCAGACTTTAAGAATGCTGCATTCAGGCTCAAGGAAGGTCAGATTTCTCCTGTAATCAAATCAAAATTCGGATACCATATCATTCAGATGGTAAGCAGAAATGGTGATGATGCAGTAATCAGACATATACTTCGTGTTCCACAAATTCTGGATGAAGATATTGATATAACTAAAAACAAGCTTGATTCTGTGCGTAATAAGTTGGTAGAAGGTGCATTGTCTTTTGGTGAAGCCGTTGATAAATTCAGCGATGATCAGAACAGTAAATTTACCGGTGGAATCATGAGCGGCCAGGGAGGAAATTTTGTCACCATCGATGAACTCGATAAAAATCTTATTCCTTATCTCGACAAAATCAAGGTAGGTGAGTTTTCGGCTCCTATGGTTTATAAGGATGAGCAGGAAAAGCAGGCAGTAAGAATAGTTTTTTTGCAAAACAGAACAGAACCTCACAGGGAAAATCTCCGTGACGATTATGACCGCGTTGCACAAAGGGCATTGGCTGAGAAAAAGGAACGCACTGTAGAAAAGTGGTTTCAGGGCAAGTTGCCAACCTATTATGTAATGGTAGATAAGGACTATCAGCAGTGTGAATCTTTAAGGACTGCCTTCCCGAATTACGTAAGCAAGTAGATGCTATGAGTGATCCCATAAAACATGAATGCGGCCTCGCATTCATCAGGTTGTTAAAGCCATTTTCACACTATCAGCAGCAGTATGGAACAGCCCTTTACGGACTGAATAAACTCTACCTGCTGATGGAGAAGCAGCACAACCGTGGTCAGGATGGCGCCGGTATTGCTGCTGTTAAACTGCATGCAGAACCGGGATATCCGTTTATGCATCGCCTCAGAAGTGTTGCCCCGCAGGCGATAGCCGATATTTTTGCACAGGTAGGCAAAGAGATTAATGAACTGGAACGTTATCAGCCTGAGATCAGGAAACATCCGGGACTCATGAAAGGTCACCTCAATTTCATGGGTGAGCTGTTGCTCGGACATCTGCGTTACGGCACACAGGGTAAAAACAATGCAGAGTTCTGTCACCCATTCATCAAGAAAGATATCATCCCGGCCAGAAACCTGGCGTTGGCAGGAAATTTTAACCTGGTCAACACAGAAGAGTTATTCAAACTGGTGAATATCGATCCAGGTGAATTTCAAAGGCAAAGTGACCTGGCTGCCATGATGGAAGTTGTTCATCACTTCATTGTGAAGGCAGATGAATCGAATCCGGGTAACATGTCTGTGGCGGAAGTACTGCATCAGGCTTTCAGTCAGTTCGACGGTGGTTATAATGTGAGTGGTTTGATTGGTAACGGCGATGCCTTTGTGGTAAGAGATGCACATGGTATCCGTCCTTCTTATTATTATATCAGTGAAGATGTTATTGTTGCGGCTTCAGAGCGAGCTGCTATCAGAACAACTTTTCATGTGGGTGAAAACGACGTAAAGGAATTGATGCCTGGTCAGGCATTGATTGTTAAAAGTAATGGCAGCTGGTCCATTGAACAGGTGCTGGAGCCAAAAGAGCGAAAAGCATGCAGCTTTGAAAGGATATATTTTTCAAGAGGCAGCGATGAAAAGATTTACCGGGAACGCATTGGATTGGGTTACAGATTAAGTACCAATGTGTTGAAGGCGATAAATAATGACTTAAAGCACACCATATTTTCATTCATTCCCAATACAGCTGAAGTTGCCTTTTACGGCCTGCTCAAAGGGATGGAAGATTACCTCAATCAGATAAAATTCCAGCGTATAGCAGCCTGGGGTAATGAAATTGATCCGGAGAAGTTGGAAGAGATGATTAACCGTAAGATCCGGGTCGAGAAGGTAGCTATCAAAGATGTTAAGATGAGGACCTTTATCACTGAGGATGCCAACCGGTCTGAAATGGTTCAACATGTTTATGACATCACCTATGGAACTGTTCAGAAAGGGGTGGATACGCTTGTAATGATTGATGATTCGATTGTTAGGGGAACTACACTGAAAGAAAGTATTGTGAGGATGTTGTCTCGGCTTGATCCGAAAAAAATAATCATTGTGTCTTCCGCACCTCAGATCAGGTATCCTGATTGCTATGGCATTGACATGAGTAAATTAGGTGATTTTATTGCTTTCAAATCGGCACTTGCACTTTTGAAAGACAGCAATCAACTTGGCTTGATTGATGAATTATATGCACGTTGCAAAAGCCTGGAAGAGGCTGGTCAGCTCCATACAGAAAATGTTGTGCGGCTTGTTTATGCCGGATTCACTCCCCAGGAGATTTCTACCAAGATTGCTGAACTGATTACCCCTAAAGAAGTAAAGGTCCCCGTGGAGGTGATTTACCAAACCATCGAGGACCTTCATGACGCCTGCCCCGGAAATAAGGGCGACTGGTATTTTACCGGAAATTATCCCACACCGGGCGGTAACAAGGTTGTTAACAGGGCTTTCATCAACTTCATGGAAAAACGAGACGTCAGGGGATATTAAAGTTGAACCTCATAATACAGGGTAAATAAGTTGAGAGTTTGGAAATAATTTTCAAACTCTCAACTTATTTCGCTCAACTAACTATTTCAAACCATATTTGTAGACATAACGGTCATACAACTGCTTGTGCTTATCTGTCAGGCTTACAATCCTTCCACCAATCATCACCAGTGTGATATGGCTTGAACGCATATCCAGGATATCTCCTTCACTGATAACAACATTGGCATCCTTGCCGGTTTCTAATGAACCTGTTTTGTCTGCAATGCCCAGAATTTTAGCAGCATTCAGTGTAATGGCTGAAAGTGCCTGTTCCTTGGTTAAGCCATAGGCAACGGCAGTACCTGCATTGTAGGGCAGGTTCTTTCCGCGGTGCTGACCATCTTCATCATTGATGGCGAACAATACGCCTGCTTTTTGCAGCAAGGCAGGTGTTTGGTAAGGCAGGTCTACTCCATCATCAGCCAATGTAGGCAGGGCATGCATCTGACTGAGGATAACAGGAATACCATTTTGTTTCAGCAGGTCGGCAACCTGAACACTTTCTGATGCGCCAACGAGCACGATATCGAATCCGAATTCTGTTTTGAAATCGATTGCCGCCAGAATTTCACGCACTACATCACAGTGGATGAAAAGCTTCTGTTTTTTAGAGAAGAGTCCCTGTACAGATTCAAACTTGAGGTTAGTAGCTACGTGAGACGCTTCAGCAGCATAGGCTTTGGCTGCACGCAGAAATTGCTTGATTTCCTCTATCTGATCAAGCCCACGCTTCACAGGATCGCCCTGTGGTTCACGCATGCCCATGAATGCCGCATATGGATTGGGCCTGTTGTACAGGCTTGGCAGGTTGAGGTGGATGCCGTTATCTCCTGCATAGGTTGCATCTTCCCAGTTCCAGGCATCAAGCTGAACAATTGAAGAAGATCCGCTGATGGTACCTCCCTGTGGAACAATGTTGGCATGGGTGATGCCATTGGCCTTCAGGGTATTGATCACTTTGGAATCTGTGTTGTAGGCAACGATTGAACGCACGGAAGGATTGTATTCTCCGATTTCAACGGCATCTGCTGTTGCACGAACGCTGCTTACTTCCACCAGCCCGAGGTTGGAATTGGCAAGGATCAAACCCGGATAGACATGTTTCCCTTTTGCATCGGCAACAGTGGAACCTGCAGCAGGAGTGATATTAGAGCCGATGGCTGTTATTTTTCCATCTTTAATTTCGATGGAAGTATTGTTCAACACCTGACCGTTACCAACATGCACCGTCCCATTCATAATGTAAACCGGACCATCCTGTTTCTTTGCGGGATAAACTGATTCCTGTGCCTGCATGGTTGTACCAATTGCAAGGCAGGAAAGAAGGTATATAAATGACTTTTTCATATTCTGATTTTTGATACTGATTAATCCTGTTCAATTGTAAGCAGACCATGGCTGTGATCGTGATCACCACAATTCAGCAATATGGAATAGCTTGGTGTAGCTGGTGATACCGGACCACCTGACCTTTTTTCACCATTCATTTTCTGAATCAGTCTGTTCCTTTCAGCTGTTTGCTTTTTACGCAGTTCTGCATCCTTTTCCCTGTCAAAATATACAACACCATCTACAATGGTCTTTTCGGCACGGGCATAGATACTCAGGGGGTTGTCACTCCAGAGCACCAGGTCTGCATCTTTACCTGCTTTGATGCTGCCAACGCGGCTATCCACATGAAGCATTTTAGCAGGATTGAGGGTGACCATTTTCAGTGCATCTTCTTCAGACATGCCACCCCATTTGATACTTTTGGCTGCTTCCTGGTTCAGGCGGCGGGCCATTTCAGCATCATCAGAATTGATCGCCACATTTACACCAACTTTAGACATGATGGTTGCGTTATATGGGATAGCATCCACAACTTCCATTTTGTAGTTCCACCAGTCTGAGAATGTTGATGCCGCTGCACCATGTGTTTTCATCTTATCCGCTACCTTATAACCTTCCAGGATATGGGTGAAGGTGTTGACGGTGAAGCCATATTTGTCGCCTACCCGGAGTGCCGCGGTGATTTCGCTTTGTACATAGGAGTGACAGGTGATGAAACGTTTTTTATTCAGAATTTCAACAAGTGCCTCCAGCTCCAGATCACGGCGTACCGTGCTGTAAGGATCAACAGCAGGTGCTGATGTCTTTTTCCCTTTAACGGTTGTGGGTGCAGGGATCGCTGCTGCTTTGAGAGCAGCTTCATAATCCTTTGCTCTGTTAAATGCGTCTGCCAGCACCTGTTCAACGCCCATACGGGTATCAGGGAATCGCTGGTTGCCTTGCGTAGATGAAGAGCGTTTTACGTTTTCACCCAAAGCAAATTTGATGAAGCCGTCTGATCCTTCGAATTTGAGTTTGTCATCATTGGCACCCCAGCGGAGTTTGATCAGTTGGGTCTGACCACCGATGGTATTTGCACTACCATGCAGGATGTGGGAAGACGTTACACCACCGCTCAGCTGACGGTATATATTGATGTCATCGGGGTTCAGGTTATCCGTTATTCTAACTTCTGAAGTAACGGATTGTCCGCCCTCATTGATAGAGGCTGCAGCGATATGCGAGTGTTCGTCGATGATACCCGCAGAGAGGTGTTTACCCGTTGCATCAATAACTTTGGCAGATGCATCCTGCAGGCCTTTACCCACCTGAACAATCTTTCCATCTCTTATCAAAACGTCTGCACCTTCCAGCTTGCCTTCTTGCTCATTGGTCCAGACTGTTGCATTTTTAAAGAGGATAGCTTCCTGTTTTGGTGCTTCAGACCAGCCATAAGGTGTAAATGGATAAGTTACTTCACCCAGTTTGGCTGCATCTTTTTTCTTTGCAGAATCTGCCTTGGTTGCGGAAGCAAGACTACCTGAAGGGGTAGCTGTCCAGGTCAGTTTATTGCCTTCACTGTCCTCTCCGTAACCATTCCATACACTACCATTGCTGATACCGCTTAGGCGCAGTGCGTTTTTGGATTTTTTCTCAGGACTGAAGCTGAACTTAACCATTTTTCCATCAAAGCTGAATTTTGTTGCGATGGTATCTGTTGTGATGATACTGGCCGCAGTGGCTGATTTTACTTCCAGATTATAGTTTTTCGAACCTGAAGTACTTTGGATAGCCAGGGTGTATTTGCCGGATGCATCAGCCCATTTTTCGGTTTTTACCGCGAAACGGCTGCCTTGCACCCAGTTTTCAAGGATAGTTGTTTTTTCATTGAAAACATTACCGGTTGTGATGATGAAGTTGGCAAGTTTACCTTGTTCAAGGCTGCCAACCATGCCGGAAACACCAAGTGTTGCAGCAGGTGTAGTGGTCAGTGCTTCCAGTGCTTTTGTTTCAGAAAGTCCGTTTTCGATAGCCTTTCTGAGGTTACCCATAAAAGCGGATGGAGTGCGCAGGTCTGCTGTAGTGAGACAGAATTTTATACCGGCTTTTTCAACAGCTGCAGCATTGGTTGGTGCAAGTTCCCAGTGTTTCATGTCTGCAAGTGATACAAACCTGGCATCATTGGGGTCTTCCACATCCATGGCCATCGGGTAGTTGAGTGGAACAATAAGGGTGGCACCTGTGGCAGCCAGCTCTTGTGTACGTTGGTATTCATTTCCACTTGTTTTGATGATGTATTGTACACCAAATTCATCACCGATACGGTCTGCACGGAGCGCATTCCATTTGTCGTTTGCTTCAAATATCTGAGGCAGTTGCTGGGTGTTATTCCAGGCAATAAGACTCAGGTTAATTCCTTCCTGCTCCGTATTGTTTCTGTACCATTTAGCGTCAATATGTGTTTGTCTCAGCAAAGCAATAGAACCCATCATGGATGATGGATAAGATTGTGTGGAACTGCCTTTACTGAAAGAATAATGTGCTGATGCTTTTTCTTTCAGGATGGAGAAATTTTCTTTTTTACCAGACAGTGAAACGAATGTTCCAGTACCCCGAGCAATACCATCACGCTGGTGTGTAAGTACTGCACCAAAACCCTGATCCCGCAGACCTTTGGCTTTTGTTTCGTCTGAAACGAAGCTGGCTGAGGCGTTTACATCTGCCTTGATGGCCTGATTCCAGCCATATGCACCCTTCTGGTTAGAGGTCAGTTGCGCTGCGCCAAAACCCCTTCCTAACCCTCCGGCACCCTGCGATTGAGCGGGCATACCATAATCGGAATAGATATCTATGAAAGAAGGATAAATGGTTTTCCCTGTGCAGTCTGTTACGATCGCATCTGCAGGCACATTTACGTTAGTTCCGATAGCGATGATTTTTCCATTGCGTACCAGCATGGTTGCATTTTGCAGGCTGTTTTGCGGATCTTTGACAATGGTGGCATGTGTAAATGCAAATGTAGTCGCCCGCTCATCGCCCACACCATTCACAGGGAAGGTTGGTTGTGCGAAGAGGGAGAGACTGAAGCATCCCATCAGGATGGCTAGACAGATCTTTCTCATTTGTGGATTGGTTTGATTAATTGTAATACAAATTAATGAAAATAGAGTTGCGTGTTTTGATTAGTTTATTGGATGCCCAATTTAGCTAAAGCATTCTTGAAGCCGTCTACTTCCATGATTGGAAGTGGCGTCTGTACTGATGCCATGAGTTGATCTGCCAGACTGAGGTCCAGATCTTTTTGGCTGACTATGGCAAACCAGCCTTTTTCATGGAGGTGTTCAGCGAGGTGAATTTGCTCTGTTTGTCCGGGTGTGGGTATCAGCAGGGCTTTTTTCCCCATCCTGATCAGGTCCATGATGCTTGAGTATCCTGAGCGGCAGATTACGAATTTTGACTTTGCTATTGCTACTGCAAGCTCAGCTGAATCCAGGTGGTTTACAAACTCAACATTTTTTCTGTTATGAATAGTTTGTTTGCTTCGCGGCAAACCCCGCACAAAGAGGCAGGGATAATTCAATTTTTCAAGTTGTGCATTGAGTTTTCTTTCCAGGATTGACCTTTGAGGTTCAGGACCGGATAGCATGATGAGAATGTGTTCCGGCTTGCTTTGGAGGGGTTCAAGTCGGGAGAGCAGACCAATATACTTTACTTCCTTTGGCATAACCGCTGGTCTTGAAAGTTTACCAGCCAGGTTGTTTTCATCCTTCAGATCAGGTATCCAGATTTGCTGAAAGTTGTTCAGCCAGCGGTGGGTATATTTCACAAACAGGTTGTCTGTCCACTTACCCATTCCCGAAATAATTCCGAGCTGGTGGGTAATAATAATATTATAGAGGCTGGGGTGATGCAGACCATAGCGGTTGTCACTGATGACCAGGTCCCATTTACCCTGCATAACTGATTGTTGTACCTTGAGCCAGGCATTTTCATATTTTATGGCTGAAAAGACCTTGGGAAGCTGGATAAACATTTTGGCCATGAAAAAAAGGCCTTTTTTGGGATATTTTATTCTGTAACCCTTCAGGAACAACATTTCCAGTTGCGGAAACTCGCGCTTGAGTAGTTCAGCTGTCTCTTTTTCACCCGCAAGCGTAACCGTACAGCCTGCCTGAAGCAGGAACCTGATAATGGGAATACACCGGGTTGCATGTCCAAGTCCCCAATCCAAAGGTGCAACCAGTACGCGTTTAATATATTCAGGTTTAGTATTAATTGTAATGGGATGTGTAAGTAAATGTCAAAGTTGGATAAAAAATTTGTAAAAGTTCCAACAATTCCTTAGATTAGTTGTCTTGAAAAAGTCTATCATATCCCGGAAAATCCTGTACCTATTGATTCTGGCCATGGTCAACGTCATGGTTATGTCCTGCACCGCACTTAAAAAAAATAAATGCAGCTGCCCGACGAAACAAGGATTCGTTGGATATTGAAAAGACATGAAAAAATTTAAAAGAGATTTAATTCTGCTCAAGCGAGATGAGCAAAGCACGAGTTTATCTATACAACGTGAGATAGACAGGATTAATATGCTCCTTTTTCAGATAGAGACTTCCCC
>CAMAXV010000023.1 GCA_945862385.1 Chitinophaga pinensis
AGACTTAGGATCTGGTGCCGCGAGGCTTGGGGGTTCGAGTCCCTCCACCCGCACAGCTCTTTTCCCAAAAAAATTACCATGGCACAAATCAACCGGGAGCAGATCGCTCCCTTGCATGAAAGGATCAGCGTAACTGTATCACCGGCTGATTATACTCCTAACTATGAAGCTTCGCTGAAGAAATATGCCAAAACTGCCAACATTCCCGGTTTCAGAAAGGGAATGGTTCCTACCGGTGTTGTTAAAAAGATGTACGGTGCTGTTTTTACCGAGGAGGTGCTAAAGGCCATTGAAAATGAACTGATGCAATACCTTCAGCAGGAAAATATAGCCTACCTGGGGCAACCCCTTCCTGAAGATGGCAACGACCCTGCCCTTTTCAATCAGCATGAACCTAAAGATTACAGTTTCAGCTTTGAAATAGGTCTGAAACCTGAATTTGCAATACCAGACCTGGGGTCTGCTTCCACTACCCTTCATGTTGTTGAAGCAACAGAAGAGATGATCAACGAAGAAATTGACAGGATTACCCGCAGGTTAGGTAAGATGACTGAGCCTGAGGTCATATCCAACGATGAGGATGTCCTCAATGTTTCATTCCAACTTTCAGATGCCGCCGGGGTGGTGGCAGAAGATGCACCCAAAAAAGATAACTCTCTGTTAGTGAACTACTTCAGCAAAACCGTTCAGGAACAACTGAAGGGAAAAAAGAAAGACGATAGCATTACCATTCAGCTCTCTGTAGCATTTGAAGAAAAAGAAAGAGACTGGCTGGCTGGTGACCTTGGTGTGAACAAGGAAAGTGCGGAAGAACTGGACCAGTATTTCCTGATGACCATCAATAAGATTGCATTTGTTGAAAAACGTGCAATGGATGCTGACTTTTTCAAGGAGGCTATACCCGGTAAAGAAATTGAAACCGAAGATGCTTTCAGGAATGAAATTAAAACACAGATAGCAGGTTACTGGAAACATCAGTCAATGCACCTGTTAGAGCATGAAATATTCCATATCCTCTCTGAAAAAACGGAGATGGAATTCCCGGAAACTTTCCTGAAGAAATGGCTTCTTAAGAGCGGTGAAAAGGAACAAACCGAAGATCGTGTTGAAAAGGAGTTTCCTGCTTTCCTCAATCAGCTAAGGTGGACGCTTGTTAGCAATGAAATTGGTACACAAAACAACATACAAGTAAGCCGTGAGGAAATAATGGACAGCATGCGTCAGCAGCTTATGGGTTATTTTGGCTCCATGAACATGGGTGGAAATTACGACTGGCTCGATAGCTATGTAGAGCGGATGATGGGCGACAAGCAGCAGGTTGAATCAGCCTATCAGCGTGTTTTCAGTACCAAAATTCTTGAATGGGGTGCTGGCCAGGCCAAGCCTGCAGAAAAAATTGTAACTGCTGCGGAATTCGCTGCTTTGCAGGAGAAACATAAACATTAAGGGAAAAGAGATAGCTGTTGAGTTGTGCCATGCCAACAACCTGGCTGCACAGCATAATTTATATGGCATTTTGTCCGCTTTTGGAACAGGCACGTATTTTGGTCAGTATTTGTAGTAATTTTCAACAACAAAAGACCGATCACCATGAACCTCGGAAAAGAATTCGAAAAATTTGCGATCAAAGACAGGGGTATTTCGAGTAATACACTGCATGGATACACCAACCATATGGTGACGAATCTAACCCCTAACATCATTGAAGAGAGACCCATGAATGTGGCTGTGATGGACGTTTACAGCCGTCTCATGATGGATCGTATCATCTTTTTGGGATATCCCATAACTGACGAAGTGGCAAATATCATAACAGCACAGCTGCTATTTCTGGATAGTACAGACCGAACAAGAGATATCCAGATGTATATCAATAGTCCGGGTGGATCGGTTTACAGCGGATTGGGTGTTTATGACACCATGCAATACGTAACACCAGATGTGTCAACTATCTGTATAGGTGTAGCCGCCAGTATGGCAGCCGTTCTGATGTGCGCAGGTACTGAAGGCAAAAGAACAGCACTGAAGCATTCCAGAATTATGATGCATCAGCCAAGTGCAGGTGCTGGTGGTCAGGCCAGTGATATAGAAATTACCGTTTCACAGGTTAAAAAACTCAAGCAGGAATTATACGAGGTTGTTTCTCTGCACAGCGGACAAGCTGTTGAAAAGATTGCAGGCGATTTTGACCGTGATTTTTGGATGACAGCCATCGAAGCAAAGGAGTACGGACTGGTTGATGAGGTTCTACTGCTCAATCCCAAGAAAAAATTGAAACAATAAACGGAATACCATGGAAATAAATCAATTGCTTTCAACCCGGATGGATGAAGAAAATGAGCCAGCGGATAATGGGAACATGATGGAGAACATGGTTTCTGGCGCCCGCTTCGACAAAAAATTCATTGACCAAAGGAAAATATTTCTTTGGGGTGTTGTTGATGACAAATCAGCCAAAGACATAACTGCCAGGCTGATGTTTTTAGATGCTATTGATCCTGGTAAGGAAATCAAATTTTATATCAATAGTCCGGGTGGCGTAGTAACCAGCGGTATGGTTATTTATGACACCATGCAACTCATCAAGTCGCCCGTTTCAACAATATGCATGGGAATGGCTGCCTCAATGGGCTCCATTCTACTGAGTGGTGGCGAAAAAGGAAAGAGATTCATTTTTCCTCATGGGGAAGTGATGATTCATCAACCTTCAGGCGGAGGGCAGGGTACATCTGCAGATCTGGAAATCATGGCAGAACAAATCAAAAAAATCAAAGCCCTGGGTGCTAAGATACTGGCAGACAATTGCGGACAAACATTTGAAAAGGTTATGAAAGATTTTGACCGCGATTACTGGATGGGAGCTGAAGAATCTCTTCAATATGGTATTGTAGACGGAATAGTAGATTCGCTTTAATCCCTATATCAAAAAGACCGGCATGGCCAAATCAACATTACATTGCTCTTTCTGCGGCAGAAACCGTGATGAAGTTAAAATCCTCATTGCAGGCCAGGAAGGACATATTTGTGAATCCTGTGTAGACCACGCCAGGGAAATTGTAATTCAGGAAGTGGAATCCAAGCAGGATCCAAAGTCAGGCTATAAGCTCACCGTCAGAAAGCCCATGGAGCTTAAAAAACACCTGGATGAATATGTAATTGGCCAGGACGAAGCTAAAAAAATACTTTCTGTTGGTGTTTACAACCATTACAAACGACTGAACCAGCCAAAACCTGCTAAAAAACAGAAAAACGAGGAGGCAGAAGAAGAAATAGAAATAGAAAAAAGTAATGTTATCATGGTTGGTGAAACTGGCACCGGAAAAACATTGCTCGCTAAAACAATTGCAAAATTGCTGAATGTTCCATTTGCCATTGTTGACGCAACCGTTTTTACAGAAGCAGGTTATGTTGGTGAAGATGTGGAAAGTATACTCACACGTTTGCTCCAGGTCTGCAATTACGATGTGGCAGCAGCAGAATCAGGCATTGTATACATAGACGAAATAGATAAAATAGCCAGGAAAAGCGACAACCCATCCATCACACGAGATGTGAGCGGTGAAGGTGTTCAGCAGGGGTTACTTAAACTACTCGAAGGAACTGAAGTGCTGGTTCCACCACAGGGAGGCAGAAAGCATCCTGATCAGAAACTAATCAAGGTCAATACCCAAAATATCCTTTTCATTTGTGGCGGGGCTTTTGATGGCGTCGATAAAATTATTGCGCGCCGGGTTAATACCAACGCTATTGGTTTCAATGTGAACAAAAATCTACAGGATGCCATGAAGAACAACCTGTTGAAGTTTGTTAATGCTCAAGATCTTAAAACATTCGGACTCATCCCGGAACTGCTTGGAAGACTTCCAGTAGTTACTTACCTGGATCCGCTGGATAAGGAAACTTTAAGGGCAATCCTCTGCAAACCCAAAAATGCGCTCATCAAACAATATAACAAGTTGTTTGCCCTTGAAGGCATTCAACTTGAAATTGAAGAACCTGTGCTGGATTTCATGGTTGAAAAGGCCATGGAATACAAACTTGGAGCACGTGGTTTAAGATCTATCTGTGAAAGTATCCTTACCGATGCCATGTTTGAACTGCCATCATCCTCAGAGAAACATTTCAAGCTTACACTGGAGTATGCCGTTAATAAGTTTGATCATGCAAGGATGAATCTGCTCAAGGTTGCTTAACCCATGAAAGAACTGATTGAGCAACTCCAAAATGAAGCCGGTTTAAGCGAGGAGCAGGCATGGCAGTCTGTTAACCTAATGAAAGAATACGCAAAGGCTAAATTTCCGCTGCTCAGGGGTGCCATCGATAAATTATTTGACAAATACGCACCCGAACAGGAAGAGGATTTCCTGGATTAATTTTCAAAATCAAGATAAGGCTTAATCCTAGTTGGCAGACTATCCCCTATTTGTTTGGCAATAAGTTCACAAGATTTAAAATCAGGTATGCTGCCATGTGTTTTACGGTATGCCAGTAAAGCCTTCAAAACGGAAGTAGTCAAATAGGGGTGGCGCCGAAATTGCATATAATCAGCTTTATTTACAGCAATCTGAAGTGGTTTAAATGAAACATTGATATCCAGGTATCTGGTGACAAAATTAAAAGTTGAGTCAGACAAGCCGTACACTTCTTTCAGCTGATCAAGCGCCACAAAACCACCGAGCCGATCTCTGTACCGAACAATTCTGATGGAGAGTTTTTCTCCTATGCCAGGCAAACGTTCCAATGCTGCGCTATCAGCCAGGTTGATATCGATTTTTGGGGGCTGGCGCACGGTTGCATTAACCTTATTATTACTTTTAAAACTGAAACCTCGCCGATCCGTATCAAAACTGTTTGCGGCATTGTTCCGCACCAGGATTGCTTTAGCAGAATCATACCTGACCGGACTAATCGTCAAAATTTCATCTGGAACGCCATCGCTACTAAAAAAACGGGGTAATGCCCAAAGCGAAATTGCTATCACAACAAGAATAAAGATGCCTGCCCGCTCCTTTTTGCTGAAGGTCAGCCAAACTTTGATATGTGCATTTAAATTCATACCCAAAGCTAGCCAGGCAGCAAAAAATAGAAACGGGAAAAAAACACTATTTAACGGGAAAATCCACAGAAAATGAGAGTCCATCATACGCCAGCGCCATGCCCTTGGGAAGTTCGGCATCTACGGCTTCATGAAAACCCATTTGGTGACTGATATGCGTGAAATAGGTTTGAGGAATATTTAAATGTGTAGCAAGTTCAACTGCCTCTTGCAACGTAAAGTGTGATATATGCTTTTCTTTACGCAAGGCATTGATAATTAACACCTTTGATCCCCTTATTTTTTCCATTTCTGCTTCGTCTATGTGGTTTGCATCGGTGATATAAGTGAAATCACCTATCCGGTAACCGGTTACTTCCATATGCAGATGTCTGACTGTAATGGGAATGAAGTGAATATCTGAAACAGAGAATGGTTCATCACCAATGACGTGCAAATCAAGTTCGGGAACGCCGGGATATTTTTTTTCACTGAAAGCATAATAAAAATCGCGTTTCAGCGCATCCGATGTTGCGGCATTGGCGTATACAGGCATAGGACGCTGGTGTATGAAATTATACGCCCTGATGTCATCCAGTCCGGCCATGT
Source organism: Chitinophaga pinensis (assembly GCA_945862385.1). GTDB lineage: Bacteria > Bacteroidota > Bacteroidia > Chitinophagales > Chitinophagaceae > Pollutibacter. The sequence goes on from CAMAXV010000023.1 coordinate 5,645, forward strand.
GGTCTTTATGCTCATGAGTAAAAACAACAGCATCAAGCTGATCAACACCAGATCGCAGCATCTGATACCTGAAATCAGGTGTTGTGTCTACAACTACGGTTGTTTGAGATGTACTCAGCAGAATACTGCTCCTCAACCTGGTATCGCGCTTATCGGGAGACTGACAAACAGCACACTGACATCCAATCATAGGAACACCACTGCTTGTACCAGAACCCAAAACTTCAACCAGTAAAGACAAAATATGTTATTTAAAATTCAAATAAGCAAAATTCAAAGGCGTTGAAATCATTGCTATAAGTCAGGATGCAACTTCGCTTTTAACAATAACATCATCGTAAACCTTACGGCTTTCCTGACTCAGGTGATCCGGTGTAATCTGAAGAACACCAATTAAATCAATCAGGGTATTGATTCGTCCCTCAGTTTGCAAAAACTTATTCAGCACAACTACTTTCCTTGACTCAAGGATACAAAAACCACTCTGAAATGTACCCCGCTCATACCGGAGAATATAACCTGATTCGTTAATAACCCGTTCAATCTTTTCCAGTGTTGAAGGTGTAAACCTTAACTTCATAACGCACATTTTTACAAATTTACATAATCGGAGACAGGCTATTCTTCAGTGAAGGGATTAGTTGTGAACATTTTATGTTTAAGCTGTGTATAATCACTAACCACCCTTGCTTACCAAACGAACAACAGGCACAACCATCTCTTCCAGGGAAACACCGCCATGCTGAAAACTGTTTCTGTAAAGCGCTGCATAGTGATTGAATTGACTTGGATAACAGATATAATCTTCATTACCTGCAAAAATGAAACTGGAATGAATCGAATCCCTCGGTAAACCGGCCTGTTCGGGCTCCCTGAAAACAAGAAAATCACGTGGATCAAAATCCATATTTTTCCCGTTTTTGTACCGCAGATTATTACTTGCCTGCTTATCTGTAGTTACCTTAACTGGATTTTTAACCTGCAGACTGCCATGGTCTGTTGTGAGTATTACCGTACAATTCTTTTCAGAAATTTTTTTCAAAGTATGAAACAGTGGTGCATGGGCAAACCAGCTGCGTGTTATACTTCTATAAGCTGTTGCATCTGAAGCAAGTTCTTTGAGCACATCAAGTTCAGATCGGGCATGACTGAGCATGTCAACAAAATTATAAACTACAACACTCAGGTTGTAATCAAGCAAGTTAAATGCCTGTTCAGAAAGTTTGAGTGCTTCTGCATGAGAACTGACTTTCTGATAATGCCAGGATAAATCCTTTAAATCAGCTTCTTCAAGCTGGTTTTTAAGAAAGAAGGTTTCCTCACTGTTTTTGCCAGCTTCGTCGACTTCTTTTTTCCAGTGTTCCGGGAATTTTTTATCGAGTTCAACAGGTAATTTACCGGCAAAAATAGCATTCCGGCAATAATGGGTAGCTGTTGGCAGGATGGAAAAATAACAGTCATCATCTGCTGTATGAAAATACGCATTAAGCAACGGTGCAATTGTCTTCCACTGATCAAGCCGGAAATTATCCAGCACCACCCATACAAGCGGCTTGTCTGGCTGTAAAAAAGGTTTCACTTTTTCTCTGAATAAAGTATGACTGAGAACAGGAGGAAACTGATCCTTTTTATTTACCCAGGATGCATAGTTCCTGTTGATAAATTTAAAAAAGAGGGCATTCGCCTCCTTCATCTGCTGTCGGTGCACTTCCGGCATTTCAGGCTCTTCACTTTTTTCCATTTCAAGCTCCCAGAAAACAAGCTGGCGGTATATCTCAACCCATCCTGCATGATCTGTCTGGTTATCAATCCCGTCAAACATAGTTCTGAACTGCTGCAAGTAAGCAGATGTGGTTCTCCGGGATACCAGTTTTTTATTGTCCAAAATTCTTTTGAGTGCAAGCAGCACCTGGTTGGGATTAACGGGCTTGATGAGGTAGTCAGTTATCTGTGAACCGATAGCTTCCTCCATGAGACTTTCAGTTTCATTTTTGGTAACCAGCACAATGGGAAGGTGAGGTTTGATTTTTCTGATTCTGGAAACAATTTCAAGTCCGCTTAATCCTGGCATACTTTCATCCAGCAACACCAGGTCAAAGGGATGCTCATGAAGCTGGGAAAGTGCATCAAATCCATTAGTGAACGTCATAATGGTATACCCCTTCATTTCCAGAAACAGCTTATGAGCCTCAAGTAATTCAATCTCATCATCAACCCACATGATACTGACTACCGACATTAGACATTTTTTTAAGAGAAAAATAACTGATGGCCTGCAAATAAAGTTAACTAATCCCTGGTCTGCTTCATACCTTTACCTGCCGGTTCTTTCAATTTTAACAAAAACTGAAAATGCAAATCAGAAAGATCATCAATGATCCTGTTCATGGTTTCATATCCATACAAGACCCACTGATATTTAAAATCATCTCACACCCCTGGTTTCAGCGTTTACGCCGGATAAACCAGATGGCCATGTCTTACCTTGTGTATCCGGGAGCTGTGCACTCCAGACTGCACCATGCGATTGGTGCTTATCACCTGATGCATAATGCCCTTTATGAACTGAAACAAAAAGGTGTTGCCATTACGGATCAAGAAGAACAGGGAGCCAAGATTGCTATTCTTTTGCACGATATTGGCCATGGTCCATTTTCCCATGCCCTTGAATACATGCTTGTAAAAGACCTTGAGCACGAAGCCATTTCTGAGATGATCATGAAAGTGCTGAATGAGGAATTCAATGGTGCACTATCAACAGCTATTGATATATTCCGGAATGTATATCCCAAAAAATTTTTACACCAGCTTGTAAGCGGCCAACTTGATGTTGACAGGATGGATTACCTGACGCGAGACAGTTTTTTTTCCGGGGTTGTTGAGGGGATGATTGGTTGCGACAGAATACTGAAAATGCTAACAGTGCATGAAGGCGAACTGATGGTAGAGGAAAAAGGTATTTATACCATTGAAGAATTTCTGGTATCCAGAAGACTCATGTACTGGCAGGTTTATCAGCACAAGACAGTACTCAGTGCTGAAATGACACTCGTAAGAATTCTTGAAAGGGCTGCCTGGCTTCACAAGAGCAATAGGCTGGAACCAGATTTCTCCACTGTGCTACACAATTTACTTTTTAGAAAAGTAACGGCATTTGATAAGGAACAACTGGAGGCATTCTGCACATTGGACGACACAGATGTTATCTATTCCATTAAACGATGGAGCAACCACAAAGACTGGACCCTTTCTACACTCTGTAAATCCCTGCTTAACAGGAAATTATTCAAACTCAGGCTGCAGCATGAACCAATTCCAGCAGAAGAACTCAGCGCACGAAGGGCAAAGGTTGCAGCGGATAACAACATCACTGCCGAAGATGCCTCCTTTCTAGTATTCACCGGCGAAGCTGAAAACAGCCTTTATGATCCCAACAATGAGAAAATCAATATTCTTTTCAAGGACGGAAGCATAAGGGACATTGCTCAGGTGGATTCACCGCTCATCCATCAAAATCTAAGCCGACCGGTAAAAAAATTTTACATTTGTTTTTACCAACAGTAGATTGTCTCGTCAAAGATTCAAACTATCTGAAACTGGGCTTGTTAAGGCTCATGTAAAAGCAATACATCATTATGGAATTTTCCGCCAGGCAAATCGCATCAATAGTCAAGGGTAACATTGAAGGTCATACAGAAAAATCGGTCAGCAGCTTTGCCAAAATAGAGGAGGCTCAGGAAAAAGACCTTGCTTTTCTTGCTAACCCGAAATACGAAGACTTCCTCTACACAACTCAGGCAGGTATCGTCTTGCTTAATCATACTCAGGTCCTCAAAAGCCCAATCCGGCCAACCATTATCAGGGTTGAAGATGCCTATTCAGCTTTCGCCAGCCTGATGAAAACCTACCAGCAGATGCAGTCTACCCAGCTGAAAGGCATTCAGGAACCCGTTTTCATTCATCCAACTGCCAAAATAGGTTCGGATGTATTCATAGGAGCATTCAGCTATATCGGAGAAAATACAGTGATTGGAGACAACAGTAAGATACATCCCCAAAGTTACCTGGGCAATCAGGTGACTATTGGTGCAAGGTCTGTAATCTATCCGGGGGTTAAAATCTACCACAACTGTGCAATAGGCAATGATGTAATCATTCATGCCGGAACTGTAATTGGCAGCGATGGCTTTGGATTCGCTCCTCAGACAGATGGCACATACCAGAAAGTACCGCAGCTTGGCAATGTTGTGGTGGAAGATCAGGTAGAAATTGGAGCCAATACCTGCATAGATCGGGCGACGATGGGCTCAACAATCATTGGTAAAGGTACAAAACTTGATAACCTGCTTCAGGTTGCACACAATGTGGAAATTGGAGAAAACAGTGTAATCGCAGCACAGACAGGAATAAGCGGCAGCACTAAACTTGGGAAGGGTGTGATGATTGGCGGACAAACAGGAATAGCCGGACACATACGCGTGGCAGATGGTACCCGGGCTGCTGGTCAGACCGGCATTACAAAGTCGGTCAACAAACCCAATACCACCCTGAACGGTACACCTGCTTTTGATGCAAAAGCGTATTTAAAATCCCAGGCAGTTTATAAAAGACTTCCTGATCTGGAAAAGAAAATTCTTGAATTACAGGCTACATTGGATAAACTCATCAGCGAAAAGGAGACAGTTTCAGCTTAGCAATTGATTATCAACATATTAAGATCATTTTTAGCCATCGAAAAATGGATTATCTTTGCACCCAATTTTTAGCGCATGAAGCCAAATTTTAATCCAGACAAACAGCATACACTGAAGAACCAGATCAGTATCTCTGGTACAGGCCTCCATACAGGCATTCTGGTAGACATGGTCCTCAATCCTGCCAACGCAGGATTCGGTTTTCAGTTCAAACGCGTTGATTTACCCGGAGAACCGGTGATCAAAGCAGACTGTGACCTCGTAACAGATACCTCAAGAGGCACGACACTGGAAGAGAAAGGAGCCAAAGTCAGCACAGTTGAACATATTCTTGCTGCATTGGTAGGGATGGGTGTTGACAATTGCCTGATTGAAATAAATGGACCGGAAATTCCGATCATGGATGGAAGTTCCCAGCCTTTTGTTGAAGCCATCGAGAAAGCTGGTATTGCAGAGCAGGAAGCAGCAAAACACTGGTATACCATTGATACCAATATCTCATATTACCACGAAGGCAAAAGGGTGGAAATGGTCGCCATGCCTGCAGTTGAATACAAGGTTACCACGCTGATTGATTTCAACAGCCCTGTGTTGGGTACCCAACATGCTGGGCTTAAAAACATCGGTGATTTCAAGGAAGAGATTGCTCCCTGCAGAACCTTCTGCTTCTTGCACGAGTTAGAGGCCTTGCTGGCAAACAACCTGATCAAGGGCGGAGACATCAACAATGCCATCGTTGTGGTTGACAAACCAGTGACGGATGAAGAGATGAGCAGGCTGGCCGGTATATTCAAAAGAGATAATATTGAAGTCAAAAGTGAAGGTTATCTCAACAACCTTGAACTCAGGTTCCCCAATGAACCTGCGCGCCACAAACTGCTGGATGTGATTGGTGATCTTGCACTGATTGGCTATCCCATCAAGGCGCACATCATTGCCAACAGGCCCGGGCATTACTCCAATGTGGAGTTTGCCAAACTAATCAAGCAATACATCAAGAAAAACAAGCATGTAAAAAACGTACCTGTTTACGATCCCAACCAACAACCGGTATACAATACCACACAAATCGAAAAAGTACTGCCACACAGGTACCCGTTCCTGCTGGTTGACAAGATCATCGAGCTGAGCGATACCCATATCGTAGGCATCAAGAATGTTACCTTCAATGAGCCGTTCTTTGCAGGGCATTTCCCGGGAAATCCTGTAATGCCGGGTGTTTTACAGGTTGAGGCCCTGGCCCAAACCGGAGGTATCCTGGCCATCAACTGCCTTCCTCCCGGTGAGTATGACACCTATTTTGTCAAGATTGACAACTGCAAATTCAAACAGAAAGTTGTTCCCGGCGACACGTTGATCATGAAGCTGGAGCTCACAGGTCCTATCCGCAGAGGAATCTGTGAAATGATCGGTACGGTATATGTTGGTAATAAAATTACCACAGAAACCATGCTAATGGCGCAATTGGTGAAGCGGGAAAACCTCAAATAGTAAAGACCACATTAATGATTCATCCACATACATATATTCATCATAACGCCCGTATTGCCACCAATGTCAAAATTGACCCCTTTTCAGTTATTCACCAGAATGTTGAAATTGGGGAAGGAACCTGGATAGGAAGCAATGTCACCATTATGGATGGTGCACGGATTGGAAAAAACTGCAGAATTTTCCCTGGTGCCGTTATTTCTGCAGCTCCGCAGGATTTGAAATTTGAAGGAGAAGAAACAAGTGTGGAAATAGGCGATAATACTACCATCCGGGAATTTGTCACCGTGCACAGGGGAACAAAGGACAGGTGGAAAACAATTGTTGGCAATGATTGCCTCATCATGGCTTACAGCCATATCGCACATGATTGCATCATCGGCAACAGTTGCATCATGAGTAACAATACGCAAATGGCCGGTCACGTGGTTATGGGCGACTACTCCATTCTGGCAGGTATGTGTGCGGTTCACCAATTTGTCAAAATCGGTCAACACTCCTTTGTAGCAGGAGGCTCATTGGTTCAAAAAGATGTGCCACCCTATATCAAGGCAGGAAGAACTCCGCTATCCTATGCAGGAGTTAATTCAGTTGGACTGAAACGCAAGGGTTTCACCGTTGAAAAAATCAATGAAATCCTGGATATTTATCGCTTTATCTACAATAAAGGCATGAATACCACACAAGCCATTGATTATATTGAAGAAGAATTTCCAGTAACTGATGAAAGAGATGAAATCGTGACGTTCATCAGGGAAAGCGGACGGGGAATTATCAAACGTTTCGGTAAAAATTCCAATGATGAAGATTTCAGTAACTGAGGCAGGAAAAAGATTTAACCGCGACTGGATTTTCAGGGGACTAACCCTTGAATTCAAAGCGGGTACCCATTATGCCATAACTGGTCACAATGGCTCAGGAAAATCTACGCTCCTTCAATGTATAGCAGGTGCCATGCACCTGAGTGAAGGAAATATTGATTACCAAACAGAAACTGAAACCCTGGATAAAGACAACTGGTATCACCATGTTTCGATCTGTACGCCCTATCTCGAGGTTATTGAAGAGATGACAGCCACAGAATTCCTGGATTATCACAGTTCATTTAAGGCAATGAAAGAGGGCTGGACCACTGCCCGAATGCTGAATGAAATTGGTCTGACCAAAGCAGCCAATAAACAAATCAGGCACTTCAGCAGTGGCATGAAACAGAGGGTAAAACTGGCACAGGCTTTCTTTTCAGACACTTCAGTACTGTTGCTCGATGAGCCCTGTTCCAACCTGGACAAGATGGGCTTCGACCTCTATAAAAAACTCATTGAGAACCATACACAAGACCGACTGCTACTCATAGGCAGTAATGATTCACTTGAATTTGAATCTTGTTCGGAAGTGATCAGGCTTGGTGTGTAAAAAAGGGGTAATTTTGCGCAAAATTCACATTCATGCAGCAAGATACCCTGGTGTTCGAACTCCTACAAAAAGAACTCAAAAGGCAAAGAGAAGGCATTGAACTGATCGCCTCAGAAAACTTCACTTCCCTGCAAGTCATGCAGGCAGCGGGGTCTGTAGCAACCAATAAGTATGCAGAAGGCTATCCCGGCAAGCGTTACTATGGTGGATGCGAAGTAGTGGATGAAATTGAAAGCCTTGCGATCGACAGGTTAAAAAAAGTTTTCAACGCTTCATGGGCCAATGTTCAGCCACACAGTGGTGCTCAGGCCAACACAGCTGTTTTTCTGGCCTGCCTCAAGCCGGGAGATAAAATACTGGGTCTGGATCTCAGCATGGGAGGCCACCTTACACATGGCAGTCCGGCTAACTTCAGTGGCAAAACCTATCAGGCTTTTTTCTATGGTGTAGACAGGGAAACCGGTTTGGTTAACTATGAACAACTTGAAGAAACTGCCAGAAAGGAAAAACCCAAAATGATTATCTGTGGGGCCTCTGCCTATAGCAGAGATTGGGATTATGCCCGGATCAGGTCTGTAGCGGATGAAATTGGTGCATTGGTGCTTGCAGACATAGCACATCCTGCCGGATTGATTGCTGCAGGCGTCCTAAACGACCCGTTTGATCATTGTCACATTGTAACATCCACCACCCACAAAACACTCCGTGGACCACGTGGTGGCGTGATCATGATGCGTCATGATTTTGAGAACCCATTCGGGCTGAAAGATCCGAAAGGAAATATACGGTCCATGAGTGCACTTTTTGATTTGGCAGTATTTCCGGGTATGCAGGGTGGTCCACTCGAACATGTCATAGCCGCCAAGGCCGTGGCTTTCGGAGAAATACTGGACCCCTCATTTGCTGAATATCAGCAACAGGTTCAGCAAAATGCACAAAAAATGGCAGCAGCCTTTGTTGCGAAAGATTATCACCTGATCAGCGGTGGAACCGACAATCACCTGATGCTCATTGACCTGAGAAATAAAAATATCACCGGTAAAAAGGCACAAGAAACACTTGACAAAGCGCATATTACACTCAATAAAAACTCCGTACCTTACGACGATAAAAGTCCGTTTGTAACCTCAGGCATCAGAATAGGTGTGCCGGCAATCACAACAAGGGGACTCAAAACTGAGCACATGCAAACTGTTGTTGAGATGATCGATAAAGTCCTGATGCATGCTGATGACGAGCAGGTTATTGCAGCCGTCAAACAGGATGTTAAATCTTTCATGCAGCAATTCCCTCTGTATCCTGAACTTGGCTAAACCTTAACTATGATACAACGCATACAAACCTTATGGCTTTTACTCAGTATTGCATCCGCTGGAGCACTATGCTTTTTTCCAATCTATGAAGGCCTGTTTCTGAATGGCACAACACAGGTATTTGGTGTCAGAGAAAACATTTTTTTGTTTGCAGGTATTACCCTGATTGCCCTCATCAGCCTCGTTAATATCTTCTTTTTTAAAAACAGGGGCAGACAAAAAGTGATTATCCTGATCAACATGCTGCTTACAGGTGGAATATTCGCAGCACAATATTTCCTGATTGAGCAACTGAAAAAAGATATAGGTATTGCTCAGGGCGACTGGCAGATGGCTGCCATGCTGCCCATATTCATCATCATCTTCCACATATTTGCATTTGCCGGGATCAGAAAAGATGAAAAATTGCTCAGCAGTGCTGACCGCATGCGTTAATTATGATAACCAATCAAGCTTATACATTCCCTGTAAAATTTGAAGACGTACATTATATCGCGTCTCTTTACACTGCAAATACAGACAAAATAAACGAAATATTGCATGGGACCGGCCTCAAAGCCGGTCTTCATTTTTTTGGTAAACCTACAGTAGCCCTGGGTTTGATCAAATACAAAAAATCAGATTTGGGTGCGTACAACGAAATCATCCTTTCAATACCCGTAGTTCAACACCATGAGAAAACGGGATTGTCTAACTGGATAGACTTGTATGCAAATTTTAATAAGAGAAAGGGAGGTCAGTATATCGTTCATATCCCTGTCACCACGCAGGTTTCTGTTGATGCAGGCAGAACATTGTGGGGATACCCCAAAACCCGCTTACCCATAACACATGACTTTGAATCCGGGGGAATCCATACCCTGCTTTTGAATGAGTCAAACAAACCACTGATAACTGTTAGCGGAAATGCCGGTTTTGAAATCCCAATACCACCAATGCCTTTGATGACCTATTCATTTTTGAATGAGGCTTTGCTCAAAACCACAGTGAACGTATCCTGTAATATGAGTTGCAAAATAAATTCAGGATTAACCATCCGGGTGGCAGACCCGGATCATCCCATTGGGAAATCCATCCTGGATTGGGGTATTGAAAATAGAAAACCTATTTTCACCATCGAATCGAAACAATTCAAGGCAGGCTTCAATAAGGGACAGATTATTGCGCAATAATTGTTCAGACAGACGCTGACTTATTCCTAAGAAAGCTGTGCAAGTAATCTTTTACGGAACCGGTGAAAATCAACTGTAATGGTGTGTCTGGGCGTGTTAATCTGGCTGAAATCCGGGTGTTTCAACTCTGCCGAAATACGCTTTTGAATATCAGCAGGACGTTTCCACTTTCCAGATAATTCCCTTGCCATGATTTTACTCTGCAACTCAGACCCGGGCCAGATGCATCCCAGGGGTTGAAACAAACCAATAAAATAAAGATTTTCAATTTCTGGATGCATCATCCTCAGCCACAATGGCACTTCACCTGTTGAATAATCGATCAGCGATTTTTCAAAAAACGGATGTGCAATGATATATCCGGTACAGGCAACAATAATATCATATTCACCCCGGGAACCATCTTTAAAGAAAACAGTATTCCCATTCAGGGAATCAATGTCTTGCCTTGGTTTTATCTTACCATGCCGGATGGTGAAAAACAAGTCTTCGTTGATCGTTGGATGGTGCGAACCAAGCGGACCATCAGGCTCCTGTAAGCCATAATCACTGTTGCGACCATTTCTGAAATAGAGACTCAGGGCAGAAAGTTTCTGCCAGAGTTTACGAGGAAGCCAATGTATTTTGGTACTGAATACATCTGAAGGTTTACCCATCATGAACTTAGGCGCAATCCAATATCCCCTCCTCCAGCTCATGTCTACAGAAGCTGCAACCCTGCTGCTTTCAACCGCTACATCACAGGCAGAGTTTCCTCCACCAATCACCAGTACCCGTTTACCGGCAAACCTGGAGAATTTCTTTACTTCATGAGAATGTATGAATTCGCCAGCAAATGTTCCTGAATATTCCGGCATCCGCGGTAGCCAGTGATGACCATTACAAACAGCGAGTGCATCAAAAACTTCAGTTAATTCTTCATGATTACACTGTGCAGTGACCTGCCATTTACCATCAGGAAGTTGCACACAATTTTTGACCAGCGTTTTGAAACGGATCAAAGGGTATAATTCAAAATGCCGCGCGTAATCCTGAAAATATTGAGCCAGGTGTCGGTGCGAAGGATAATCTGGATAGTCTGCCGGCATTGGAAAGTCTGCATACTCACTCAGTGTTTTAGATGAAATGATATGTGTTGTTTCAAAAACAGAACTGTGTCCAACCTCTTCAATGAAAACCCAGTTCCCTCCCACGTCAGAACCAAGATCATAGACAACCACTTCCATGCCTTCATCCCTGAGGTTTTTAGCAGCCGTAATTCCTGAAGGACCTGCACCGATTACACAAACTTTTTTCATTAATAACTTGATTTAATTTATTTCCTTTCCCTTAAATTCAATATGTGTTAATTCGCGTAAACCAGACTTATGATCTTTTTCAAATATATTACAGAAGCTCTAATTCTCTCTGATTGTTTTCAGACTAATCAGGTTAAAGAATCGAGCTGGCTCATTATTTTTTTACATTATAAATAAATTACAAACTCATGCTAAATCGTTTCTCTTTAGTTTTTATTAGCATTTTTTTGAGTTTTAGTGGTTGGGCACAACTAGCAACAATTCATTCTCCAAATGGTAAAATCACCTTTAACCTCACGATAAGGGATTCATTTCCCGAATATGATATTTATTATAAAGGAAAAAAAATTATTGAAAATAGTCCCCTTTCCCTTTCATTTGAAAATGGTACTTTGTTTGGAGGTTTGACACTTCAGGCATTAAGCAAGTATAAAGGACAAGAACAATACAAATTGCTTATCGGTAAAACAAATGAAGTGGATGAAGCTTACTTTGGTCTAAAGATAACGCTTACTCAAAAAACAAATACCGATCGATCGCTCATACTTAACGTTCGTGCGTTCAATGATGGTATTGCCTTCCGTTATGAATTCCCAAAAGAAAGTAATAACGACTCCCTCATACTAACTGACGAAATATCAACCTTTAATTTCCCTCAGGAAAGTAAAGTCAAAGCACTTTTTCTTCCAAATTATACAACCTCCCATGAAGGTTTATACCATAACAGTCAGTTGAAAAACATCAAAGAGGATACATTAATGGACATGCCTTTACTGGTTGAAACGCCGGATCATATTTTTATTGGACTCACTGAATCTAATTTGCTGAACTATGCAGGCATGTATGTCACCAAACACAATGGAATTTTCAGGTCAAAACTTTCTCCCTTACCTGATAGGGCTGGTGTAAAGGTTGCAGCAAGGTTACCTCACAACAGTCCTTGGCGCTTATTGATGATTAGTGATAAAGTTGGGGAACTCATTGAATCCAATTTGGTTACAAACCTTGCTGAACCATCCAAGCTTTTCAATACAGATTGGATTCGTCCGGGTAAAACTACTTTCCCATGGTGGAATGGAAATGTGCTCCCAGATACAATCAATGCACCCGGAAATAATTTTGTAACACAAAAATACTACATAGACTTTTGTGCCAGAAACGGTATAGCCTATCATTCAGTAGTGGAATATGGATTGCACGAATGGTACACAAGTGATGGCACCAACTTTGTACCCGGACCAAATACTGATGTAACCAAACCAGTTCCTGGTCTTGATATGCAACAAGTATGTGATTACGCAAAATCAAAGGGAGTTGGTATCAGAGTCTGGGTTTATTGGAGTGCCTTGTATAAGGATCTGGAAGCAGCATTGACACAATTCGAAAAATGGGGCATTTCAGGTATGATGGTAGATTTCATGGACCGAGATGATCAGGAAATGGTAAATATTCAAACAGAGATTTTAGAAAAGGCTGCAGCACATCATATCCATGTGCAGTTTCATGGTACTCATAAGCCAACCGGGTTAAGCAGAACTTATCCCAATGAATTTACAAGAGAAGGCACACTGAACTATGAAGCAAACAAGTGGGATAAAATAATGAAAGCGGATCATGACATCAATATGCCATTTACCCGTTTACTTGCCGGCTCTTTGGATTATCATTTGGGAGGATTTAGGGCTGTAAGGGAATCTGATTTCAAAGTGCAATATACGCGTCCACTTATGCTGGGCACTAGGTGTCACATGCTTGGGCTATATGTCGTTTTTGAAAGTGCATTGGGCATGGTTTGTGATTATCCTGAAGCCTATGAAGGACAAATTGGTTTTGAGTTCATAAGTGAAGTTCCAACCAACTGGCATAAAACAAAAGTCTTATCTGCTGTTCCGGATGAACATATTTTAATTGCCAGAAAATACAACGAGAATTGGTACGTGGGTGGGATAAATAACAACCAAAAAAGATCTGTAGACATATCTTTTGAATTCCTTGATTCAGGGAAATACCAAGCAACAATTTATGCAGATGCTTTTGATAGTGAGATTAATCCCAATAATCTCTACAAGCAAAAAAAAATACTTTCCAAAACTGACAGAATCTCCATTCAAATGGATAATGGAGGTGGCTTAGCGATGGTGTTAAAAAAAATATCAGAATAAATTAAACTCAGCTGTTTTAAGGTAACAGTAATCCAATAATTCCACAAAAATGATTTAAGAATAGAATCTAAATGCATCCCCATCAAACAGACCTTTATCACTTAATTTCAGATGAGGAATAACCAGTAATGCCATAAAAGATAAAGACATGAATGGTGACTGTAAGGTGGAACCCAGAGACTTAGCAAACTGATCAATAGCCGTATAAGCAGCAGCTACACGATGTCCTTCATCCAAGCTCATCAATCCCGCTACCGGGAGCGGTAAAATCATGTTTTCATGATTACCTACACAACTGATTCCACCTCTTGAAGCAATCACCATATTGATAGCCTGCAAAAGGGATTCATCATCCGTACCCACAGCTACAATATTGTGTGAGTCATGGGCCACAGATGAGGCCATTGCACCTTTTTTCAGTCCGAACCGATGTATAAATGCTGTTGCTACAGGGGCCTGATGATACCTGTTCACAACAACCAGTTTAAGAACATCCGCATCAATATCCGGCTGCCAGAATCCTTCTTCAAGCCGTGGTAACAGGTCCAGCTTTTCAGTGATGAGTTGTCCGTCTACACACCCAATAACCGGATATACCTTCCCCTGTTCAGCCTTGCAACTCAAATCTTCAATTTTGATGGCGCCAATATTAAACCTGTTAACAGGGTTTTCAGGTGAAACAAATGCAGGCATCATTGATAAACCCTCATGGGCAACAAGGGTTCCATCAATGTAAGTTTGAAGCACTTTAAAATCTGATATGTTATTGACGAGAATAAAGTCAGCAGGATCTCCTACCCTTAACAGACCCACATCCAGGCTGTAATGTAAAACAGGATTTACAGTAGCCGCCCTGATCACATTGAAAACATCAGATCCCGCAGCTACTGCCCTGGAACAGAGTGTATTGATATGCCCCAACTCCAGACTATCGGGGTGCTTGTCGTCCGAACAAAACATCATCATTCCCGGAAATTCATCGAGTAATCCGATCAATGTGTCAAAATTTTTAGCTGCACTGCCTTCACGGATGATGACTTTGATCCCCACAGCGATTTTTTCCGCTGCTTCTTCAAGGGTAAAACATTCGTGATCGGTGGAAATTCCCCTGCCGGCATACTGTCTGAGCGCATCTCCACGCAATCCAGGTGCATGTCCGTCAATAACTTTTCCCACCGCCTTTGCGGCATTGATTTTTTTCAACACTTCCTCATCACCATTTATTGCACCGGGGAAATTCATCATTTCACTCAGGTATTTTACTTCATCTCTTTGTAGCAATGCTTTAACGGCATTGGCGTCTAGTGTATCACCGGCGGTTTCAAATATTGTAGCAGGAACGCAGCTTGGAGCTCCGAAGTAAAACTTGAAAGGCACTTTTTTCCCGTTTTCAATCATGAAGTCTATACCTTCCATGCCACAAACATTGGCAATTTCATGCGGATCGCTGACAGTTGCCACAGTTCCATGAACAACGGCCAGATGTGCAAATGCTGCAGGCACCAGCATGGAACTCTCAATATGAACATGAGCATCAATGAAGCCGGGCATGATGTAAGGAAGATCGGGATTGGGTGCTGGTCCACCGAGAGGTTCAACTGAAATGATTTTACCCTGCTCCACCAGAATAGCCGAGGGAGTCAGACTACGAGTAATGCAATTAATCAGGTTGCCAGTTATGGTAAAAGAAGCCATAAGCAGGTAATTTACGAAGGAAATGCTTTCCCATCACCATGTCTGATAACCATTCGTACTAAAAAAATGAATTCTCAACACAGAACATATCCGGGAAACTGAAACAGCGGTATCTTGCATGATAAAACTAAACATTATGAAAGCCTTCAGACTCTTATCCGTTGCATTGGCCATTACAGCCACAACGTTTGGTCAAACAGCAGACGAAATCATCAGTAAACATGTTGAAGCCATAGGCGGTGTTGAAAACTGGAAAAAAATTAATTCAGTACGTCAGGAAGCAGCCATCAGTGTGCAGGGAATGGAAATTCCAGTTGTTATTACTTTTGTTCATAACAAGGCCTTCAAGCAGGAGTATACAGTGATGGGTATGACAGGTTACTCCGTAATTACTTCAGAAGGTGGCTGGAATTTCAATCCGATGCAGGGTCAAAGCAAACCCGAGCCAATTACAGCAGACGAACTGAAATATGGCAAAGACCAGCTCGATCTTCAGGGTGAATTCATTGATTACAATGCAAAAGGCCATACGTTGGAGCTGCTGCCCAGTGAAGACGTAGACGGAACTAACTGTTTCAAGGTTAAAATAACCCGTAAAAGCGGAACAGAGTCTGTTTATTTCTTTGACCCCAAAACTTTTTATACCATCCGTGCCACATCCAAAGTGGTGGCAAACGGACAAGAAGTTGAGTCAACAGTAAACATGAGTAATTTCCAGAAACTGCCCGAAGGAATCGTCATGCCTTTCACCATGGAAAACAGCCAGATTCCAGCACCAATCACCATCACCAAAGTTGTGATCAATGGTCCGGTTGACGAAGCTGCATTCAAAGTACAACAATAATCAAGCCTATTTTTTTCAAACCCGGTGGTAATCGCCGGGTTTTTTTGTTAACCAAAATAACGCAAATGAAGCATCTAATCAACACAATTGCAAGGGTTTGCACGCTACTCCTTTTAGTTACAGGAGTCAGCGCCCAACAAGACATCAACTCCAGTACTTTTGGAACTATGGAAGCCCGGGTACTGGGTCCGGGTACGATGAGCGGAAGGATTGCTGCCATCGATGGCGTGAACGCCGATCAGGGCAAGACCATTTATGTAGGAACAGCAGGTGGCGGCATCTGGAAGTCCACCAATGCCGGGGCATCATTCAAACCCATCTTTGATAAATATTGCCAGAGTATAGGCGCTATTGCCATTGACCAGAAGAACCCCAAAATCATCTATGCCGGAACAGGAGAAAGCAACATGCGAAACTCTGTTTCCATTGGAGATGGATTTTATAAGTCCACCGACGCGGGAAGCAACTGGATCAGATCAGGCGGACTTGATTCCACCGAGCACATCGCCAAAATAGCCATCGATCCGGTAAACAGCCAGGTACTTTATGTAGCTGCGCCCGGTCCGCTTTGGAGCGACAGTAAACACCGCGGTCTGTATAAATCAACAGATGGCGGAAAGACATTTGAAAAAATTCTTTACATCTCAGAAAAAGCAGGCTGTGCTGATATTTCCATCGATCCGCAAAACAATAACACCATTTATGCAACTACCTGGGAATTCAGGAGAACCCCCTATTCTTTCTCATCAGGCGGCACAGGCAGCGGAGTATGGAAGAGTACTGATGCCGGAAAGACCTGGAAAGAGCTGACCAACGGATTGCCCGGAAAACCCATTGGCCGCACTGCGCTTGCCATCGCACCATCAGCACCCAATAACCTGATTGCTATTGTGGAAGCAGAGAAAACAGGATTGTATATATCAGCCGATGGCGGTGAAAACTGGAAACAACAGAGTGCATCACTCAATGTGATCTCCAGACCATTCTACTTCAGCACACTGGTTATAGATCCCAAGGACCCTAAAAGGGTTTACAGGCCGGCATATTCCTTTGCCTATTCCAGCGACGGAGGATATTCCTTTGCGGAAGCCAGCGGCGAAGGCGGCTGGGTGCATAGCGATCACCATGCACTTTGGATTAACCCCAACAACACCAACCACATGTACCTTGGCACTGATGGCGGGGTTTACATGAGCCTCGACCGTGGAGCGACGTGGAGCTTTATGCAGAATATTCCGGTTGGACAATTCTACCATGTAGAACATGATATGGGAAAACCATACCGGGTTTTTGGCGGATTACAAGACAATGGAAGCTGGGTGGCACCTTCGTCAAATGCAGGCGGTGTGGCCAATGGCGACTGGAAAGCCATTTACAGTGGTGATGGATTCTGGGTTGTTCCTGACCCAACCGATCCGGATATTGCTTATGCAGAATCACAGGGTGGTGATGTAAACAGGGTTAACCTGAAGACTGTAAAGTCAGTTGGTATCAGACCCCTTCAAACAGAAGCTGAGGACAAACTCAGGTGGAACTGGAATACACCCATTGCCACTGGCAAAGCCAACCCTAAAAATCTGTATACCGGTGCGCAGTACCTCTTCCGCTCTCAGGATCAGGGCAGGAACTGGACACGTATTTCACCGGACCTGACCACAAATGACAAGAAGAAACAAGAGCAGGAAAAAAGCGGTGGACTCAGTGCCGACAATACATCCGCAGAAAACCACACCACAATCTTCACCATTGCCGAATCTCCGCTTGATGAGCAGATGGTTTGGGTAGGAACTGATGATGGTAACCTTCAGGTTACAAGAGACGGTGGAAAAACCTGGACCAATACCTCCATCAATCTCCCAGGGGATATTCCCAAACAAACATGGGTCAGCAGCATCCATCCTTCAAAATTCAGCAAAGAAGTTGTTTATGCCAGTTTTGAGAACCACATGTATGGAGACCATAAAACCTATGCAGCCAAATCTGCTGATGGTGGAAAAACATGGGTGGCGTTTAAAAGTCCCGAATTCACCGGATTTGCCCACAAAATCATTGAAGACCCCGTAAACAGTGACCTGCTTTTCCTTGGAACGGAAATGGGATTGTTTGCCAGCCTCAATGCCGGGAAAGACTGGTTCAGGATGAAAAACAACATACCCTGGTATGCGCTTGTAAGGGATATTAAAATACATCCTGTTACCAATGACCTGCTTGTGGCCACCCACGGACGTGGAATTCTTATTGTGGACGACATTGCTGCCATGAGAAACCTGACTGCTTCTATCAGAGAGAAAGACTTTCATTTATTTGAAACAGGAGACATCACACTCTCTACAGGCAGTTTCGGAGATGGCGGCTTTCCAAGTACAGGTGGATGGGTTGCTCCCAATGCGCCATCCCTCAAACCCTTTCAGTACTTTTTGAAGGACCGGATCAATACAGGAACCATCAAACTCGAAATTTATGATACCGAGGGTAAGCTCGTACAAACAGTTCCGGGCACAAACAGAAAAGGCATCAACCGCGTTACCTGGTCACAGCGTATGATGCCACCCAAAACAGCAGTTGGAGGCACCAAACCAGACAATGGAAGTGCATTTGCACCTCAGGTTCTTCCCGGCAATTATACGCTTAAAGTAAAGGCAGGTAAGGAAGAATACAGCCAGGCATTCAAGCTTGTTCACGATCCTGCATCCGGCATTTCTGTTGAAGAGCGCAAGGCACAGTTTGCTGCAGCCATGCAGCTGTATAACATGCATTTAAAACTGGCATCGGTTGTTGCGGGGATTTCAGCAAAGCAGAAAATGTACAAGGATACCATCAACACGCTGAAGCAAAAGAAAGCACTGCAATGGGGAAAGGACTACATCAATGCCCTTGAAACACTGCGTGCAGATCTGCTACCAACCAAACAAACCTCGATTTTTGCAGATGAAACAAGGCTGAGGGAAGAAATCACGCAGGTTTATCAGGCCATCTGCTTCAATGAAGCTGCACCCAGTAACCTTCAGATAGCCAGCATCAACAGCCTTTCCAAAAAGGTCGATGATGCTGAAAAGAAAGCCTCAGATATTAATATACAATATGAGGAAAAACTTAAGGCCATGCTGAAAGTAAAAAAATAGCATCCCGTTAAATACCCGAAATGATAAGGGGCCGCTTTCAGCGGCCCCTTATTTTATTCCTCTTCAGTCTGTATGCGTTTAAGCCGCAGACTCTTGACAGGAGCTACAACAAGCGGGAATTTCTCCACCGTCACATTGCTGGCATCCAGCCCGAATCCTTTCTCTTCCGAGAGTGATATCTCTTTGAGCCAGAAGTAAAGTTTCATCACCACCCTTTCCCA
>CAMAXV010000024.1 GCA_945862385.1 Chitinophaga pinensis
CCTTGGTTATACACCCTGACAACTATTTTTAATTGTTTATTCTTATTCTCTTCTTTGTTCAAATAGAATACAGATTCATTGAATTGGTCTTTTACATTTGACCGCTCTCCATAAATGGGTGTCCAATCTTTATCTACTGCCCTGGATTCTATGTTTTTAATTACAATGTTTTGTTCCCAGTTTTCACCATTTACTTTTAACCCAAACCTGGAATCCAACACCACAGCTTGATTCAAATAGGAAAGCTGATAAATCAACCCCTTTTCAGCATTGAGCGCAATTTTAACCATCATCTTTCCATCGGGAGACAAAATTTGATGCGTATCATTTTGAGCAAAACTGTTAAGCGTAATTAGAATGTGTAAGGTTCCCCATATTTAAACCATTCGGATTTAGAGAATATTCTCTAACTTAAATGGTTTAAACATGAAAAAGAAGAATTTTTCAGAGGCACAGATTGTGTCGATTTTGAGAACTCAGGAGACAGGCAGGACTGTCAAGGAAATCTGTCGCGAAATTGGTATCAGCGATGCCACATTTTACAATTGGAAGGCTAAGTATGGCGGTATGGAAGTAAGCGATGTTGTCCGTATGAAAGATCTCCAAGATGAAAATGCCAGACTGAAACGTATTGTGGCCAATTTGACATTGGAAATTGATGCAGTAAAAACAGTACTTGAAAAAAAGTACGGCGGCCTGACGATAAACGAGAAGCGGTAGAACTTTTGGTGCAAGAGAATTTGAGTGTTTGTCAGGCCTGTAAATTGGTCTCACTTCCCAGATCTGATATGATCTATAAGAAGGTTCGCAGGGATGATAGTTCTTTGATTGATGCATTGAATGCAATGGTGGAAAAACATCCCTCTATTGGATTTTGTAAGTGTTATTACAGACTTCGTAGAAAGGGGCATGACTACAACCACAAGCGCCTTTATCGAATTTATACCACGCTTAAACTGAATATCAGGCGAAAACCCAAACGAAGAATCCCCAATCGGGTAAAAGTGCCCCTTTTGATTCCTGAGGAAATTAATAAAACCTGGAGCATGGATTCCTGCCTGCCGGGAGGCAGGTTATGTCGGACAGTTTAGTTGATGGCAGGCGATTTAGGTTACTCAATGTCATGGATGATTACAATCGGGAATCCTCCTTGCCATTGAGGTGGATACCTCGCTTCCAACCCAGAGGGTAATCAGAGTACTTGATAGGCTTGTTGAGTATAGAGGAAAGCCGGAATCTATCCGTGTAGATAATGGATCTGAGTTTATCAGTGAAAAACTAAAAGTATGGTGCGAAGAGCGAGGTATTCGTTTATTATTCATCCAACCCGGAAAACCGGTACAAAACGCTTTTATCGAACGAAAAAATGGATCAATGAGAAAAGAATTGCTTGATGCCTACCTGTTTTTTACACTCGATGAAGTCAGAATGCTTGCTGAACAGTGGCGAATGGATTATAACCATGAAAGACCACATGCAGCACTCGGTTTTGTACCGCCGGCAGAATTTATTTAATCCGTTTCCCTAGAATTACTAAAAACCCCTAAAACTCTAATCCGAATTGGTCCAAAAATAGGGGGAGCTTACATCATAGCCAACATATCCTATATATATACCATTCCCTCTAGACGTATTAATCTCATTACCCAAAATCGAAACCTTGCCAGACAACACTTTCTGGCCATAAGGAATATCCCAACTCTGGGCAACTAGTATACCATACCTCTCAAAATAGGGTGATCTTAAATCTAATCTATTACCAATTAAACGAATATCCTTACCAGAAGCAACTCTAATACCTATTTCAACCGGATATTGATTAGAAAAAATAAAATTTGAATCTACATCTACTCGCTCAGAATTATGCAATCTTATAACACCCTCACCAGTATACACCCCCCAACCTTGGTTGCTATTTATATTATTGCTTACATGAACTAATGAATCAGTATCGCAATCAATACGACCAAAACGATTACCGGAAACTATAACATCATGAGACTTATTCACACTTATCCCTCCAATATCATTACTATCTATTAGCACATCCTTACTCCAAACTTTGTAGTTGGAAAATCCAACTCTAATATCCGATCCCACCATATTATTACCCCTAATCACCAAACCAGAATCAGACCTTACACCATCACCAACAGCAATACTACTCAACCAACCTCGCTCAAATCGAATATCCTTAGATCCTCCCTGTATCGTTATCCCCATACTCCCATTACTCCGCCTAACACCCAGCTTGCTAAAACCCACATAATCCGTACCACTCAAACTCAATGTAAAATCATTAGCTGGATTACTCTGCTGATAATGCAACACAGCCTTACTGCTATCCCCACTCTCACCCTCAAACCTAATCGTATTAACCGCCGATGATCCCAACACCTCAAATACCTTCACCTGCTCATCATACACACCATCCCTAACCTTAAACACAACAGGACATCCAACACCAGCCGCATTTAACGCACTCACCGCATCCCCAAAACTTACAAAATCAGGACTAACACCCCCAATAGTATACACACCGCAGAGCTGAGCGGCCAAACGGCGCTGCAAAGTATCATTTAACCTGTTGAGATCTGCCTGTCCATTGGGTGCATCCACCCACACTTTCACATTCTTCAACAAGCCACTGGGAAAATTAAATGTTCCGATCTGTAATCCAGTTGCAGTTTGTCCAAGTGCAAGGCTGCCTGTCCAGTTATAAGGAGTCTGCGCAACGCCATCAACCGACCATCGAATAGTGGCTGAGGTGAGCGTTTCAACACCTTCGTTAACAAGTCCAACCCTAATGGAATTGTTGCCACTGTTGAATGGCATCTGAGGTGTTTCTATCGAACGAATGCCTGCATCTCGGGTAAGCGGTGCAAATATTTTTACATTGTCAATCAGCCAATAATAAGATGAATCGCCCTCCCAGGTAAACCTGAATCGGGCATTGGATTTACCTCCGGCCAAGGCACTGATATTCAACACGGCAGATTCCACACCATTGGTGCTGTCTGTATAAACCTGCTGGGTAACCCAAGTGGTGCCATCAAAAACTTCTACTGTGCCCTTTCCCTGTCTGCCGCCAATAAACTGATGATCAAAATAAAGCAGTATCTGCTGGCTAAATGAACAATCCACAAATGGTGATACCAGCGAAACTTTTTCCGCTCCTCCATTCGGGGAATCACGCTGGCTATCGAAAATTGCAAAATTACCGGTGATTGGAAAGACAGTGGAACGACCGCCAGGATTATTGAACTTCCAAGTATCTGATACCGCACCTGATGTTCGGTCTATGGTCCAGCCAGACGGTGGCGTACTTCCATTGGCAGTTGAAAAATCCTCATTCAGAAAATAAACCTGTCCGCGTACCAGCATGGAACACATGACTAAAAATGACAGTAACAACCCCTTTTTCACGCAATTGATTTTGGTGTTTAAAACAGATACAGATCAAACTTTCTGTTTTCCCGGGATTGGATTTTTGGGCAATGGTTAGCCGTATTTTGAAAGGATAAGTGGAAGAAAAATACTCCTGAAGTCAAGTAAAATACTTCAATACCTATCAAGTCAGGCATTTAAATGCAAAAAATAGGTGAGAAAATAGGTTACCAACACATATCAAATTTTGATTTGCGTATCTCCTTAATTTCTAGTATATTATATATTAGTGAATAACCTAATCACCTATTGTTCATTTTTTATACAACCCGAAAATGCTTTACCAAAAACACTGAAGCTTTAGGTAAACCACCCACTTCCGGTAAACAACTTCCGAACAATTCCAACACAACTCGTGCCTTGTGCCTTGTGCCCAACCTTCTGTTGGCAAGCTCGTGCCTCGTTCTTTTCCCTACCTTTGCCCTTCATGGAAAAATCAAACTTTGTAGACCAGATCAGGGTATTCTGTAAAAGTGGGCATGGTGGTGCGGGAAGTAAGCATTTTATGCGGACCAAATTCAACGCAATGGCGGGTCCGGATGGTGGCGATGGCGGCAGGGGTGGTCATATTGTACTTCGGGGTAATAAAAATCTGTGGACGCTCCTCCACCTGCGCTATTATAAAAATGTCATCGCCGAAAACGGTCAGGGTGGTAATAAAAACAACATGACCGGTCGGGATGGTGAAGATATTATCATTGAAGTACCGCTGGGTACGGTTGCCATGGATGAAGAAACGGGTAACAAAGACGGTGAGATCCTGGAAGACGGACAGGAATTTGTTTGGGTAAAAGGAGGAAGGGGCGGACTGGGTAACAAGAACTTCGCTACAGCCACCAACCAGGCTCCGGAATATGCCCAACCAGGTGAACCCGGATCAGAAGGCTGGAAAGTGCTGGAACTCAAAGTACTGGCGGATGTGGGTCTGGTTGGTTTTCCCAACGCAGGCAAATCTACCCTGCTGTCCTCCATCACCGCAGCCAAACCCAAAATAGCCGACTATGCCTTCACTACCCTTACCCCGCAATTGGGCATGGTGGAGTACCGGGAAGGAAGATCCTTCTGCATGGCCGACCTGCCGGGTATCATCGAAGGAGCTGCAGAAGGTCGTGGTCTCGGGCACCGCTTCCTCCGTCACATCGAAAGAAACCCTGTGTTGCTATTTCTTATTCCGGCAGACAGCAACAACCACCGGGAAGACCTGGAAGTGCTCTTCAGCGAACTGGAACAATACAACGAAGAATTGATGGATAAAAAATTCGTCATTGCCGTCTCCAAAAGCGACATGCTGGATGATGAGCTGAAAGCGGCGATCACTGCCGAACTCCCCAAGGATATCCCACATGTATTCATCTCTTCTGTATCCGGAACAGGACTGCAGGAACTGAAAGACCTGTTGTGGAAGGAGTTGAATTGATTACTAGTATTTCTATTGAGAAAGCTTAGCAATCTCAGCAATTGGCAACGATTCAGCAATTTTCTGCAATTGGTCCTGGGTACCTTTATTCAGATTAAGTGTAATCAAGGTGGAACCAATCGGGATTTGCAGGGTATGCCCTCCAGTCGGACCAAAATCATTACTGCTTGTCTCAATCAGTGCCTTATAACCCGCCACCTTTACCACTTTTCGTCCGTCACCATTCACCATTACTGGTAAGGACAATAAAGCATTCAGTCCGACCAACACGGGTGAATTATTAATAACCTCCACATAAAAAGGAGCTCCGGCAGAATCTATCGTTCCATAATCCCTGTGCACCACAACACCAAAGAAACCGGATGCGCCGGAAACATGGTCGTTGGCTGAATTAACTGTCCAGCTATCCACTTTGGCAGGCAATAGCTTGAGAATGCTCTTACCAATGTTGATATCAATCTCCTGCATCATCTGCTGCATGGCAAAACGGGCATCGCCTAACTTATTGGCAGCAAAAGCAGCCCGCGCCTCACTCAGCCTCTTTCCGAACTCATCCTGAGCATTAACTTTTATCAAACTTAAAATTAATACTGATGTAATCAGCAACATGTTTTTCAAATTCGTTTTCATTGTTCACCGAGTTTTTGCTTGATTAAGTTTATGTTCACCTCACTCGCTGCAGCCATGAATTCTGGTTCTGTGGCAAAATTGATACCTTTCAACACCACTAATGTTGTTTGCCCTACCGGAACCGATAAAGTATATCCACTGTCCTTGTCAAATTCAATAACAGACCTCGTCTCCTGAAACCTTACCTGCTTCCATTGCTGGTTATCTGCTGTCTGCTGTGCAAAACCGTTGTTGGTAAGATAGAGGTTGACAGCCTGCATCCATGTGGCATTATTGGCGACCATGACCTGAAATTCCTTTTCAGACTGACGATAAAACCGTTCTATTGTAAGTCCGGCCCAGCCCCATCCGCTGCTGCTGACCTTGTCCATAGTGGTATCTGCTGGTAACCCACCGAGGCGCAAAGGGAAATTACGCATCAATTCCTTGCCCATCATGAGCTCCACCCCCAGCATAGCCTGCTGAAGTCCATACCGGGACTCTCCAAACTGACTTTTCTTGAAAGCATTTTCGGATTCTGTCAGGTTCATGTTCACATCCGGAGGGGCTGAAATCAATCCTGCACCAGAATTGTTGCTGTTGCCGGTCCTACCCGGACCGGTCTGACTACCCGGTAGTCCTTGACCGGGCTGACCACCCTGACCAGGTTTCCCAAAAGTTTCATCCACTTTTTTGTCAACAACCCTGTCAATAGCCTTATTCGCTACCTGTTCTGCTTTGTCTTTCAGTTTTTTGAGTAATTGCGCATTTCCCTGATAAGAAATGAATTGCAGCAATAGCATAGCTGCCATGCAAAGAATAATCTGTTTCATATTTCCTGAATTTTAAAACGTTTTTCAGGATACGAATAATTGAATGTAAGAAATTTTGAAGAATTTAAAAAATAAATCCATTCAGCCTATATTTATAGGAAACTTCCTTTCCTTGCATAAACCGCTTCAATGGATCTCTTCCGGATTACAACTGATGAGGGTATTCTTTCCGGGTATCCTCATCCTGGTTGCTGGTGCTTTTTTACTTACACACACCATTCAAGGGAAAGATATCCTGATCAACGCTTTTCAATCTAATTGGAGTGGTTGGTTCTTTGTAACTACCCTGCTGTTCTGGGCATTGGTGACATGGTATACATCCCGACTGATCAGCTACAACAACTACCGTAAAATCTACCTTCCTGAAACCGGATTGGTTCATTTCCCGCGCTGGCTGGGCTTCAATTGCCTGACCACAGCTTTTACAGCAATATACTTCGCCTACCCATCACCACAAATCAACCTGCATCCAGCTGCCATCTTCCTGATATCATGGGTGCTTTACCTGATTTACAACCTACTTTTCAAATCTCTTGAAGACAATCCAACCTTATCGCACACCTGGCTGCAAACGTCAGCCTGGTTTATTGCCATTGCGGCATCTGCTTGGATGGCCCTGACGAATACTCCTGTCCATTACCTTTTGCTGCTTCCCTTTTTACAGTTTTCATTGCTTTTTCTGATAACCACCAGAAGAAATAAGGCTTTTCATACCGCACGGGATCTAAATGATACAACTGCAGAATCGCATCAAAACGACATCCTGACAAAACTGATAAAATGGATTTACCATAACCCTCACACAAATGCAGGCAGCATTACAGCAATCCGGATACCCGAAGAAAGAAACTTCTTCGCTGCTTTCCTGGCAGTCTGCCTGGCAGCATCGGGTTTATACCTGACTACCTTGTATTCCATCCCTATAGCAAGGATGCTGTCTCCACTTCCCATTTTATTACTGGGGTTCGGACTACTCCTGGGGGCTGGAAATATCCTGTCTATGCTGTCTTTCAAACTGAAAATCAACTTCCATTTTGTAGTCATCGCTGCCATCATACTGGCAGGATTTGCAAGGGAAACACACTGGGTTAAGTTAATTGAACGCGAAAAGCAACCTGCACATACCGAACGTCCTGCACTGAGGACCTATTTCAACAAATGGATGGCGGCTCGAAGTGCTACACTGGCGCAGGCCGACAAACACTTTCCGGTTTACCTGGTCATGTCGGATGGAGGTGCTTCGCGGTCTGCCTATTGGACGGCATCCGTACTTTCCAGATTAGACTCCCTCATGGAAGGAGGACTTTACAAACAAATGTTCTCCCTGTCGGGCTCTTCAGGTGGCAGCCTGGGTAATCTCTCCTTTCTGGCTACTCAGCAAATACCTCCGCCGCAAAGAACTAAAACCATTCAGACTTATCTCTCCTCCGATTTCCTGAGTTACCCGCTGGCTTCACTCCTTGGTAAGGATATTGTTCTCCCGCTCATTCCTGACAATGGCTGGAGCGACAGAGCAGGTGCATTGGAGCAGTCGCTTCAAAAAAGCGGCAAAGCCCCGGAGATAGATAGCTTCATGCAATCAGGGTTTTCCGGACTCAATCCGGCTAAAGACAGCCTTTCAACTATGCCAGTCATCTTCATCAACTGCACACGCATGCAGGATGGTACACCGGCTGCCCTGAGTAATATCAGGCTGGATAAAAAAACATTCGGACAACGAATAGATGTGCTTCGGGAACTTAAACCGGAAGAAGATATTTCCATCGCCAGCGGCATCGTGCTGGGGGCACGTTTCCCCATTTTTAGTCCTGCAGGCCGCATCAGGAACAACTACTTCGTGGACGCTGGCTACATAGACAATTCAGGGGCTGGTATCACCCATGAAATGTTGATGGATCTGCATGCACTGATCACCGATTCATTGAAGAAAAATCCGTACCACCCCTTTGGCAAAATCAGGTTTCATATCCTTCATATCACCAACGATCCGGCCACAAAACAATTGCCTCAAAAGGTTCACCCGCTCCTGAACGACCTGGCTGCTCCAGTACTCACATTAACTGGCACCCATGCCCGGCAAACCGACTACCATAACCTCAGACTGAAAAAATACCTGCAGGAAATCAATGGGGATGAACAATCTTACCAGGTCATCAACCTATATGAAAACGGACTGGAAGACTCCCTGCCCATGAACTGGATTCTCTCTCCGAAAGCAGTTGAAAAAATTAAAAAGAGGCTGATAGAAATAACACACTAAACACGCTCAGAACTGTCTTTGGAAATTATTCTTTTAAGAATCCGCTTTTGCGCCACGGTGGTCAGGCTCTGGCCAGATTTACCTACCATAGGCAGGTGCTGGGGTGTTTGAATCAGAGAAATTATCCACCACCCCGTCTCCAGACACTCGCGTTGCTCGGTCTGGATCCACCCCTCCTGTCCAGGAGGGGAGTTTTAAAATTTTTTCCAAACGTTGTATCTTTCTGTATCCACTCTTGTGCCCAGCCTTGAAATACATGAGTTGAGAGAGTTTAGTTGAGAGAGTTTAGTTGAGGGTTGAGCAATAAACTCTCTCAACTTATTTCTCTTAACTTGCCTTTCTACTTCGTGCCTTCTCCCCCTACACCAACTCCCAACTTACTCCCCCATCCTTTTCATCCTTCAGCTGAATACCGGCAGACAGCAGCTGGTTTCTGATCTTATCGGAAGTAGCGTAATCCTTGCGGGCCCTGGCATCCCTGCGGATATCGGCAATGAGTCCGAGTACCGCAGACAACTTCTGATCGTCCTGCTTCTTCTCTTCCTTCAAACCAAAAATATCAACAAGATAAGTATTGAACATCTCCTTCATCATGCGCATGGTGGATGATGTGAGTGCATCTTTACTGATTAAACCGTCCTTGATAGAATTGATAACAGGTACGAGCTCAAACAATCCTGCCAGCACCTTGGCGGTGTTGAGATCGTCATTCATGTCTGCTTCGAGTCCGCTCAAAACACCGAAACAATGCGCCTCGAGGTCAAGGTCGCCTGCAGTAACTACATCACCTGAAACCTCAAACTTATTCAACTGGGTGAATGCTTCCCACATCCTCCTGAGTCCGCGCTCCGCAGCCTGCAGCGCCTCATTGCTGAAATCGAGGGTACTGCGGTAATGGGTCTGCAGGATGAAGAACCGCACGGTCATCGGTGAATAACCCTGGGTAAGAATTTCGTGATTGCCACTGAACAGCTCACTGAGCTTGATCACATTGTTGTAACTCTTCCCCATCTTGCGACCATTGATGGTGATCATGTTGTTGTGCAACCAGAACCGGGCAGGTATCTTGTGGTTGCAAACAGCACTCTGGGCAATCTCACATTCATGGTGCGGGAACTGCAAATCCATACCTCCACCGTGGATGTCAAACTCATCACCCAGGTACTTGGTACTCATGGCGGAACACTCGATGTGCCAGCCGGGGAAACCCTCGCCCCACGGACTCTCCCAACGCATGATATGCTCCGGAGCAGCATGCTTCCAGAGGGCAAAATCTGCCTTATTACGTTTTTCTTCCTGTGATTCCAGCTCCCTGGTGGTCTCGAGCTGGTCATCCAGCACCCTGCCACTCAGTATGCCGTAAGGCATATTTCTGGCACCAAAATGCCGGTGGTATTTTTCTACATCAAAATAAACCGAACCATTGGCTTCATAAGCATACCCATCTGCTATGATCTTCTGTATCATCACAATCTGCTCCACAATATGCCCGGTTGCAGTGGGTTCAATGCTGGGTTCAATGTTATTAAATTCCCGCATAGCCCAGTGAAACAGATTGGTGTATTTCTGCACCAGCTCCATGGGTTCAAGCTTTTCCAGGGCAGCCTTCTTGGAAATCTTATCCTCACTCTCCCTGCCCTCTTCCTCAAAATGGCCAGCATCAGTGATGTTCCGCACATAGCGAACCTGATAACCCAGATGCCTGAGGTACCTGTAAACAATATCAAAGGTGATGAAGGGCCTGGCGTGGCCGAGGTGACTCTCTCCGCTTACAGTTGGACCGCATACATATAAACCCACTTTTCCGGGTATAAGCGACTGAAAAACTTCCTTCTGACGCGAGAGCGAATTGTAAAACTGCAATGCCGGCATGATCTTCATTTAAGTATACAAAGATACGAATTGTAGGAGAGATACCCCTTATAATCGGATATCAGCCAGCAGAAAACTATGGTCGGAAAGTCGCCTGCCCCCAGTCATAAACTGTGTTGTAGCAAACTTATTCGGGTGAAAAATATAATCAATGCGAAGCGTAGGAAGCAGTTGTAAAATGAATGATGAAGAGCTGGTGAAGGTAGCACCCAGTCCTGCACCCCGCTGCAAAAATGCATCCTCCCTGTTGCCGCGCATCACAGCATAGGCATACGAGCCGGGCACATCATTCAGATCACCCATCACTATTGCAGGATAGGGAGAAGCCTTGATTTCCTCGGAAAGAAAATCAGCCTGCCGGCCATGCCATGAAAAGGTATTACGCATTTTACGCAGGATGTACTTGGAATCTCTGATATTATTGTCGCCTTCAGCCTTGATGTCATCAATGGCATCGTATTCCCTGGTTCCAAATCCGAACGACTGTAGGTGAACGGAAAAGATGCGGATGGTATCTCCGCCGAAAAGGATATCCGCATAAACGGGATTTTCCACATTGGTATCATAGGATGGCGGAAAAGAAATGGAATTGCCATCCATGATTGGATATCGGGAGAAAATCGCAATACCGCCATACTGCTTGGTACCAAAAATATCCTCACCGGCAAACTGATGGTACTTGTACCCGAACTTATACTTTAACTGAAAAAGAGGATCATCCTCTCCGTCACCCGGCATGGCAATGAACTCCTGGAAACAAATCACATCAGGCTGATATTCCCTGATCTGTTCAAGTATCTGCTGCCGGTGCCGAAGCCTGTCTGGTTTAAAACTGCTCTCATCAAAGGGAATAAAATGACGCACATTCCAGCTCATCACCCGAAGCTCTTCCTTTTGCTTCTCTTTACTGAACCCGGCGTCTGTCCTTAATGGCAGATGCAGGGAAATCGCCGCAAAGCCCATGACAAGAATCAATAAACTGATGAGAGACCAGCTCCTTTTCACAAGCAGCCAGAAAAATACAAACAAGAACATCAACGCAGTGATGAAAGGGAAAAACAACCCGAGAAACCCGGTAAACCACCAGTCGCAGGGATGTAGCCTGGATGCAAAACTGCAGAAAAGGAAAAGCACTCCTGTCAGTATGTTCAGCAACAAGACAAACCCGTGGAAATAGCGCTTACGGCTGGCCATGGTAATGTGTGGAGTTTTAAATTTTTTTACTGGCTTGCTTCAGAAATTCTTTTTCTTCGTCAGTCAGCTGTTCATAGCCGCTCTGGTTGATTTTATCCAGCAAAGCATCCACACGTTGCTGGGTTACGTTGAGTTTTCTGACAAAAGGTTCCCTTCCGCTTTTTTCGTAAAAAGAGGTGTTCCTGAATTTGCCAGTATTATTTTTTCCGGGTGTAAACAGGTTGGCACTCCAGTCAAAAAACTGATTCATCCAGGCCCCGGGATCCTTGCCCTCGTTAACCCTGCGGATGAAAAAATATCCTACCAGTGCTGCTGCTGCCACGGGAACAAGCATCACCGGCTGTCTGCCCAGCGCCGCCACCTGCAAGACTGCATATGCTGTGGTAATAATCCATAAAGGTATACCTCCACCTATCATGGGAAAGAACCTGTATCCGGGAGACAAGGTTGCAGCTGCCACAGCGAGGCCCATTACAGCTGATGCCGCGCCATTGAAGAACATCCCTGCTGTCTGTCCGCCAAAAGCCAGGTTGGCTGCAAGCATGAAAACAATACCGGCTGCAAAGGCACTGTATACGTATAAAGGGATAATTTTATCATTCCCTAACAGGTCCTGTACCAGGTATCCGAAAGTCCACAACCAAATGAGGTTACTGATTACCGTAAGCGTTTTCAACTCTGCAAACATCATGGTAACAATAGTCCATGGTCTCGTAATAAACTTTGCCGGGTCGGCGGGTAAAATGGACCAGTGGTAGATATTCCGGTAAAAAGCTTCATCAGCCAGACTGGAAAAAGTATAAATACTTTTGATGAAGTTGAGGGTGATGAAAAAAATGACCTGAAGCACAATGAGCATGACCAGCGGATTACCTGTATTCCAGATTCCTGTGCGGCCTGATCCCATATTCTTGCTGTACGACATGACCGTTTGTGTTTTAGTAAAAATGTCTCCTGTTCTTCCTGTTCCAGATCATTACCACCACAATCCCAAACGCCGCACCTCCGAGGTGAGCGAAATGTGCGATGCCGGTAGACTGACTGGAAACTCCTCCGATGAGGTCAAGTACAGCCAATCCAAGCAGTGCCCATTTGGCTTTAATGGGAAATGGTATGGGGAGGATGATCATCTGACTGTTGGGGAAAGTATAGGCAAAAGCCGCAAAAATGCCCATCACAGCTCCCGAAGCACCTAAGGTGGGGATATTGCTGAGGATATACAACTCTTCAGCCCCAATCTCTCCCAGCTGAAAAAGTGCATTGTACTGGGCGATGTCATAGGTCTGTGCCAGCACATGGGTGATTCCTGCGCCAACGCCGCAAACCAGGTAAAATGCCAGGAACCTGCCCGGGCCCCAGAGATTCTCCAGAGTTGACCCAAACATCCAAAGCGCGAACATATTGAAGAGGATGTGAAAGAAAGAAGAGGAGGAATGCAGGAACATATACGTAATGAACTGCCAGAAATGGTAAAGCTCTGAACTGAAATGATGCAGGGCAAAAAGATCTTCAATGTCAATGAGATCTTGCCCAACTGTAATCTGCGCGAGCCATACCAGTCCGTTGATGATAACAAGATTCTTGATAACGACGGGCAAGACCTGAAAACGACCTGGCCTGATTTCTGATTCCATACGCTGCTTTGTTTTACAAATTTAACGAACCTGGAGCAATATCACTTCAGCTTGAGCTGAACAACATTTTCGATGTGATGGGTGTGGGGAAACATATCCACCGGCCTGATGGCAGTGACAGCATATTTTTCAGACAACAACTGCAGATCCCTGGCCTGTGTGGCGGGATTGCAACTAACATATACAACTACCGGTGCAGCCATTTCAAGGATCTGCTGCACAAGCTTTTCATGCATGCCTGCCCTGGGCGGGTCTGTGATGATAACATCCGGCCTGCCATGAACAGCAAAGAAATCATTGGTGCAGATATCGGCCACATCTCCGGCAAAGAATTTGGCATGGCTGATGCCATTCAGCACAGCATTCTCCGCTGCATCTGCAATGGCCTCAGGAATGAGTTCCACACCAATCACACTGGCAGCCTGATCACTTACAAAAATACCAATACTGCCTGTGCCGCAATACAGATCATACACAACCTCTTTGCCTGTAAGCGCTGCAAACGATTTGGTGATGCTGTACAAAACTTCCGCCTGACATGTATTGGTCTGAAAAAATGATTTTGGTCCTACCTTAAACTGCAATCCGCCCAACACCTCAACAACATCAGGTTTCCCTGCATATAACATCGGAACCTGATCATGCAGACTGTCGTTGAACTTGCGGTTGATGGTAAAATACAATGAAGTGATCTCCGTGAAAGTATCCCTGATATACGTCATCAGGTCCTGGCGTGCAGCTTCATCATCCTCCCCGAAAACCAGGTTCACCATCAGTTCACCACTTTCACAGCGCCTGATCATGAGATTCCGGAGTAATCCCACATGGTTGCGTATATCGTAAAAACTATACCCCTGCTGCAAAGCATAGGTGCGCACAGCATTTCTGATAGCATTACTGGGCTCTCCCTGGAGGTAGCAGGTATCGATGTCTATCACCTTGTCAAATGAACCCGGAACATGAAATCCGAGGGCAGGGATAGCAGGTAAGCCACGCGGACCCTCCTCAGGCATTTCCATTTCGGCTATCTCAGCATCGGTAAAATATCTTCTGGAGCTGAATGTGAACTCGAGCTTGTTGCGGTAATGCCTCGTCTCCTGTGCGCCGGCAATAGGCTGCATCTCGGGGAGCTCAACCTTCCCTATCCGCTTCATCTGTTGCTCCACTTCTTCCTGCTTGTAAAACAGCTGTTTGGCATATGGAAGCATCTGCCATTTACATCCGCCACAGACCCCGAAATGGCTGCAAAAAGCTGTCTCCCGGTCTTTTGAATAGGCATGAAACCTAATCGCTTTCCCCTCAGCCCAGTCTTTCTTACTCTTCGAAAGCCGCACATCCACCACATCACCTGGTACCGCCCCTTCAATAAAAACTGCCTTACCATCTACACGGGCAATGGACTTCCCTCCGGCTGCATAACTTTCCACCTGCACAGCAGTCAGCACAGGATTTTTCTTTTTGCGCATGCGGCAAAATTAAGGGAATCGCATCGCCTCCAATCCTTCCCAAAGCGTTAAATGTTGAGGTAGTAGTTAATCTTCAGGTAAAAAACGGGATGAATTGAATAATTTTGTGGAAACCCATGCTGCATGAAGAGAATTACACTGATACCTGTCCTGTCTTTACTGCTTCTGTCTGGCTTCAGCCAGTCAACCGGTTTTGCCATCAAAGCGAATATCAAGCCGTTTAAGGCTGGTTACCTCTACCTGGCCTACCACTTTGGCAACAAGCAATACCTGATCGATTCAGCTGCCATTGATGCTGCCGGCAATGCCATGTTCAAAGGCGACAAAAAACTGCAGGGTGGTGTGTACATGATTGTTTACCCGCAAAAAAATGGATGGGTTGAATGTATCATCGACCAGCAACAGCAGTTTTCAGTGCTGGCAGATACAGCCAACCTGGTTAAGGGATTAAACTACACCGGATCAGCAGATAACCTGCTTTTTGGCAACTACCAAAAAAAATCATTCGAAACAGGCAATGCCGTCAATGCTTTGCGAAAAGAAATGACCGGCAAACCGGGAGAACCTGCCTACGACAGTGCCAATGCCCGCATGCGCAGGCTAAGCATAGACATGCAGCAATACAGGGATAACCTGCAGAAAAACAACCCCAAACACCTGCTTTCGTCCATTTTCAACCTCCTCAAAGACCCTGTGGTGCCTCCGGCCGACAAACATCCGGGTGGTAAATTCGACAGTGTTTTTGCCTATAATTACTACAGGGATCATTTCTGGGATGGCATCAGCTTCACAGATGAAAGGCTGATCAGAACACCTGTGTTACAGGGGCGGTTCGATCGTTACTATGATGAAGTATTGCCGCAGCAAAGCGACTCACTGATCCGCTATGCAGACAAAATGCTGTCTGCCTCAAAACCCAATGAGGAAATGTTCAAATTTGTGCTTTCCAGCCTGACTGATAAATATGTCAACCCCCGCTACATGGGCCAGGATGCGGTTTTTGTGCACCTCTTTGAAAAATATTACCTGACCGGACAGGCAGAGAGTTGGATGAATGAGAAGTACCGAAAATTCATTTACGACCGTGGATACTCCCTCATGGCCAATGTTATTGGCAAACGGGCTGCTGAACTGCCGATGATCGATACACTCGGAAGAAACTTCTCTTTGTATGCATTGGAGGCGCCCTATACCGTTCTCTGTTTTTGGGACCCCACCTGCAGTCACTGTAAGGAAGAAGTACCCAGAATAGACTCCATATTTCAGGCCAAATGGAAGAAGTCTGGGGTGAAATTGGTGGGTATCATGACCGATGGCGGAAAGGAAAACTGGCTGAAATTCATCAAAGACAAGAACCTCAAAGACTGGGTTCATATCTACCAGACCGATGCCACCAAAGATAAGATATACAAGGAAGGCAGAGCCGGTTACCGCCAGCTATACGACGTTTACCAAACGCCCATGGTTTACCTGCTGGACAAAAACAAAAACATCATGGCCAAAAAACTCACCTACATGCAGGTGGATGATTTTATGGATGTGCAAAACAAATCGGGTAAAACACCATAACCATGCATACCACCAAACTGCTTTCCTGCATCATAGCCTTGTCGCTTTCCATTTCCGTCAGGGCACAGGTTCTGTTTACCTACGGGGGGAAACCAGTAGAGGCCAAAGAATTTATCAACGCTTACAGGAAAAACGCAACGGATACGGAATCAGACAGCATAGCCGTTAGGAACTACCTTGAACCTTTCATCCGTTACAAGCTCAAAGTAAGAGCAGCGCTCGATTTGAAGCTGGATACGCTCGCCAACCAGCTATCAGACCTTGCCTCATTCAGGGAACAGATCAAACCCCAATACCTCCTGCATACGCAAACCCTTGACTCCCTCGTCAGGCAAGCCTTTGAACGATCGCTGCTTACCATAGAAACTGCTCATCAGTTCATACCCAAAATTAACAATGCAGAAGCTGACACGGGGTTTCAATACATGGGATACATCACAGCACTGACACTTCCTTACCCTTTTGAAAATGCGATCTACGCCATCAAGGATGGGGAAATCACCAGGGCGATTGAATCCGTTGAGGGTTTTCACCGTTTCAAAAGAATCAGCTCCCGAAAAACAACTGGCAAACGGACTGTTTTTCACATCCTGATTGCTGTGCCTGAAGGAGCCGACGCTGCCATTGTAACCGAAAAGAAAAGGCTTGCAGATTCACTGCATCAGCTTGTTTCAAAAGGAGCAAATGTTGTACCATTGGCTAAACAATTCTCTGACGATAAAAGCTCAGCACCCAATGGTGGATTAATTGAGGGCATTGGTGTTGGTCAATTCGATCCGGTCTTTGAGGCAGAGGTCTTCAACCTTCCCAAAAGCTACCATCCTTCTCCGGTTTTTCATACAGATTATGGATTCCATATCCTCCAATTCGTTGAAGATATACCGCCACCTAAAACTGTTGCTGACAGTGAATATGAGATAAAGGAACAACTGCTGCAGGATGACCGTCGATTTATTGCCACCAATGCGCTGATTGAACGCTCCATAGGTAAATACGGACTAACCCGCGATACAAAAGACAAGGAAGCCTATATCGGCAGACAGCTGGAAAAATTCAACCCTGCTTATGCAGAACAAATCAGGGAATTCAGGGATGGCAACCTGTTGTTTGAGATCATGGACAGGATGGTCTGGCGCAAAGCCACGGCAGACCAGACGGGCCTGATGAACTTTTACCTGAAACAAAAATTAAAGTACACCTGGCAGGCTTCCATGTCGGTCACCACCATCACAAGCATAAACCGCGAATCTGCTGAACTGGTTAAAAACTCCTACCTCGCAGATCGTTCAGCTGATCAAATCAGGAAACTGTACAGTGAAATTGCCCTTGTAGACACTGGGAGGTATGAGCAAAAAGACATCCTGCTACTCGAGGGCGTTACCCCTTATGAAGGGTATGTTTCCGGTTTTCACACCAATGAAAGCGATGGTTCCGTGAGTTTTGTAATCATCGATAAAATTCATCCATACCCTGCCCAAAAATCATTTGAAGAAGCCCGGGGACAGGTCATCAACGACTACCAGGAACAGCTTGAAAACAGGTGGATGGAAACCCTGAAAAAGAAGTATCCCATCCAGCTCAACAAAACAACCTGGGAACAAATCCTAAGAAAGGCAAATCAGAACACCTTACTTACCGCGTTATAGATGACCATCGGCTTACCAAGGGTGTAGTAATGAAGTACAGGTACGCCAGCCTTTTTCAGTTCCACGGACTGGTGAATAAGCCATTCTTCACCTACCTTTTCCGCATCCTCATCTGACTTGGTACGATTCATATCTTCAATGAGTTCATTGGGAAGGTCAACATGAAAAATTCTGGGTATAACCGTCAGCTGTTTTTTATTGGTCAGCGGTTTTAGTCCGGGTATGATTGGAACATTTATGCCATTGGCACGGCATTTGTCAACAAAGGCGAAATACTTGCTGTTATCGAAAAACATCTGGGTTACAATATATTCCGCACCAGCATCCACCTTGGCTTTCAGGTGTTTCATATCCGCTTCCAGATTAGGAGCTTCGAAATGTTTTTCAGGATAACCCCCCACACCCATGCAGAATTGTGTGCGGTAGCCATTGCGTATGTCTTCTTCCAGATAAATGCCATTATTTAGCCGGTCTACCTGCCTGAGCAGGTCAATGGCGTACTCATTGCCATTCGGCTCCGGTTCAAAGCTTGCTTCATTCTTGGTGGCATCACCACGAAGCACCAGCACATTGTCAATGCCAAGGAAGTTAAGATCGATCAGCGCATCTTCTGTTTCACGCTTGGTGAAACCGCCACAAATGAGGTGCGGAACGGCATCAATCTTGTAATGGTTCATGATCGCAGCACAAATCGCTACAGTTCCTGGCCTCTTCCTGATTTCAACTTTCTCAAAAGTTCCATCGAGCTTTTTCTTGAAAATATGCTCACTGCGGTGGTAAGTTACATTGATAAAGGAAGGCTTGAACTCCATCAGCGGGTCCAGGTGATTGTACAGCGAACTGATGTTCTTACCCTTCAGCGGAGGTAATACTTCAAAGGAAACAAGTGTTTCTTTGGCCTGGTTGATGTGATCAATGACTTTCATGAGCAGTTAAATCTTTGGATTGAAGGGCAAAAGTACAATTTAATACCCATGAAATTCGATACTTTTGCATGGATGAACCTGACCATACATACCAATAATCTCGTCAAACGCTACAAAAACCGAACCGTGGTTAACCAGGTATCTGTTAACGTGAAGCAGGGAGAGATTGTTGGATTGCTTGGCCCGAATGGTGCAGGAAAGACCACTTCGTTTTATATGGTGGTGGGATTGATCAAACCTGATGAGGGAGAGGTGTTTTTGGACAACCAGAATATCACCAAGCTACCCATGTACAAAAGGGCACAGATGGGTATTGGTTACCTGCCGCAGGAAGCATCTGTTTTCAGAAAGTTATCTGTAGAAGACAATATATCTGCTGTGCTGGAGATGACAAAACTCAGCAAAAAACAACAGAAGGAAAAGCTGGAAGAATTGCTGAACGAATTCAGGCTCACGCATGTGCGGAAAAACAATGGAGATTCCCTGAGCGGTGGCGAACGCAGACGCACTGAAATTGCACGTGCATTAGCCGTTGACCCGAAATTTATTCTATTGGATGAACCCTTTGCCGGCGTTGACCCCATTGCCGTTGAAGACATCCAGACCGTTGTAGCCCGCCTTAAACTCAAGAATATCGGTATCCTGATTACTGATCACAACGTGAATGAGACCCTTTCTATCTGCGACAGGGCATACCTGCTGATAGAAGGAAAAATATTCAAGCACGGAACAGCTGAAGAACTTGCAGAAGATGAACAAGTCCGAAGACTTTACCTCGGAAGAAACTTCGAACTGAAAAGAAAGGATTATCTTCACGAAGAAGCCCGGCAGGAATCCCTATACGGAGATCGCTGAGCCATGCAACCAACATGAAACTTTTGAGTCCTGCCATATCAACACTGGCAAGGCTGAGATCCTGGCGGATAGAAGCCTGGATACAGCATCCCATATCGGCACAGCGTGAAGTGCTGCAAGACCTTGTGACCGCTGCCCAATACACGGAATTTGGCAGATTATATGATTTCTCCAGCCTTTTTACCACCCGTGCTTTTAAGCAGGCCGTTCCCATTCACAGCTACGAAGACCTCAAACCTTATGTGGAAAGGATTATGGGCGGAGAACAGAACATCCTCTGGAACACACCCGTAAACTGGTTTGCAAAAAGCAGCGGCACCACATCAGATAAAAGCAAATTCATTCCAGTAAGTGAGGAAAGTCTGGTAGACGGACATTTCAAGGCAGCCAAAGATGTGCTATCGCTGTATTATATACATAACCCCGACTCAGATCTCCTTACCGGCAAAGGGTTAGTTATAGGCGGTAGCCACACCATCAGCAACCTCCATGACGAAGCCCATTTCGGCGACCTCAGTGCCGTACTCATGCAAAATACACCATTCTGGGGTAACTGGATCAGGACGCCGGAACTCAAAATTGCGCTCATGGATGAATGGGAAAGCAAAATTGAAATGCTGGCTGATACAACCCTGCTTGAAAATGTTACCTCAGTTTCGGGAGTTCCCACCTGGACCCTCGTGCTTTTCCAGAAAATACTGGAAAAAACCGGCAAACAAACCATGAAGGAAGTCTGGCCATCCCTTGAACTCTACATGCATGGCGGTGTTTCCTTTCATCCCTACAAAGAACAATTCAAAAAGCTAATAGGAGAAGATATCCATTACCTCGAAATGTACAATGCCAGTGAAGGCTTCTTTGCGGCTCAGGATATTCCCGGTTCCGATGGTATGCTGCTGTTCCTGGACCATGGTATTTTCTATGAATTCATGCCCCTGGAAGAGTATGGCAAGGATGAACCACGAACCATCGGACTCAAGGATGTTGAACTGCATCAACAATATGCACCCGTAATCAGCACCAATGGCGGACTCTGGCGCTATCTGATAGGAGACACCATTGAGTTCACCAGCCTGAAACCATTCCGGATCAAAGTTAGCGGCAGGCTGAAATTATACATCAATGCCTTTGGAGAAGAACTGATCATCGATAATGCGGAAAGGGCCATAGCAGCCACCTGCCAGCTTACCGGCACAGTTATCACAGACTATACAGCAGCCCCTGTTTATTTCAGTGAAGACGGAAACGGAGCCCATCAGTGGTTGATTGAATTTGAAAAAGAACCGGAAGATCTTGGTGCATTTACGCACATATTGGATGAAGAACTGAAAAAACAGAACAGCGACTACGAAGCCAAAAGGCACAAAGGGATTGCCCTCCGGGAACCAGTTATACTGCCACTTCCCCGCGGTACCTTCAGTCAGTGGCTGAGAGACAAAAATAAACTCGGTGGCCAGCATAAAATCCCCCGGCTCAGTAACGACAGGAAATTGGTGGAGGAAATTTTAAAGATGCTGGAAAATCAATAATTTCGCCCCGCTCTCAATTTAAATCTCTCAACTAAACTCTCTCAACTAAACTCTCTCAACTAAACTCTCTCAACTAAACTCTCTAAACTAAACTCTCTAAACTAACCCCATATGTTACTTGAAAATAAAGTTGCCATTGTTACCGGTGCTGCCCGCGGAATAGGTGAAGCCATTGCCCTTAAATTGGCTGAACACGGTGCACACATCGCCTTTACATACGTCAGCGAAAGCAGTGCGGAAAAAGCAGCTGCCCTGGTAACCAAACTGGAAGGAATGGGTGTAAAGGCAAAAGCCTGGAGGAGTAATGCAGGAAAATATGCTGAATCAGAAGCCTTTGTAAACGATGTAGTAAAAGAGTTTGGATCCATAGATGTTTGTGTAAACAATGCCGGTATTTCCAAAGACAATC
The DNA here is from genome assembly GCA_945862385.1 of Chitinophaga pinensis. Classification (GTDB taxonomy): domain Bacteria; phylum Bacteroidota; class Bacteroidia; order Chitinophagales; family Chitinophagaceae; genus Pollutibacter. Next base: position 21,667 of record CAMAXV010000024.1, read on the forward strand.
TCCTGATGCGCATGACACCAGAACAATGGGATGATGTGATGGAAGTTAACCTGAAAAGCGTTTTCAATATGACCAAGCAGGTCATCAGACCCATGATGAAACAACGCAAAGGCTCTATCATCAACATGAGCTCAATTGTGGGTGTACGCGGCAATGCCGGACAGTGCAGCTACGCCGCCAGCAAAGCTGGGATCATAGGCTTCACCAAATCCATAGCCCAGGAACTTGGCAGTCGAAACGTCCGCTGCAATGCCATCGCACCCGGATTTATCGAAACAGATATGACGCACTACCTCAAAGAAGGGGAAGGTGCACAGGCTTATATGTCTAAAATCCCAATGGGCAGGTTCGGCACCGCCGAAGAGATAGGCAACACCACCCTGTTCCTGGCTTCGGATCTGAGCAGTTATATAACCGGACAGGTTATCAGTGCCTGCGGCGGACTGAATATATAAGCCGATTTAATCTTTCAAATAATATTTTTTTATTAAAACTGGATCGGAATCATCCATTTCTTGATTTCGTATTGTAGTTTTACGTGCTTTGAATAAGAAAATATTTGCATATCTCCTGCTTACAATCATCTCCTTTCAACTACTACCGTTAAAGGAGGTTGGTGCTATTTTTTACGGCAACCAAATGATAGAAGAGATATGCAATACCGGTGCCGATGCCGACGGCAAAAGCGCTGAAAGCAGTGAAGACCTGAAAAAGTCAGACATATTTTTTCACTGTTTTAATGACTGCCTGCTGCCAAACAACAGCAAATCAGCCACTTTATATGCCATCCAGCAGGATTATCATTCCCGCCCTGCTGATGACATTCCAACCCCACCACCCCTGTCCTTTTTTCAAATTTAGCCTTAATGACATCTCGACTATACTAGCCACTTCATAGAAGTTGCAGTATATCAGATACGAATTATTTTTACAATAATATTGTGTTCAGGTATCATTATACTTATATCGTTTGTACCATCTCCCAAGCCTTTTACGCATGAAATCTCTTAAACAAACCTTTAGTGCTGACCTACTGGCCGGCATGGTCGTTTTCCTCGTTGCCCTTCCCCTCTGTCTTGGCATTGCAGTTGCCAGCGGAGCGCCACCCTTTGCAGGCATCATCAG
>CAMAXV010000025.1 GCA_945862385.1 Chitinophaga pinensis
AACAGGGGATCATTAAAGGTGGAGAATCCATCAGCGTAAGGAATACCAGGTTGCCAGAACTTCCAGAACATAGGGCCACCCCATGCCATAGGATCTATGATTTGCTGTGAAGGAGAAGTGATTTTACCGAGCCAGAATAAATCTACTACGTTAGAAACAGCATATTTTTTAGTGCCACCTGGAATATTCAAACCCAATTCATCAACACCAGCAACAGGCCTGTTCCAGGGTAATACAACTGCCGTGGTATCTCCACTCAGGTAACTCACACTCTTTGCCTGTGGATAAGGTTTGTTATTGGCAAGGGAAACAGAACCATTGACAGTTGCATAGGTTACGCTGTTGAACGTACCTTCATACCTGACATCCATTTGCGGGTCAAATAACCTATAAGCAGCCCAGGTTACATTGTGCGATGGTAAAAACCTGTTATAGGTGCTTGTTCTGGATTCCTGAGCCACTGTATTTGGCCCCCCACTGAAAACAGAATGCATATTATTACCAATCTGCCCGGTTGAAGTACTCATGTTTGCATCTCCATTATAAGCCAAAGGATTGGCATACTGAACCGCAAAAATAACTTCCTTGCTCGCATTGGCAACAGCCACCGAACTCGCTAATGTAGCAGTCTCTTTCTTTGGATTTTTGTTATGTATAGGCCAGAGGTTATTCCAATTGGCTTCAAGTGGATACTGACCAGATGCTATCAGGTCGTCACATAGCGCTAATGCACTGGTGAAATCTGCAGGAGTGCCACCAAGCGCGTTTTTAAAGTTCCAGCCGCGTGTCAGGTAAACCCTGGCGAGCAGAAATTTCGCAGCTCCTTTAGTAACACGTCCCGCGTCTTTTTGAGTGGCAGGCAACTTTTGAATCGACTCATTCAGGTCTGCAATGATCTGGGCATAAATATCTTTTGAAGCGACCTTTTTAACTTCAAGGCTGGCAGATTGCGTTTCAGTCAATGGCATCGGAATATCACCCCATTGTTGTACTGCCCAGAAAAATGACAACGAACGGAGAAACTTTGCTTCAGCTACTCTTACCCCCTTGATTGAATCTGTCATATTGGTAACACCAGATGCCCTTTCAATTGCAGCATTGCAGCGGTTAATTTCACGGTATAGCAGGTCCCACAGAGACTGCAATTCCGCTAATGATGAGTTTAATCGGATATCATAAGCATCATACGGACTGCCAGATTGCGTTGTCTGTGAGGGAAATAACAAAGTTCCACCCCATCCATTTGAAGAAAATAAATCTGTTCCGTTTAAGGTTGGAATCCGCACTTGTGTGATATTCCGGAGTAAGGGGTAGCAGGATGTAATCAGAGATTCATATCCTGCAGCTGTAGTATAATAATTCTCTGTTGTTCTGTTACCCGGATTGTACTCGTCCAGGAAAGCCTTTTTACAACCTGCAGCGGTCAAGATCAACAATGCAATGACCGTGGTATAGTTGATAAATTTAATCTTTTTCATACAATTTTTTTTACGCTTGATTTAGAATCCGATGTTTAACCCCATGGCAAATGTCATATTCGGCACATCATCAATAAATGTATTGGAATTATACTCAGGATCCATTCCATTGAAATTTGTCCAGTAATTGGGATTGAGTACCTGGAAATATAGCCTTGCCCGCTCAATTTTGGCCTTACTGAGGAGGGTTGAAGGCATGGTATAACCTATAGTAACATCAGCAAGACGCAGGAAGGATGCATCCTCATAGCTTCTGGCTCCTCTGTATGCCTGAGGTATGCCCGGACCATAAAAATCATTTGTAGGATTGTTTTTAGTCCAGTAATTTAAAACGATGTGATTATACCGCGTACCGGTATATTCCCCCATCGTTCCATCAAGCATGCCATTTTTATACATGGTGCCATCTCTGTAATAAAAAAGGAATGACAGATCAAACTGCTTGTAAGACATCCGGTTGGTGATGCCCATGGTAAAGTTGGGGAGCTGACTTCCCAGCCATACCCTATCGTCTTTTCCTGTTGAGTTCGAAATAACACCATCTTTGTTCTGGTCAACAACCTTCACTGAACCTGGAAGTTGTCCGTATGATTTCGCAGCAGCACTATCAGGCAATTGCCAGATACCGGCAAATTTATAATCATAATAAGAACGAACCGGCTTGCCCACGAAAAGATTGCTGCCGATGATTGAGGTTACCCCATTGGCCAAAGCTTCGATTCTGTTGATATTCTTGGAAAAATTGATACTAGTACTCCAGGAGAAGTTTTTCGTTTCAATATTTCTGGTGTTCAGCATGATTTCAATACCCTTGTTGGAAACCTTACCAACATTGGTGATTACACTGCTGAAACCTGTAGAAGTAGGAAGAGTCTGGTTCAGGATAAGGTCTCTGGTATTACGTTTGTACAGTTCAACCGTTGCACTAATCCTGTTGTTAAAAAAGCCCATGTTCAATCCGAGGTTCAACTCCTGACTTCTTTCCCACTTCAGATCTTTATTCCCAATAGCAGCTGGAGCGAAACCATTTGATAAGTTTGAAGCGCCAAAGCCGTATACCGTATTCAGCAGTCCGGCCTGGGTGCTGTATGCTGCCACATTTGAATTACCAACCTCACCATAGCTGACACGTAATTTCAAATCAGAAAAAATATTCAGATCCCTGATGAAATCTTCATCACCTGCCTGCCATGCAAATGCCCCGGATGGGAAAAATGCCCATTTATTGTCAACCGACAACTGAGAAGCACCATCAGACCTTCCTGTAAGTGTCAGGAGATACTTGCCATTGAATGTGTAATTAGCCCTTGCCATATACGAAGAGAGGCTATTACGTGCGAAGCTGCTTGAAGCTGTCACTACACCTGTTCCCAGGTTATACCAGAGTGATGCAAATGGGAGGTCAGTTGAATTGATAACATAAGTCTCATAATTGTTTTTATAAGCACTTTGCAGCGCAGTAACATTCAACTTATGGTTTCCTTTGGTTATGTTGTAAGTCAACTGATTATCAATTGTATAAGTACCCCAGTTTTTGGTGTTGTAATTGGCACGAGGAGGTCTGCTCAGTTGTGATTTGGAAAGCGTATTCCTGAATTCACCCTGGCGTTCATCAATCACTGATGCAGATAAAGATGATTTAAAAGTCAACCCTTTAGCCAGAGATAATTCAACAAAAGCATTACCCATGGAATTATTCACGTTTGTTGTAAGCTGATAAATGCTCGGATCAGCATCTATCAATGGGTTAGGAACCTGATTGTCTTTTATGCCCATCCAAACAGACAAGTCGTTCCATGGACCAATGGCCAGGTCATTGCCTTCACTTGGATTAACAATATCCTTATAGTAAACTACACCTGTTGGTCTTGCCCGGTATGCTGAACGCAGAATTTCCAGAGAACCTGCCGGGTTAGTACTGTAATTGATATACGCCGTAAATCCAACACGTAGCCAATTGTTTAATCTGCTGTCAACAGCAGCATTAAGGGTGTATTTTTTGAATGAAGTGCTAGGGATATTACCATCTTCCTGAATATATCCTCCAGAAAACCTGTAAGTTGTTCCAGCATTACCCCCAGTTACTGCCACCGTGCTATTGGCCATTACACCATTTTTAGTAACCTGCTCAAGCCAGTTGGTGGATTTACCAGAATTGATCATAGCCAATTCACTTGCTGTGAAATTCGCAGCAGTTCCACCATTCAACACTATATCCTTGGCAGCCATCTGATAAAACTCCTGTGCTGTTTGCAGACGAGGGAAATGTGCAGGTGTCTTCTGACCAATGTATGAATCCAATGTAACCTTTGGCTTTCCTGAAATTCCTTTTTTTGAAGTGATGATGACAACACCATTGGCACCACGGGCACCATAAATGGCGGTTGAAGAAGCATCCTTAAGAATGTCAATTGACTGTATATCTTGTGGATTGATATCACGCAACCGGGCTCCGATTACGCCGTCAATCACCACAAGCGGCTCTGTAGAACCCGTTATGGTATTTTGCCCCCTGATATCTATGGTATAGCCCTGACCAGGCTTGTTACTCGTTTTCGTTACAACAACACCTGTAACCTGACCCTGAAGTGCCTGAGTTGCATTGGTTGGATTAGCCCTTACGATGTCTTTTGTGGCAAGCGAACCCACTGCCCCGGTTAAATCCTTTTTGCGGACAGAACCATATCCTACCACTACAACATCTTCAAGTTGTCTGCTTTCAGATACCAATTTTACCATGTAGGTAGACTGACTACCCAAGTTGATTTCCTGATCTGCAAATCCAATGGAATTGAAAACCAGCACAGCCTTTCCTGCAGGAACTTCAATGGAAAATTTTCCGTCTGCAGTAGAAGTTGTTCCCTTTGTTGTTCCTTTTAGTGTTACTGATGCTCCGGCAACAGGTGCACCATTTTCTCCAGTTACCGTGCCTTCCACTTTTCTGGTTTGTGCCCAGACTGCAGTGGCTAAACACATGAAGAGTGTTGATAGCAAAATGACTTTTCTCATAATGGCAGTTTTAAATGAATCGATTGTTTAGAATTTCCTCAAGAGGAAAATTACTGGTTATGAATATAGAAAAAAGCTTTTACTAAAACGTTTAATCCGGGTAAAATTAAATCCGAAAACGTTTTCGGATTTTACAGTTTTTTTCACCAAAAAATAAACAAAAAAAATGCGGCATCTTTTTACGAATGCCGCATTTTAATCATAAATGTTTGATAATCAATTCAATGCAAGTGCTTTAAATTGTGTATCCCTGCTGTTGGATCCTACATGTACTTTGAAAAGTCCTGGTTCTGCCACCCACTTGAGATTGGCATTCCAGAATTTAAGCAGCTCGGTATCAATCCTAAACTCAACACGGCTGCTCTCTCCTGCTTTCAACATCAGCTTCCGGAATCCTTTCAGCTCTTTCGCAGGGGGTGTAATAGTTCTGACCTCATCCTCAATATACAACTGTACTACCTCAGCACCATCTACAGAACCCTTGTTAGTCACAGTTACTGTTGCCGTAATAGACCCTCCAGGGTTAAGTTTATCAGCACTAAGCTGCAAATCACTGTATTCAAACCTTGTATAGCTTAAACCGTAACCAAAGGGGAAAAGGGGTTCATTGGGCATGTCGAGGTATTTGCTGGAAAACTTATTACCCGGATCCTGCGGACGACCGGTGGTTTTCTGGGCATAATACACCGGAATCTGTCCAACTGCATAAGGAAACGACATACTGAGCTTGCCGGATGGATTAACAACACCATACAACACATCAGCAATGGCATTACCTGCTTCAATACCGGCATGCCATACCTGTAGCACAGAGGCTGCACCCTCAATAGCGCCTGTCAGCACCAACGGTCTGCCGCTAAGTAGCACCACAACCACAGGCTTACCTGTCTTATAAAGGGCCTGCAACAAGCGTTGCTGACTGGCGGGCAGGGTTATATAACCGCGACTGGCAGCTTCTCCGCTCATCTCAGAGGCTTCTCCTACAACAGCAACCACCACATCAGATGACCTGGCAATGGCGAGGGCCTCTTCAAGCATGGCTTCGGGTGTCCGCTTATCGATATCCACGCGCAATCCAAATACATTGGCCTTCTGCGCCAGCAGGGTATCATCGGTGATATTGGCTCCTTTAGCAAAAGACAGATTGACCATTTTTGCTGTTTGTGTCTGCATCCCGGTCATAACAGGTACAGACATCTGAGGATCTCCGCTTACGGCCCAGGTGCCGAGCATGTTGCTTTTATCATTGGCCAATGGTCCGATCAATGCCACACGCTGTGCCGGTTTGAGTGGCAGGGTATTCCTTTCATTCCTGAGCAAAACAAATGATTCTGAGGCAATCTTCCGGGCAAAGGCCCTGTTATCAGCAGTAAGGATTTCAGTGCTGCGTGCAGGATTGATATACCTGTATGGATCAGTAAACAGCCCGAGTTTATATTTCGCTTCCAGCACCATCCGGCAGGCCCTGTCTATATCCGCCATTGCGACTTTCTTTTCCTGAAGGGATTTTTTCAAAGTTGAAAGATATCCCTCGCCTACCATATCCATATCCAGTCCGGCCTTAATGGCCTGCGCGGAAACTGCCTGCAGGTCACCCAGCCTGTGGTTACTCATTTCATTGATAGACGTATAGTCACTGACAATCATCCCCTTGAATTTCCAATCTTTGCGCAGAAGGTCTGTCAGCAACCATTTACTGCCTGATGCAGGAACACCTTCCACATCATTGAATGAACTCATCACAGTAGCAACTCCTGCATCAACTGCTGCTTTATAGGGCGCGAGGTACTCGTTGTACATTTTATTGCGGCTCATGTCTACGCTGTTATAATCCCTGCCGCCTTCTGAAGCACCATAAAGGGCAAAATGCTTGACGCATGCAAGCAGCGTATACTGACTTGCCAAGTCATTACCCTGATAACCCAATACCATGGCACGGGCAATCTGCGAACCCAGAAACGGATCTTCACCGGAGCCTTCTGCAACCCTTCCCCACCTGGGGTCACGGGCAATATCAACCATGGGCGAGAAAGCCCAGTTCAATCCATCTGCAGTTGCCTCTTTGGCTGCCAGAACGGCGCTCTGCCTGATGAGTGCAGTATCCCAGCTGCAGGAAATACCCAGTGGAATAGGAAAGGTTGTTTTGTGTCCATGGATGACATCCGATCCAAACATCAGGGGTATTTTGAGTCTGGAATGTGTCATGACCAGGTCCTGTGCCTGTTTGACCTTATCTGCGCCAATCACTCCGAATAATCCGCCCACCTTGCCTGACTTAATCTTCCCTTCCACATCCGTGCTAACAACAGAACCAGTTGGTATTCCCCATCCCGGAGTGATGAGGTTGAGCTGCCCAATCTTTTCCTCCAGGGTCATCTTCGACATCAGCGTAGTGATGAACGCATTCATCTTCGCATCCTGTGCAAAGGAAATGCCGGCGACCATCACCATCATTATTGACAACAATTGTTTCTTCATATATGAAATTTTAATTTAGTATTCACTTGTGCCAAGCCTTCGGCTGGCAAGCTCGTGCCTTGTGCCTCGTGCCTTGTGCCTCGTGCCTCGTGCCTCACTCAACCCTCATCACCTTACTGGATACCGATACCCCGTTCTCATTCACTGCTTCAATCCGGTAAAAATAGGTTTTCTGACTGTCCATTCCCTTATAATAATAATCATTGGCATCATGAACCATGATTGATGTATAGAGTTTTTCGGGATCAGTGCCGAGATAAATATTGTAAGCATAGGCATTGTCTACCGGCGCCCATTTCAACCAGGCACTGCGTTTATCTTTACTGGTGCGCAATACCACAAAATCCCTTACAGCATCTGGCTTGCTTCCATGACCATGGCCAAAAACACGTAGGCCACTGATGGCAAATTTGCCTGATGGTACTGCTATGTTTTCGAGGCGGATATACCTGGTTTCAACAGGAGCTGCAAGTTCTATGTAATCATGCGGAACATCCTGATTATTGTTAGACTTGTCTACAAGCAGTTTCCACTCCTTGCCATCAGTAGAATGATACAGTTTATACTGATGTCGCTGTCCGCTGGTCTTTCCCAGAAATGCTGCATCCTGATCTGCATAGTTGATCTGGATAGCCTTAACAGTGGAGATGGCTCCGAGGTCAGACTGTATCCACTCACCGGGATTACCGCTTGCTGCACTCCAGTATGTTTTGATGCTTTCATCCACAGCGTTGTTGGCATTATACAAACTGCCGAGAACAGAAGAAACCATTACCGGTTTTTTGTAATTGAGCAGCATCCAGCCGGTGAATCTGCTCTTCAAATGATTGGCAGTGTCTCCGGGAAGGTAATGGGGATAATCACCAAATGCGGTGTTGCAGTACATCACGCCATCCTTATCAAAACCAGCAGGCCAGATGCCCAACCGGCGTTCAAAATTATTCTTGACACCTATGGCAATAGTAGACACATGCCAGTACTTTTGCTGGTTATCCTGAAATGTAGCGCCATGGCCTGCTCCGCGGGCAAAACCACCGGCTTTGATACTCAGGGGATCCGACTGGTTCTGGACATAATCCAGTGGCCCACTACCTACAGCCACCCCATCAGCATAACCACTGAATTCAGTACCTGGCGCGGCATACTGAAAATAATATTTACCATTGTGTTTGGTCATCCAGGCTCCTTCAATAAAACCATCCAGAAAAGTATCATCCATGTACTCTCCGAACCTGTGCCAACCATAGCGCCAGCTCTCGAGTCCGAACATCTCTTTTCGTGTGCCAATTGGCTGGAAAGTCTTCCTGTCGAGTTCAATACCATACAGGGGCCAGCGGTTGCTGCTGCCGTTGTACATGTAAAAGCGATCGTCATCATCTGTAAAAAAAGCAGGATCCCAGCCGCCAATATCCACTGAATCTATGAGCGGCTTCCAACTGTCGGTTTTGGGATCAGTACTCATCCAAAGAGTAAAGTTTTTAGTATAGGTGGAGCCGAAAACCAGCATGGTATCACCTACAATACCTACAGCAGGCGCGCATAATTCATCATATACATTATTCCAGGGGCGCAGGAAACGCCGGGAAACAAAATGCCAGTTGCTCATATCACTGCTCCACCAGTAGCCCCACTGGTTGGTGCTGAAGAGGAAATAATCACCTTTGTAGTTTACAATCACGGGATCTGCTGTGGCACGGTGTTTGCCCCAGGTGGAAAAATTGGGAATCGGAGTGTACCCGTAATCGATGTTGATGGGATTGGCGTAGGTCTTCTGTTGTGCAGCGACCACATAACCCGCAAAAACAAGCACAATAAGGAAGGCTGTTTTTTTCATATTGCAATTGACATTTCAGTTGCCTAAAGATACGGAGCTGTGAATCCAAGTGCTCGCAACCCGCCTTTAATTTCCGTATTTTTCAGGAATAAATCCCATATTAATCTACTTCTCGCATTTTCGATCATGATGACAATCGGGCCCTGATCAATCGCCAGTGTTGAACCGGCAAACCAAAGTTCCTGGATCGAAAACGCATCGGCAAAGCCATATTCACCCCATAACTTATCGCCCAATTTGTAGTAGAAAAAGCGAAGTGCCGCCATGCTTTCATCTGGGGTGAAGGGTAAAGAAGAAATGGCTGCTGTTGGACTGATAACACCGATATCATTGCCAGGTGCACTGGCAGCATATCCATTCGGCACATCACTGGCGGTCAACCCCCAGCAAACCCTGCTGTAACCGGCGAATTTTTTAGGATTATCTGCACAGTAGGCATGGTTAATCCTGCTGTGACTGACTACCTGTTGTTCATAACTGGCATAAGCATCGCGTAAACCAAAAGGATTGATTCCCAGAAAACTGTAATGCGAAAAGAAAAGTGGTCCGCCCAGTGAAGGTCCGAGTGGCAGTTGAAACCCATACTGATTCTGGTTGGATACCTGAGCTCCGCTCCTGGCGAAACCCTGGTCATAAACAGATTTAGGGATGCCAAATGTAGGCGATGAAGCAGCTAAGACGTAGGTAATCAGGCATTCATTCCAGCCCTGGATCTTCATGTTCATATCCCAGCCGAAATTCGGACTCCAATGCCAGTAGAGTACGTTTTCACCCGACTTCCTGAACCACGACCACTCAACAGCTTCCCAGATGGTGGTGATATCTTTGCGGAGGCTAAATTCCTCCGCTGATGTGCCAGAAAAATAAGCCCTGACAGTCAGCAAGCCTGCCATGAGATAGGATGTTTCTATCAAATCTGCACCATTATCTTTGGCACTAAATGGGATAACAGCACCCGTTTTACCATTGAGCCAGTGTGGAAAAGCACCATGGAAAGTCTGAGCCGTATTTTTAAGAAAACCAACTGTCTTTTTGACCCGCTCAAGGGCATCATTGCGGGTTATGAATTTTCGTTCTACAGCAACAGGAATGGTCATCAGTCCGAACCCACTACCGCCAGAAGTGACTAAATCTCCGGAAGTATTTCTTTCGCGGGCCAGTCCGGATACAGGATGCCCAAACTCCCAGAAATAGGCGAATGTCCTGCGCTGCACAGTATCGAGCAACTGTTCATCCGAGAGCAGGCTGAACTTATCAGCTGAATCAATACCCGTGTGAAAGACCAGATTGTATACCGCATTCAACTTGTTGCCGCTTTTGGCTTCAACGGCTGAACCAATGCTCAGTTGAAATCGCGACAAACCCGGCAGAGGCTGTTCTGGTCTGATGACCAATATGGAATCATTTTGCAACCAACTGAAAGCGATGGGAATACGCAGGGCAGAACCCTGATTTAAAACCACTGCAACATCGATTTTTTCTTTTTTCAAAGGGGCGTTGAATCTGACCTGGATAACGGGAGACCTGTTTACATTCCTGGTGATGGATTCCGTTATCAGGTTACCATCAATTTCCATGCGGGTGAGTTGCAGATTTACCTGAACAGGTTCAGTAGGATTATTCTTTTTTTTACAGGATAAAAAGCCCGCAAACAATGAAACAATTAATAAACAGTGATATACGCAGTTTGATTTTTTCATGGATTCAATATCAATTTAATTAAACCATGAAATTCATTTTTCATAACCAATAAAAAATTGAACTGTTGCAACCAACCCCGACTGAAGTTCAAGTTGTACTTGCTGTTCTGCAGCTTTAATGCCCACTTTTTGTATTTTACCAGAATCATTCATCAGCAATAATACAATTTTACCTTCCGGTGTTTGGAAGGCAACTGAAGCAATGCCCGGCACACCCGAACTGGCAATGCGAACCGATCCGGGAGGAATGAATTTTGATGCATGGGCGACGACATAGTATGATACATTTTTTTGAATAGCTGAACCATCGATTGTTAACGCACCCTTGCATTCACTGCAACCTCCGGGGGTATGCGGACCAAATCCGGAATCGTTGGCCAGGTTCCATTCGAGCACAGTTCTGCTCCAGTTGCGGAGTGACCCTATCAACACATTTTTAAAATGCCATAGGAGATCTCCACCAAAATCACCTTTGCTGCCTGTCCACTGCTCGGTGAAATAAATGTTTTTATCCGGATAGGCGTCCCTAACCTTTGACATCGCTTCTGGTTGTCCGCCATACAGGTGAAAAGCTGACCCATCAATGTATGGGTTGGCTTTCCTGTCAGCAAGCACCGATAGCGGAAATTCAGGCATATCGCAGTTATGATCCCAGATGATGATTTTTGTTGTGATGCCGTTCCGACGAAAGGCAGGCCCCAGGTGGTCTCTGATGAAGTCTGCCTGCTCAGCTGCTTCCATCTTCAGACTTGGATTGTTGTGGGCATTTTGTGGTTCGTTCTGTATAGTAACTGCATCAATCCTTATACCCTCACTTTTCATCTGCCGAATGTACTCCACAAAATAGCGTGCATAGACCGGGTAATATTTACTGAGAAGCCTGCCACCAATGGTTGAATTGTTGTCTTTCATCCAGGCAGGCGGACTCCATGGTGTGGCCATGATGCTGATTTTCGGATTGATCCGCAAAATTGCCTTGAGCAGGGGAATCATGTCAACCGTATCCTGTGCCAGTGAAAACCTCCTGAGTTGCGGATCGGTTTCACCTGGCAACAAATCATCATAGCTGTATACCTTTGTGCTGAGATCTGTGGCACCCATTCCGATCCTCAGATAACTGATTGACGCAGCATCAGCGCCAGTTCCAAACAATTCCCGGAGGAGCTTTTCTCGGGGTGCTTGCGGCATTCGGTTTATGAGAAAAGCACTGGCTTCAGTAAGTGTAAAGCCGAACCCGTCAATGGTTTGAAATGTTTTGCTGGGATCAATTTCAATAACCTGCCTGGCATCATTTATCTGTTTTCCTGAATCATTCAATTCCGTTTTATAAAGCACTTTTTGCTGATTGGTTGTAGTAACATATAATTCAACCTGTTGTTGACGCTTCACTGTTGAAGTTCCACGGTCCTGAGCAGCAAGAAGCTGCTGGATGAAAATGAATAGTATGAAGAGGAGTTTGTGCATTCGAATTAAAAACCACTTAATCGCCAAAACCAGCAAAGGAAATTCCTGTTAAGCGATGCATGTCATAATGGAATGTTGTAAGATCATGTTGATTAAATTGACTGATATGATCATAGCCACAGGAACGTGCGATGACTTTGATGAGTTCATTACTGGCATCCAGAAAACGATGAAGCTGTTGGGCAGAAGCTTCTATTACAAGTCGACTCCGCAGGCTTTCTTTCTGTGTGGCAATGCCAACCGGACAGTGATTGGACCCACAGGCACGCATCCCTATGCATCCAATAGCCTGTAATGCAGCGTTGGACACTGCAATGGCATCAGCACCCATCATTAGTGCCTTCGCGAAGTCTGCCGGCACCCTGAGTCCGCCTGTAATCACCAGCGAAACATGCTTGGCGCCAGACTGATCCAGGTGTTTTCTGGCTCTTGCCAATGCAGGAATGGTTGGGATATTTATATGATCACGTAATATTGTTGGCGCAGATCCTGTACCTCCACCCCTGCCATCAAGAATAATATAATCTGCACCTGCTGCAAGGGCAAAATCAATATCAGCCTCTATATGACTGGCTGCTATTTTGAAACCCACCGGGATACCCCCTGTAATATCCCTGACTTGAGCGGCAAATGATGCGAAATCTGCAGCTGTTTTGAGGTCAGTAAAGGTTGCTGGAGAAATGGCCGCTTCACCTTGTTTTAATCCCCTTACAGCTGCAATCTCTGCTGTAACCTTACTGGCTGGAAGATGCCCCCCCGTTCCCGTCTTAGCGCCTTGTCCACCTTTAAAATGAAAGGCCTGTGCCTTTTTTACTTTGTCCCAGGAAAACCCAAATTTTCCTGAGGCATACTCATAAAAATAACGACTATTTTGAGCCTGTTCATCAGGTAACATACCTCCTTCTCCGCTACAGATGCCTGTTCCACTCATTTCAGCACCCATTGCCAATGCAATCTTAGCTTCTTTTGAGAGTGACCCGAAACTCATGTCAGAGACAAATAAAGGGATGTCCAGTTGAAGGGGTTTTGTTGCAGCCGGACCAATGATAACCTTGGTGTTAACCTGCTCATGATCCAGCAAAGGCTTTGATGCCAATTGTGCCGGGAGGAATTGAATGTCATCCCAGGATGGCAGGTTAACTCTTGAAACACCCATGGAGGCAGACGGACCATGATGCCCGGTATTTTTCAACCCATTACGGGCAAGTTCTCTGATATATAAAGTGTGCGGCTCATCAGCTTCAGGATGGGTATCTGCATAAGCTCCAAGATATTGCTCACGCTTAAAAGGTTGAGGATGAGCTTTTCCATAAGATTCAATTTCATCCTGATCAACCATAACTGCATCATCTACAATGGTTACAGTAAATTTGTGCAGCACCTCATGGTTGTTGTACTCACTGACTCCTGTATCTATTCGGTAATCCCAGCCGTGTAATCCGCAAATCAGATTTTGTCCGTCTACATACCCATCTGCCATCAATGCACCCCGGTGTAAGCACCTGCCGTAAAGAACAGAATACTGATCATCAAATCGAACAACAACCAAGTCAATATCTTTTACAAGGCGATGTTCAGGTTTACGGTCTACAAAATCAGCGCAGGCTCCAAGTGAAATCAAAACCATATATCAACTAAAGTTTAAAAAGTAAAGTACGGAAATATCTATAAATTGTGCGGAATTGATACCGGATGTCTGATTTACTGACTATTTATGCCATTGCAGGACTCATTTTCTCCAGTTGGTTTTCCTGGATAAAAATGAGAAAAACAGACCCAATGGCCAGGCATGCATCAGTTGGATATAGGATCATTACCATGCCGGCAGCCATGCTATTATGGCCACTCTTACTGTTCAAAATCATTCGTTCGCATGAATAAATCACTGCGTAAAAATCATCTTGCAATCTGGATATTTTTATTGGTCATCCTGCTGACTGGCGTTATCTGCCTATCACTTAATTAATTTCACCAACATGGGGCATGCTTATCAAGCGATTTCCTGGAACAGGTTTAAAAAAAGATATGACCTGCTGCTTTGGGCTTTTAACCTGACTTATCTGGGCATTTTTATTGCTTTAAACATCATCCTTTTCCCCCAACACAATGTCAACACCATCCTGATCAGGGCATTGGGAACACTGGCCATATTGCTGCTTCATTTTATCCTGATCATTGGTCCTGCTTCCCGCTTTATACCCAAACTCCTGCCACTGTTGTATAACCGAAGACATGCAGGCGTTTCGATGTTTCTGGTTGCTGCCGCACATGGCGTACTCAGCCTGATCTGGTTTCACGGTGGAAGCAATACCCCGGTACTTGACTCCCTATTTACCAGCAACATGCATTATGACTCCCTGCAATTTTTCCCCTTTCAGACTCTGGGTTTCTTTGCACTGCTGATACTGGCAGCGATGGCGTTTACCAGCCATGATGTTTGGCTGAATGTATTGTCTCCTGCCACCTGGAAAGTATTGCACATGCTGGTTTATGTGGCATACGTGTTGGTTATGGCACATGTTGCACTTGGTGTGCTGCAACTGGAAGACAACCCAATCCTGGTTATCCTGCTTTACACCGGATGTTTTACCATTACAGCACTGCACCTCATGGCGGCATGGAAAGAGCAGGTGGATGCCAAAACAGTTGTTCATGAGTGGATTTATGTTGCCAACCTGCAGGACATGGAAAATAACAGGGCAAAAATTGTTGAAGGATGGGATGAACGGATTGCCGTATTTCTGTATGACAATAAACTGAGCGCTGTAAGCAATGTCTGCAAGCACCAGCTGGGACCAATTGGTGAAGGAAAGATTGTAGATGGCTGCATCACCTGTCCCTGGCACGGTTACCAGTACAGGCCGGGTGATGGCTGTGCACCACCGCCATTTACTGAAAAATTAGCCACCTTCAGACTTAAACTGGAAGAGCAGAAAATATTTGTGGATCCGAAACCTTTGCCAGAAGGAACTGCAGTTGAACCAATCCGCACTGATTTAACTGTAAACACAACACAAGACAAACCTTTTTTTATTGGCTGGGATGCTGCCGGCCTTGGTATTCAAAGCAGGTTTGCGTTTAACGTAGCAATAACTATGATGGGTATAGCTTTATTGATTGGTATTGTTTTTACAATCAATCAACAAAAAATTACACCATATCAGATCGATTATACGCAGATTAAACAAATGAAGGGATGGCTAACCAAAGAACCTGTTCCCATGCTCACAATTGTTGCTGGAAAAGATGATTCCGGTAACCCCGTTTTCAAGTCCATCTTACTGGTAGATGCGCTGAAAAAGGGAGCAGACAATACCATCAGCTCCTACCTTAAAAATAACAAGAACAGCTATGTTGAAATCACTGGATACCTGAGCACCAATCCTTTATCCTGTGGAACGGATTCAGCTTCCTGCAAAGACCGCTGTACACAATGTCTGACCGGCACTTTGTCTACTCCACTCATGGAAATAGAAAATGGACTTTTCTCCATCAAACAACAACAACCGCCCGCTGGAATAACACTACAGTCTGCACTATCACCAGGAAAGGATATCACAATAACAGGAGAAATTATCGACCCGAAATGTTATTTTGGCGCCATGAACCCGGGTTATGGCAAACCACACCTCAGCTGTGCTGTTCGCTGTATCTCCGGAGGCATCATGCCTGTGCTGAAATACAGTGAAAACGGAAAAGAAAAATTCGCTGTTCTGTTATCAGCAACAGGAAAACCTGTCAATGAACAGGTACTTGCTGTCATCGGCCTACCGGTAAAAATCACCGGTAAGCTTAGTGATATGAACAACTGGCAGGTACTCAATATGCTCTCCCTTCAAGCAAACACTAACTGATTATAGAATTTATACCTGCATTAAAGCTGGATGAACTGCCAGCAGAATCATCTAAAATCGTTAGGGCAGGCAACAAAAAAATTGCCCTTTTTCACTACAACAACAAAATTACGGCTATTGGTAATGCCTGCCTGCACAGGGGTGGCCCGCTCGGAATCGGACATGTCAAAGCCTGTTACGACGGCCTATACGTCAGCTGCCCCTGGCATGGCTGGGAATATAATATCGAAACCGGCTCGGCACCTCCCGGCTATGAAGATCAGCAATCCGTTTATGAAGTGAAAATTGATGACAACCAGATACTGATCAGCAGCGAACCCCTGATTCAGGCTAAAAAAGCCTTCCATGATTCACCATTGCTGGATGACCTTAAAAACCTTCGCTACCAAACCACTCCAACATCACTGAATATCCTGGGAATTTCAGCAACCAATATGCACAAGGATCTGCCAAGATTTTCAACATCAGAAGATGCCCTGGAAAAATCACTTGCCTTTGCTGCAGAACACCTGGGTGCTGAAACCCGGATGATCAAACTCCGTGACCTCGAATTCAGACATTGCGAGGGCTATTATTCGCAACACATGCAGGCCTGCAACTGGCCTTGCAGCATCACGGAAATGAATCCGGAAGACGGTATGACCAAAGTTTATGCAGACATGATTCTCTGGGCAGATATCGTTGTACTGGCAACCCCTATCCGATGGGGACAGGCCTCTTCCCTCTACTACAAGATGGCAGAAAGGTTAAATACCGTTCAGAATCAGATTACTTTAAAAAATAAGATACTTGTCAGGAATAAGGTGGCCGCATTCATCATAACAGGCGGGCAGGACAATATTCAGCAGGTAGCCGGACAAATGATGTGTTTTTTCACCGACCTTGGATTCGCCTTCCCCCCATTCAGTTTCATGGGATGGAGCAGAGGGTGGACTGCAGAAGATATGGATAAAAATGTGATGCAATTCAAAAAAAGTGACTATGTGGTTCGAGCATCCAAAGAATTGATGGAAAATGCCGTTGAGACACTTAGGCAGGTAAAAAGGATGGATCCCGATAAAATAACAGCGCCAAAACCCCGAAAAAATGACTCCTGGAGTACTGAAATTGAAAATCCGGAGCAGAATCACTGACACCGAAAGTGTATTTAATTGACTTTAAGTAATTTTGCAGCCTAAACTACCGACTATGAAATATCTGTTAACGCTTTCAGCGGTTTTAATTTTTTCCCTGTCAAACACACAGGGTCAGATTGCTGCCCGTCAGAACAACTTCAACCTTGAAAAAGGCATGGTTGCCCTACAAGGTTATGATCCGGTTGGTTACTTTACCCAAAATAAGGCAGTAAAGGGAAAGAAGGAATTTGCATTGAATGTCTTGGGCATTTACTATTGGTTTGCTTCCGATGCAAACAGGAAAACATTCATGAAAGATTACAAGAAGTATGAGCCCCAATATGGTGGATGGTGTGCCTATGCCATGGGCAAAACAGGTGAAAAAGTGGATATTGACCCTGAAACCTTCAAAATAAAAGACGGTAAACTTTACCTTTTCTATCACTCGCTGACTAATAACACCTTACCCAAATGGAATGCGGATGAAGCAACCCTGAAGCCCAAGGCAGATAAAAGCTGGAGTACCATCTTCAAATAACCCAAACAACCATACATGAAAAAAGTACTCTCTTTGGTGCTGCGTATCGTTGCAGCTGTCATCCTGCTTCAGACACTTTATTTTAAATTCACCGGAGCTCCTGAATCTGTTGATTTATTCACCAAACTGGGTGTAGAACCCTGGGGTAGAATTGGAACCGGTGTTGTTGAACTTTTCACCGGTATACTCTTGTTGATACCGTCAACTGCTTTCCTGGGTGCCTTTCTGGGAATGGGTGTGATGACAGGTGCGATAGGATCACACCTGTTGGTACTTGGTATTGAATCTGCCGGTGATGGTGGCACCCTGTTCATCCTGGCTATCGCAGTCTTTATAGCTTGTCTGTTTGCAGCCATCCTGAACCTCGATCAGGGAAAAGAACTGCTGAGCAAGCTGACAGGAAAAAAATCCTAATAATAACCTGAATGGTATTTCATCAACTCAATCACCAACTCGGGGTCATGCAGAAAATGCTCCATGACCTCGAGGATGGCTTTTACACCATCCCTATCCATCACCTGGCAGGGGCTTCAATAGGTGCACACACCAGACACATCATAGAAATGATGGATTGTGCCCTGAAAGGATTTGAAACAGGTATAATTGATTACATCAACCGGGAACGCAACCTGCTTCTGGAAACAGATCAAACCTTTGCCATCAGAGAAATAGAACGACTTAAGTCGAGCATCAAAAGAACTGATAAACCACTCGAAGTTGTTTCAGAGTCTTATGAGGGAAATGACGTGCAGCTTTTGAAAAGTTCCTCATTACGCGAAATGGCCTACATCACGGAACACACCATCCACCACATGGCCATCATCAAAGCCGGATTAATTGAACTCCGATCTAAGGCACTCACAGACACCTTTGGTGTGGCTTATTCAACACTCAAATACAGGGCCTCCCTGCAGCAAAGTCAGTGAGTTAAGGATATCTTCGCCAAACATGTGTACCGTAATCTATTCCCCCACCTCTTCAGGCTGGCTTATCTCTTCCCTCCGGGATGAGGACCCTAAACGACTCAGGGCTACTTTTGAGCCAGAAGGATTTAAAAACGAACTTTTTACAGGTCCAATTGACCCCAAAGGAGGTGGCTCCTGGTTTCTGGTTAATAAAAACAGTAACGCCATCGTGCTGTTAAACGGAGGGTTCGAAAACCATGTCCCTCAAAACAACTACCGCAAAAGCAGGGGACTAATTGTCAGGGAACTGATACAGGAAAAGAGTCCTGTTGCAACCTGGAAAACAACCGATCTCCACCAGATAGAACCCTTCACCCTGGTCATTGTGGTTGATGGCATATTGTGGGAGGCAGTCTGGGATGGCAACGAGAAACATCTTTCAAGACCAGATTCCCAAAAAGCGCATATCTGGTCTTCTTCCACACTTTATGATGCAGCGGCAAAGGCATTCAGAAAATCCCATTTTCAATCCTGGTGCCATACACTTCACGCTAGCGACGATGTGCAGCTGATGGACTGTTACAAGAGTCTGGAAGACAAAACCAATGGCTTCCTGATCAACAGAGATGAACAAATCAAAACATTGAGTCATACCCTTTTCAACTGCAGTGAGGGTATGGATTGCAGACTCAGCTACATAGAACTGGATACCGGAATAGCTAAATCAACCGTATGGAAAAGCTGAAGAAAAAAATCCGGACATATTTCATCAAACTCGGCAGTTGGGAATACTGGCCAATATGGGCAACCTACCTGCCCGCATCTCTTTATTACAGCTACCTTTCTCTCCGTGCCGGCTCTCCATTTTTCTTTTCTGCAGCTAACCCATCCATTGAAAATGGGGGCATGTTCTTCGAAAGCAAAAAAAACGTATACACGCAGATTCCGGAACACCTCTATCCCACAACCATTCACCTGGAATCTGACACGGAACCTGAAGCAATACTCCGGAAAATCCGGGAAAAAGGAATGGCATTCCCACTTGTTGCCAAACCTGACCGGGGTGAGCGGGGCTGGCTGGTAAAAATCCTCCGTGATGAACAGGAGCTCATGCAATATGCCCATATTGTCAGCAGACCCTTCCTGCTCCAAACCTATGTGAACTTCCCGCTGGAACTGAGTATTTTTTATGTCCGGCATCCATCCTGGGAAACCGGAAAAATAACATCCGTCACCGGAAAAAAATTCCTGAGCGTTACAGGTGACGGCAAAAGCACATTGAGCAAACTGATCAATAAAAACCCAAGAACCTTCCTCCAGGAAGAAACACTGCATAAAATACCGGGGTATAATGGCGATGAAATCCTTCAGGCAGGTGAAGAGAAAATCCTGGTCAGAATAGGTAACCATGCCAGGGGAACTACTTTCCTGAATTACAATAACCTGATTGATGAAGCACTGGAAACTGCCATCGACCGCATCTCAAAATCTATACCAGACTTTCATTTCGGCAGACTGGATATAGTCTGCAAAAGCGTTGAAGCCCTGAAAGCGGAAAAGGATTTCTATATCCTGGAACTGAATGGTGCCGGTGCCGAACCTGCACATATCTATCACCCGGGATATTCGTATTTCAGGGCCCAAATGGATATCATGAAACATTTCAGGTTAATGTTTGATATTGCACGGTATTTCAACAAGCTAGGTCATCCCTATATGACACTGTCTGATTACCGGCAGAAAAAAAGGGAAGAAAAAGCGTTCAAGGGAACCCTGAAAAACAGCGACCTGTGAGAAAACAGCTTATCCTTTTTGCTTCAGCTGCTGCCATCAGCAGTATTGGCGGATTACC
>CAMAXV010000026.1 GCA_945862385.1 Chitinophaga pinensis
GCATCTGGGTGTAATCAGGATGAGTGTAATTTCTGTAAGGTCTGAACTGATTGCCTGGTATAAACGGAATGGCTATGCAGATACAGGTGAAAGAATACCATTTCAGGAAGACGGGATGAGTGGTAAGCATCTCCGGGAATTGGAGTTTATGATTTTGGAGAAAAAACTGCAGCAGGGTAAAAAAATACTCATCACTGGTGCAACCGGTATGATAGGGGGTATCATACTCGACAGGTGTTTGTCTCACTCTGATATATCTGAAGTGGTTTCACTGGTTCGTAAAGCTTCGGGTGTCACGCATAATAAGTTACATGAAATTGTTGTAAGCAACTTTTCAGCTCTTGAAGACCTTCCTGAAGTATACCGGCAAATCGATATCGTTTATTACTGTCAAGGTGTTTATACCGGTGCTGTTCCTCCTGATGAATTTTTCCGGATAACCGTGGACTACCCGGTTGCAGTGGCAGGAATGGTTTACAAGTATAGCCCTGAAGCCCGTTTTTGTTTGTTGAGCGGACAGGGTGCCGATAGAACGGAAACAAGCAGGATGATGTTTGCCCGGGATAAGGGAATTGCAGAAAACAGGCTGTCGTCAATGGGCTTCAGCTCCTTTCATGCCTTCAGGCCGGCATACATTTATCCGGTGACTCCCAGGAAAGAACCCAATCTGATGTACAGGGTTTCCCGCATCATTTATCCGGTTATCAGGATGCTTGGTCCAAAGTTGAGTATCAGGTCTACAGCATTGGCAGAAGCCATGTTCCTTGTAGGCTTGAACGGACATAAGAAAGAAATTTTTGAAAACGAAGACATCCTGCAGGTCTTCTGATAAGGTTAAAAAAAAATGGTCATGTGCAACACATGACCATTTTTCATTGGTTGAAAATTTTTATCTGGCAGCTATATCTATGCCCGTAAGCTGAACCAGTGTCTGATTGGTTTTGGCCTGGGGATTGACAAACACAAAATACAGATCGTGCTGGCCTTTCGTATCAGGAATGGCAATTTTGGCTGTGACAGGACCACGCTGGGTTGAATTGATTAATTCGGATTTACCAAGCAGTGTACCTTCAGGAGTATCCATCCTGATTTCAATGGTTCCCCCTGCGTTTGCTCCGCGCATATTGCCAAGGGCATTTACCGTAAAGGCTGCAATCCCAGTCAGATCAATATTCCTGTAACCGAGGTGAGACCCATTGCCGTCCATGTTCAGTGTTTTCCGGGGAGTAATCATCCGGTTGAATCCCCTGGTCATCTCTGCCAGTTCCGGATCGAGGCTGGGATGCCTCAGCAGGATGAGTTCCTCACCCACAAGTGGCGTCATGCTGGCGGTGCCTTTATCCCGGTAGGCAGCACGCAGAACGTATGTTCCTTTTTCAGCTTGGTCAGTTGCAGTTTTGATTTCCAATGTACCCTTCACAGGTGCTGATTTTACAGTGGCCTTTTTCTCTCCGGTGGTCATGATGTACTCCACAATGGCTCTTGAATCTGCTATACTCAGTTGCGGATGTGCACTCATGGCGTGCTCTCCCCACACACCTGCACCGCCTTTGATCACTTTTTGTGCCAGTGATTCTACTGAACCTGCTTTGCCTTTGTATTTTTTCGCTATTTCGAGGTAGCTCGGACCAACAGACCGTTTGTCTGGCATGTGGCAGCTTTTACAGTCGTTTTTATTCAGCAGGATTTGTCCGGTAGTAGCAAATGCCTGCATATCTGCTCCATGCTGGGTGGAGGCAATATCGATCTGGTCGTACCCAAGTGGCAGGTAATCCAGGCTCACGGCAACCTGTGCCGGTAGTATTTTCCCATTTACCAAAGAACCATCTTCCTTGTCCTGAACCTTAACAGCATACTGCAGTTGTGTACCCGGGAAGTAGAAGGTTTTGTTGGCTCCCGTTATGTCGAAACTAACCACTGGAGGCTCATTGCCAGCTTTTACTTCAATGGTTTTGCTGGATTTAGCTCCTTTGCTGTCTGTCACCGTCAGTGTTGCCTTGTAGGTTCCGGCTGTGGTGAGGGTGAGCATGGGAGCTGCTTCTTTGATGATTCTGGTTGTTCCTCCGCCAATCAGTTTCCATTCGTATTTCAGCACATCACCGTCAAAATCCTTGGTACCTTTACTCAGCAACTGTGTTTTCAGCGGTATAGAGCCCGATGATTTGGTTGCAGCAGCCTGCACAGAAGGTGCACGGTTACCCGCATTGTATTCCACACGCACCAGGTGGGCATTGGGATTACCTTTGAACCAGGCTGAGCCATATTCGAGCACATAGAGGTCGCCTTCCGGACCAAAATCCATGTCAATGGCAGAGCTGAAGCTCAGGTCTGGGAGGAATCGTTCCATGCTTTTGTAATCTCCTTTTTCATCCATCGTAACAGACATGATCCAGCCACGCATGAATTCCACAATCAGCCATTTACCCTCGTAATAGGAAGGGAAAGGTCTTTTGGCTAAAGGATAATCTGAACGCCTGTAAACTGGTCCACCTGTAGCACTTCTGCCAGCAGCACCTAACAGCGGGAATTCATCTGATAGCCCATAGGGATACCAAATCATCGCCGGTATAGGTTTCGGTAGTTCAGTGAGACCGGTATTGTTGCGGGAATTGTTGACGGGTTTATTGACGTCGAAGGGTTTGCCGAAGCTGCTGTCTGCATGGTTGAATTCCACATAAGGAATATTGTTACCGATAAAGTAAGGCCAGCCGAAGAAGCCCGGACCTTTTGCCTGGTTGAATTCATCGTATCCTTTTGGTCCCCTGCGGGTATCTTCAGATGCATCCGGACCTACTTCTCCCCAGTACAGATAGCCGGTTTTGGTATCCAGGGTTGGCCTCCAGGGATTGCGGTGCCCCATGGTATAGATTTCAGGTCTGGTTTTTGGTGTTCCAACAGGAAACAGATTACCTGCAGGGATGGTGTAGCTGCCGTCGTTTTCCGGATGGATGCGGAGAATCTTTCCACGGAGATCGTTGGTGTTTCCGGGTGCACGTTGGTCGTCGTTGTTTTCCTGGCCCGGACGGTCATCCAGGTTGGAAGTGCCGGATCTGGGGTTAACTGTATTGTTGCCAATGGTAATCAGCAAGTTTCCCTGCGGGTCGAAAACCATGCCACCGCCGGTGTGGCAGCATTCTTCACGCTGGGTGGGCACCTCGAGTACTACTTTCTTGCTGGAATTGATAAGTTGTTCTCCTTTCAGTTCCCAGCGGGTTAGCACGTGTTTGGAATCGGAGGGATCTGCGTAGTACATGTAGATCCAGTTATTCTCTGCGTATTTGGGATGGGCAATCACGCCCATGAGGCCTTCTTCCGCCTCCCGGACTACACCCTGTTTATTTTTGTATTTGGTATTGACAGGAATGGTGGCAATCAGTTTGACATCACCTGATTTGCCATCAATGATTTTTACACCGCCTTTCCGTTCAACAATGAGGATTTTATTGTTCGGCAGGAAGGCCATTTCCATGGGTTCATCCAGCTTGCCGGCTTCAGTCAATACCACTTTGGAAAAGCGATTCGGATCTGGTGCTGTTGTAGGATTTTCAATGCCGGAGAAAGCTGAAAGCAGCGGGTAGGCTCCGAGTGCCATCAGAGACAGCAGCAGCAGTACCAAACGCTTATTGGTGAGTTTTACAGTTTGTTTCATTTGCAGGCGTTGTTTTGGTCAAAATAAGGAAAAATCTACCTTTTTGGATGAAAAAACAAGCTAAATCCTGCATTTACTTTCCGGCAGATCTTTTTGTTGTAGCGTTTTTATTTTTTTTCATCTTTCAATAAAACTGATAATCGTTTTTACAGCCTCCTCAGGAGATAGCCCAAAGCTGATGATCCCGTCTTCATGTCCGGCCATGAAGATGAGGTTGCTTGTATGTTTGTATTGGGAATAACAGGATTGAACGGCAGCAGCCATTTCAGGTGTGCCGTACGCTATGTCTGCCGGCGTGGTGGGTAGCCGGTGCAGTCCCTTCAGCCAGCCCTCCCGGTGGTGAACATGTACAACAGATTGGATAGCCGGATCGATGGCATACAAGGCAGCGTGTGTAAGTGATTCAGATGAGGCGATGGTTTGTCCTGCGCAGCAGAGTTCATTTTTTCCCAGATTGAAACCTGTTACCCGGGAATAGTGGGTTTCATCCAGCTTGGGTATGCCACCAGTAGCAGACCCTGAAATCAGAAAGATATTGTTATACTGCCGGAAACTGATGTTGCCAAAACCAATACCATTGGAAAGCATGCCAATCAGTCCATGCTCACACAGCATCTCACGCCAATGATTGATGACTGAAATTTCTTCAGGGGTAATGCACGTCTTTTTATCCCAGTGACAATGGTATTTGATATAACCTTCATCCATGTGTAATCATTTCAGGGAAAAGGTTCAGGATGCTGTTTTTGCTGGCCTGGCAGACTCCTCTTTCGGTGATGAGTCCGGTGATGAGTCTGGATGGTGTTACGTCAAAACCAATATTCAGTGCCGGACTACCTCCTGGTGTAAGGGCAATTTTTTTTATTTCACCTTCACAAAGCCCCTCCATGAATTTAACTTCATCCGGATTTCGTTCTTCAATTTCAATTTCTTTTATTCCATCTGCTATCTTCCAATCGAAACTCGATGAAGGCAACGCCACATAAAAAGGTACTCCATTGTCTTTTGCTGCGAGTGCTTTCAGGTAAGTGCCGATTTTGTTGGCCACATCTCCTGAGATCGTTGTACGGTCTGTTCCTACAATCACCAGATCAACCATGCGGTGTTGCATGAGGTGACCACCGGTATTGTCTGCAATAATGGTATGCGGCACGCCATGGCTATGGAGTTCCCAGGCTGTAAGGGAAGCACCCTGGTTGCGTGGCCTGGTTTCATCCACCCACACATGTACGGGGATCCCCTTGTCATGCGCAGCATAAACAGGTGAGAGTGCTGAGCCATGGTCTACAAAGGCCAGCCAGCCTGCATTGCAGTGGGTGAGGATGTTGACGGGTTCTCCGTTTTTCTGAAGACTGATGTCTTCAATTATTTTTAATCCGGCTTGACCAATTGCGGCACATGCATCTGCATCTTCATCAGCTATTATCCGGGCAGTTTCCAGCGCTTTTTGAATGATTACCTCACGATTATTTTCAGCTTTAAGTATGTCCCATTGCCGGTGAACTGCCCATGCGAGGTTGACGGCAGTGGGTCTGGTAGCCATCAGTTGATGGCCTGCTGTTTGGATGACTTCTTGAATAGCTTCATCTGGTGAAGCGTTGACTGCTGCCAGGTATATCCCGAAACCTGCTGCCGCACCGATGAGTCCGGCCCCGCGGAGATGCATATCTTTGATGGCCGTTACCATTTCAGCAACCGTCCGGATTTCTTCCACCACAAAGTGATGCGGAAGCTTTCGCTGGTCGATGATCATGATGCAGGAACTATCCTCTTCACTAATCCATATGGTTCTGTAATGCTGTCCGTTTACTTTCATGCGCGGTTTACTTTAAGAAAAATACCTTCGGAAATCACCTTTCGTCCTAGCGATTATCTGCAAAATGGCACCAATCCCTCATTTTCACAAACAATTCTTTGAATTATGCAAATGCCATATGCAGGCATGTTCGTAATTTCGTCATCAAATCAGAAATCCTTCCATATGGCTATTTTCAAAATTCGGGTAAACGGACTAACAAAAACAGTTGACCTTGATCCGGCCACGCCAGTTCTCTGGGTTTTAAGGGATCATCTTGACCTACAGGGAACCAAATACGGATGTGGTGTAGCAGCCTGCGGGGCCTGCACCATCCACCTCAATGGCAATGCTGTGCGAGCTTGTCAGCTCCCGGTTTCATCAGTTGCCAATGGCGAAATCACCACCATTGAAGGGTTGTCGAAAAACGGTGATCATCCTGTGCAAAAAGCCTGGCTAGAGCATGATGTAGCGCAATGCGGGTATTGCCAGACCGGACAAATCATGTCCGCCGCAGCCCTGCTGAAGAAAAATCCCAATCCCACAGATGAGCAGATTGAACAGGCTATGAACGGAAATATCTGCCGTTGTGGAACTTACACGCGTATCAAAACTGCCATTAAAACCGCTGCAAAACAAAAATAACTGAAGCATGGAAACACAAAATAAAAACTACAGCAGACGTTCATTTTTGAAGGTATCCTCCCTTTCAGGTGGGGGTATGCTGATCGGAGCCAGCTGGTTCATGAGTCTTAAACCCATTGAAGTACTTGGTGCCGGCCAAGCAGCACCTGAATGGGTTTTGGTGAATGGATATATCCAGATTACAGCCGATAATAAAATAAAGATTCAGTGTCCGAATCCGGAGTTCGGACAAAACGTGATGACCTCCATGCCCATGATCATTGCTGAAGAGCTGGGGGCCGACTGGAAAGATGTTAGTGTGGAAATGGCTAAGTATGATACGCCCACATTCAGGCGTCAGTTTACCGGTGGCAGTCAGTCGATCAGAGCAGGCTGGAACACCCTCCGCAATGCGGGTGCAACAGCCAGGATGATGCTGATGGCAGCTGCAGCGCAGCAATGGAATGTGCCTGTAGGTGAAATCAGTGCTGCAGGCGGACAGGTAACACACAGGGCAACGGGTAAGCAGGCAAGCTATGGTTCTCTGGCTGCTGTTGCTGCGAAGATGCCCGTTCCTACCAAACCTGAACTGAAAGCCAAAACTGATTTTAACATCATCGGCAAGGCTACTAAAAATACAGTAGGGACACAGATTGTGAGGGGAAAGTCGCTTTTTACGATGGATTATAAAGTTCCAGGCATGCTCATTGCCATGGCAGAAAGACCGCCTGCATTCGGGATGAAGTTGAAGTCATTTGATGCTGCTGAGGCTTTGAAAATGCCCGGAATCAAAGAGGTTTTCAGCATTAAGGTTTACAATGAAGATTATGCCAGGGCCATGTTTGATGCCCGGACTTTTAACGAGCTGGTGATCATCGTAGGTAAATCTACCTGGGAAGTGATGAATGCCCGCAAGGTACTCCGTGCGCAATGGGAGCCCATTGTTGAAACAAAGGAAATGGTTGCCGGTTTTGGTGGCAACAAGCGGGAGGAAACCATTCCTGCCGGATTGGAAAGCACATCGGGGCATCGCGAGGCCATGGCTGCTGCTGCTAAACCTGGAAGGGTGCTTAGAAAAGATGGTGACCCTGAGGCCGCATTTGCCCAGGCGCATACCATACTTGAAAGGACTTATTCTGCTCCGTTTTTGCCACATAACACCATGGAGCCCATCAGTTGTTTCGCGCATGTGACCGCTGAAAAGGCATTCTTTGTGGCACCAACTCAGGCACCTGATTTCATAGCGCCAGCTATTGCTACCAGACTTGGAATAAAAGCCGATAAAATTGATATCCAGCTGGCCAGGATGGGTGGTGGATTTGGCCGGAGGGCTTATTGCCATTTCATTGTGGAGGCAGGGATCATTTCCCAGCGTATCAAAGCTCCTGTAAAATTGATTTACAGCCGCGAAGATGATATGACCAATGGTATTTACAGACCTGCATACATGGTTACTTACCGGGCAGCGCTGGATGCATCCAATAATATCACTGCGTTCCATGTTAAAGGTGGTGGTATACCCGAAGGCGCAGTGCATGCCAACAGGTTTCCTGCGGGAGCATTCGCCAATTACCTGGCAGAGGGATGGGCCGTCAATTCAAATATTACCATCGGCGCTTTCAGGGCACCGGGATCCAACTTCATTGCGGCTGCAGAGCAGTCGTTTCTGGATGAGCTGGCAGAAAAAACCGGACAGGATCCGATTGAGTTCAGATTGTCTTTGATGAAAAAGGCCAAGGAACAGCCAGTAGGAAAAAATAATGATTATGATGCCGCACGCTATATGGCTGTGCTGGAGCTGGTGCGTGATAAATCAGGCTGGAAAGGCAAATCAGATAAACGCGGCGTTGCAGCTTATTTCTGTCACAATTCCTACGCTGCGCATGTCCTTGATCTCACTATGAAAGGTGGCATGCCGGTTGTTGAAAACGTGGTTTCTGCGATGGATTGTGGTGTGGTAGTGAATCCGGAAGGTGCGAAGAATATGGTGGAAGGTGCCGTGGTGGATGGCATTGGTAACTGTCTCTTTGGTGAAATGACCTTTGAAAACGGGGAACCGCAGAAAAAGAATTTCAACCAGTATCGGATGATCAGGCATCGTGAGGCACCCAAAAATATCGACGTTCATTTTGTGCAAAACGGCATTGATCC
This sequence comes from Chitinophaga pinensis, assembly GCA_945862385.1. Classification (GTDB taxonomy): domain Bacteria; phylum Bacteroidota; class Bacteroidia; order Chitinophagales; family Chitinophagaceae; genus Pollutibacter. The sequence continues at coordinate 8,220 of CAMAXV010000026.1, forward strand.
TACCGGATTGGGAGAGCCTCCATTCCCACCAGTGTTTGCCGCATTAGCCAACGCTTTATACAGGGCAACTGGTAAGCGGTTCTATGATCAACCATTTATCAAGCAGCTTACTGCTGAAAGTTGATTTTTTTGAGAACCGCCAGCAGTTTGCTGGTGATGATTTCATAACCCTTATCTGAAGGATGTAAGCCATCGTAAGTTACGTTGATGGATTCCTGCGGGTAAGGGTATTCATCTTTCTGGGGGTCGAAGGGGATGTCTATAAATTTCGGATAGCGGTAATCCCTGTATTGCCCGGTAGACGGGTCTTTCAGCCTTTTGAAGCGGACGAGTTTAGCGTGATTCATTTTCCGGATATGATACAGGTCAACAACAGGGATGTTTTCTTTTTCGCCAATTGCACTGATGGCATTCGCTACAGCTTCCAGTTGCAATCCGTTCTTATCGCGGTACGAACCCCATGCATTGTTTTTGTAATTGTTGATGTAGACAAAATCCACCCGTTGCATCGGGGTAATCAGTATGATGGATGCTTTGTTGTTTAAGCTCCGCATTTTATTGATGATAATCCGGAAGGCACCATGGATGGTATTAGGACCCGTATTGTTGTTGTAGTCGTCCATTGTGCCCAATGGTTTTGATCCCCACCAGTCGTTTGTTCCCAGGAATATGGTGTACAGGTCAGCTGGCTGTAAGCCAAGTTTGTCGATATCTGCTGCAATCCGCGTGGCTGTCCACCCATTGAAACCTTTATTGATAAAGTTCAGCTCCGGCATTTTTTCCACTACCATCGTCATGTATCCTTTGGTGATGCGGTTACCGGTTTCATTCTGGTGATCGTTGAGGTAGGTGATGGAATCTCCCAATGCAACCCAGGTGATTTGTTTGGGTTTAAAACCGGAATGCAGGACAATCAGGACACAGATGATCAACATTTTTTTCATGCGGCAAACTATTTAACAGGATGACTGGTTCGTGATTATTTGAACTGAAAAAGCAATGGCAGAATAAATGTAACGAAAGCCGTCCACATGCAGATTAATCTCTGTTTAATTAGAAGATTCTAAATAAAAAAAAGGGTGTACCAGTTTTCACTGATACACCCTTTAGAGGATTGTAATTGGTTTTTTACTGCTTCATCACTTTCATCAATTTCTTCTCATTACCCTGTACAATTTCAATCAGGTAGATTCCTTTGTTGTAGTTATCTCCGAACTGAAGAGTTTCTCCGCTGTTAGCAAGCCTTGTATCCATGATTGTACCCATCATGCTTACTACCCTTACAGAAGCACGTTCTGCAGACATACTCTTAATGGTGAGTTTGAAATTAGCGTTGGAAGGATTGGGGAAAACAACTGCATCTAGGGTTAAACCATTGCTTTCAATGCCTGCTGCAGTTGTATTCGCTGCACTTCCTGAACCATCTTTGCAGTTTTTGATGGTTACACTGATAGAAACAGATTTCGCAGCCTGACCCGCCGTTGGCGTAAAGGTATATGATTTGGTTCCCACTTTTGCTGTGTTAATGACAGCCGGGCTCCATGTACCTTTAATACCATTTTTGGATACTGAAGGAAGTGAAGGTGCTTTAGCGCCTTTGCAAATGCTGGCGATAGGATTGAAAGTAGGCGTAATTGTGGTGATTTTGACTATAGTTACTGTTTTGGTAGCATTAGCCGAACAACCGGTGCTGTTTTTGACAGTAACACATAAGGTTACTTTTCCTGAAGCACCTGCCTTGTAGGTGATGCTGTTGGTTGTTTTACCAGCAGTAATTCTACCATTTGTTATAGTCCACGTATAGGTAGCTCCATTTCCGGCACTTGGAATGCTTTCTACAATTCCAGCCTGTGATGGACTAACTGTAGCAGGACCACTGAAAGTGGTTGTAGGCGTTGCAATTACAGTTGTAGTGTGAACTGCAGCTGCAGATGTATTCGCATAATTTACAGAAACAATTTTCTGACCAGGAGTTTTCCATGTGAGTTTTACTGAAGCACTCTTGTTTGAAAGACTTCCTGAATTAATTATGTAATCAACTTTATTTACACCTGGAACTGTCCATACATAGTTAGACTTACCTGACTGTGTAGTGTAAGTTACAGTTGTGTTGACACAAATCTGATCCGCAGGCTTTACTGTAAATGTTGCAGCTGGTAAATTTACTAAAGTTGAACTTGTACTTGCTTTGATGGCTGCATTACCATAGGTAACTTCAACTGTTTTTGAACCTGCCGTTAACCAACTCAGGGTTACTGTGTTATCAGTTGATCCAATTCCACCTGATACGATTGTATAATCCGTATTCAATACTCCTGGAACTGTCCATACATAATTACTCTTACCAGCTTGTGTAGTATAAGTGGCATTGGTATTTACGTTGATGCTGGCAGCTGGATTTGCAGTGAACGTTGGTGCGCTGATACTGGTAGAATTGGTGGCTTTCAGCGCTGCATTACCATAGGTAACTTCAACTGCTTTTGAACCAGTAGTCAGCCATTTAATTGTAACAGTGTTATCTGTTGATCCAATTCCACCAGATACAATGGCATAATCAGTGTTAAGCACACCAGGAATGGTCCATAAGTAGTTGCTTTTCCCAGATTCTGTAGTGTACGTTGCATCTTCATTTTGAAGATTGGCAGCTGGACTAGCAAGGAACGTAGGTGCACTTACAGCAGTGCTATTGCTTGCTTCTGCGGTTGCATCAGTATAGGTTACTTTAACATTCTTTGATCCTGCCGTCAGCCATTTGATTGTAACGGTGTTGTCTGTTGCGCCAAGACCACCTGAAACGATTGAATAGTCCGTATTCAACACTCCAGGAACAGTCCAAACATAATTACTCTTACCCGACTCTGTAGTATATGTTGCATTTTCATTTACTATAGTAGCAGCAGGCTCTGTGGTGAATGATGCAGGACCTGCCACAGGTATATCATATTCTGCCAATACATTATACTTTGATCTTTTATTATTGTTAGGATCAAAACTACCAGATTGGGCATCTAAGCTGGCTATTGTTGCAAAACTATTGGGATCCAAGGGGTCATGAGAAAAGATAGTACCAAAATCATTGGTGCCACCTACTTCTGTCATACCATAAATCAGACCATCAGACCCCTGCATGATTCCCGGAACAGGAGAAACGCCCTCAATTAAAGAAGAAGATTGAAAACTTTTTAACACAGATACAGAAGATGTGGTAAAGTCATATTTACTCAATGTACCTGCATCAAAATCACCACCTTTTTCTGTTGTAAAATATAAGTTTCCATCTTTACCTACTATAGGTGTAATACCACCACCAAATGCACTTGGATATGGTTGTTTCAATGACGCATCAGGGTTAAATACATACAAAGAAGAAAATGTTCGTGTACTTGGGTCGTAAGAAAACAAAATACCTTTATCCAATGTTTGTTCAAAGTTAGGGGGTGGATAACTTACGTTGCCATTGGTAGCACCGTATAACACTCCATTTTTCATTACTATTGAACCTCTAGGTCTGCCACCATTTGCATTGGTAAAATTGTATTCAATTTGAAATGAATTGGGAATGCTAAGATCAAATGAAAAAATACTGCCCTTATTGTAATCATTTCTAATAGTACCATATACCTTGTTAGAATTAGGGTCTTTAATAAGGTCAGCCATAAAACCATTAATTCCTGTTGCAGGGTAATCACGACTTGTATATAAAACTTCATAAGTATTACTCTGTAAGTCAAATGAATAAATGACGCCTCTGAGATTTCGATCAGTTGTAACAGCACCACGATCAGTTACCCCATATAATTTGCCGTCGATGTGCAATAAGCGCGTATCTGGTGGCTCAATACCACTAATTCCCTCTTTACCAAAATTATACAGAACAGTATAAGTATCATTTTCAGGATTGAAGGAAAAAAGTGTACCATTTGCATATAATCCGCCGTGCATGGAAGTTCCATAAAATAAGTTGCCTACTTGTACGAGGCCACCATTGCCTTCATTACCCGTTTCATTTGAACCAAACCTGCGTACATTTTCATAGGAAGTTCCATCTTCAACAGATTGCGGTGTTACACCATTTATTGTTAACTTATAGATGCTACCTCTGGAGCGACCTTCACTCCAGTTACTACTGGGTCCATTTTGTGTAAGTCCGAATAAAGTGCCATTCACTTCTGCTAAACTACCAATTGGCTGCATTGGGTCTTTTTCTTTTCCACCAAGTTTAGCTAAAAAATTTAGCTCCAAATTTGTAGGATCAAAGCTAAAAACAGTGCCACTGCCATCATTACTAAGTTCCTTATTCAGTAAACCTCCACGATAAGTTACTCCATACAATTTACTATCAGATCCAAGAATCAAAGAACGTGGAAGAATACCATTTGTAGTTATGCCTTTAACGTATGCATCAAAATTGTGTAAGTTTGTTGATGTGGTTAAAGTTTTGGGATCAAAAGAAAATATTGTTCCTTCGCCATCTTTATAATTCGCTGGATCATATCTTGGTCCTCCTTGGTTAGTTACGCCATACAGTTTTCCATCAGCAGCCTGAATTAAGGAACCCCTTGGATATCGGCCATCGAGTCCATTGAAGGTATGGTGTATAGTAAAAGTTGAGGTAGTCAAATTATATCCAAAAATAACGCCAGGCCCCTCTACAAAAGTCGGAGGACCTTCAAATACCCCATCCGCAATACCAAAAAGTTCATCTCCAACTTGTATTAGGCCTCCTCTTGGACTTATACTCAAAGAATTAAATTCAACTATCGTTTCAAAAGTATTGGTACCTAAGTCATAGCTATAAATAGCTCCTTTTTCATTGGAAGTTCCATAACCTCCACTTGAGGCAATTCCATATAATTTATCATTCGATGCTTGTATCAAACTATTTTCATTACTACGTAACCCGTTGAAACTATAAATCAATGTATAGTTTGATGTAACTGGATCAAAAGAGTAAATTACGCCGTTACTATTAACACCTCCACCTTCGGTAAGTCCATATAATTTCCCATCTTTTGCCTGAACCAATTTACCGACCGGAGTAGCTCCATTACCATCATATTTGAAGTGGTGTTTGATCGTGTAAACAGAAGTAGAAGGATCGAATGCAATAATGCCCCCTGCTCCAAAGTTACCATAACTTTGAATGGATGCATAAAGAAGTCCATCGCTAGCTTTGATAAGACTATTACCTCCGTTAGGAGTGCCGGGATCATAAGAACTAAAACTTCTTGCAGCGGAAAGCGTTTTATCCTTTGTATTAAGCTTTAAAATTGTTCCTTGGGTATTTTCACCTCCAGCAGGCGTTATACCATACAAAATAGGCTGCGCCTGAGTAAGCCCAAAGCCAAAAAATAAAGCACATAGAAAGAGAATCAATTTTACATTTTTCATTTTTGTCTGTTTTGATTAAAAATTAAGTACATATTTATTATTTCAGTCTGTCGTGAACAGCTGTCAATTATTGATTCAGTAAATGTGGATATTGGAAGAAATAATTCTAATGGAAGATTTCCGACAGGATTGCAGTATTCTTCTGTAAAAGTAAAATTTCAATTAGTTTAATAAACTACATCTTAGTGTAGTGCAATGTCTATTTAGTTTATGTTGTTCATTATTTTCATTGTAAATCAACGAATTATTCAATCTTTTGTACAAGTTACTACATCAATATGTAGGTCTGTTTTTGTTGATTTATTTCAACTTAAATTACACTGTGAATTATGTTGAAATTGTATAAACTGGAATGATGTATTATTACATGAATGGTAGCATTCAAACGCTTAAATCCTGGAGCTATTATTTTCAAAAGATATTATCCATAGCCATGATCTTTGTAACACAATATGTTTGTGCACAGGATTATGATATTCGTATTTATGATGAAAGTAACGGGCTTAACCGGAATTATATTAACGACATCAAAGTAGATAAAGATGGTTTCTACTGGCTGGCCACAGAGAAAGGGATTATTCGGTTTGATGGAAATAATTTTACAACATTTCCATCAACTGAGCGAAATGGGATGAACCCTGGCGTTATCAAACTTCATATATTCAGAAATAGTTTATACCTGATTTATGAGAAAAAAGGTTGCTTAAAATTTAACACTGACGATTTTACAATTTCCAAAGTAAGTGATGAGCATATTGATGATATTCTCCAGGATAACGATTCAACTCTTTATGTATTGGAGAAATCAAAGCTGCATAAATGGATAAACGGAAAAAGTATTCATTCAATCAATTTGGGGGATAATTCTAAAACCTCACCTGATAATGGCATCATAGCTGATTGGGGAAAAGATCTGGCAGTTATTATACCCCGTCAAAATATAATTCTTCTTGAAAAATCAAATTTGCATATTCAAAGAAAATGGAATATCAGTTACATTGATTTGAAAAAGTCATTCGGTACTCATAATGGGAGATTACATTTTTCTGGGAATGGTGTATTTTACGAAGTTGATAAACATGGCGAAATTAATTTACTCAGGACTTTCAAAATTGGTGTATTGGATAATTTAACAGCCTGGGTTCCCATTTTTCAGAATAAGGGTTTTTTTATATTGAATAACAGTATTTTATTCAGCTACAATGATAAGCACTCTGACCCAATACCATTAAAGGGACTGGATAATTTTGAGTTGAAGCAACTAATTGTTCAGGATTCTTCCAATATTTTAATTGGAACTAATGCAGGTCTAATTCATCTGAGTTATAAAAGAAAAGGAAATTACTCTTTTAAAGATGTACAAGGTCTAATATTGGACAGACTTAGAATTAGAAGAAAAATAATCCCCTTAGATAAAAAGTCACTTTTACTGCTGGGTCATCCATATAATTATGTATACAATTCCGGTGGAAAAACAACTATTTTTTCTCCCAAAAAATCTTCCAGTTATGACGCCGTTAAAATAAATAGTAAGATATATATAGCTACTGAAGGTGAGGGTATACTTGCTTATGATTTGAAAACAAGAAGTTATAGAGATCTTACACAAGATTTTGATTTATATAAAAGGAAGTATTATTGTATTTGTTATAATCCCAAAGACTCTCTATTGATTTCTGCTTTTAATGACACATTACTCATTTACAATTTTTGGAGCAGGAAATTTAAAACAGTCAAATCAGTTATTACTGATAAACTCATTCGCGTTATACGATATGATTCTGTACAGAATGATTACTGGATTGGTACGGAAGACGGTGCTTTTAAGTTAAATCAGGAGTTTCGACTGCTTAAGTCATCATCAGGAAAAGCAATTGTAGCCGATGGCCATCAGGTAAATGATATTTTACTCGATATGAATGGTTCAGACATCTGGATAGCACATGAAAATGGTGTTCTAAAGGTCAAAACGAACAATTTACTTGATGCTGATAGCATACCTTCTTTTTTATTTAAAAATTCTAAAGTTGTATCATTATTGCAAGACAATAACCGACGAATCTGGATGGGTACCTATTCCGGTATCATTGCTTATGATCCTTTGTCAAAAGGCTTGATTACGCTGACTAAGCAAAATGGCCTAATTAATTCTGAATTTAATTTTACTGCAGCCTCTAAAATCAGTGATGAACAGTTCATATTTGGTGGTTTAACCGGTTACGATGTTATCAATCCCAATAAGTTTTTGATCAGAAAAATATCACCTTCCGGAGTACTCACTGGGTTTGAAATTACTACAAAATCAAAATTCTTTCAGTATAATCATATTAAGAATAATATTATCAAGTTTAATACAGACGAGGGATCTCTTCGTATTCTGCTCGGGTTTAAACAAAAGTTATCGCCTGAAAATTATACATTCCAATATCGAATTAATAATGATTCTTGGACTGCACATTCAAATTTACCTTATATTAATTTTTATAAATTGCCTGCTGGTTCTTATAAATTGGATATTAGAGCTTTTGATAACCTGGGAGCTGAAATAAGTTTTCCCACTGTTGTTATAAAAGCAACTGTACCCTTCTATAAATCCCTTCTCTTTATTTTAATTCTTGTTATATTAATAGCTTCTTCCCTTGTTTTCATCATATTTTTTATCCTTCAAACCAAAAAAAGGGAACATGAAATAAAAGAGAATATTTCTATGGATCTTCATGATGAAATAGGTACACTTCTTGCAAGAGCTATATTAGTTTCTGAAACAAAGAATAATCCTGACAGAGAAAAACAGATTAGCAATTATCTCAGTGAGGCACTTTACGGTCTTCGTGTATATATTAACACCATGAATGTTGAATTGCTATCAGCAAGTCAGCTTGTTTCTGAATTTCGGGAAATGATTCATGTCTCCTTTTCGCCTTTGAATTACACTTTTTCTATCGAAAGTTATGATTTGGATGCTGTTATTTTGTCTGGTAGCCAGTATCGAAGCCTTAAACTTTGCTTTTATGAGATTTTAAATAATATGATCAAACATGCATGTGCAAATAGGTTAGAGGTGAAAGTATCAATGCATGATACGTTACTTCATTTGATGTTTAAAGATAATGGTTCACTCAAAAATCTGACCTTTCTTTCGGGTAGGGGAAATGGTATAATGAATCTGCGCAAAAGAATAAAAAAGCAAAAAGGGACTATTTTATTTTCGATTTCATCTTCTGGCTTTGGTTTGCAGACAGATATTTCCATTCCCTTATAACTATATTGTATGTCACCATTAAAATTAAGAGTTGTTATAGTAGAAGATGATTTTATTATTGGTGAAATTCTAAAGAATACAATCAATTCTTTTAATGGATTTGAGTGTCAGTATGTATACGAAGACCCTATTCAATTTCTAGAAAAGAATACCAAGGCAGACATACTATTGCTTGATATTGTCATGCCAGGTATAAATGGCATAGATTTTATTGAGTTAATCCTTTCAAAGTTTCCTGACCTTTCAATCATTATGAATACCATAAAAGATGACCCGGATACTATTTTTTCTGCTTTAAAAAAAGGAGCTTCAGGTTATATTGATAAACAATCTTTGAATTTAAATTTTGAAGATATACTGAATACTGTCGCCAATGGAGGAGCTTATATGACTCCTTTGATTGCCAGAAAGGTTTTTGATAGTTTTCAGCAGATTAAAAATGATTTCGAACAATTGACAAAAAGGGAGATGGAAATTACAAACAGCATTCTGAAGGGTCTATCCTATAAAATGATTGCATCTGATTTAGGTATTTCTTTGGATACAGTTCGTTTCTTTGTTAAAAATATTTACAGAAAACTTAAAATAAATAGTAAGGGTGAATTATTCAGGATAGCAAAGAAGTAGTCGTGGCTACATTCCTTATTTCATCCCAAACAGCAATGGCAGAATAAATGTAACGAAAGCCGTCCACATGCTGTATGCCGGCAGGAAATATCCAATGGTATTTTCCAGTTGTGCAGATCCGGATTTTTTCTGAAACAGAAGTATAATTTGTTTGGTTACTGCAATCAGGTGAATGAATATCAGGATATTTGATCCCAATACGGCCAGCCTGTTCGGTGAAGCACCATATTCAAATAACCTGAATCCAATAGCAGATAAAGCTATTCCGTTGGCTACGATGGTAAGTATAGATAACGTAATCAGCATCACCAGATTAAATTTTGTACTTTCTGATTTGGTGGCTTCTGTAACGGAGAATATGATGATGGCCATTACTCCAATAAGTAATCCGTTGAATGTGAGCAGGAATTCACGATCCTGATAAATATTTTTGGTTGTGGATAGCAAGGCAAAAAGAAATCCAAGTAATGTTACCAAGACCAATGGTGTGAAAATCTTTGCGATGACAGGCGATATTTTGTTGACGAGGTTGGGATTATTGCTCACCAGGAATGTGGAAAACAATGGTATGGATGCTGGTCCCCATACAACAATATAGTTTTCAAAGAATGGTTGAAAATCAACACCGGTCAGTTGAAATAAACCGAAGTTAATCCCGGTGAATAAAATACCTGCAAGTGCAATGATAGCTGACATTACAACGAGGTCGCCATTGTAACGGAGGAAATTAATTTTGGCTGTTGCATCTTTAAGTTTTCCACCGATAAAGGTATATCCTAGCAAACTCCAGAGGAAGATAGGCAGGTGTAAACATGCAAGTATTATCGTATCACTTTTCGGAGATTGAGGTAATAAATTGATGTAAATGGCTGATGCAATTATTATAGTTACCGGTAAGAGAATTGTTTTGACAGAGAGTCTTTTTTTCTTTGCTATAAATAAGAGTATGATGGGAATTATAGCAAGGCTAATATTTCTTGAAAGGAAAGATTCCTGATCAATGCCCAGAAAGGTTGGCATTTTAATAATCAGTCCTGTAAAGAAAGCTCCAGCTATCAGCAACATCCATTCATTTTTAGTGCCCCATGAAATTTCTTCTTCCTGTACATTAAAACGTTCATGCCAGCTTTGAGCAATTGGATTTTCTTTTATTTCCGGGTATATCGTTTTAAATGCCTGTTGGAATACCGGCTTGTTTTTACGGTACAGTATTTCCAGTGCTTTGGGGTCATTGATTGAAGCCTGAATGGCTGATTGTATTATTTCTTGTTGTTGCATGTTAATTTGTATGAGGGTTAAAATTTAATTGGAGGTGGATTGCCGGATGAATTTTTCAAGTGCATCAAGATGCTGACTGAAGGCTTTGCGGCCTTCGGTGGTTGCCTGATAAGTAGTGTTCGGTTTTTTGCCGATGAATTGTTTGCTGACAAGGATGAATGCTGCCTTTTCCAACGCTGCCAGGTGACTGGCCAGGTTGCCATCAGTGATTTGCAGTTGTTCTTTTAGTGTATTGAAATCAACGGTATCATTGACCATGAGAATGGACATGATACCGAGCCTGACCCTGCTTTCAAATGTTTTATTTAATGCACCAATCACTTATTTCCGTTTTGGTGTTTTGTATGAATAATCAGTCCGTATCCGATATGCAATACACCAAATCCTGTTGCCCAAATCAGTAAGGCATATTCAGGTTGGTATGCACCTATTAATCCAAGTACTATTTGAATCAGTCCGAGCGTCCTGATTTCATCAAAGCTGTATTTACTGGCATTCACCAGTGCCAGTCCGTAAAAAATCAGCGTCATCGGAATGAGGTAGGCCAACTCACCTTTTTCTGTCATGATAAGGCAAAGCAAACCGCCAGCCACCAAGGGAATCATCAGATTGATTACCAGTCGTTTTGCGGTAAGGTCCCATGCAGGCAGTTGTAATTTTTTAGATCGATTGGCAGACATTATTACACCCACGATTAAAGCTGCTATGAGCACGAGGACTGCAGTAGTAATTAAAAAAATAAAATTGCCGTTTTCAGTTGATATAGTTATTGATGCAAGCTTTCCCTGAAAGTCTGAGCCCAACCCTGAAAGATTAAATTGAAGGTATACGGCGCATACACCCAGAAGGGCAATTATCCCTATGGCAACTCCCGATAATCCACTTAATGATAGAAATCGGGAAGATCTTTCCATGAGGTTGCGCATCTCTTTGATGGCTTCCAGTTGTTCCTGTTGTTTGTCCATTATTCAGTAATTATAAAAGTACTTTGAAATACAAAGTAAATGGATAAATTCCAACTAGTCAAGAAAAAATTTAGCTGAGGGATTTTTTTTAAACTCCCCTCCTGGACAGGAGGGGTGGCACGAATGAGGCTGCACCGAAGGTGCAGGCGAATGAGCTTGCCTGCCGAAGGCAGGTGA
>CAMAXV010000027.1 GCA_945862385.1 Chitinophaga pinensis
ACAGCAACAAGTTCTGCTCCTGCAACATGCTTCAGGTCATCCGCAAACTTCCTGGCAATTCTTCCGCATGCAAGTATTCCCCAGCGGGTCTTTTGAACATTTCCCATCTGAAATGGTTTTAATTTTGATAGGACAATTTACGTCAGTTCAGCGAATGCCGTTTATCCTTTTTAACACAAGTACCAAAAGAATAGTAGTAATTTTGACATCTTATTAAAATTAACAAGCGAACATTTCAAAAACGCAATATGAAACAATCATTAACATTGCTCGCACTTTTAACAACAACGGTTGCCTTTGCACAACCCAAGGTGGTTGAAAAAGCCATTATCAAAGCAAAGACTGAAATTACTTTTCCTGAAAACTTTACACCAGGCGGACCAGGCGGTGGTCCGGGTGGCGGAGGTGGTGAAGGCATGAGTTTTACCATGCCCAGAGACATGGAAACCACTACAACCATGTATTACACAGCTGATTTCATGAAGATTGAAAGCCTTTCAGATTTCGGTAACAATGTAGTTATAACAGACCGTATCAATAAAAAAACCACTACCCTTATTGAGGCTATGGGCAGAAAAACCGGCTTCTTCTCTACCGATGCTGAAGCTGAACAACGCCAGGCAAGAGGTGATTCCATGCGCAATGCCAGACGCGATTCACTTGCTTTACTGGGATTGACTTTCCGTGACAATAAGCCTGAGCTTATCTATTCAGAAGAAACCAAAAAGGTATCAGGTGTAACTTGTAAGAAGGTTACCATCAAGACAGCCGGACAAAACGGACAAGTAAGTGAAAGTGTAATCTGGTATGACCCTTCTTTCAAAATAGCCCCCAATTCTACCAAGGCAAGTGCCAATCCAGGTGGATTCGGCGGTGGTGGCGGTGGCCGTGGCGGTATGATGATGGGTGGAATTCAGGGTTTGGAGCTGATTGAGGGATTCCCGATGGAATATGAAATGACCAGAGGCAATGGTTTCAAGATTCACATGACGGTTCTCAAAGCACAGCCAGATGCGAATATTGATGCCAAGACCTTCGAAATACCCAAAGGCTTTGATATCAAGCCACAGAGCGCCATGGAAAACGGCGGTGGTATGAGGATGATATTTAGGAATGGGAATTAATTGAATAGTGAAAGAGTAAATTGGAGAAAAGTAAGTGATGTTTTGCGAGACTAAATCTCGAGAAATTCCCCTCCTAGACAGGAGGGGTGCCGAGACAAATGAACGAAGTGAGTTTGTTGAGGCGGGGTGGTAGAATCAGATTTCAATATCCACCACCCCGTCACCTGCCTACGGCAGGCAAGCTCAGTCGACTGCACCTCCGGTGCAGCCTCATTCGTGCCACCCCTCCTGTCCAGGAGGGGAATTAATAAAGGTTTTAATTGCACAACACTTTAGTAAATACAGTATGGTTAGTAGTGAAAATGTGAAATCAACTATCAATGGGCAGGTATTTTAAGCTGAAATGGGGATTAACAATAGCTGCCGTTTTATTTACGTTCTACTTCTCTTCCAGTTCTGCCAGGGTTGAACGCTATTATGCCAACGGATTTTATAAGTTTATTTCAATATGGGCCCGCCGGATGGCGGGCCCATTCCCTTTCAGCATAGGAGACATCCTTTACATTACACTGATCATCCTCCTGATAAGGTCTCTTTTTCTTTTTTTCAAACGGTTGAAGCAGGATACCCGTAAAATGATTTTCCTGGGTACCGGCCTGCTGCAGCTTGCCTGGATATGTGCTGTTATCTGGCTAAGTTTCCAATGGCTATGGGGGATAAACTACTACCGCGAGGATATTCCAAAACAATTCAATCTGGAAAAGAAGCGAACGGATTCAGCAGAGCTCGACAAATTTGCCAGCCTGATGCTCACCGAAGTGATCAGCAATGCGCCTGCCCGCGCTTATGCAACCGATCAGGTGATGATCCTGAATAAATCCAAAACCCTGGAAGCTTACCGGAAACTGGCCTTATTATACCCGAAACTTGCCTATTCACCAGCTTCATTCAAATCTTCACTGTTTGGTGTAGTAGGAAACTATATGGGTTACAGCGGCTACTTCAATCCACTTTCCGGAGAAGCCCAGCTCAATACCCACATGCCTGCTTTTGTGCAACCCTTCACCGGATTGCATGAAGTGGCTCACCAGCTGGGTTATGCCAAAGAAAGTGAAGCGAATTTTATAGGATTTCTGGCGGCACACCATTCGGGAGACAGTATTTTGAAATATTCAGCTTCCCTGGAAATGTTCCTTTTCGCAAGAGGTGCACTTTACCGGACAGACAGTATTCGTTCTAAGGCGCTGAGCCAGGCGTTACCGGAAATTGCCAAAAAAGACCTGGAAACCTATAAAAACTTCTACAGGAAATATCAGGGCCCGGTTGATGATCTGACCACCTGGTTTTACAGCCATTTCCTTCAATTCAACAACCAACCAGAAGGTATGTACAGCTATAACAGGGGAATGGTTTATGTTTTGAGATATATTTTGGATAATAAGGGAAAATAGTTACCTTTGCAATCCCTAAAAAGGTACGTATGTCTGGTCACCGGGATTATGATATCGCTTTCGTGGGGTTAAAACCCGGTGTAACAGTATTCACCTATGAATTAGGGGATGAGTTCTTTGAGGCAGATAAGCCTGCTGATTTCCAACATTGCAAAGCACTGGTAAAGCTTTCTCTTGATAAGCACCCGGGATTTATGCAGTTGAAGTTTGAAGTCGGAGGCACTACCGAAATGCAATGCAACAGGTGCGGTAATCCGCTGGAAATAAACCTTTGGGATGATTTTGAAGTGGTTGTGAAATTAGTAGACAACCCCGAAGAAATGAATGAAAGCAACGATGATCCGGATGTTTTCTTCATATCCCGGACAGACAGCCACATCCAAGTTAAACCCTGGCTGAATGAATTTATTCAGCTTAGTATGCCCACTTATCCGGCCTGTGAAGAAAAGGAAATGGGAGGTCCGCAATGCAACCAGGAAGTACTTGCCATGCTGCAGAAACCCATAGACAACAACGAATCAACATCAAACCCGATCTGGAAAGGATTGGATAAATTTAAAGACAACTAAAATAGAATACAATGCCAAATCCCAAACGCCGCCACTCACAACAGAGAAGCGCTAAAAGAAGGACACACTACAAGGCTGAATCAGTAACCTTGAGCAAAGACTCCACAACCGGAGAACTGCATGTCCGTCACCGTGCACACGTAAGCGAAGGCAAACTGATGTACAAGGGCAAAGTGGTTGCTGAAAAATCACCTATCAACTAGCCTTTTAACCATTCCAAGATAACATTCCAATTCCGCAAACGTGGGATTGGAATTTTTTATTTACATCATTTCTATTCAATTTTACAACATGAACATAGGAATTGATATGATGGGCGGAGATTTCGCCCCACTTGAAGCAGTGTTGGGGATTAAACAATTAAGGCACGAGGCACAAGGCACGAGGCACGAGGGGGATACAGCCAGGGAAGAGGGACAAGTGACGAGTGAGTTACAACTGACATTGTTTGGAGATGAGCCGCAGCTGACTGCGTTGCTTGAGGAGCATGGGGTATCTATGGACAACCTCCAAATTATCCATACCACCCAGGTAATCGACATGCATGAGCACCCAACTAAAGCCATGAAAGAGAAGCCGGATTCTTCCATAGCTGTCGGCTTTGGCTATCTGGCAAAAGGGCTCACAGATGCCTTTATCAGCGCTGGTAATACCGGAGCCATGATGGTTGGCTCACTGTTCAGCATCAGGGCAATAGAAGGCATTCTGAGGCCTACAATAGGCGCTTATATGCCACGTGAGAATGGAAAGCTGGGCTGGCTGCTGGATGCCGGAATCAATGCTGATTGCAAGCCTGAAAACCTGGTTCAGTTTGCCATGCTGGGTTCAATTTTTGCAGAACAGGTGTTAAACATACCCAATCCAAGAGTGGGATTGATCAATATTGGCGAAGAAGAGGGAAAAGGTAATTTACTTGCACAGGGAGCCTATCCACTGCTGAAAAGCATGGAATCAATAAATTTCATCGGCAATATTGAAGGTCGGGATGTTTTTCTTGATAATGCGGATGTGATGGTTTGCGAAGGATTTACAGGCAATGTTATCCTGAAACTAGCCGAGAGTATACACGGACTCATCCAGCGCAGGAATATTGAGGATGAATTCTTCAACATGTTTGAATTTGAACAATACGGTGGTGTTCCGGTGCTGGGTGTAAATAAACCCGTCATCATCGGTCATGGTATATCACATGCCAAAGCGTTCAAAAACATGATTGGCATTGCACAAAAAATGATTGAAAAAGATGTGATCAGACTGATCAAAGAGAAACTCTGATTTCAAGACGACTTATCCTGCATATAGATGGCATAAACCAATCCGGACCCCAGATAGAGAATGGGGGAAATCAGGAACTCTACAATGGGGGCTACAGAAGCCCTCACACCATAAGAAACAGGCGCAATCAGGTATTCAAATGCTGTTACCAGCGCTAGGTAGGCAATGAGCGTAAGGTGAACAAGATGCCAGATGCTTTTAAGCCAGCTTATCCCGGTCTGCTTCAATACAAAACCACCGGTTGCATAAACAAGTGCAATTGTAAACCAGCGGAACAATTGTCTGAATAGGCCTGGATAACCTGGGATTTCCAGATCTGGCCTGGATAGCAACAACTGTATGGTAGAATAAGCCAGCAGCACCAATGCCAGTCCCTTCCAGTAATTTTTGGGGAAAATGATGACCGATTTGTTGTTCATACACAAATATAACAATCAGTCAACCTTTGAAGTAAGTCTGGGTTTCACTTTGGCTACGTACCAGATCCAGATCACGAAAGTGTACGCATAAACCACCAGACTGAAAATGTATTTATGGGCAAATTCGAAGTGACGCGGATATTCCATGTTCACAACTCCAAGCATCGCACAACGCAAAACGTTCAAAATAAATAATCCGATGACACCGGCTACGATGAAGACTGTTTTTTTCTTCCAGTCACCTTTAAAACACAACATAAAGCCCGCAGTCAGCACCATCAGTTCAAGTCCGTTACAAGCCTGATAAATACCCAGAACCGCATTCCTCCCCTTTGGAGAAATATAGGAATGAGTTACCCAAACCTGTTCATTGCCATAGGTTTTTAACCTGCGTGTATCCTTCACAGTAAAATCACTACCTCCATAAAAGGCAGACATTGTTTTGGCTGAATATTTACCCAGTTGCCGCACGAGCCAGGCATCGGGTACTTCATTGGGAATGAGAATAAAAATATAGACCAGCTTCCAGGCTGCAAAAATGAGTACTACCCTGCCAAGAAACTGCCTGACTTCGGCAGGAATGGATTTGAAGGAGGAAATAACACTTTCCATCATGTTTGCAAAATGGTTATTGCAAAAGTAGGCAAGTAATCTAATTCATACATGATTTCATTTAAACTGTATTATCTCAAACAGTTTCCGCAATTGTTTTTTCAACAAAAACTGATTCAATCATCCTTGTTATCCTTTTCAGTTCATTGAGTTTGAGAATTGATCCACTTGGAAGACAAATACCTGTCTCAAATAATTTTTGAGAGACCCCATTGGTGTATGCAATTTCATTTGCATAAACTGGCTGCATGTGCATGGGCATCCAGACTGGTCTTGTTTCAATATTTTTCTCATTTAACATCTCAATGATATCAATCGATCTTATGCCATCAGCTTACCGTTTTTTGATCCGCCTAAGGGTATGTACAGGTAATCCCGAAACCAGGATGACAAGGAAATATGCCACCTACGCCAAAACTCTGCAATGTCTCTGGAGAAATATGGAAACCGGAAATTACTGAGCAATTCAAATCCAAATAATTTGGCAGTTCCGAGTGCAATATCAGAATACCCACTGAAGTCGCAGTAAATCTGAAACGAAAAAGCAACGGCACCCAAGATCAAACTTACAGCACCATACTCTCGGGGATTCTTGAAAATCTCATCCACGGTACCTGCTAGGTTATCCGCAATGAGCACTTTCTTAAACATTCCCCATAAAATCAACCGACAACCTGCAACTGCCTGGCTGTAATTGAATACCCGTTTTTGCTGAACCTGTGGCAATAAATGTCCGGCTCTTTCAATTGGTCCGGCTACCAATAACGGAAAGAATGAAACAAAAACGGCATAATCTACATAATTCCTCACCGGCTGCTGCTTGCCCCGGTAAATATCAAACACATAAGACATGCCATGGAAAGTGTAAAATGATATCCCAATGGGAAGGGCTATATTCAACAAGACCGGATTGGTATGCCATCCTAACGAATTGAAGAGCTGGCTGAATTCTTTTGCAAAAAAGTTGTAATACTTGAATACAGCAAGTATGCCGAGGTTATTGACAATACTTAACCACAAAAACAACTTTGCTTTTCTTCTGTCTGCAGAAGCTACCATGAATCCGTATGCATAATCAAGCAGGGTACTCAGAATCAGCAGGAGAAGAAATTTCCAGCTCCACCAACCGTAAAAAAAATAACTTGCTATAAGAACCAAAGCATTCTGCAAACCCAAATTCTTGTTGCATACAAACCAATACAGGATGAATACAACAGGTAGGAAAACAAAAAACTCAAATGAATTGAAAAGCATATTTGAAAAACGTAATGCTGGGTGTTTAATTGATTTTTGTGGATAACTTCCTAATACCCACAGCTTATCCACAAAAAAATCAAACCATCAAATTAAGTGCACGGCTTCGCCACCTCAGCCACAACCGAAAAAAATAACGCTGAAAATGAGCACTTTATGTGTAAAAGAAATCATAAAAAAGAAAATTATGGATGGCAACAGAAGTTACTTAATAACAGCTTATCCACATTTTGTGGATAATTGGCGTTAATTCAATGAATGTGGAAAAATTAGAAAATTATCAAAGCGTAAAAAGTCTAAATCACCTTATACCCCCTAAACCAATCCAAAAACTTACCCAACCCGGTGGCAATATCAGTCTGGGGATGGTAGCCGGTGAGGGCTTCAAGGGCACTTACATCTGCATACGTCTTGTAAACATCGGTATCCTGCATGGGCATATTCACAATATTGGCTTCCACCCCTAACTTCTCCTGGATCAAGCGCATGAAATCTTTCATGAATACGGGCTCTGAATGGCCTATGTTCAATATGCGATTGGGCACGTCTGGTGCCTCTGCAACCGGTGGCTTGTCGAGCAGCCTGGTAATGCCTTCCACAATATCATCGATGTACGTAAAATCCCTGTACATGTCTCCTGCATTGAACAGCCTGATCTCCTCTCCCCTGCTGATCTTCTCCGCAAAACTGTAATAGGCCATATCCGGTCTGCCCCAGGGTCCGTATACCGTGAAAAACCGGAGCCCGGTAGTGGGAATGCGGAACAAATGGCTGTAATTAAAGGCAAAGAGCTCATTGCTCTTCTTGGTTGCGGCATACAGGGAAACGGTATCGTCTGTCATATCTGTTTCCCTAAATGGCACTTTCATGGAGTTGCCATATACACTGGACGATGATGCGTAAATGAGGTGGTGGACAGGATTCTCCCTGCAGGCTTCGAGGATATTGTAAAAGCCGAGGATGTTAGATTGAATATAAGCATCGGGATTCTCGAGGCTGTAGCGCACGCCGGCCTGGGCGGCGAGATGAACTATGACAGGTGAGTTGTTAGTAAATAGTGAATAGTTATTAGTGAACAGCCAGGGGAAATTGAAGAGTTTTTTGACGAATTCAGGATGGCTGAGGTCGCCTTTGATGAAACGGTAGTTGGGGTATTTTGTGCTTTGGACAAGCGTTTCTTCTTCTACATTGTCGATGCCGGTTTCGCGGAGGCGGGCATATTTCAGGCGCACATCATAATAGCTGTTGATATTATCTACCCCTACTACTTCATGCCCCAGTGCAACAAATTTCTGCACACAATGGAATCCAATAAACCCCGCCGCCCCAGTGACTATTATTCTCATAGGTTTTTTGATTTTAGCTCATTAACTATAACATTAGATATTTAAATTATTGAGGAATTCCACCACCCCGTCTCCAGACACTCGCTTTGCTCGGTCTGGATCCACCCCTCCTGGCCAGGAGGGGATCCATTAAATATTGGACGAATTTAAACATTTTCAGCAAGCTTGAACTCCACCACTATTCACTTTTCCACTATTTACTCCTGCCTTCGGCAGGCTTGTGCCTTGTGCCTAGTGCCTAGTGCCTAGTGCCTTTGATGAATTAATCATCTAAATCTTCAGCCATCATTTTAACTTCAGCAATTGGTATAGAAAACTTGATTGCAATTTCCTCGTGGGAAAGTTCACCTTTTTTTAACTCTCTAATAATGGCCCTAGATAATGATAAGCCTCTATGTAACCCTATTTGTTCACCTTCTTCACGGCCTTCTACACGGCCTTCTACACGTCCTTTTTCAATACCTTCCCCATGCCCTCTGTCAAAACTATCTATGTTGCTTTGGTTGATATCTGCCACGGCAAAAAGGTGATTGTCGTAAGCGATTTGTTGCTCTATGGTGAAGTTCGACCGGTCTAAAATTTCCACGGCCTTCATCAGATTGGGATAAACAGAAATATCAAACTTTTGCATGGTAATGAGTTTTTCAGGTTCGGCTAAAAAGGTCATCCAGCGATCTAGTGGATGATCCAAATTAAAATTATCCATTTTTTTTCTTTTTCCCAACTCTATCAACCTTACTGATAATCCATCTAACTGGATATTTTCATGCTCATGTTTGAATGAAAATGGATGCAGCCAACCTGCTACTCCCGGTAAAATTTCATAATCCAGAATAGTCAACAGGTATACGGAATTCGTTTTTGAATATTGAATACCCGAATTAAACTGCAGAGCATAAGCTTTACATGCATAAAGTAATTGTCGGTTTAGGAAACCTTCATGATGTACCACCTGCATCTCCAAAATAAAATGCTGGTTATTGGTATCTGTGCAACGGATATCTACTACGGATACTTTCCCCTCCCGGTTATCTGCCAGCATTTCCTGCTTGAGATAGATGATGTCTACTACTGGTTGAGGTGGATCGACAAAGAGATTTATAAACTCAATCGTAATCTCTTTTTCCTGTCCAAATATGCGCTTGAAAACAACATCTGCTGTAGGCTTGAGTAAGTCTCGTTTCATAACCCAAAGTTGCAAAGACACTCAAGCCTAAAAAAGTGTAAAAACGGGTTTGGAAGGAGAAAAAAACAGGAAATTAGAGTGGAACAACCCTGCCAATCGTTCCTCACTCATCCCCAGCCTTCGGCAGGCAGGCTCATCCTGCTATTCGGGATTCTGTGCCCCTACTGCCAAGTGTAGTTTTTAACATTTACTGTCCTAAAACCTTTCCAACCACCCCGGATCCAGACCGAGCAAAGCGAGTGTCTGGAAGCCTGCCTGCCGAAGGCAGGACGGGGTGGTGGACTGAGTTTGTAAAATCCACCACCCCGTCACCTGCCTGCGGCAGGCAAGCTCATTTGCCTTCACCTTCGGTTCAGGCAAATTCGTGCCACCCCTCCTGTCCAGGAGGGGAGTTTTTTGACTGACTCGTCCTAAAATAAGTTTATAAGCTTAATGATTAATCCTGACACTAGTTTACATTTTCTGCCAAGTCCTGTTCTATGTTTACCAACCTCTGTTGGAAGGCTCATCTCCTGCCAGAGGCAGGCAAGCTCGTGCCTTGTGCCTGGTGCCTTGTGCCTCGTGCCTTGTGCCTTGTGCCTCGTGCCTCATGCCTTTTGCCTTTTAATACATTCCCCTCAATAAATTCCACCCCCACAAAACTATTTATACCCTACTTTTGTTATTCCTAACCACTTTGAAGACTATTCGCAACATACTATTTTCTTTTTTGTGCTGCACCATAACAGCAGCAAAAGCACAGTTTATTCAGGCGGTTGCCGTGGGAATTGGCACAAACGGACTGGGCGCGTCGATAACGCATCGCTTATCTCCAAAACTTTTTCTGGGAGAATCTTTCTCAGTCATGAACTGGAAACCTTCCACTTATGGGAGTCCTTTTAACAGAAACGGTCTGGCGATCATGCACCTGAAATACAACCAGGCAGGGATTTTCCTGCGCTGGCACCCTTTTGGCAAAGAAACTTTATTCGGGAGCTACATGAATGATGCACTGTACCTGACAGGGGGGATTTTTTACAAGTCGAATGACGACTGGCTTACAACATCGGCCTATTATGCTAAACGCAGGTTAAGGGATACAACACTTGACTTGGTATACTACCAGACCGGTGAAATCAAACTGAATACCTTTACCCAGCGAATACAGCCATATGTGGGCGTTGGATTAAAAGTATGGGGAAAGGAGACCAAAGTATCCCTGCAGTTTGAAGGGGGGATTTCTTTCCACGGTAAACCGGATGGCTTTGTTTCTACTACAGGGGACATCGATATTCAAATAGTTGATGTACTGCGTTTGGAAAAACTTCACAGGTACCTCCTTATTTTCCCTTTTTTCCAGCTAAACCTGACTTACAACAACAGAGATATATACAAATAGGCATTTACTACTAAGTTTTAATAGTTAATATAGAATTAATTGCCCAAAAATTTGCTTTCGTAATTTATAGTGTTAACTTTATTCACGTAGACTTGTTAATAGTTTGGTTATCAACGCAAAATCCAATCTTCACGTTGCTGTGATGATTCCAGAAAAATCCAATCTTCTTACGCACCTCCCCTAATCCAATCTGGTCACTGGTGTGACTTGCCTTCATTTTTATCCAACTATTCGCGCAAAGCCAATTAACCTCTTTGTATTAACACTACCCCGGTATCAATGAAATTATTGTATTCCATAGTGCTTTGTTTTTTGTTTTCAACCGCCTCGGCGCAACAGGAAAATCCCTTTGTGGCACTGGGTATTGGCACGGGTGGTCTGTCTGTTTCTGCCTACAAACAGATGAGCGCCAAATTCTCCGCAGGTGTTTCCATTGCTCACCTGAACTTCCGCACCAACATCACTTCGTCTCTTATAGACCAGCCGATATTGCTTCAACCTAATGTGAAATTCACCCAAGCTGCAGGTTTCGTGCGCTGGCATCCCATGGGGAAACTGACACTGGAAGGCCAATTCACGAAACGCGGACTATTCCTGCTGTTTGGTATGGCCATGCGCGACAAAAGCACGTACCAGATAAACACCACCCTGAAAGATCCCACCCAAATCGGACAACTTACCATCGGTCAGAATCAAACGGGAGATGTAAAAGTGTTCATGAATACCCGCCGTATTCAGCCTTTTACAGGTATTGGTTTCCTGACAGCGGGCAAAAAAAACAATGTTTCCTTCTCCATGGATGCTGGCTTCTTCTACCATGGCAACCCAGAAACTTCGCTGGAAGCCACGGGTACCCTAAGGCTGAATGCCCGCAACGAGGCGCAGCTGAATAAAAACCTCCAGGGCTTTACCCTGTTCCCACTCGTTCAAGCCCATCTGGGTATTCCGCTTCATAAACAACAAATCAATTCATCAATCACGCAATAAATCAACCTTTGATATGAAACATCTGCAATTGTTACTCCGTACTTCAATCTTCGTTTTGTTGCTGTCGGGATGCCAGAAAACGCTGACCGAGCAGATTACTGAAGATCTCTACCTGAACATGAACGTCAACAGCTTCTTCGCCCACCAGGTTGAAGTGCAGTTCGTGAACACCAACCATAACCAATCACCCGTTCAGCCTGATGTTACTGTGCAGCTGACTGACCCACAGGGATTGGTTTATGACTTGAATGGTAACAAACAACCTAAGGTAGACGGACAATTCGTCAACCTCGCTGTTAGTCCGGCTGCTATTATCCCAGACAATTCTCCCGTAACATTTACATTGAAGGCCACTGCACCCGGATTCCTGCCTGTTGAACAGGAAGTTTCTGTGACCAGTGCAGACAGCATGCTTTCTTTTATTGTTCCGATGATTGAAATTGCCCGTCCACCTGCAGGCATCACGGTGAGCCGCTCACCTTCAGGTGCAGACATCGTTGAGTACGACGTTACCAGGCAGGAACTCGCAGCTTCCATTCCTTCCCTCTCTGAAGTAAACCTCAGCAAAGCAGTCCGTAACGGTGCTCCTGAAGAGAACTTCCTCAAACCAATTGGTTACATCAGGGTGAATGCAGCCAATGCAGACGCACAGGACGTTACCATGCAGATAGCTGCCAATTCAGTAGATCCAATGAATGGCACCCATATCAAGGCTCTGGAAGAAGTGGATATTTACCACCGCAATCCGGCTACCCAGGAGTGGGAATATGTATCAACAACTACACTGGAAGCGGTTTCAGCACGTAACCTTAAAGCATCATTTAAAGTGAATGAAAATGGCGAATGGTTGGCTACTGCCAGGGCTAAAGTAAGAAATTGCTCAGGCAGACTTGGCTTGCGTTTCACCCGTTCTTCTCAGGCCAGCACCCTGCATTATATAGAAGTTGTAAATGCTGCTAATAATGCGGTGTTACTTACTGCTAACAATGTGACTGTCCGCAACGGTGGTTCGTACAACTTCACCCAGGCTTTGCCACAGGGTGTGAATGTAAAGGTTCGTGTGTATCAGTATGAGCAGATTGGATCAACCAATACCAAGGGAGTTATTGTGAGCGAATCAGCATCAGCTCCTTCCTGCAACTTCACTACCAGCAAACGCCTGACTTTAGAAGTGAATCCACAAAAAGTCACTTCCCGTCCGGTTGCCCGCTTTGAACTCGACACCTATTGCGCCCAGAGCAAACTGGTTTAC
This sequence comes from Chitinophaga pinensis, assembly GCA_945862385.1. GTDB lineage: Bacteria > Bacteroidota > Bacteroidia > Chitinophagales > Chitinophagaceae > Pollutibacter. The sequence continues at coordinate 12,794 of CAMAXV010000027.1, forward strand.
TACCATGAAGGTCGCGTTCAGTTCAGGCTCGCAGGTTCCTCTGCTCCTTTCCTTGACCTTGGATTAGCCAGTAAGTCTAGCAGGCTTAAGACTGAAATTGTGAATAAACTACCCGGACAGCCAGGCTATCAAGATACTAAATCCTACAGTTTCCTTGAAACAGACAGGCTTGAGTGGAACAAACAATACGAGTTCCGCACCACCATCAACGGAAGGCATAAGGCTACCCGTAAAAATATCACCCTGAGCTATTACCGCAACCGTACATTCAAGCAAAATGAACACACCTTGTTAGCCAATAACAGCAATTTCCCCGGCGGTTATTATGAATTCAGCCGTGGATACTGGTTCTCTCCTGAGTTTGCTTGTGCGGATTTTGGATATTGAATTAGTTGAGAGTTGAGCTTGCCTGCCTTAGGCAGGAGATTTAAGTTGAGCGTTGAGGGTTATAAGTGGATAAATTTATTCACTCAACTCTAAACTCTCAACTTTATCATTTTACCTTTACCCACCTATGATCAGAGCACTGGACATTCTCATTTCCCTGATTTTCCTGATTATATTTTCACCTGTGTTGGTAATCGTTTCAATTCTGATAACGGTTACCACGGGATGGCCGTTTGTGTTCAGACAAACCAGGGTTGGTTTGCACGGCAAGGATTTTCAGATTATCAAATTCCGCACCATGCGGAAGGATGCAGAAAAGTTCGGACAACTCACAGTAGGATCACGCGATCCAAGGGTTACACCTATAGGTTATTTCTTACGCAAGTATAAGTTAGATGAACTACCCCAGTTCTGGAATGTGTTGGTTGGACAAATGTCGATTGTCGGTCCGCGCCCGGAGGTAAAGAGATACGTAAAACTATACAATGCCGATCAACTGAAGGTACTCAATGTTCGTCCGGGTATAACTGATGACGCCACTATCCGCTTCCGAAACGAAAACCAGATTGTTGGCAACTATGCCAATCCCGAAGAGGCCTATATCAAAGAAATTCTCCCTTTTAAACTCAGATTAAGTTCTGTGTGGCTGAAGAAACCCACACTGTATAATTATTTCAGAATCATCTGGCAGACATTTGTGGCGTTGTTTTAGGCAAGAGGCATGAGGCACGAGGCACGAGTAGGAAAGTCAAGTTGAGAGAATTAAGTTGAGAGAGTTTATTTCTCAACCCTCAACTAAATTCTTTCAACTAACCTCCCTCAACTCACTTCTCTAAACTAATTTCTCCTGCCTTCGTCAGGCAAGCTCAACTCCTGTGCTATATTTTTCACTGTTTGAACCGAAACTGAAAATTTACTGGCAATTTCTTCATGCGATAATTCTCCTTTAAGCAGCTCTTTTATAATCGGGACTGAAAAATTTAGGCCTTTTTTGATGCCACGTTCTTCGCCATCTCCATGCCCTCTGTCATAGCTATCAATACGGACCTGGTTGATATCTGCCACTGCAAAAAGGTGATTGTCGTATGCGATTTGTTGTTCCAAGGTGAAATTTGACCGATCTAAAATTTCTACGGCCTTCATCAGGTTGGGGTAGACTGAAATATCAAACTTTTGCATAGTGATAAGTTTTTCTGGCTCGGCTAAAAAGGTCATCCATCGATCTAGCGGATTGTCGAGATTAAAATTATCCATTTTTTTTCGTTTCAAAATGATTAATTCTCAAATAAAACTCCCCTCCTGGACAGGAGGGGTGCCGAAACGATTGAACGAAGTGAAATTGTTGAGGCGGGGTGGTGGAATGTATTTTGCAACCACCACCCCGTCACCTGCCTGCGGCAGGCAGGCTCATTCGTCTGCACATACTGTGCAGACTCATTCGTGCCACCCCTCCTGGCCAGGAGGGGAGTTTTTAAAATTAAGTGTGCATCGAATATCCACAACCGATATTTTTCCATCCCGGTTATCTGCCAGCATTTCCTGCTTCAAATATGTAATATCAATCACGGGCTGTGGCGGCTGGACAAATAAATTAATAAACTCAATTGTAATATCTTTTTCCTGTCCAAATATCCGCTTGAAAACAACATCTGCTGTGGGTTTGAGTAAGTCTCGTTTCATCAATCAAAGATGAAAAGACCTGCAGCTTTAAAAAAGGTGAAAACACGGAATTGGGGGAGATTTTAACAGGGAAAAAGGCTCAAGGAAGAAAGGCAAGTTGAGCTTGCCTGCCTCTGGCAGGAGAATTAAGTTGAGGGTTGAGAAATAAACGCTCAACTAAACTCTTTCAACTAATTTCTCCTGCCGAAGGCTCGGCACCAGGTGAAAGGCAGGTTGAGAGAATTTAGTTGAGGGTTGAGAAATAAACGCTCAACTAAACTCCCTCAACTAAACTCTCTCAACTAATTTCTTCTCCACTCCGCCCAAAAAGTTTTAAATTTGTATTGTGCTGTCGAAAGAAGAACATATTAAATTCTGGAAAGAAAGTGCCAGTGAGGACTGGGAAACGGCTATTGTATTGAAAAACAATAAGCGTTTCGGATTTTGTCTGTTTTCCCTACACCTGGTAATTGAAAAATTGTTGAAAGCTGTTTGGATTAAAGAAAGTATCAATAATACTCCCCCATTTACGCACGACCTGATAAAATTGAGTGAAGAATCTAACCTCGGTCTGAGTCTTGAACAACTGGATTTCTTGGCTACTGTCAACAGCTGGAATATCCGCGGAAGATATCCTGATTATACCAGAAGTTTACACCAAAGTGCAACTCCGGCTTATCTGGAGCTGCAATTCGCGAAAATCAATACCCTGAAACAATGGTTGGAAGATCAGCTGTAAACCGGGAAATTCAGGAATACCTGAAAGACCTGGAAGCAAGCGGCTTCCGGGTGGAAAAGGCATACCTCTTCGGGAGCATGTACAACGGACAACCGCATGCTTACAGCGATATCGACCTGGCTGTGTGGAGCCCGGACTTCTCTAATAACTACTTTGAAACAGTGGAAAAAACAGCCCACCTCAAAAGGCTGCACAAAAGAATAGAACTACACCCCTTTCAACTGAAAGATACTGCCGACAATAACCCTTTCATTGCGGTAATTGAATCTACCGGCAAAAAGGTGGAGGCTGGGGTGGAAACGATTTGAAAATCTTGTACTGAATCGTAATCTGCTGAATTTAAAAAAAAGCAATTTAATTTCCAGAATACTTTGAAAATGCAAGTTTATTATTTTCTCTCATAACCTGATAATAATTTCTAGTCTTTATTGATGCTAAAACCTCCTTATATAAAAGGACTTTGGATTAGTCTGCTATACTAATGAGAGTTCTTTTGTTATTTGGATAAATTCCTCATTCTTCGATAAATAAAAAAATCTGGATTCCAAATCGTTAGCAACATCATTTAAATCAGATACAGCTTCCTTGAAGTTTATGATATCCGTTGAAATGATATCTTCAATTAGCAACATATCTGCTGATTTAAATTGACGAATTAAAGAACTGTGTAAATCTCTAACAGCAGAAATCAAGTCATTTACAAGTAATAATGAATCCTGATCTAATTGATCAAACCAGGTAATCAGTTCCATTTTTTCTATAAGAGACGCTATCTTTTCAGTTTTAATGGAATACAACTTCCTTAATTCCAAAATTTGGTCTAAAAGGACATTGATTTTTGACTCAGCACAATAAACTTCTTTTTTCTCTTCGAATGATAGAAATCTTGCGGTATCAACAGTCTCCTTTAATTGAGGTTGAAACATAGCTGTATTCATGATCTTATACTTTAATGTCTAAACTGTACTGCAAATTTAAATCAAACGTAGTATCCAAAATATATTTTAACAACCGCCCCTTTGTTTAAAATTTATTCTAGCACAAAGTAAATCAGACATAAATCTAATTAAAGTATAAATCATAGTTTTTTTTATTTTTTACCCATTTTGAAGCCAATTAGACTGGTTATATTGAATTTTTCTTAAACCAAGGTTTGAATCCAATAGAATCAACCGTCAAACAAGTAGAGGCTGGGGTGGAAACGCTTTAAATATTTCTTCCCTACACAAACTCCCCTACCGCCTCTTCCACAGCTGCGAGCACCATATCCACCTCATCATTGGTGAGCTGGGGATAAACGGGTAAGGTGATTTCCCTGCTGTAGTTGTCATAAGCCAAAGGGTAATCTGCCATGTCAAAGCCCATGTTCCTGAACAGGGTGAGCATGGGAAGGGGCATAAAATTAACATTCACAGCAATGCGCTTTTCTGTGATGTTTGCAATGATGGCATCTCTTTGTTCCTCGGTTATGCCTTTGATGCGCAAAGGGAAGATGTGGTAGGATGAGCACCTATCCTCAGTTTCGAAGGGCATGGACTGAAACCAGTCATATTGGTTGAGTCTGCTGAGGTAGCGGTTTACAATGCGTTTGCGTTCTACGAGCAGGTGATCATCGTAGCGGTTGAGCTGCGCGAGGGCCAAAGCTGCGCAGATATCGGGCATGTTGATTTTCAAGCCGTCTGAAATGATGTCGTATTTCCAGTTACCGCCCTGGGATTTGGACAAAGCATCTTTGGTTTGTCCGTTCATGGCGTTGATGCGCATCCAGGTAAATACCGCTTCATTGTCAAATGGTTGGGGCAGATTAACCCCTATTAACCCGCCGTAAGCCCCCGACCAATACCATATTGTCGGGGGCTTACCAAGCAATAAAGTATCAGACTGTTATTGGTGAAATATGAAACAATAATCTCATCTTATTCGTATATTTGCACAATACATACAAATTCAGAAATAAGCAATGATTGAAGAATTTAGTTTTGGTAACTTCTGTTCGTTCAAGGGTATCCAGACCTTGACAATGTCAGCAGCAAAAATTAAGTCAAAAAACGATTTTCTTGACAGGAATAACCTATTCCCGATAGATAATGAAGTAAATCTAATTAAATCAAAAGCAATTTACGGGGCAAATGCAAGTGGGAAAAGTAATGTGGTAAAGGCTCTGATAACCTTTTTAAGAATTATCAGAGATTCTGTAAAAGAAGAAAAGGCTTTAAGCTTAATTGACTCTTTTCAGTTATCTACAGAGACTGTTTCACAACCCACATTTTTCCAACTAATTTTTAGAATTGGAAAAAAAAGATACAGATATGGTTTTGAAGCGGATGATAAATCAATTAAAAGCGAATGGCTATTCGCCAACCCTAGAGTTAGAGAACAGCCACTATTTATAAGAGAACATAATAAGATATTAGAAATAAATAAAACCCATTTTGAAGAAGGAGTTCTGTATCAAAAATTACTCGAGGATTCAAAAGACCAAATTTTTACAGGTACATCATTATTTCTGACACACTTAAATTCAATTGGTTTTGCAAAAACTTCAAAATTAATTTTCCGAACTATTTCTTCAATTACAATTATTAGTGGTTTGGGCCACAAAGGTATGTACGGATTAGCAGGAGAATCATTGGGTGATGCAGTCAAGAAAAAATTTATTTTAGATTTCCTAAAAAAAGCAGATACAGGAATAAATGATCTAATCACAGTTGAGGTAGACAATCAAAATTTGCCTAATAATCTGGATGAAGAAATAAAGCAAGAATTAAAAAAAAGAAAAATTATAGTTTCTAGCAGGACCCAATTTGATAAAACTCAAAAAGCTGTTGGGAAAAGTGAATTTTCATTCGGAATCCAAGAATCAGAAGGAACAAAAAAAATGTTCGAATTGAGTCCATTTATTTATCAGTCGTTGAGAGAAGGTACACCTTTGGTTATTGATGAATTTGACTCTAGGTTTCACCCGTTATTGTCTAAAAAGATTGTTGAATTGTATAATTCAGTTGAAAATAAAAGATCTCAACTAATTTTCACAACGCATGATACCAATTTATTATCGTCTGACCTGTTAAGAAGAGACCAAATTGACTTTGTAGAAAAAGATAAATATGGAGGGAGTCATCTCTACACTTTAGTTGAAATCAATGGTGTACGCAATAATGCCTCATTTGAAAAAGATTATATCCAGGGGAAATATGGTGCAATTCCTTTTTTGGGAGATTTTATTGGCTTAATATCTTTTGAATAATGCCAAAAAAAACTAAATCAATTAAAGTTACTGACCAAAATAAAGCTTGGAATAAAAAGTCAATACCTAGCGGGTATCAAGTAGAAACAATTCCATTAAACAAGACCTTACTTATAGTTTGCGAGGGTCTAACAGAAAAAAATTACTTTGAATCCTTCCCTGTTTTGGGCGTCAAAATAAAAGTAATTGATGTGAGAGGTCAATCTAAGCTGAAATTAATAGAATCTACAAATGAAATTATCGATTCCACCAGCGATGAGTACAATGAAGTTTGGTGTGTATTTGATATGGATGTAAATCGAGGAGAGAAAGAGTTTGCAGACTTCGACAATGCCATTCACAAAGCACTAGAATATGGCTACCATGTTGCATATTCAAATGATGCGTTTGAACTCTGGTTTTACCTGCACTATAACCTGATAGATACGCAACAATTAAGAACTTTTTACTACAATGAACTGAGCAAAAGATTTGGAATAAATTATTTAAAAGAAGGTAAGAAATACACTTTTTCAGTAAAAGTATATTCAATT
>CAMAXV010000028.1 GCA_945862385.1 Chitinophaga pinensis
GGACGCTCTGGTCCGTCTCCCACAAGCAGAAGCTTGGAAGGTATTTCCTGCCTGATCTTATTGAAGGTATAAATCACATCAGCGATGCGCTTGATTTTTCTGAAATTGGAGGCGTGCAGTAAAATTCTCTCTCCATTGGGCGCAATGACTTTCCGGAAGGCATCAATAGGATTACGCTGAAAACGCTGAATGTCTACAAAATTGTGAATGACACTGATGTCTTTTCTGATATTAAAATTTGCGTAGGTTTCTTCTTTGAGATTGTGTGAAACTGCTGTAATCGCATCGCTCTGGTTTATGGAAAAGGCTACCACAGGTGCATAGGTTTTGTCTTTACCAACAAGGGTTATGTCTGTTCCATGCAATGTTGTTATGAACGGCACATCTAAACCTTCTGTTGCAAGAATTTGTTTCGCCATGTAGGCAGCAGAAGCATGTGGGATAGCATAGTGCACGTGCAGCAGATCAACATGGTTGTTCTTGACAACGTCTACCATAGTACTCGCCAGTGCTGTTTCATATGGAGGAAAATCAAAAAGCGGATAGGTAGGAACCCTTACTTCATGGTAGAAAATGTTGGCGCTGAAGCCGGTGAGTCTTACCGGCTGCTGGTATGTGATGAAGTGCACACCATAACTTTTGTCGGCCAGGGCTTTGCCCAATTCTGTTGCCAATACGCCACTTCCCCCAAAAGTTGGATAACAGACAATCCCGATGTTCATGCCAAATCTTTTTTTGTTTAACGAAATTACCGATAATAAGGTTCATTGACAGCATGTCTTGCAGTAACCTTAAAATTCAGTAGTTTTCAGTTCAGCTAAATACATCAAATATGAGCAGGTTTTCTATTTTAATTTTATTGGGTAGTTTGTTCTCAGGAGTGGCGGTTGCACAATCGTCTGCTGATTCTCTGATGATTAAAAAAATCTCAGACGAAGTTTTCATGAATGGTCAGGCATATAACAATCTCCGCTATCTCTGTAAAAAAGTGGGCCCCCGTTTGTCTGGTTCACCTGGTGCAGCGTTGGCTGTAGAGCAAACGGCAAGAATGCTGCGTGAGGCTGGTGCTGATACAGTTTACCTGCAGCCCTGCATGGTTCCACAGTGGGTGAGGGGTGAAAAGGAGACGGGTAAGGCGGTACTTACCAATGGTAAATCTATTCCACTTAACATTGTTTCATTGGGTAATGCGGTAGGTACACCGGCTTCCGGAATCACTGGCGGTATCCTTGAGGTGAAAAGTTTCCAGGAACTGGAAGCATTAGGAGCTGATAAGGTCAAAGGAAAGATAGTTTTTTACAATTTCCGGATGGATCCCAGGCATATCAATACTTTCAGGGCTTATGGGGAAGCAGGTGTTTACAGGTCTCAGGGTCCTTCAAAGGCTGCAGCACTGGGTGCTGTTGGGGTGATTGTACGTACATTATCTCCTGTTCTGGACGATAATCCCCATACTGGGGCCACAAGATATGACGAAGACAAGCCTAAAATTCCTGCGGTGGCCATCAGTACCAATGGAGCCGTTGAGTTGAGCGGACTCATCAGTGCCGGTAAGGTCAGGTCAGTTTATATCAAGACCAATTGTAAGATGCTTGAGGATGTTCTTTCGTACAATGTGGTGGGGGAATTGCGGGGCTCAGAACATCCTGATGAAGTTATCACGGTTGGTGGGCACCTGGACAGCTGGGATCTTGCTGAAGGTGCACATGACGATGGCACTGGTTGTATGCAGAGTATAGAGATCATCCGTTCGTTCAAAGCCTTGGGTATCAGGCCTAAGAGGTCTGTAAGGGCAGTGATGTTCATGAACGAGGAGAATGGGTTACGAGGTGGTACAAAGTATGCAGAAATTGCCCGTACAGAGTCGAAAAAATTCATCATGGCATTAGAAAGTGACGCAGGTGGGTTTACTCCCCGGGGCTTTGGATTTTCTGCCAGTGCTGCTCAGAAGTCCAGAATCCTATCATGGCAGCCTTTGTTCAGGCAGTATGGTACACTTGAATTCAACGAAGGTGGTGGTGGTGCTGATATTGGTCCTTTACGTCCGCTGGGAACAGCCCTGATTGGGTTGAATCCTGATTCGCAGCGTTACATGGATTTACACCATGCCAAAACAGATGTCTTCGAGGCAGTCAGTGAAAGGGAACTTAACCTGGGAACAGTTGTGATGGCAGCGATGGTATACCTGGTGAGTGAATATGGACTTTAATTCCCGATAATGAAAATAGCCGGTGCTTTCGGAAGGGAGGCCGGCTTTTTTTTCCATCCTCCTATGGTCATGGTTTTTACCCATTCCGAAGCTGAAGTCAGGTTGAAGGCAACGCAAAGCTTGATGGAAGGTTGCAATGTTTCCAGCAGGCTGTCAAAAAGTTGCTGGTTACGGTAAGGCGTTTCAATAAAAAGCTGGGAGCAGTTTTCTGTGATAACTTTTTTTTCAAGCTCACGGATTTTCTTTGCTCTGTCTGCTGCAGCGATGGGAAGGTATCCGTTGAAGGCAAATTGTTGTCCGTTTAGTCCACTTCCCATGAGTGCCAGCAGCAAGGAGCTCGGACCACTGACAGGTTTTACAATAGTTCCCACTTCATGTGCCCAAGCCACCAGTTTTTGTCCGGGATCGGCAATACCCGGACATCCGGATTCGCTCACAATGCCAATAATCTTTTTATCTGCCATAGCCGACTTGAATTCAGCTTCATAAACAGTTTCTTCCTGTTTGATTTCAAACCAGGTTTTGCTGTCGATATTAAACTGAGGATCCATCTTCCTGAATGCCCTTCTGGCAGTGCGCAGATCTTCAGCAAAAAACACATCACACCGGTTAATGATTACCGGAACATCTCCAGGGATAGTGTGGAAGCCATCTTCAGAAATGGGTATAGGTATCAGGTAAACCTCAGCGTTCATACTCAAATTGTGTTTTGGTCATCTCCCATTTCATGCATGCTGATGGTAGCTGCTATTACTGCATAGGCAGGAGCAAGAACCCATCCAATCACAGGCAACAGGTGCATGAGGTAGAATACGATGCCATTCCCTATTGCCAGTCCTTTGTGGGTACTGATATAATCAATGCTTTTCTGTTTGTTCATACCATTGCGTTCGCAGGTATAATCAAGCATGGAAAAACCATAATAGTAACATTCAATGATAACGGCCAGAATTGGGGTTATCCAGCCTATAAGAGGAATCAATGACACAAAAATGATGGCAATGATATAGATTAGTTGCCAGAACGTATTTCTTAACGCCATGGTTATCCCCCGCCATAAATCAGAGAGGAACCTCCTGAAACTGAAAGCGTATGTTTTCCCCTCAATTACTGATGCAGTTTTTTCACTGAGGTATGAAAAAACAGGTGAGCCAACAATCAACCAGATGTATTTGAACAGAGAGAAATAAAGCAACATCAGAATAAGCCAAAGCATGACACCACCCAGCGTAAACAGAAAGCCAATCCAGCTGTCCTGTAACTTGTTAACCCAGGTTTGTAGCCCTGTTTCAAGTGTCAGCCACTGAATAGCCTGATTCATTGATCTTGAAAAAAAGTAAATGCTCACTACAAAAACTATGGCATAGACAATACCAGGTATGATGATCCATTTCCACATCCTGTGTTTCTGAATGAATTCATGCGCCCTGAAATAGGATTGCACCGATATGACGAGTTCCTTGAGCAAACTGCTTTGTGTTAGTCGGCAAAATACACAAATGATTTATCTTCACCCAAATTGAATCTGTGGAAAACAATACAGCAACTTCCCGGAAGCCTCTTTTGGCCATGCTGGCAGGTCCGGCTCTCTTTGTTCTGGTTTGGTTTTTGGATCCATTTACACTTGGGCCTTCAGCCAATAAAGTATTTGCCGTAGCTGTTTGGATGATAACCTGGTGGATAACCGAGGCTATTCCCATGCCTGCAGTAGCCCTGATGCCACTGGTCCTTTTTCCTCTTTTTGGCATTGCTAAAATCAGCGAAGCAGCATCACCTTATGCCAATGAGGTTGTATTCCTTTTCATGGGCGGGTTTATGATCGGGCTGGGTATTGAAAAATGGAACCTGCACCGCAGAATTGCACTTTCAATAGTAAGCCTTACAGGTACTGGAGGCAATGGAATAATTCTTGGATTTATCCTGTCTACAGGTTTCATAAGTATGTGGTTGAGCAACACTGCAACTACCATGATGATGTATCCTATTGGAGCATCAGTGATCTCAGTTGTTTTTGCTCAGCAAAGGGATAGTGCAGGAGCAAGAAATTTTGCGCTGTGTATCATGCTTGCCATTGCCTATGCATCTAACTTTGGTGGTATTGGTACAATTATTGGCACTCCCCCCAATGTAGCCTATGTATCCTTTATCAGTAAAAAATTTGGCTATGATATACCCTTTTTCAGCTGGATGCTGGTCAGCCTTCCTGTGGCAATATTATTGCTGATCTCACTCTATTTTGTACTAATCAGGATGTTCCCCAACCGGTTGGTGGCAAATGGTGAGATGAGTAACCTTATCAGGGATGAGTTAAAGGCACTTGGACCGATGACTACTCCGGAGAAAAGGGTTTTGGTAATCTTTATTTTAACCGCGTCTCTTTGGATTTTCAGGGATCTGATTAATAAAATTGAACTCTTCAGGCTTGATGATAACATGATAGCCATTTTTGGTGCGCTTCTGATGTTCATTGTACCTGCAGGAAGTGCAAGTGAGCCAAGTGAGAAAATCCTGAGCTGGCAAGACACCTCCAAAATGGCCTGGGGGATACTCTTGCTTTTTGGCGGAGGCATTACGCTGGCCGCAGCTCTTGAAAAAGCCGGACTCATAGGCATACTGGGAAACTGGCTTGCTGGTTTCTCGGGGAGTTCTTTATTACTCCTGATACTGGTTATTGCCACACTTTCCATTTTCATCAGTGAAGTGATGAGTAATGTGGCTCAGGTCATTGTTTTCGCTCCTGTTGTGACCGGTATTGCAGCGGCTATTGGTGCAGACCCCCTTGCGCTTGGGATACCCATGACACTAGCTGCAAGCTGTGCCTCCATGATGCCAATGGGTACCCCTCCCAATGCCATAGTGTTTTCAAGCGGTCATATCCGATTAAAAGATATGATAAAGGCAGGGTTGGTAATGAACCTCATCAGCATTGTTTTGATCGTAGCCTCCTCATATTTTATACTACCTTACGTCATGCGGATGATTAGTCCCTGAGTTAGAATTTCGGACAATTCAGCTTCTTTTTGAGGGGATCTTTTCTTCCGCCGGTATAAATGACTGAAAGTTCTGAGCCCCCTCTTGCATAGCTGGCACGGGTTAGTCCGGATGTATTGATGTCGTGCGAAAAGCCAATCCGCAACTGATTAAATTCAGCGCCAACATAGGGAATTAGGGCATCACCTACCCGGATCCACAAACCTGCGTGTATTTCAGTGTTCCTTTCGGAGTCTGAAAAGAAGCCACTGGAAAAGGCTCCTCCAAGCAAGGTTTCACTGGAAGCACCCTGGATTTGATGCATAAAACTAAAATGAATTTTGTTACTGATTCCGCTGGGGATATAGCCTCCTCCATGAATGGTTGTTCGTGGGTTGAGCAGGTAACTTCCTTCATTGAAACTCTCAGCAGGTCTGTTCAGGTGATAAACTGAAGTGCCAAGGAAAAAACTATTTTGTCCGTTTGTACTCAATGCATACATAAAGCCGGCATGGAGGTCAGCATAATTGATTGAAAAGGGGCTGCCATTAAAGCTCTCCCTTGTTAGGCCAGTAAATCCGAAAGCAGTAAGTTCATCTTCCAGGTCTGCGTCGGACATATTGATTTTCTTGGTGGCGAAGCTTCCCTGGAAACCGACTGTTACCTGATGAAAACCATTTTCATCCAGTGACTTTGTATAAGCCGTACTCAGGCTGTAAAAACTGTTATTGAGGATTCCATTGCCGCTCTTATCATTTATCGCCATCAGTCCAACGCCCCAGGTATCCATTTCAGGAATACGGTTGGTAAGGATAGGGAAATCAAGTGCTGCTGCAGCTGAAGTAAATGCATTATTTATCAGTGGCCATTGTTTTTTAAAGTTGCCTGAAAAACGATAGGAGCCATCAAATTTTCCGGCAAAGGCGGGGTTTAAGGCAAGGGGTGAAACAAAAAATTGTGAGAAATGCGGATCCTGCGCACTGGTTTCTGTGCTGAAAAGCAGGAGGGTAAGGACAATAAAGTATATTTTTTTTGCCGGCATGGGCGGTAGTGAAATTGTTAGGATTGTTTTTTCTCTCCAAAACAAAGATCTCCGGCATCTCCCAGTCCGGGCACGATATACCCTTTCGCAGTCAGTTCCTCATCAATTGCCCCGCACCAGATATGTGCCTGAGGTTCGTGACGTTTTAACATCTCAATACCTTCTGTACTGGCAATTACGGCAGCGATATGTAAGGTTGCCATGTTGCCTTCTCTTTTAAGGAACTCAATGGTTTTAACCAGTGATGCACCCGAAGCAAGCATGGGGTCGCAGAGGATTACCACACGGTCATCTATTGGTGGACAGGCCATGTAGTTCATGCTGATTTCAAAGCTCCCGTCTCTGTGGTGTTTTCTGTAGGCAGCGATAAAGGCATTATCAGCCTTGTCAAAGTAGTTCAGCATGCCCTGATGAAGCGGACTGCCTGCACGCAGGATAGTGGCCAGTACAGGCTGAGACTTGAGAACCATAGATCGTGCTATCCCAAGCGGTGTTGTGGTGTCTTTCTCTTCCCAGGGGAGTGTTTTGCTGATTTCGTAGGCCATCACTTCCCCTATCCTTTCGATATTTTTCCTGAACCGCATCCGGTCTGCCTGAATGTCAATATCCCTGAGCTCACTGATCCAGTTACTGATAAGGGAATGCTGGGAACTTAAGTTTTTGACCATACAAAGTTTTAATTTCGGGGTTCATTACAAATCTAAACATAATCCATGTTATATCGCGTGATTGGACTCATGAGCGGCAGTTCGCTTGACGGACTAGATATCGCCTTTGTTGAACTGGAAGAGCTGGGTGGTAAATGGAGTTACAAGTTGATAGGGGCTGATTGTATCCCATATTCAGCTGAATGGCAAAAAAGACTTGCTCACGCCAATTCCATTTCGGCAGCTGATTTTGTGGCGCTGGATGCTGATTATGGCAGGCTCACAGCTTCAATGGTCAATGATTTCATTGATCAAAATGAACTGGGGTACAAAGTGGCTCTGATAGCCTCCCATGGACATACTGTGTTTCACGTGCCGGGTTCGCATTCCATCCAGATTGGCGACGGCGCAGCTATTGCAGCAGGTACCGGATTACCTGTAGTGTCGAACCTGAGATCAATGGATGTAGCATTAGGAGGGCAGGGCGCACCCATTGTACCTGTAGGGGAGAAGCTGTTGTTTGCTGAGCATAGATTTTTTCTGAATATTGGTGGAATCGCCAATATTTCTTTCAATGGCGGTGTGCAGTATGATGCTTTTGATGTTTGTGCAGCCAACAGGGTTTTGAATATGCTGGTCAATACAATCGGACTCGATTTCGATGATAATGGTTCTATTGCTTCCAGTGGCCGGATCAATGAACAATTACTCGATTCACTCAATTCACTTGATTATTTCAGTCAGCAGTATCCAAAATCACTCGCCAATGAGTTTGGAACATCTACGGTATTTCCATTGATTCAGGCAGCCGGGTTATCTGTTGAAGACAGTTTAGCAACATATGCAGAGCATATCGCCATTCAGGTTGGAAAGTCTGCTGCAGCAATCATGCATCAAAACGGACTCACAATTTCAGGTGAGTCATTGCTCATAACCGGTGGAGGAGCCCTCAATGGATACCTGGTTTCGAGAATTAGTCAGCAATTATCGCCATTAGGCATTGAAGTCATTATACCAGATCAGGTAACCATCATGTATAAGGAAGCGCTTATTATGGCACTGCTGGGTGTGTTGCGCTGGCGCGAAGAGGATACTGTACTGGCTTCCGTTACCGGTGCATCCCGGTCAAGTATAGGCGGGGCATTGTGGATGGGTTCACATTAAAAGAAAGGCCGGATCGCAGATCCGGCCTTTCTTTGTTAGGATTTATATCCCCATTTTTTCATGATATCGATGTCTTCTTTCATACATTCAAGCGGAGTCTTACCCTGATAGGATTCCTGCTCAATGATGAAGTGTTTTGTACCCCATTTGCGACCAAGGTCGATGATTTCCTTTACAGGAATAATACCTTTTCCTAATATGGTTGACTCATATTTTTCATGTCCTTCTTTGGCAGTGATCTCATCTTTTACGTGCATGGACTCAAATCTGCCCGGATATTTTTGCATGACATCAAGTGCTTTGGCACCGCCATTAATCATGTTGCCGATATCCAGCTGTTGCATAACCAGTTTCGGATCTGTTTCAGTAAGGATGATGTCATAAAGCGTCTGATCGCCCAGCTTCTCACTAAATTCAAAATCGTGGTTATGGTAGCCAAACTTCATTCCTGATTTTTGACAAAGCTCACCTGCTTTATTGAATACTTCCATGAAGCCCTTTAATGCATTGAGGTCTTTGCGGGTGTTTTGTTCCATTGAGGGACTGATAACAAACATCTGACCAACGGTTGCTGCATCTTCAACGGTGTATTTCCAGGAGTCTGTAAAATCTTTTTTCGCTGCATCCCAGTGTTTGCCATAGCTCATAACGGTGTGACCACTTGGCATAGTCATACCCAGATCGCTGAGGATTTTCTTGAATTCTGTTGCAGACCAGCCGTAAAACTTACGGTTGATATAATTGGCATGTTCAACATGCTTGTATCCCATGGCAGACAGCTTTTGCAAAGTACCCAGTGGGTCTTGAGACATATCTGTTCTGATGGAATAAAGTTGGATGCCTGTTAATTCTCCTTTTTTGGCAGTAGCTGCAAAAAGGTCTGATTTAAAAATCGAGATCCCCGCAGCAGTCAAAGCACTGTTGCGTATGAAATTTCTTCTGGATTGATACATATGGCTATTTTTTTGCTTGATGTAATTTAAACAAAATAAATTATTGAATAGCTCACTGACTTAAAGAAAAGCCGCTGTTCTGCTTATTTTACTTTTTTTGAGTTTTGAAGGCACTCCTTCATAAACCAATGAACCACCTCCATCTCCTGCTTCAGGACCGAGTTCAATTATCCAGTCGGCTGCTTTGATAACATCTGTATTGTGTTCAATTACAATAATGGTATGTCCCTGGTCTATCAGGGCATTGAAGGAATCAAGCAGTTTTCTGATGTCGTGGAAATGCAAACCAGTGGTTGGCTCATCAAAAATAAACATGATTTTATCCTGATGACCCTTGCCCCGTCCCAGAAAGCTGGCAAGTTTTACACGCTGTGCTTCACCACCTGAGAGTGTGCCGCTGGATTGTCCGAGTTTTATATAGCCAAGCCCTACATCACTTAGCGGTCTGAGCTTGTTGCTGATGTCCTTTTCGCCTAAAAAGAACTCTATGGCTTCATCCACGCTCATTTCCAGAATATCGTGGATATGTTTCCCCTTGAAGGTTACTTCCAGGACTTCGTCTTTGAATTTTTTGCCCTTACAGCTTTCACAGGTCAGGTGAACATCAGCCAGAAACTGCATTTCAACGGTCTGTTCACCCTCGCCTTTGCAGGTATCGCATCTTCCGCCATCTACATTAAAAGAGAAGTGTTTGGGTTGAAAACCCCTTATTTTACTGAGTTGTTGGGATGAATAGAGATCTCTCACGGCATCCCATGCCTTAATATAGGTTACAGGGTTGCTTCTGGAAGACTTTCCAATAGGATTCTGATCAATCATCTCTACCTGAGATATGAGATCCAGATCTCCTGTAATTTTCCGATGTCTGCCAGGTCTTTCGCCAATCCCTGAAATATGTTTGATCAACGCAGGGTATAATATTTTTTTGACGAGGGTTGTTTTCCCGCTTCCGCTGACACCACTAACTACGGTGAAAATGCCAAGGGGGAACTTTACATCAACATCCTGGAGGTTATTTTCAGTGGCGCCTTCAATCCCGATAAATGGTTTGGCTGTGCGCACATTTTCAGGAATGGGTATTTTCATGTCGCCACGCAGGTAGGCTCCAGTGAGGCTTGTCCCGGATTTCAGAATGGTTTTGAAGTCACCTTCGGCCACTACTTCACCGCCAAGGTGACTGGCAAGCGGACCCATATCAATGATGTGATCTGCTTCACGCATCATCAATTCATCATGTTCTACCACTACTACTGTATTTCCAAGGTCCCGCAGGTTTTTCAGCACCTGAATTAGTCTTGCCGTATCGCGGCTATGCAGACCAATCGATGGTTCGTCAAGAATATAAAGAGAATTGGTCAGGTTACTGCCCAGACATCTCGTTAGTTGAATACGCTGACTTTCTCCGCCGCTGAGGCTGTTTGCAAGTCTGTCCAGTGTAAGGTAGCCAAGACCCACTGCAAGCATGGTTTCCAGCCGCTGATTGATTTCGAGCAGAATCCTTTTGGCAACAGTCTGCTGAAAATCAGAAAGGGAAAGGCTTTCAAACCATACAGCGAGATCTCTTACGGGCATGCGACAAAGCTCTCCGATATGTCTCTCGTTTATCTTAACATACATGGCTTCCTGCCTTATCCTGTATCCACCGCAGGTTGTGCAGGTTGTTCTTCCCCTGTACCTGGATAATAAAACCCTGAACTGAACTTTATAGAGGTTGTCTTCGATGTCTTTAAAAAAAGCATTGATGCCAAGTGCGTGTTTGTGACCTTTCCATAGCAGCTCACGTTCAGCAGCAGTCAGTTCGGCATACGGACGGTGTACTGGGAATTCAGCCTGTTTCGCGCCTTTGATAAACTGTTCTCGCCACCAGTTCATTTTTTCTCCTTTCCAGGGTGCAACTGCCCCCTCATAGACCGAAAGACGGTGATCCGGGATAACAAGATCAGGATCTATGCCAAGGATCTGAGAATATCCTTCACAAACCGGACAGGCTCCATAGGGGTTATTGAATGAGAAGAGATTCGGAACTGGTTCTTCGAATCGCATACCATCCATTTCGAATTTATTTGAAAAACGTTCAGGATGATTGTCATTGACCTTAATATATATAGATCCTTCACCTTCATAAAAACCAAGTCCGATTGAATCATTGATCCTGTTTGTTTCATCTTCGTCAAAATCACGCGCAACCAGTCTGTCTATGAGTAAATAAATCTCAGGAGTCGTTTGCCACATCGGATCCTGCAGGAGGTCTTCAATTTGCAGGGTTTCTTTGGTTTTGTTGTTGAAAAGCCTGGAAAATCCTTTTTGCATTAAAATGCCTAACTCTTCGTGCAGGCTTCTGTTCGGATTTATCTCAAACCCAGATAAGATATATAACCTGTCGCCTGCCTTACAAGACTTCATGAAGTTGAAAACATCCTGTACGTCATCTTTCTTTACTTCCTTTCCGGAGATGGGTGAAATGGTTTTACCAATGCGTGCAAAGAGCAGACGGAGGTAATCATATATTTCAGTCATACTACCTACTGTTGAACGGGGAGTTCTGGTAATGACTTTTTGTTCAATGGCAACAGCAGGACAAAGACCTGAAATGTGATCAACTTCTGGCTTGTCCATACGCATTAAAAACTGTCTTGCATAGGCACTTAAACTCTCTGCATAGCGTCTTTGACCCTCTGCAAACAGTGTATCTATGGTCAGAGACGATTTTCCGGAACCGGAAACTCCCGTAACCACCGTGAGGGATCCCCTTGGTATTTTTACGAATACGTTTCGTAGATTATGCATACGCGCTCCCTGGATGAAAATTGGCGCATTGTCATCCTGAATTTTCTTTAATCCTTTGATATCCTTTGTAGATGCAGGTTTCGGCATAATGTGATGCAAATATAGTATTAATGCGGGTTTTAGGGCGATACGTATTTTTACGTAGGCGTTAACAAACCGTTGACAAACTAATGCTGAAGGGCGTTACAAAAAAATACGTAATCACAAAAAATAGGCTCCTAAATATTTTGCCTGCCTCATGAGAATTATAGTTTTGGTCTGTGATATCGCTGAAACGATAGCACGAAAAACGAAAAATCCAACCATTCTAAAATCATCTTATGAGGCCAAGTAGCAGCATCACAGACAACCAACTGATTCAACTTTTCATCAATGGAGATTCAAGGGCACTTGAAGATCTGGTTAACAGGCACAAGGAAAGAATTTTTACTTCAATCGTTATCCTGGTGAAAGACAGGAATCTGGCTGAAGATGTTTTCCAGGATGTATTTATCAAAATCATTGACACTTTCAGAAGTGGAAATTATACAGACGAAGGCAAATTTTTGCCATGGGCATTGCGTATTGCACACAACCTGTGTGTAGATCATTTCCGCAAGGTTAAGCGTACACCAGTTGTTCTTAACAAAAGCGAAGAGTATGATATGTTTGAGAACATGAACATCACTGAAGAGGGTGCAGAATCCAGGATCATGCGTGACCAAAGTCATGAAAATGTTCGCAGGATGCTTGATATGCTGCCGGAAGACCAGCGTGAGGTTATTGTACTCAGGCATTTTGCCAACATGAGTTTCAAAGAGATCGCA
Organism: Chitinophaga pinensis; assembly: GCA_945862385.1. Lineage (GTDB taxonomy): Bacteria > Bacteroidota > Bacteroidia > Chitinophagales > Chitinophagaceae > Pollutibacter. Next base: position 12,579 of record CAMAXV010000028.1, read on the forward strand.
GATAAGACAAACTGCAGTATAAATACAGCGCTGGGAAGGATGCGTTACGGACTCATCAACCTCCGCAAGCTGATGAACGAATACCAGGTGGCGTTATAGTTTTAGATTAAATTGAATAACTGAAAAGGGAGCAATTGCTCCCTTTTTTATTTTTTATTTTTTTCAAATGCATCCAAACTACATTTTAGCCAGTCTGCATATTGTCTGGCATCAGGCGTATAGCCAACGGGTCTTGACAAAACTTGTTCGTCAGGAGATATTGCAACATACCAGGGTTGTGAAGTGGCATTGAAATTTTCTGTCTGGAACAGACTCCATTTGGTTCCAACTGTTTTAATGGTTACTGTTGATCCTGCTTTGGTAGTATACACCTGTTGTGCTGTTGCAGGCAGTAATGCTTTGTCGTCTACATATAAAGAAACAAGGATATAATCGTTCATCAGATCCTGTACTTCTTGTTTTGTCCACACATTTTCTTCCATTTTCCGGCAATTGACACAAGCCCACCCTGTAAAGTCAATAAGAATCGGTTTATTTTGTTCACGGGCCATTTTCAGGGCTTCTTCATAATCTGTTAATGGCTCATCACAATTGACCGGATTTTTATAAACACTGTAACAAACCGGGGGTGGGAATCCGCTTACCAGGCTGATATGGGCTGCTTTTGTATTGCTGACACCCGGAGCGATATATATGGTGAAAGCAAATACCAACAATGCGATAATTTTTCTTGGCATGGAGATTTTCTGATTACGATCATCATGCGGGAACCTGATCCAGCCCATGAGGTATGATGCCAGTCCTATGAAAATTACTATCCAGATACCGAAAAATACTTCTCTTTTGATGAGACCCCAATGCGCAACAAGGTCTGCATTGGACAGGAATTTCAGGGCCAGTGCCAGTTCAATGAACCCAAGCACAACTTTTACTGTGTTCAGCCAGCTGCCACTTTTGGGCAGAGAGTTTAACCATTGCGGGAATAGTGCAAAGAGTGCAAAAGGGAGACCCAGGGCTACACCAAATCCTGCCAGTCCTGCTGTCAATGGCCATGCTCCTTCCGTTGCCGTACCAACCAGCAGGGTACCCAGAATGGGACCTGTACAGGAGAATGATACTATGGCAAGTGTCAATGCCATAAAGAACACACCTGCGATACCGGAACCCTGCTTTGAATTAGCAGAATTAGCCAGTCCGCCCGGAAGCGTAATTTCATAATATCCAAAGAACGATATGGCGAAGAAAATGAAAATCGCAAAAAACGCAGTATTCAGGTAAACGTTTGTTGAAATTTCATTGTATATGGCAGGATTTACATTGCCCAACAGGTGAAAGGGGATGCTGAATGAAATATAGATAAGAAAAATAAATAGCCCGTAAAGTACGGCCAGCCGCTTCCCCTTTTCCTTATTGCTGCCATGTTTGGTAAAGTAGGATACGGTTAGCGGGACCATTGGGAAAACGCAGGGGGTTAGTAAGGCAAACAAGCCTCCCAGAAACCCAAGTAGGAATATGCTCAATATGCTGCTGTCTTCTTTTTCTTCCGCGATGCCGCAGTCCTGCAATGGCTGATCCGGATTGATGGACGGGATAAGGATTCTGCTCGAAGCGGCTATGCCACCTTCAAGTGGAATAGCCAGTTCTGTGGTTTCCCCCGGGAAGAATTCATCTGCCTTGCCATATGTGAAACTCAATTTAGTATTGAGAACTGCTGGTATATCACCAGTAAATTCAACAGTTGCGGTTAAAGTGATCTTGCCCTTGAATACTTCAAAGCTCGCGTTTTCAAAAATCTGACTTTTCTCAATTACGCCCTTTCCTTCTGCCTTCAGTGGGACAGTAATGCGTATGCTTGAGTCTGCAAGTTCCAGGAATGCAGCTGGAATATCTTCAAATTTTGAATCGGGACTATAAATATCCCAGCCAGCTTCATTGTTTGCAGTAAATAGGAGTTGATAGACTTTTTCTCCAGTTTTCTGGCTTGACGCTTTCCAGCTAATGGGTGATGGTGGAACCTGCTCTTGTGCAAAAGAGGAGATGACTCCTGTTGCCAGCAGTACAAATAAGAAAAACTTTTTCATGCAGTATTTTTTTAACCGCCGATGGCGATTTTAAAAGAAACTTCAGCCGGAGGTAGGCAGACTTCATCGTTGCAAACCATGAACTCAATTTTTCCGTTTAAGCTTGTTTTGGCTTTGGATTTGGCTACTACAACCTGTGTAAAGGTTACTGTTTTTTCATAAAAGTTCACTTTTCCACCCCAAACTTCTTCCACCTTGGTTATTTTCTTTCCTAACTCCTTCGTTTTCCCTTCCAGTGTGAGTAGCGGGTTTGCATTGTAGGTAAATTTTGTCGGTATCGGTCCATCAGCCCCTGCATCCTGGGCATATAGATGGAAATTTCCGTTAATATTTGCTGTAATGGATACTTCGTATCTCTTGTCTGCCAATTTCTTTGAACTGTAACTCAATGTTACCTGTTTGGCTGAACCCATCTGGGCAACTGAATCCTGCATTATAAAGAAAGCTGCTATCAGCAGGAATAGGGTATTTTTTTTCATCATTTTAAGTTTAAACAGTTATGTTTTCAAAGATGGTATTGAAAAAAAGTGTGTTGAAAATGGTTCTGCCGTCGGTATTGCCCAGAAGTTCAGCACATGCCCTTTCTGGGTGAGGCATCATGCCAAAAACGTTGCGTTCCCTGTTGCAGATTCCTGCAATATTATTCAGGGCGCCATTAGGGTTTGAATCAGGGGTAACGTTTCCTTTAGCATCGCAGTAGCGGTAAATGACCTGATCGTGAGCAATAATTGATTCCATTGTGGATTGGTCTGCATAATAGCGGCCTTCACCATGGGCAATTGGAATTTGGAGTGGTTTTTTTTCGTTTCCTGTAATGAAGACATTTTTACAGATAAACTGCTGATTGGCATTTCTGAGCAGTACGCCGGGAAGAAGTCCGGACTCACATAAAATCTGAAAGCCATTACATACACCCAGCACTTTTCCGCCCCGGTTTGCAAAAGCTATTGTTGCCTGCATCATTGGACTGAAACGCGCAATAGCTCCACAGCGCAGGTAGTCGCCATAAGAAAATCCGCCAGGAAGTACAATGCAGTCATCCTGAGAGAAGGCAGACAAGTCACTGTCTTTATGCCAGAGTTCAATAACCTCCTGACCGAGATCATTTCTAAGGGCACCAATCATATCCTGATCGCAATTCGAGCCTGGAAATACCACTACACCAAATTTCATTGTAAATGCTTTGTACAAAGTTATGGACTTATCCCTAAAGCGAGGTAACGACGGGGGTATTTTAACGCAACTGACTTAAAACAAGCAGTATCAGGATGAAAAGGTTTGGCAGCAGCTTTTTTCTGACATGTATAAACAACGGTGAAACCAGCAGGGTGGCAGGCAAGAGTGCAAGGTGTATGCTTTGGGATAAAGAGGTGAGGTCTGAAAGAATAAGGCTGGTAACAACTATACTAAGCAATAATGAGATGATGAAGGTTTTCCTCCCCTGTATCAGCAGTTTTGAAATCTGATTAGATGATAGCACAAAGAAAAGCCATGGGATAATCAAGACAATGGCAATCCGAATCCATTCAAACGGAGATAATTGAGGTAACTCAAATGCAATTTTCTGAAAACTGAAAATAAAGTTGAAATCCAGCCTGTCTGTGAGATAAAGCACAGAAGTCAGTAGGTAAATCGGAAGTAGATAGCCAGTCAGCACCATAATCCACTCTCTGAAAGAGGCCGGTCTCATAATCAGAAGGGCTGCAGAAAGCCACAGAAAATATAATACTGATGCAGAATTAATCAATGCAATCAGGCTGAGTAGGAAACTGGCTGTAAGCAGACTATTTATGGGCCTTTCCAATTTGTAAACAAGAATCATCAGTTTAACTGATGCAATCATGCATACATTTATAAACAGGATATCAAGAGAAACCTGTTTTGGAATGAGGGATTGCAGCAGCAAGAACCACATGGCAGGCAGGTAGCCTGGCTTTTCAATTAGTTTATGGTCTGTGACAATTTTGTTAATGAAAAGTGCAGCAATCAGCGTCACAGAAACCCGAATCAGCACACCTAAAATTGAAGTATTGAAATTTATCCATTCAGAAAAAGCAGCAATCCAATTCCAGACAATTGTATGTTCTGAATCATTTTGAACAAATGCCTCGGGATGCGTATTTATTTCCGGTACTATGGCTAACAGTAACAGCAAACCAATGGCCAGAGGCGTATTATTCCTGAATATTGAGATCAAAGTATTCTATTAAAATTCAAGTTTTGCGAAGCAAATATAGTTTTTATACATGCACGGCATGATGATTTGTCTCAATCCCACTTGCTTTCCAAATTTGGGCATAAAATCGTACTCCCTGTTAAGATTTTTAAGCGTAGGCTGCCTTTTGATTCTTCCTTCGGAATCAATTGTAGCTGAGTTGAGCAACAGCTCCCGTTTTTCTTTTTGATTGAAAAGGAATCGGATTTCGTTGCCGGTATTGAAAAGCTGGTAAGAAATAAATGAGTCAGACTGATCATCGTACTGGCTTTTTCTTATTGCATTACTCCACCTCAGTTTACCATCTGCATTGAAGAAAAATACCATGATGTTCTCTGAGATATAGCGTACATAATTTTGTTGCCCGAATCTGTTAAAAGGATCGTACGCATTGTAGCCATAAAAGCGGTTCATGGGGGAGTAGTACCACATGTCAAAAGGAGAATAAAAAGGATTTCCGAAACCATAGAGGTAATCGTAGCGGTTCCATGCATTATTTCTGGAAGATGAATAGTACAGTTCAGATACTACGGCAAACCCGCCGTCTTGTGTGGGAATCACATGTCTGATAAAATGGTCATTGAAAGCAGTTTTTAGATTTCCTGCCTCTGC
>CAMAXV010000029.1 GCA_945862385.1 Chitinophaga pinensis
ATCAGAAGGATGGTCTTCTGGCTTAAGGAAGATTCCCCGAGTATATGCATGATCAGACTGAGTCCGGCCAGGCCACCACCCGTAAAAATGTAATCATGACTCGGGCGCATAAGCAACTTTCTTCCCTTTCATCAGTTGTTTGTCGCGCAGAACCTTTTCCCAATATTTTTTGTGAACATACAACATACCAAAGCTCTCCCCATCATCTTTGCCGAGGTGCTTGTGATGCATCTTGTGTGCCCAGCGAATAGCACGGATATAGGTATTATTGCTGCGGGAAAACCATTTGAACCGCTGGTGGATGATGACATCATGGATAAGGAAATAGGCAAAGCCGTAAGCCATGATGCCAAAGCCAATAGCATGAAGCCACCACATACCGGGAGTTTGCATGCCAAACATGATACACAGGAAACTGGGTATGGCAAAAATGACAAAGAAAGCATCATTTTTTTCGAAAAAACCCGGCTCTACTTCGTGGTGATCCTTATGCAGATACCACAGGAATCCATGCATCACCCACCTGTGTGTACACCAGGTAATACCTTCCATCAACAAAAAAACGCCGAGAACGACACCTATATAGTAAACCACAATCATAACCTGAAATTAATGCTTTGTTCGTTTCTATAACAACTGAAGAAGTGTAAAGTTTAAGATTGATTCAGGAATATTGACGAAGATTGCCCGTAGAGCTGACATTCATCAGTCATATTTTTCCCCCGGGGGTGTTTTTTTGTACAAAAGAAATAGCATGGGAACTACAGGGTTTTACAGTGAACTTGGCAAGTTGCTTTACGCCGTTGCCAATGCAGATGGCAATATTTCAGTACATGAATCCGCCGAAATCAGCAACCAGATAAGGGAAAGGCTGCTTCACCGGGAAATGGATACCGACCGGTTTGGCAGCAACAAAGCCTGGATCACCCAGTTTGCTTTTGATACTGCAGTTGACAAAAACCTGAATGCCCAGGAAGTACTTACCGGATTTATGGATTATGCCCGCGAACAGGCAGATAGGCTTACTGACCGGGAAATTGATACCTGTTTAAACATGTGCGACCACATTGCTGATGTCTATCGCCACCGCAACAAAAAAGAAAACGAATTAATTACCAAACTCCGCGCATTCCTGATGGAACTGCACTCCTCTCACCTGATCTTTTAAAAATCCTGAACATGAAAAAAATAATACTGGTATTCGACGGCAATCATTTCTCCGAAGGTGCATTCAAGATGGCCACCTTCATCAACGAAATCGAAGAAGTCATGGTCACGGGGGTCTTCCTTCAGCCCATAGACTACAGAGACATTGTTGGCTACAGCAGCATGGGCGATGGTTCACCCATCACTGTAGCACCTTATCAGACAGATGAAAGTGTAACAACGAAAATCGTCAAGACCTTTGAAAACCGGTGCCAGCATGCCGGACTGGAATTCAGAACACACAGGGATACAGACCTTTTTGCTCTGCAGGAGCTGCAGACAGAAACCCGTTTTGCAGACCTGATGATTCTTTCAAGCGAATTATTTTATGACAATATTGGTTCGAAACAGCCTAACGACTACCTTAAAAAAGTATTGCACCAATCAGAATGCCCCGTTCTTCTCGTTCCGGAATCCTATAAAATGCCTGAAAAGCTGATCCTGGCCTATAACGGCGAAGAAGACTCTGTTTTTGCCATCAAACAGTTCACCTATCTTTTCCCCAAACTGTTCAACTGGGAAACCAAACTGGTGACTCTTGAGGAAGAAGCTGAGACATTGCCGCACCAGGAGCTGATAGAAGAGCTGGCAGCCAAACACTTTTCCAATCTTACATTGGAAGTGGTTACCACTGAAACAAGAACCACCTTTCCATCCTGGATTTCCGAACAGGAAGGATCAATCCTTGTTGCCGGGGCATATGGCCGCAGTGAGCTGTCCAGCCTTTTCAAAAAAAGTTTCCTTTCTGAAGTAATTGAAGAACATAAGATACCCGTTTTCATCGCGCACAAGTAGTGCTTGTGTCTTCTTTTCATTACCTTCGCGGCAAAAACCGCGACTATGCAAAAGGGGCCTGTTTCTCAGTTTATCCAGCACCATTACCGTCATTTCAATGCAGCCGCACTGGTGGATGCTGCCAAAGGATATGAACAGCACCTGCTTGAAGGTGGGAAGATGATGGTAACCCTTGCCGGTGCCATGAGTACGGCAGAGCTTGGCGTTTCTCTCGCAGAAATGATTCGCCAGGGTAAAATAGACATCATCTCCTGCACCGGTGCCAACCTGGAAGAAGACATCATGAACCTGGTTGCCCACTCCCATTACAAACGCGTTCCCAACTACAGGGATCTCACTCCACAACAAGAGTGGGAGCTTTTAGAACAGGGACTGAATAGGGTCACCGATACCTGTATTCCTGAAGAAGAAGCATTCAGAAGGATTCAGCACCATATTGTAAAATTGTGGAAGGATGCCGATGCGAAAGGCGAGCGCTACTTCCCGCATGAATTCATGTACGCGCTGTTGAAAAGTGAAGTCATGAAGGCAGATTATGAAATCGACACCAAAGACAGCTGGATGATTGCAGCTATGGAACGCAACCTGCCCATCATTGTAGGTGGCTGGGAAGACAGCACCATGGGCAATATCTTTGCGTCCTATATTATCAAGGGTGAAATGAAAGCCACCACCATGAAAAGCGGTATCGAATACATGGTGTGGCTATCTGACTGGTATCGCCAGAACAGCGGTGGCAAAGGCGTAGGCTTCTTCCAGATTGGTGGTGGTATAGCTGGTGATTTCCCAATCTGCGTGGTACCCATGATGTACCAGGATCTTGAATGGCATGATGTGCCTTTCTGGGGCTATTTCTGCCAGATCAGCGACTCCACAACATCGTATGGCTCCTACTCCGGTGCTGTTCCCAATGAAAAGATCACCTGGGGAAAACTTGATATACATACCCCAAAATATATTGTGGAGAGTGATGCTACTATTGTTGCTCCCCTGATTTTTGCGTATATCCTGGGTTGGTAATGGACGAAAAGCAGGCAAAAATTGATCCGCAGTTTTTTTGCGACCGCATCCATCAAAATGGCTGGGAAGAAATCATACTTTGGGATGAAGTAAGCGGATGCAGGGCAACCATCATTCCGTCTGCTGGCGCTATCCTCAATAAACTGGAAATACCGCACAGGGGTAATACGGTTAATGTGATTGAGGGATTTGCTGACGCCTCTGACTGGTCAGCCAACCTCACCAATGGCTTTAAAAGTGCGAAGCTATCGCCTTTTGTATGCCGCCTCAACCATTCCACCTACACCTGGGAAGGAGAAACCTACAAGGCAGAGAAGTTCCTGCTGAACGGGCATGCCATACACGGACTCCTTTATGATGTTCCACACGAGGTGGAATTTGTGGAAGTCTCTGGCTTCAAGGCCGAATGCAAACTTTTTTACAGCTACGACGGGCATAATCCTGGCTACCCTTTCCCTTTTGATATGAATGTCAGATACCGACTGGAAGAAGGGTGCAGGCTGACCATCACCACCACTGTGCATAACAGAAGCGGAAGGAACATACCGATGTCTGATGGCTGGCATCCCTATTTCAAACTCGGACAAACGATTGATACAGCCACCTTACAAATCTATTCCAGGCAACAGGTTGAGTTTGATGCAGCATTGTTGCCTACAGGCAGGCTGGTTAGTGATAAATCCTGGCGGAAAGGCGCCTCGCTCAACGGCATCAGCCTGGATAACTGTTTTGTGCTTGACCGGGATGAGCCCATGCCACACTGCACCCTGAAGGATGAAGAGATGGGACTGGCCATCCATTTTTACCCCCGCGAATCCTATCCCTATTTGCAGGTCTATACACCCGATCACCGCAGGAGCATCGCCATTGAGAACCTCAGCTCCCCGCCAGACAGCTTCAACAACAAAATGGGATTAATCACCTTGGGGCCGCAAGACTCCGCCACTTTTCACACCCAGTATAAGCTGGAGGTAAACTAAGTGCTTCGTCTTTTACCCCACCTCATACACCTCATCCCACCTGGTGGTGAACCGCTTGCTGCGCATCTCCTGGCGCATCTTCCAGTTACGGGTGAGCCCGGATGCAGCAAACTTGACCATATCATCCCGCATACTGAAGTTGATATTATCGATCGCATCCATCAGCGCCCTGTTTTCCTGCGGAGCAGCAGGGGCAAAAAGATTGCCCTGCAGAGCATCATCCGGAACAATACCACCCAGCATCACCCCGGCTTTGACGTACTTGGTGCCGGGCCGGAAGAGAGATTCAACCAGTGGCAGGGCAGCCCGGATGAGCGCTGATGTATCAGACGTGGGGTGCGTAAGTATTCCATAGCGGTGGTGGTGCTGTGGATTGTAGACATAACTGCCACTTTGTGTGCCATTGGTCACCACAAATACATCAATGGAGGCGGCAGCTGAATACTGCCGCCGGAGTTTCTCGGCAGCGCGGGCCGTGAAGGTGGCCACGGCTTCTTTCAGGGGGGCTAGATCAAAAACGGGCTTACCAAACATGCGCGTGGTGGCAATCATTTTCTTTTTTTCAAGCGGGTCTTTGAGGCGGATGCATGGCTCCCCATTTAGCTCACGGATCATCCGTACGCCCACCACGCCGCCAAGGTTTTTACGAGCCCATTCCTGCGGCATGTGGCGCAGTTGCCAGGCGGTATTGACACCATACATCTCTTTGAGCTTACGGGCGTAACGCCGTCCGATTCCCCAGAGATCAGATACATCTGTCATTTCCAGAGCTTCCTGGAGGCTGTCAGGATCATCCAGCACCATGATGCAACCGGTTTTATGCTTGGCTTTTTTCGCCAGTCGGTTAGCTACCTTGCTGAGCACCTTGGAGGGTGCAATCCCAACGGATACCGGAATGCCTGTCCACTCCCCCACCACATCCCGCAGGTGCGCAGCAAAGCTGCGGAGTGCCGCTAGAGGCAGGTGCGAAAGGTCGATGAACGCCTCATCCACCGAATAGACCTCTACGCAACGGTGAATGTCGTGGTCTGCAAGCAACCGCAACGTATCCATCACCCGCATGCTCAGGTCTCCGTAGAGGTGGTAATTGGAGGAGAAGACCGCCACATCATGTTGCTTCAGCAATTCACGGCTTTCAAACAACGGCACCCCCATGTCAATACCCAGTTTTTTGGCTTCATCGGTACGCGCGATGATGCAGCCGTCGTTGTTGCTGAGCACCACCACGGGTTTTCGCTGCAGATCGGGCCTGAAAAGCCGTTCGCAGGAGCAATAGAAGCTGTTACAATCGATGATCGCAAACATTTAAACGGGATGAATAACGTAAGTAACCACGCCCCATACGGAGAATTCTGCATAAGGGTCTATCTCTATCGGTGCGAGCCTGTCGGTTTCAGGCAGTAAACGGAGTTTGTTGAAGGTCTTTTCAAAACGGCGGATCAGCATATCACCGTTGAGCACGGCAATGACTATCTTACCCGTAACAGGCTTGATGCTGCGATCAACGATTACTGTATCGCCGTCGAATATTCCCGCGCCAATCATGGCTTCACCGCGCACGCGCATGAAAAAGGTGGCGGGTTTGTTGCGGATAAGCTGCTCATTGAGGTCGATACCGCGCTCAGCGAAATCGTCTGCCGCTGCTCCGAAGCCCGTGGCGTTAGCTGTTTTTACCTGTTGCTGTGTGTAGGATTTGGAGCCTGCATAAGCCGCCCCCTGGTAGATTTCGGCATCCATAAAATACTAATTTATTTAGCAATAATACTGCTAAATAAATTAGTATTCAAGTTTTGTTGAAAACTTTATTCCTTGATAAACAAGATCTCCACCCGTCGGTTCATCCAGGTCAATGCCCTGTCTGTGTTGTAGATGGAAGGATTATTCATCCCAAAGGATTTGGAAGTTATGCGCTTTGAACTAACACCAAAACTGATCAGGTAGTTCCGGGCAGTTCGTACACGATATTCTGAAAGCTTATCATTGTAATCAGCTTCACCTTCGAGATCCGTATATCCCCTAAGCTCACAACGGTAGTCGTCGTTCCGTTTGAGGAAGTCAACTGCGCGCGACAACAACCGGAAGCTATGCTGGGTGAGACCGTAGCGGTCGAATTCAAAATAGATTACAAAGCGGATGGTATCACCAGAAATCTGTGGTTCCACTTTTGAAGCATCCTCTTCAGGCATGTTCATGTCTGCCAGGTACTGCGGTGCAGTCGGCTGTGGAGCAGGACGAACGATGCCAGGTAATGCCAGTTCCACAGAAACCGGACAACCGGCATTGGTAACCGGACCAGCAACGGTGGTACAGCTGTCTTTTTCATCTACCACGCCATCACCGTCAGTATCGATGATCAGCGGCTTTTCAGGTGTGGTAGATGGTGCACCTATAGACATACCATACTGGAGCTGACCCATAGCAGGCTCACGCCTACGCCTGAAGTTGATATAGAGTCCGGCTGAATAGGCCAGGCTTCCTTTCAGATTCGTAGTAACCGGTACACCATACCCTATCTGTGCATTCACCATAAAGCGTTTATCTTCCGGCAGGAACCGAACACCGGCACCCACAGGCAAAGAAGCCCTGAAGTTACCACCGCGGTAACCTCCCTGCACAGCTGCAAAGCCGAAGGGACGGAATAAATTAGAGGGGGCAGTAAAATGACGGTAAACATCCATACGACCATTCAGCATCCAGCTGCGGGCAGGCAAACGACCTGTAAAACCCTTGATGGCATGGCGGCCATAGGAAACGCCACCATCAATAGATGCGGCCCAGTCGTTTGAAAAATTGCGGTAGAATCCCATTCCATAAAAGAGATTGGTCTGCTGAAACATACTACCCAGCTTGGCGCGGATACCGGCCTGTGGATATTCCTTGATGATTTCGTAATGTAAAACATTGAATCGGCTGGATGTGAACATGGTCCACTTGAACTCATCATCTTCCTGCGCAACGGCAGAAGATACAGATATGATAGCCGAAAGGGCATATAAAAGAAAATGGATTTTTTTCATTGCTGAAATGGTTTTTGATCGGATAGGTGCTTTTACAAATATGAAAGTAGATAATATAAGGGTAAACGGAGAGTTTGAAGCTGATATTTTATCAACAGGCTATTTACGTGGTTGTTGGCAGGCCCATTAAGGGTTTACACGTAATTAAGAAAACTTTAATAATTCAAACTTCCACTAGTAAAAAAGGGGTTGTAATCTTGTATAGTCAATGACACACATCCAATCCGAAAGAAAAACCCAAACCAATCCAATCCAAAACCAAACATATCCAAATCCAAAAAACCAATCCAATCCTATTCAGATAAAGCCCGTAAAAAATCCAATCCTACACAAAGACCTTATCCAATCCTAATCCAAAAACCAGTCCAATCCAAAGAAAAACCTTAAAATCCAATCCAAACAAAAACCAAACAATCCAATCCAATCCTATCCAAAAGCCACAGGCAATCCAAACTATGAAACCGTGAATAAAACACACATTCTGCCTGAAAATACTGCCCCGCTTCTGCGGGGCGTTTTTTTTGCGTAAATTTAACTTATGTCAAAACCTGAAATTCAATTCCTGGAAGGTCCGCGTTCAATCATACCACTCATCAGTAATAGAGAGATTTTATCCTAATTTTACAAAAAACTAGTAAAATGGTCTTGATTTTGAAAAAAGGGGCATCAAAAAAAGAAATCGAGTCAATTGAGAAAAAACTCAAAAATCCTCCTGGGGTTGATGTACTCAAACACTGTGGCAAAATCAAACTCAAAACCGATCCACTTATTCTGCAAAAGTCATTGAGAAATGAATGGGAATAAGCTCTTACTTGACACGAACACCGTGCTTTATGTTTTAGGGGGAGATGAGACGCTTGCTCAGTTTCTGCACGGTAAGGAGTTGCATTTATCTGTAATATCAGAACTAGAGTTGCTGTCATTCAAAAAAATAACACAAAAGGAAGTAAAAGCCATCAGTGCATTTCTCAGCGAATTAGTGATTGAAAATATAAATGATGATATTAAAAGGACAACCATTGAAATAAGAAAGTCAACCAATCTAAAACTACCTGATTGCATTATTGCAGCGACATCCAAGTCTATGAATATGTCTTTAGTTACGGCCGACAAACAACTGAGCTCCGTTCCAGGACTTGATGTTGTTTTGTATGAAAAATAAATCCTTTCTGCCTGAAAATACTGCCCCGCTTCTGCGGGGCGTTTTTTTTGCGTAAATTTAACTTATGTCAAAACCTGAAATTCAATTCCTGGAAGGTCCGAGCTCAAGGTGGCAGGACTTTAAATTCGTACTGAAAGTCTGTGTAGAATTTATCAGGGGCTTCCGTGCCCTCAACTTCATTGGCCCTTGTGTAACTATTTTCGGCTCAGCCCGGTTTAAGGAAGACAGTGAATACTACGACCTCACACGACGCTTTGCTGCTGAGGTATCCAAACTTGGATTTACCATTCTTACCGGAGGCGGACCGGGTTTGATGGAGGCCGCGAACCGTGGTGCAAGAGATGTTGGTGCCCGATCGGTGGGATGCAACATTGTATTGCCCATGGAGCAGCAGCCCAATCCCTACCTCGACAAGTGGGTAAACATGCGGTATTTCTTTGTGCGAAAAACACTGCTCATCAAATATTCCTATGCCTTTGTGATCATGCCCGGCGGCTTCGGTACACTGGATGAATTGTTTGAAGCGATGACACTCATCCAAACCGGTAAGATCAAATCCTTCCCCGTCATCATCTTCTGCAAAGATTACCACAAGGAGATGATTGAACACATTGAAAAAATGCGTGTAACCAAGACCATCTCTGAAGAAGACCTTGAGCTCTTTTTGGTAACAGACAGCATCGAAGAAGCCACAGCCTTGATCAAAAAATGCATCCGCACTTACGGACTCACCCACCTCGCTAAAAAGCCAAGCTGGATACTGGGTGAGAAGCTATAATTTAATACACACAATATTTCCTTCAAAGATCAAATAAATTGAAATTTTTCATGATTTTTTCAAAAGATAAATAGCATTATGAACTAACTTATATTTGGAAAACATTTAGTCTAGAATAGAATAAAATTATATAATCCTTCTGTATTCGTTTTCATATTCTGCAAAACCGTAATCCTGATTTTATTTTTTCATTTAACCGATATTGATTTTTTAACAGTGGAATTAACTAACCAAGAAAACATTAAAGAAAAGTATATTTTAAAATATTTCTTTCTTTTTAGGGCAAAAAGTGGCAAGATGTTTAAATGCTTTTTCTACACGCTCACGAATAGCTGCTTCTCTTTCCTCAATTTCTAACTCAAGCCTAAAAGTGAAATAATTGGCATCAACTAAACTGCCAGCGTTAAGAAATCTTCCAATATTATCGTAAATTGCCCATTCTCCCGTTGAGCTTGTTTTTACTGCATTAATACTAAAAAATATGCCGTTAGTTTCTAAGTTGCAGAAAACGGTGATATTGACCCCTCAAAACGGTGATACTGACCCCTTTGAAGATTTTATGTAAAAGAACAGAAGACGTATGACAAGATTACCGTTTTTTTCTGAGAGTTTCTCCTTTTAATTCAATTTGATGCGATGAATGAACTAGCCTATCCAATATGGCATCAGCTACAGTACTTTCGCTCATAACATCGAACCAGCTAGGAGGCGGCAATTGACTGGCAATGATTGTAGAAGTTTTTCCATGTCTGTCTTCAATGACTTCAAGTAAATCAAATTGCTGTTGCTGATCCATTTTAGTTAGTCCAAAGTCATCCAGAATCAAAAGCGAAACTTTAGCAATCTTATCAAGGTGTTTCATGATTGATCCGTCAGCTCGGGCCATTTTGGTTTTTTGCATAAACTTCTGTGTGTTAGCGTACATGACAGTGAAGCCATGAAGACAGGCCTGATGTCCGAAGGCTGAACTGAGAAAACTTTTACCGCACCCTGTAGATCCAGAGATGAGTATGGATTCTCCTTTTTTAATGTATTGACACGATGCAAGTGCCATTATCTGAGCTTTGTTCAAACCACGTTTTGGGTCATAACTCAGTTCTTCAAGACTTGCCTGGTACCGGAAACGTGCACCGTGAATCATCCGGAGGAATCGGCTATTTTTTCGTTCTTCCTCTTCCCGTTGAATAAGCAGTTCTAATCCTTCATTGAGTGTTAGTTCCACGTGTTGACGGCTCTGAATGAGTGTTTGCCAGCCTTGTGCCATTCCTGTAAGGCGGAGCTGTTTGAGTTTGGATTCGATTTGTTGTTCCATTACTTTTTAAATGTTTAGTGATAGTTGTTGATAATAGTCTTTACCGCGTATGTTTTGGTGTGTGGGGAGTGGGATATCTTCAGCGTGTGCAGTCAGACCTGATTTTTGAAAATGCTCAATCAGTCTCATTAAATATTGGTAACCATAGCATTTGTCTTCTATGGCCTGACGGCAAGCGGCAGTAAATATGTCTGCTGTGGTTCTGCGATGCAGCCTAAAGAATCCATCACAAGTACGGTAGTTCTGTTCTGCAGGTCGGCCATAGTCAAACAGTGATTGAATCATGAAGTGCAGCTCTGGAGATATTTTTTGAGCCCGGTTCATGTAATACGAAGGACTGCGGCTCAGGTAATGCTGATGATGTGAGCAGAGATGATCCAAAATGGTAGAATATTTTCCTGCTTCATAGCTGCGAGGGTGAATGGCTATTTGTTCTCCTTGCATATATATCCGTACGAGAGACCGGGTGTAAATAATCTTTACACGCTGACCAATCCATTTAAACGGAACGCTGTAGTAATGCCGGTCTATGCTTAGATATACATGGTTATTCTGTGCAACCTTAAGTTCTCTGTAGTACTTAACCTCATAAGTTTGTTCAGGTAGTGGCTGAAGTTGTGGTTTCTCCAGAGATAAAAACTGTTCTTCCCTGCAGAAGGGCTTCTTCTGCATGCGTGTCTGGTTATGTAGTCTAACCTTCTCTTTAACTGCCTCATTGAGTGAAGTCAAATCAAAAAATTGCTGATTACGAATCTTGGCATATACCCTGTTATACAACAGTTTAACCTGGTTCTCAACCAGCGCTTTATCTTTTGGATGGGCTACACGTGCAGGAACAACAGTAAATCCATAATGGTTAGCAAAGTCTTCTAATGCACGACTGAGTGTAGGTTCATAATTATTGGCCTTTATGATTGCAGCCTTCAGGTTGTCTGGTACGATTATGAATGGTATCCCACCAAGGTGTTCTAAGCAGCATCTGAGTGCGTATATAAAATCTTCTATGCTCTGAGTCCGCACAACAATTGCAAAACAATAATCAGAGAAAGGAAGACTGGCAATAAAAACAGGACATTCAATACATTCTCCGGATAATGAATCCACATATGAAAGCTTATGACCTGCAAAGTCTATAAAGAGTTTATCGGCTGGCTTATGCTGTAGAACCATACTGGGCTTGCGGGCAATGAGCTGCTGACGAAGGTGAAACCGAAACTGGGTTAGTCCGTAGCCATCAGGGACATCAGCAATATATTCTTCCCACAGCAGCTTTTGAGTAACTCCTCTGCGTTTTAACTCAGTAGCATAGTATTCCAGCCGCTCACGGATATATAAATATCTTTCATCCTTATAGGCTGGATTACCGCTAGTGAATAGCCTTTCTAATGCAGGATCAGGCATATCTAGCAGGTCTGTAATCGACTGTGATAAACCATGTAAACGCGCAAAATAGGACTTCACAGTATTCTTGCTAATGCCCAGACTTCTGGCGATATATTTAATCTTACTACCTTGTTGGTGAAGAAGTAATAACTGTTTTACCTGACTCATGGGTTTTATTTTACCAACCATCTGTTGAGTTTTATATCCTATAAAACTCATATAATAAAACCTTCGTATAGGGGGTCAATATGCTCCGTTTTTCATTCCTATTCACCTACAAGCAAATAGAAATAGAAAACCCCTTTCATTACGTGAAAGGGGTCAATATCCGCCGGTTTGTCAGGATTGATATTATCCAAAACCGAAAATCGTGATCCCGATTAGGGGGTCAACATGCTCCGTTTTCTCCACTAAGTCTTGTATTGATGTAGGTGCTGTAATTTCATAATACCTTTTATATCTCGTTTCACTAAAAAGATCATTTTCTACTTTCCATGTTTCAATATAGGATATCTTAAATTCACATTCGTTTAAGCTTTGCAACTTAATATTTGAAACTTTTTTTTCACTGGATGTACCCTTTAAAAAACTCCCCAATTTTTCTTTCAACCATGATATCGTTTCTTATTTAGTTTGTGCATTTACCAAACCAATACATAAAAAGGTAAAAGAAATTGCTAAAAGTACTTTTTTCATTTTGTATCACTATTGTCCGACTAAAAATAAAATAAAAGGGCCATAAAAAAAGGGTGGCTCATGAAGAACCACCCAGAATAGTTATGTTTGACTTACCACAGAACAAACATTACTATGGGCGAAGTTAGAAAATTTGTCGGACAGCCGGTACTATCACAGATATTAGATGTGATACCCAGTTCTTTGATACAGCAATCTGGCAAGAAACATCAAGCTAACCGGTACTACAAGCGGTTGCCGTTCCGCGTTCATTTGGTAAGTCTTTTATATGGTGTTTTCAGCTATTGTAACGGCTTAAGGGAGCTAAGTGAGGGATTATTAGCTTGCGAAGGCAAGCTCTCTCATTTGGGATTGGATCGGGCACCAGCCCGAAGCACACTTTCCGACGCAAACAACAAACGGGATTACCGTGTGTTTGAGTCCGTATACTATGGATTATTGAGTAAATACCACAGTTTTATCTCGGACAGCCGGTTAAAGGGGTTGAGTATCAGGAATTTGAAGATAATTGACAGCAGCACGATTCAATTGTTCAGTGAGATTTTACGAGGAGTAGGTCGTAACCGATTGGATGGAGCAAGGAAGAAGGGAGGCTTTAAGGTTCATGCGATGATGGATGCGTTTAGTGGTGTTGTGACGTTTGCCCGGATTACCGAAGCTCGTGAACATGTTCAAAAGTTCTTATACCATTTGAAACTAGCGGCAAATAGCTGGATTGTTTTTGATAAAGCATACACTACCTATGGCCAGTTTTCTAAATGGACGAAAGAGAAAATATGGTTTGTCACCAGGGAGCGGACCAATGCTGATTATCATGTAACCAAGGTTATGATTGATAAAACGAAGAAACTGGGAGCAAGAGGTGTGTTGAAAGAACAATACATCACAGTAGGGATAAAACAAAACGGGACAGTGGTTGAGCGGCTGAAACTGAGGCGGATAGAGTATTTATCGGAGGAAGGCAAACAGTATGTATTTGTGAAAAACAATTTTACTTTGCCAGCCAAGCAGATTGCGATAATTTATAAAAACCGCTGGATGATTGAACTGCTGTTTAAACAAATCAAGCAAAACTTTCCCCTGAGGTACTTTTGGGGTGAAAGTCCTAACGCTATAAAAATGCAGGTTTATTGTGTATTGATGGCTCAGTTATTGATGGTGGTTATCAGAAAAAAAGCGGCAACGAAAAAGTCATTTGCCAATATGATTACTGTTATACGCTTGCATCTGATGAGTTATGTGGGGTTGCTAGAGTTCATAAAAGACAGTTACATAGCATGGAGAAAAGTGCACGGACAATCACTTGCGTTTTCACCATAAAAAGAATTGGGGGTACTACCCCCAATTTTGAAACAACTAATTTTGGCTCTGTAACCCTTTACTATAAAGGATTACGGACTATTTAACACCGAATTTAGTCGGACAACAATGTTAAATTATATAAGTAAAGAATTGACATTACTTTAATAATTTTAATAAAGTATAAACTATTGCTTGTTAATAAAATACGCAGATTAATAATAAATTTTATTCGTATTTCTAAATTTATACCAATGAATATTCACAGCTAAATGTTCAATTAGGAATACGTTTGTTTTTTTATATTTTTCAGCAAAACTTTTAGCTTAAACGAAGAATACTATAATTTACGGCTTTCTTATGAAAAAACAGCCTAAATATTGGGACAATGCTGCTACTACCCCTGTTGACCAGAGGGTGCTATATGCTATGCTTCCTTATTTCTCTGAATTTTTTTGGAATGCAAGTAGCAATCACATATATGGCAAAAAGGCCAAAACAGCCATTGAGCAAGCGCGAAATTCAGTTGCAGATCTCATTAACTCAGATGCTAAAGAAGTTTTCTTCACTTCAGGAGCCACCGAAAGTATAAATTGGGCTATTAAGGGATTTGTTGAGGCTAATTCTGAAAAAGGAAATCACATTATAACTGTAAAAACTGAACATAAAGCAGTCCTAAATACATGCGAATACCTAGAAACCAAAGGTTTTGATGTTACTTATCTCAATGTCGATAAAAACGGCTTGATTGATTTAGATGATCTTAAGAATTCAATAAGGAAGAATACATGTCTAGTTTGTATAATGTATGTCAACAATGAAATTGGTGTTATACAAGAAATTGAACAAATAGGTAATATTTGCAGAAAAGCAAATATAATTTTTTTCTGCGATGCAACACAGGCTGCTGGAAAAGTTCCAATAGATGTACAATCAGATAATATTGACATGCTCTGTATATCCGGGCATAAATTCAATGGTCCAAAAGGAATCGGTGTATTATACATTAGAAAAGGATTAAATTTAGCTCCTCTAATTCATGGAGGTGGTCAAGAAAGAAGCCTACGTGGAGGTACATATAATACTCCTTTAATTGTCGGAATAGGCGAAGCTGCAAGAATTGCAAAAACAGATTTCAGTTTAATAAGAGAGTCAATTCTTAAAAAGCGCCAAGAGGTGGTTTTTTTTCTTTTAAATAATAAGATTGCTACAATAAACTTTGAAAATCAAAATACGGCTCCACATATAATCAGTGCAACATTAATTAACAAAGATGCTGAAGATTTCATTTTAGAAAATATCAACGAATTTGTAATTTCAACTGGCAGTGCTTGTACATCTTCGTTAATTCAAAAGAGTCATGTAATAGAAAATGTTTTCCCTGAAAGAAAAAACAACATAATAAGAATTAGTTTTTAATTATAAAAAGATGGAAGGATTTATAGAACAAGCGACAGCACTCGAAAGTATGCGTGCATCAGATTTTGATTGTTATAGTGCATACGGTGAAGTTATCGACAACTCTATTCAGGCAAATGCCACTGATATAAGGTTAGAATTTGAACAAATGAAGGACAGGCATAATAGTTACATGAAAAAAATAGATCGAATTCTATTTGCAGATAATGGACATGGAATGAACCCTGAGCTGTTGCATAAATGTCTTAAACTTGGTCATTCAAGCAGATTCAATGATAGATCTGGAATCGGCCGATTCGGCGTAGGAATGACATTAGGAGCAATTCATGAATGTAGAAAAATAGAAGTCTATTCTAAAACATCAACTAATGAATGGCACTATACCTACCTTGATTTGGATGAAATAAAAATTGGAGAACTTCAATACCTACCAAAGCCTATTTGCAAAAAACCAAATCATTCAATTATAGATTTCATTGAAACTTCAGGCACATTAGTAATTTGGAGTAAATACGACAAGCAACGTGAGAAATTTGAGACCATAATATCTGAAAGTGAATTTTGGATTGGTCGTACGTTCAGAAAGTTTATTTGGGGAGAAGCAAAAAACTATAGTCAAGTTAAAATAACTATAAATAATAAAGAAGTTAAAGCATTTGATCCACTTTTCGTTAATAAAAAACAAACTGGTTTTGAGAATGAAGATTCAGCAGATTTGCTTGTACCACAAAAAATAACTTGGAAAATCCCTGAAATAGATTTAACAAATACAAAATTGACCTCTGATATAATTGTCAATATTTCATTATTACCAGAATCTTATAGACGCGACAGTGGACAAGGAGGAGATACATTTGCACGAGAGAGAAAAATAGACGAAAATGAAGGTATTTCGATATTACGTAACGATCGAGAAGTTTTTTTCGGAAATATTCCACACGCCCCAAAACTAGGAGGTAGTGAAGCAGATCAGATGCTCAATCGTTTTATTGGTTGTGAGATTTCTTTTTGTGCTGAGTTAGATGCTGATTTCGAAGTCAAGAACATTAAGAGAGGTGCAAAACCAGTCGGAGAATTGAAAGAAAAAATAATTGAAAGTATAGCGCCTACGTTTCGATCATTGCGAGAACAAATAAGAGATCGCTGGAATGAAAGAAAAAGAGAA
>CAMAXV010000030.1 GCA_945862385.1 Chitinophaga pinensis
GAGACTTCAAACCCTTTTTCTAAAATCACTTGTGATGCAGCTGGGTTTAAAAAATTGGCTTTGAAGCTGATTAGTCCTAAGCTGTCCTGGTCATTTGCTTTGGCAGTAAGTTCATTGTCACTGTAATAAAGAAAATACCCTTTGTCTGAATCACCATTAAATATATTTCCTCCTACAGTTACGGGTGTCAATGAATTGTATTTATTGTCAGGATCTGTAACTCTTGCTGTCAAGATAGAAACCTCCGATTTGCCAGCTAACATGGCTTTTTTATCAAATGCCCAGAGTCCGGTACCTTCATATTCAAATTTGAAATCTCGTGTGGCAGCAAACCAAACATTAGGATAATTACCATATTTGGGATAATCCGGAAAATAACCATTGGTATTGAATTCATAAATATACCAGGATCCTAGTGGGTCATCACTGGCTGAAACAGCTATAACAAGGGTGTTAACGTCTGTTCCTGTAGCAGAAGAGTCACCAAATTCAGTCATGATATACCGTTGACTGAATTGGTCGTACCAGGTAATACCATCACCACTTCCATTGTGACTGGTTCCGGGGAGTTGATCCAGATAAGCAGGGCCGAGTAAAGTTTCACCCTTCTTATCCATTATTTTGAAGAATGCGCTGCCGTTATTTCCGTTAATCATTTGAATGATATGCCTCGGACCTACAGCAATTGATGGGTCTGCAGGATCTATTTTACTGTATCCCATACCTGAAATAACAGTTTGTTTACTGACATTTTTAGTTGAAACAGGCGGTGATTTTACACTTTTACTTGGACTTTTAAGTTCAAAATTCGAATCCGACTTTTGTGGTTTTCTAAGTTTTTTTTGCCAGCTGGTATCCTCTAAAACTGGTTTTTTTCGATACCGGGTTATTGGAACTGTAGGCAAATCCTGTTTCCTGATAATTCCCTTTTGGTCTCTTGTTTTTATGAGGAGCTTAGGGTCTGTGCTGTCTGGTCTCCAAGTTTTGAGACTTCCTGTTACACCCTCAAGTTTTCCTGCCTTTGGGTAATGAATGACCTGTGCCTTCAAACATAACGATGAAAGCAAAAAAGACAATACAGTTAAACAACTATTTAATCTGATATGTATCTGGTTTCGATATTTAATAAGAGCCAGATAAAGTTACAGATAAAATTGTAAAAAGGAGTTTAAATAAATCAACCCAATGCTCCTGCAATGCAGGCACACATCAGGCAGGCTATGGTACCGCCAATCAGTGCTTTGAAGCCAAGCTCGGTAAGGTTTTTACGTTGAGAGGGTGCAAGCTGACTTATTCCGCCAATCTGTATACCAATGGAAGCTATGTTGGCAAAACCGCAAAGTGCATATGTTGTAATCAAAATGGACCGGGGGTCAGTAATCAATCCCTCGGCTTTCATTTTACCAAAAGTTATATATGCCTGAAACTCATTGATGATGGTTTTTTCACCTAATAATTGTCCAACAGAAACCATATCTACCTGTTTAACGCCAATTAACCAGGCTATGGGAGAAAATACATAACCAAGGATCATCTGAAATGACAAAGACTCATACCTGCCTCCGCTGAAGGATGCAACGATACTATTTAGTCCTGTATAGTAGCCTATTGATCCCAGAACCCAGTTCAGGACATACATCAGTGCCGTAAATACAATCAGGATTGCTCCCACATTAACAGCAAGTTTTAATCCGTCTGTAGTACCAAGTGAAATCGCATCAAGCGCATTCTCTCCGAATTTATCCTTATTAATCAGTATCCGCTTGTCAATTTTCTCAGTTTGAGGAAAGAGGATTTTTGAACACACGATGGCAGCAGGTGCACTCATAATGGACTGGCTAAGCAGGTGTAGTGCAAAAAAATGTTGTTGAGCTGGATCGTTTCCACCTAAAAAACCAACATAAGCTGCAAGTACCGATCCAGCAGTATTAGCCATACCACCTACCATGATACACAAAATCTCACTGCGGTTCATTTTTTCAAGAAATGGACGAACCATCAATGGAGCTTCGGTTTGTCCGAGGAATATATTGGCTGCCGTTGACACACTTTCGGCTCCGGAAACCTTAAGTTTACTTAACAAAAGCGCGAAAAAGTATACAATTTTCTGAAGTATACCGAGGTAGTAAAAGAGTGAAGAGAGCGCAGCAAAGAAAATGATATTGGGAAGTGCCTGTATGGCAAAGGTGTATCCCCAGCTGCCTCCGGCATCGGCGAGATTACCAAACATGAATTCAATGCCTTTATGTGCCAGGTTGATAACCTCAACAAATTTATCTGAAACCCATTGGATGAATATTCTGAAAAAATTGTATTTTCCTTGAGATAATACCCCAATGGCAAAACCAAGCTGCGCCACAATTCCCATTGATACCAGTTTCCAGTTGATAGCTCTCCTGTTATTGCTGAGCAAGTAACAGAGGCCTACCAGAAAAATCATGCCCATCAGGCCCCTGCTGAGGTTTTCCCACTGCATTCCCATTCGTTAAGGTTTAAGTGACAAGATACAATAATTTTCAACTTTTGTTATCACTAAACCTGATAATGATTTGTTTGTATAAATCAGAAAGGTCGTCAGAGATATTTAAGCGAATGATAGCTGTAGCATAAATACACCCAAAAACAAGAAGTTTCATCGGGATTGCAATCCACTCATTACCAAAGTTGGGAATCAGCCACAGAAGTCCTGTTGTCACTGCCGTGATGATCAGAACCAGACCATTCCTCCATGAAAATGGTTGTAATCTGTAAATCTGCCTGATATATAAAAAGCGAACCGAATTGTATAAAAGAATTGCCACTACACTACCCACAGCAGTGCCGTAGATTCCAAAAGACCTGGTGAGGAAGTAGTTGAGTATAACGGAAAGAATAACAAAAAGCATGTTGGTGAAGAGATCAATTTTCCAGTGTTTGGAAAGTTGCAATATTTGTGAGTTTAAGCCGGTTCCGAGGTCAATCAGCTTTCCCAATCCAAGTGTAAACATGAGAAAGGGTAGTCCTGCATAGCCATCACCCAACACATCAATCATAAGTGGGGTTCCAAGAATGACAAAACCCAGGATACCTGCGGCAAAAATTAACAGGTTTAAGGCTGTTTTTTTATATAGCCTGTCCAATTTCTGCATATCCTTTTGTTTCCATGCAATTGCAATTTCAGGCGTTGCTGCAGCAATCATGCTTCTTTGCGGAACATCCATTATCGTTATCATGTAAGTGGCAATGGTGAAAATAGCTGCGTCAGCCAGTCCGCCTGACGACTGTGAAGCAATTATGAGCGTATCATTGGTTTTGGCAATAATGTTGAGCAGTGCACTTAAAAAATAAGCTGATCCAAACTTGAACATGATAGGATAAAGTCTTTTCGTCAGTTTACTGAGCGAAAAGGTCATCCTGATTGGTTCAGCCTTGTATAAAATAATGAATAACAGCATTACAGGTGGAAAATACAAATAAGCGTATACTCCGATAAACTGATCAAAACCTGAAAAAAATCCGGCAATCCACCCTAATATGGAAAGCAAAACAATGCCTCTGTAAAAAAGTTCCTTCACGAAGTTTGCTGCAATGACTTTTCCTGAGTTCCAGGCAAATACTTCCATGAGTATCAAAAGTGAATAGGAAAGTGTTATTGGTGCTACTAACCGAACATACTGAACTAAAAGAGGAGAGCGGTATCCGAATTTTCTGATGATCAAAGGTTCAATCCAGGGTGCAGCAAACCATAGAAGTAGGCAAGAAAGTAAAACAGTTAGAACAACCAATGATATCAGATCATTCTTTTTGCCGGGCTGATAGGATTTATAATATGGATTAAATTTTAATCCTACAGGTACAGCAGCAGCTGTACATAAGGTCGATAAAATAAGCGCAATGTCAACCAGAATGCGGGTAAGCCCGAATTCTTCTTTTGTAAAATACTTTGGAAAAAGGTACAGTACATTGAAAGCCCCAATGGCAAATCCAATATAAATGAATACGGAAGAGTAAATGCTTTGTTTGCGAATGGTAGTCATGGCAATAAAAAAACCGTCGCATGGGCGACGGTTTCAAAAATAACGAATAGTTATTTAGATATGTGCTTCTATCTTTTTTACAAAATTGCTTTTAGGTTGTGCACCTACAAGTTTGTCAACTACCTGTCCGTTTTTAATGAAAAGTATAGCTGGTATAGACGTAATACCGTAATTCATGGAAAGCTGTGGATTGTGATCAACATTAACTTTGCCAACGTTTACCTTTCCTGTGTACTCTACTGAAAGTTCTTCCACAACAGGACCAATAGCCCTGCATGGACCACACCACTCTGCCCAAAAGTCGATTACAGAAAGTTTGTCTGAATCAAGCACTTCCTCCTGAAAATTACCGTCGTTAAATTCTTTGGCCATGTATTAGGATTGAATGTTAAAAATTTAATAAGTGCAAAATTAACTCCATTTTTCTATAATTCCCCAATCTTGTTGTTTTGTCTCAAATAGTGTCAATTTGTACATCAATGAGGGGGGTGTTTTCCAGAAATTCAGCCATTTCGTCATTCATTTCAATGCCGCGCTCAGTAGTTTTCATACTCACTATAAGTTTCTCAATCTGATCTACAAAAATGAACTTTAATCGTGATTTACCCGGATTTTTCTTCATATTTTCCTGCAAAAAAGATACCTGGTCAACATTTATTGTGCCCGCCTGAAATGTAAGCTGAACCTGTCTGGTAAATACTTTTTTTATGGTCTCCAGCAAACATATTTCATTCACCCTGAAATTCCATTCATTCCTGCTTTCCCACTTTTCATAACTTCCTTTCACATGTATGCAGGTGCCTGCTGTAAAATAGTTGGAAAACTTAATGTACTGGTCGCCAAATAGGGTGATTTCAACCTTTCCTGAGAAATCTTCCAGGGTAATGCTTCCGTATTTTTTCCCTGCTCTTGAGATCTTATGCTGAGAAGACGTAACTAATCCTGCTATTTTGAGTGTCTGGTTGGGACTCTTCTGAAGCTCAATTGCCCCTTTGAACTCCGTAAAATCATTGATTGCCATGATGCCATAATACTTCAGTTCAAAGCGGTAATGATCCAGTGGATGTCCGCTTAGAAACATGCCTGTAACTTCCTTTTCTTTGTCGAGTATTTCTGTTAGTGACCAGGGTGGACAATCTGGAATACGTGGCGGGGGAATTTCCTGAACCATGGCAAGGTCACCAAATAAGGTGTTCTGACTTGAAGTTGACTGATTCTGCCAGATATTCCCAAACCTTACTATTTTTTCAAGTCCGTTAGATGCGTCACCTTCCGGCATATAAAAAAACTGAGCCCTGTGCATTTCTGGAAAACAGTCGAAAGTCCCTGACATGGCCAGGCTTTCCAGTGATTTCTTATTAACAGTCCGCTGATTAACCCTTTTGATTAAGTCAAAGATTGAGTTATATATCCCATTTTTTTCCCTTTCTTCTATAATTGATTCCACAGCAGCTTCACCAACACCTTTTAATCCACCCAAACCTATCCTGATCTCTCCTTTGCTGTTTACTGCAAAACTTTGGAGGGATTCGTTTATATCCGGACCAAGAACCTTCAATCCCATCCTTTTACATTCTTCCATGAAAAAAGTGATTTTTTCAATAGAACCTGCATGATTCAGCACTGCGGCCATATATTCTGAGGGGTAATGAGACTTTAGATAGGCAGTTTGATAGGCAATAAATGCATAACAGGTACTGTGAGATTTATTGAAGGCATATTGCGCAAATGCTTCCCAGTCAGTCCATATTTTCTGCAGTTTGTCTTCCGGAAATCCTTTTTTGGATGCATTACCGATGAATTGTCCTTTCATTTTATCCAGAACGGACTTCTGTTTTTTACCCATGGCTTTCCTCAGCACGTCTGCATCGCCTTTACTGAAGCCAGCCAGTTTCTGGGCAAGTAACATTACCTGTTCCTGGTAAACGGTGATTCCATAACTCTCCTGAAGGTATTCCTTCATTTCCTCCAGATCATAAGTTATTGCCTCTCTGCCATGTTTCCGGTTGATAAAGTTTGGAATATATTCCAGTGGGCCGGGCCTGTATAAGGCATTCATGGCAATGAGGTCTTCAAACTTATCAGGCTTGAGGTCTCTGAGGTATTTTTGCATACCCGGACTTTCAAACTGAAAGGTGCCGATTGTTTCTCCCTTTTGATATAGTGTGAAAGTCTGCTCATCATTGAGTGGAATCTTATCGATATCGATCTCAATGCCAAAATTCATCCTGATTAACTCCAGTGATGTCTTGATGATATTCAGTGTCTTCAATCCCAGGAAGTCCATCTTGATTACACCGGCATCTTCAATCACACTTCCCTCTATCTGTGTCACCCACATGGGTGAGTCTTTTGCCACACATACTGGCAACAGTTCAGTCAGGTCTTTTGGTGCAATGATGATTCCGGCAGCATGAATTCCGGTATTCCTGACTGATCCTTCAAGAATTTCAGCTTCGTGTAAGACTCTGCTTCTGAGGTCATTGCCATTGTATATCTCACGTAATTGTTTAGCTGAATCAATCTCCTCCGGATTCAGCGATTCTTTCTCAACAAGGCTTTTTTCTCCCTGTAAAGGTGCATGCAGCAATCGTTTCAGGGATATACCTGGTTTTTCCGGAACCATTTTAGCCAATACATTGGATTCTGGTAGTGGCAGGTCAAGGGTTCTGGCAACATCTTTGATACTCATCTTGGCAGCCATGGTACCATAGGTAATGATTTGTGCTACCTGGTTCTTGCCATATTTTTCTACAACATAATCAATTACTTTTTGTCTGCCATCATCATCGAAATCCGTGTCAATATCGGGCATTGACTTCCTGTCTGGGTTGAGGAATCTCTCAAACAGCAATTTGTATTTAACAGGATCTATATTCGTGATGCCAATACAAAATGCTACCACACTACCAGCGGCTGATCCGCGCCCGGGACCAATAAATACACCCAGGTCGCGACCTGCCTTGATGAAATCAGATACAATAAGGAAGTATCCTGCAAATCCCATCGTTCGGATAGTGAACAACTCAAAGTTGATCCGCTCTTCGATCTCGGGTGTTATTTCTTCATAGCGTTTGTTTGCTCCTTCCCAGGTCAGGTGTTCCAGGTATTCGTCCTGAGATTTGAAATTGACAGGTACTACGAAATGGGGGAGAAGGATGTCTCTTTTCAGGTCAAGCACATCCACTTTCCCAACAATCTCATTGGTGTTATCAATAGCCTCCTCCAGATCATGGAAGACTTTTTTCATTTCTCCGGTGGTCTTGAAATAAAACTGATCATTGGGGAAGGCAAAACGCTTGTTTTTAAAGCTGGCATCATCATCTGAGAACTCTCTGGCAGCTGGTGTAGCTACTTTTTCACCGGTATTGATACACAATAAAATATCATGTGCGTTGAAGTCTTTCTGGTCTACATAATGTGAATCATTGGATGCAATGACCTTGACATTGTACTTTCTGGCAAATTTTAACAATACATTATTTACCCTTTCCTGCTCCTCCATTCCATGGCGTTGCAGCTCCACGTAATAGTCTTCCTGGAAAATATTCAGCCACCATTTGAATTCATTTTCTCCGGCTTCCTCACCCTTTCTCATGATGGTTTGCGGCACCAGAGCACCAAGGCAGCAAGTTGTTGCAATCAGCCCCTCATGGTACTTATGTATCAATTCTTTGTCTATTCGGGGGTACTTGCTGTACATCCCCTCGATATATCCGAGGGAGGTGAGTTTAACGAGATTTTTGTAACCAGTATCATTCTTTGCCAGAAGAATCTGATGGTGTCTGGGGTCTTTTTCTTCTTTTGAAAAGGTCTTTCTATGTCTGTTTTCTGTGATGTAAAATTCGCAACCCACGATGGGTTTTACTTTCAATGGACTATTTTTGTCTTCCGGATCTTTTTTGTGTTTATGCGCTTCAGCAACAAACTGAAAAACGCCGAACATGTTGCCGTGATCTGAAATTGCCAGGGCAGGCATTTCATCTTCCATGGCTTTTTTATATAATGCGCCTATGCTGGCTGCGCCGTCGAGCAGTGAGTATTGTGTGTGAACGTGTAAATGTGAGAATTGAGACATATTGGATGAAAAATTCAAATTTCGTAAATTTAGTTCATCCTTCAACGGAAGAGCTATTAAATAACTTGCTGATGAGATTAAAATCATTGCTATTACCTGCAACTATTACTCTATTGATGCAATCCTGTTCCGTATTCAGGCCTACGCCTGTTGCGGTAGCATCAAAACCAGTATCACCATTTTTTGATAATGTGGTGGTAAAGCTTGGTACTGAGGAAGAATTTAAACCCGCCCCTCCTGCTAAAATTGAAAGAAATATTGGTCCTATTGAAGATAAATTTGAAAGAGCTACTACAATGAATGATTTCGAAGGGATAGAATACATTCCGCCTGCATTCATCAGGTATGCCACAATTTTGGATATAGAAGTAGAGAAACTGACCAACCGGAAGCTGATTGATTATGTGCATCAATGGTGGGGTACACCATATCGCATCGGAGGGAATACGAAGTCGGGGATTGATTGTTCAGGTTTTGTGCGTGGACTCGTTGCAGATACTTACGGGCTGGATCTTCCACGTTCATCAAGGGAACAGGCTCATTATTGCAAGCGTATTGGAAAAACTGAAGTGAAAGAGGGCGACCTTGTATTTTTCAGCAGCGGTCGCCATATTTCACATGTTGGGATGTACCTCGCTAACAATAAATTTGTTCATGCATCCACTTCTATGGGTGTGGTTATCAGTGATTTAGATGAACCATACTGGAAACGCAGGTATATTTATGCCGGGCGTTTTCCGGATAGTGAGTAACTTCGGTCTCAATAAAAAAGTAGTAAATGATTGTGGGTTATCTCAACATCCTGAACCCTACATAAAAGTTTTTATCTACCGTAATTTCCTCTGCTTTTGGCCTGCTTTCAATTACTTTCCATTGAATGGTTGGTTCAAGCCATTGGGGTTGTCCATTTACGAACACACGAACGGGAATATTAAATGCAGGAATACAATCTGCCCAGCGGCAATAAACCTTGTTTTTTTCCGCTTTGATTTCCAGCGTCGGAATTTGTGTTGATCTTAGGTACTGATCAAAGAGGGGCCTTAAATCACGCTTCAATTGTACACTCCAGAAATGTTCAACATCATCAGAACTGATGGTTTTGTGGTAAAACTCGGCATTCATCTCTCTTAAGGCCTGGCGAAATTTCTCATCATTGTTAAACAGCTGTCTGATCAGATGTACCAGATTTCCGCCTTTGTAATACATATCTCCTGAACCTTCCTCATTGAGTCCGTATTTTCCTATGATTGGGATATCGTTCTGAATCAGTTTCCGGGTTCCCTGCACATAAGCATCTCCGGCCTCTTTACCATAATGATGGTTGGTGAATACTGTTTCGGAATAGTTGGTGAATCCTTCATGTACCCACATGTCTGCCAGGTCTTTTGTGGTGATATTGTTACCAAACCATTCATGTCCGCTCTCGTGCACAATGATAAAATCCCACTTCAATCCCCAGCCACTGCCTGATAAATCCCGACCCCTGTAGCCATTTTGGAACCCATTGCCATAAGCAACAGCACTTTGGTGTTCCATACCAAGGTGAGGCGCTTGTACCAATTTAAATCCGTCCTCATAAAAAGGGTAGGGCCCAAACCAGTTTTCAAAGGCCTGCAACATAGGTTTCACCTGGGTGAATTGTTTTTTTGCAGCTTCAAGCTCATAATCCAATACCCAGTAATCGCAGTCGAGGTTACCTTTTTCACCAACATATTTTTCTGAAAACTGAACATATTTTCCAATATATGGAATGATGTTGTAGTTGTTGATGGGGTTTTTAACTTCCCATTCCCAGGCTGTTTTTCCGGGTTCATATACATGTTTACCTTTCAACCGACCATTGCCAACTGCTACAAGTGAGTCTGCTACACTGATTTTAAGTGTTGCACCCATCTCGGGCTCATCACTCTGGTGGTCTTTACAAGGGAACCAGACACTGGCTCCAAGACCCTGACAGGCCACACTCATCCAGGGCCTGCCGAGTTTGTCTTTGGAAAAGATCCAGCCTCCATCCCAAGGGGGACGAACAGCAACTTGTACTTGTCCGCTGAATTTCAAAGCCAGTTTTCCTTCACTTCCAATAGCCGGCGATTTACTGAATTCAATAAAATAGGCATTTCCCTTCCTGGTATATGTCAGTGATTCTTCACCCCAATATGCTTTTTCAAGTTGCATGGGTTCCTGAAGGTCAATCTGCATCACCTTACCTGCCGATAAAATTTTTATCTGCATGTCTACCTTACCCTCTATGGATTTCTTTGTATAGTCAGGCTCCACATGAATGGCATAATGCCGCACATCCCACCAGGTTCTTTCAGGTAGGAGTGTACCTCTAAGTGTATCCTTGTATGTATACGCTTTTGCCTGGCTGTTCAACTGTGCCTTAGCTTGCCCGGCAAAAAGGGATACTAAGAAAATCAGATAAATAGGAAATCTAAAGGGGATCAGTTGATTCATCAGATTGAGTTTTGGGTGTCCGGGTTCATTTTATGATTCTCAATGCTTGATCTTGTCTTTGAATGCTTTTTCGAACTTTTCAAGTTTCGGACGAATCACAAAATAGCAATAAGGTTGATTGCCATTGCGTTTGTAGTAATCCTGGTGGTAGTTCTCGGCTGCATAAAAATTGGTGAATGGCTCAATGGCAGTCACTATCTTGCTTGCAAACGCACCACTGGCATCGAGTTCTTTTTTGAAAAATTCCGACCTTTCTTTCTGACGTTCATTGTGGTAAAAGACTACACTCCTGTATTGCGGACCCACATCATTGCCTTGTTTGTTCAACGTGGTTGGATCATGTGTCTGCCAGAAAATCTCAAGAATTTCATCAACTGTTACCTGGGTGGTATCAAACTCTACCTGCAACACCTCTGCATGTCCGGTAGTTTTTTCACATACCTGCTCATAGGTGGGATTCTCAACGTGACCACCACTGTAACCACTGGTTACTTTTGTAACACCCTTTACCTGTTGAAAAATGGCTTCTGTACACCAGAAACAGCCGTTCCCAAGTGTAATTGTTTCAGTATACATATTTGTGTTTTTTTCTGCTTTGACGGGTGTTTTTTTGCTTTTCTCCGCGGTTTGTGCGCAGGCTGTCATGAACAGCGTAAGTGAAAGCATGGTTTGTAACATTATTTTCATAGACTTCATTTTGTAAAATTAACGATATGTTCCGAAGTTAATTCTTAATGGCATTACCACTGAAAATCAGTGTACTTTTGCATTCAGTTTAGCATTGGTTTAACATGAAATTATACCCGGAATCGGCCCCTGTGCAATTGGAATTTGACAAGGTGAAAGCACTCCTTGTAGAACAGACCAGAACCCTGTATGGGAATGAAAAGGCATCAAACTTGCGTATTCATACCAGAAAACAGTTCATTGATATGGAGCTGAGGCAGTCATATCAATACTTTCAGCTGCTGGCAACCGGACAAACATTCCAGCATGATCAGGTATTTAACCTGTCCAGGGAGCTGAAATTATTGTCCATTTCAGGGGCAGTCCTTACCGGAGATATATTTATACTCTTTCGCAGTCTGGCTGAAAATATCGGAAGTATATTCAGATGGTTTGATGATGAGCGTCAATCTTCACTTTCATCACTTTATGAAGTAATCAGACAAACCCATTATGAAAAAAGTATCCCGCAGGAAATCAGTCGAATCATTGGGGATGATGGCAGGGTACTGGACAATGCTTCTGAAGATTTAACAAGAATCAGAATGGCATTGTACAGGAAACGGAATGAACAGCGGAGGTCTTTCGAACGAATATTGGGCAAACTTCAGAAAGCAGGCTATATCGCTGATATTGAGGAATCTTTTTTAAATGGTAGGCGTGTACTGGCCATTTACGCTGAGCACAAAAGGATAGTAAAAGGTATTTTACATGGTGAAAGTGATACAAGGAGGACGTCATTTGTTGAGCCTGAAGAAACAATTGAAATCAACAATGAAATATTTTCACTCGAAAATGATGAAAGGGATGAAGAATACCGGATCCTTCGGGAACTGACTGCAAGGCTATCTTCATTCAGTCCGCTTCTCAAACAATATGTGGATGTTTTGGGTGAATACGATTTCATTCGTGCCAAAGCCAGGCTTGCCGCCATGATGGATGCACATCTTCCCCAGGTTTTGGATGCTTCAGGCATAAAGCTGGTAAGGGCTTATCATCCGCTGCTGCTGCTTTATAACAAGAAATCCGGAAAAACAGTTATACCGCTCAACCTCACATTGGATGAGAAGAACCGTATATTGCTCATTTCCGGACCAAACGCAGGTGGCAAAACAGTTTGCCTGAAAACAACAGGGCTCCTTCAGATGATGGTGCAAGCCGGCTTGCTTGTACCAGCACATCCTGAGTCAACGTTCGGAATTTTCAAGCATCTCATGATTCATATTGGAGACACTCAGAGTATTGAATTCGAGTTGAGTACCTATAGTTCACATCTGAAAAACATGAAGCATTTCATGGAGGTGGCCAATGGGCGAACCTTATTTTTCATTGATGAACTGGGTAGCGGAAGTGACCCCAACCTGGGTGGAGCCTTTGCAGAAGTGTTTCTGGAACAGTTGCTGAAACGCCATGCCTATGGCATCGTTACAACCCATTACCTCAACCTCAAGGTGATGGCCAGTAAAACATCCGGCATAATCAATGGTGCAATGGCCTTTAATGAAAAAAATCTTTTACCGGAATACCGGTTAAATATTGGTAAGCCAGGAAGTTCCTATACTTTTTCAATTGCCGAGCGTATTGGGTTATCCAAAGAACTCATCAACAGAGCAAAAGAATTGGTTGATGAAAATCATTTTACGCTTGACAAGTTGCTAAATCGCACAGAGCAGGATTTAAGGCAATTGGAGTCCAGAGACAAGGATTTGCAGAAACTAATCAGGGAAAACGAGGCATTAAAAAAATCAATGCTACAACAAATTGACAAGGAAAAACACCAACAGCAGGTTGAATTGCTCAAACACCAAAATCAGGTTGCCCAGGAAAAAATTGTTTATGTCAAAGACATGGAGCGAAAATTGAAGCAAATTGTTTTGGACTGGCGCAGGGCAGATGCCGATCAGGATAAAAAGCAGCTTATGAAAAATATGCATGCACTGCTTTTTAATCAGAAAGAAAAACAGGTTACTGAAAAGAAACAGAAAAAACTCGACTCAAGGTATGTAGCTTTGGAAGATGAGCCAGTAGTAGGAGCCCTGGTACTGATGAAACAAAATAACAAGGTAGGTGTACTTGCTGAAATCCGCGGTAAAAGGGCAATTGTCAATCTTGGTTCAATGCCGCTCCAGGTAAACCTGGAAGACCTTGTTTCCGTGAGAGAGAAAGTTCAGCCACAACAATAAATTCAAGATATCTAAAGCAGCTTAACATGTATTTTAAAAAAGTAATCCTCTCAATGATGTTGCTGCAGCTTTCTGCTGCAAACGCTCAGCAAAAGATAAATCCCGACAGCATCCGTTCCAAAATGAGCTGGTTCGAGGATGCAAAACTCGGAATTTTCATACATTGGGGAATTTATGCGGTGAATGGGGTGGACGAAAGTTGGGCTTTCTACAACAAGAAAATGCCCTGGACTGATTACATGAACCAGCTTAAGGGTTTTACTGCATCTAAATTCAATCCAGCATCCTGGGCAGATCTCATTGAAACATCTGGCGCTAAGTATGCAGTAATTACAACCAAACATCATGATGGTGTTGCGCTATGGAATACAAAAGAGAATCATTACAGCACTGCCAGAAATACACCTGCCATGCGAGACCTGATTACACCTTTTTATAGTGAATTACACAAGCGAGGTATTAAAGCTGGAGCATATTTCAGCTTAATAGATTGGAGTCATCCTGATTATCCAGGATTCATGAAAGACAGCAGCAGGTATAAAATTTCAAATGATTCAAAACGGTGGGAGCGTTTCAGACAATTTTATCAAAATCAACTCAAAGAGCTTTCTGTTAATTTCAATCCAGATCTTTATTGGTTTGATGGTGATTGGGAGCACAGTGCAGAAGAATGGCAAAGCCATAAAGTGAGAAAGATGCTCATCGATAAAAACCCCAATACCATCATCAATGGCAGGTTAATGGGCTACGGCGATTATGACACGCCTGAACAAAATGTGCCAGTTTCCAGACCTGCTTACAACTGGTGGGAACTTTGTATGACCATCAACAACAACTGGGGATTTCAGCATAAGGACACCAACTGGAAAACACCTTATGAGATAATTAGTTTGTTTGCTGATGTGGTTAGTCATGGTGGTAATTTTCTGCTGGATATCGGCCCGCGAGAAGATGGAACTATCCCAGAAGAGCAGGTACATGTGCTCCGCGAACTTGGAGCATGGAATAAGAAACATGCAAAGGCAGTTTTTGGCACCAAAGCGGGTATTGCGCAAGGTCATTTTTACGGTCCAACAACACTTTCTAAAGACTCAACTTCACTTTATCTTTTTCTTCAGGGACAAACTTCAGGAACGATCATGATTAAAGGATTGAGCAATGCGATAAGAGAAATCAATGTACTGGGAACAGATACTAAACTAACCCATAAGGTGGTGGGCAAAATTTCATGGAGCCCTGTTCCCGGACTAGTATATATCAACATTCCCAAAGGTGTTCAGAATAAGTATATTACAGTTCTGGAACTCAAGCTGGATAAGCCCGTTAGCCTTTATCGGGGAAAAGGCGGGTTTGAGTAAATTGTTTTTTCCAGATAGGGTGCGTCTCTTTTTCCCACTTGAGTAAATCTTTTTTCCGGTCAAGTCCCCAGCGGTATCCTCCCATCCCACCAGATGTCTGGATTACTCTGTGACATGGAATAAGCCAGGCAATTGGATTTGCTCCGATGGCAGTTCCAACTGCTCTTGCAGATGATGCGCTTCCGAGTTCAATGGCAATTTGCAAATAGGTTCTTG
>CAMAXV010000031.1 GCA_945862385.1 Chitinophaga pinensis
GCGCTGTATCCGTAGAGTTGTTGTCCCATTTTTTCACACCAGTTATAAAGTTGAAAAGGTTGCATGACGCGGGCATTGGTTATTCTTACAGCACTCACCGTGAATTCAAATGGTGATTTAGTTTTGTTCCCAATATACTTTTTGTCCCAAAATTCCGGTGCATTCAACATCGTGATTATTACTGCTTTGATATTCCCTGAAGTTGCCAGAAAAGTTTTAGCCATTTCACTGACCAACTTTGCAGGTGGCTCATCAGCAACAAACCGAGCTGCCAGTTTTTTGCAAATGAATTGTGCTGTGGATGGGTGTGATGCCAATTGATGAAGTACTTCAAGTCCTTCCGTATATCCACCGTTAGCAGGATATTTTTTATTCAGGATTGTTTTTTCAGTTTCATCATGCCTGAATGCCAGGAACATGAAATCATTTTCAACCACAGACAGGTTTTGTCTGCGGCTTACCTGTTTGGCCAGACCGCCCATATTTTCTTGTCTAAATGGTCTGACCGTCCACCCGGTAAGGGCTTTCGCCACAGACTGCACATCCTGCTGGGTATAGCCGCCATCCACACCCAATGTATGCAGTTCCAGGAGTTCGCGGGCATAATTTTCATTTAGTCCAATTTGTCTTCTGTTATTATTTTGATTGGCCATGCGTGCTTTGGCTCT
Source organism: Chitinophaga pinensis (assembly GCA_945862385.1). GTDB lineage: Bacteria > Bacteroidota > Bacteroidia > Chitinophagales > Chitinophagaceae > Pollutibacter. The sequence continues at coordinate 669 of CAMAXV010000031.1, forward strand.
TTCCTGAAGCGGGTTGTTATCACTGCCACTAAGGGCATTGTCAAGGTATAAAAGCATGGCAGGATGTTGTGCTGTAGCTTTAAGCAGTGTTTCAAAATTGCCCAGCACATTGGGCCTGATGGCATCACGTTCATAGGTTAGTACATAGGGCTGTGCCAGGTTTTTAGTGATGGAGACATTGAAATGATTGAACCAGAAGTCGGTCAGGATTTCTGCAAGTTGATTTTCAGCTTCTATGCCCCGGATTATCTTCTGAGCAAATAGTTGCCTGTTCAGTTCCCGGGGTGGTTTGAGTCCGGATGCCTCCATCAGTTCTTGTATTTTTTTCCTATAGGCGGTGTCTTCAGTATTCGGTATCGAGTCTTTAGACAGTTTACCAGATTGTTGCAGTTGCCGAATAACTTGAACGGCATTCAGGTATGTGCCGGAAATCTGTTCATTACTCAGCTCCAATGCGTTTAGTCTTTTCAGTTTCGCTTTCAGTTGCATATCGGGGGCCAACTGATTCAGTTGAGCCATCACCCATTGGTCAAGCCCTATGGACATTACTTTTTCTACCTGCCCTGGTGTTGGTCCGAATGCGAGCCTGTTTAACAAATGTGTTGCCGCTTCTTTTTCGGTTAGTCCGGCTTTTTTATAAGGCATCTGAAGCGGCTTTGGATTTATTTTCTCTGCTGTAACGAAAGCAAATGAAATAAAAGCAGTCAAAAGTATAAAGTAGCGCATGGTAACTGAGTTTAAAGAAAGACAGGAAGTCATTTGATTGGTTTAAATGCGCTTTGTTAAATTTAGACCTATTTTGTAGATATATATTTAAGCGAAGAATCATGAAATATAAATCGGTTGCTGTCTTGTTTTTGCTTGTTTATATTCTCCTCCTTTTCAAAGTGTTGGTATTCAAGGATGTTCCGCTAATCAGGGTAGGCGGATTGATGTTCGATTTTGGAGGCACACAGGAAGATACACCCAATTTTGTTCCCTTTAAAACCATCTGGCCATACCTCTCCGGTGAATTCGGATTGTTGATAGGCGGATTGAATATTGCCGGCAACATTATTTTTCTCATTCCGCTGGGACTATTGCTGCCACAGCTTTTCAGCCGTATCAACCAGTTGAGGGTCCTCCTGATTGCAGCGTTTTTTTGTTTGGGTATTGAACTGACACAGGTATATTTCAAAATCGGAATTTTTGATATTGATGATGTGTTGTTGAATGTGTTGGGAGTGATGGTAGGATACTGGATGGTTGTGTACCTTCCGGTTGTATGGGGGAAAATGAGGGCAGACAGAAAATGGATGCTTGGTGTTATCCTGTTGAGCAGCATCGGCACCGCTTTATCAGTTTATAGTATTGTGGAAAGTTTAAAGCCCCCTGCAATGGGTCCTGGAGAACTCATGCTCAGGCCACTTTCTGATCCAGCTACTGAATCTCCAACTGCTGACAAAGATCTTTGCGGGGGAACAGGAGGAACCGGTGTTATTACAGCAATGGGTAGTAATGCGTTTACCATCAGGAAAAAGGATGGTATGACACAAACAATAAAGCTGACTGCAAAAACAGTCATTAAGGCTGCTTCCGATGAGATCAGTTCAGGTGATTTGAAACCCGGCATGCGTGTAACGCTGGTGATTGATGATACAGAGACTGCAGCGCTGGTGTTGGTATGTAATGAATAAGCAGACTTTAATATCAAGAGAAAATGTTGTAAATGACATTGTTGAAAGTATTGATATAAATAAAATTAAAGAACAGTCACAATTGATGGAACAAGTAAGCGTAAACAGAATAGGTATTGAAGATGCAGCTGCATTACAAAAAATTGCTCTGGAGATATTTTCTGAAACATTCAAGGATTACAATTCGCCAGAGAATTTACAAAAATACCTGGATGAAAAGTTTTCTATTGACAAGCTGACTAAAGAATTGAATAATCCTTATTCTTCATTTTATTTTGCACAGATAGGAAATGATGTAATTGGTTTTTTAAAAACCAATATGGGTAATGCGCAGACTGAGTTAAAGGATTTGAATGCTTTTGAGGTTGAGCGCATTTACGTGTTGCCGGCATTTCATGGGAAGAAAGTAGGACAACTGTTAATGGATAAAGCCATTGAACAAGCGGGGAAAACTACATGCAGTTATATCTGGTTGGGTGTTTGGGAAGAAAATTACCGAGCCATCCGTTTTTATACAAAGAATGGCTTTTCCAAATTTGATACCCATATTTTTAAATTGGGAGATGATGAGCAAACGGATTGGATGATGAAGCGTGAGTTGTAAAAGTCAAATATAACACCCAAAAAGACAAAAATACCATACATTAAGTAAAATAAAGTATATATTTGTTTTCACGATTAAACTATTCAGAAATGAAAACAAATTACCTTTTACCCAATAACTTAAAGAGAGTGGGTTGGATTATACTCATTCCGTCAACCTTATTTGGATTATTCATAACCATCTACGATATGAATTATGGATTTTTTGATTTTAGGGTTCCAGCATTGTTTATTGATGAAATCTTTGGGAAAAAGCAGTTGTTCGGCATTATTGAGAACAACCTGACCAATGAAATAGTCGGTTGCTTGGTAATTGCCAGTTCCATGATGGTGGCATTTTCTAAGGAGAAGGTGGAGGATGAATTTATTGCTAAATTGCGGATGGATTCTTTGGCATGGGCAGTCTATTTCAATCAAGCTGTTTTACTTTTCTCCATGCTGTTCATCTATGATATGGCCTTTTTATGGGTGATGATATTCAACATGTTTACATTACTTTGGTTTTTTATCATCCGGTTTACTTGGTTGAAAAACAAAATCAACAAATTGTAGGGTCATGAAGAACAGTATCAAAGTTGAAAGAGCCAAGAAAAATATTACCCAAGCTGAATTGGCTGATTTAATTAAAGTAAGTCGACAAACCATCAATGCTATGGAATTGGGGAAATATGTTCCCTCTACTGTTTTAGCGTTGCGTCTGGCTGCAATTTTTTTGATTCCGGTTGAACAGCTTTTTCAACTGGAAGAAAGTGACTGGTCATAAAATCTGATTAAATTGCTTTGAAGGTTTGAGCAATAAGTTTGACCGAATTATAAGTTAAGCGAAATTCCAGTTGACAACCACCTGCCAGGCATTTTTGCACCAATGAAATCTGCATATTTTATGTTGAAAATATTGTCAGCCTGGAGCAATAAGGTGGCTCTTTTATTCCATAGGTAAAGATCAGCACGTGCATTGACTATTCCGAATGATTTACTCACAGGAACGATGAGTGAATTGGTAGTTTGCTGATCTCTTCTTTTCAATAATGTGCTGATTGAGAGTAATCCTTTTGTATGGGTAAACTGCAGATTGCTGTTCCAGATTACCCTTGCATAGTTGGATAGATAAAGTGAGGAAACTTCATTGGTGGCAGTTGCATTGACCAAAGTGAGGCCTGTGTTCCACCTGATATTGAGTTTTTCCGCTACCTGATGCATGCCATTGATATCCAGTTCAATACCAGTTGTCTGAACGCTGGCAATGTTTAAGGCCAGCGCATAAATTCCACCTGGTGCCAGATTTTCCCGTCGTGGCATATCAGTGTAAGCTGTATTGATCCAGTCAATTAAATTGGCCTGATTTCTTCTGAACAGGGTAGTGTGCACTTGAATTGGAGATTGACTGAAGAGATCAACTCCTAATTCTATGTTGATACTTTTTTCAGCTTTCAAATTCGGGTTTCCAATTCTTCCACTTGTAATTCCAGTTTTTTTATAATTGTTGAAGCGTTCGGTAAAGTCTGCATCCCTTACTCCTTTAGCTATGCTTCCCCTCAGGTTCAAATTATTTAATACATATGAAAAATTAAATTGTGGGATAATGTTCCATTGGTATGATCGATCCCAGTCTAGTCTTAAACCTTCGGTGAGAAATAATCCTTTAAGAGGCTGATGATAAAATACTGAATACAACCCGGCATGCTGATGTGTGTGGTTGCCTCTGTCGTTTGACCGTATAGTTTTATTGGAAAGCTGAATGCCAGTTGTCCATTTGGCCTGCTTTGATATTATTTTATTAACCTGCCTCAGATCAACATTCATCATGCTTGTTCTGTTGTTATTGGCTGTTCCTGCATGTCTGAAGCGATATTCATCTTCAAGTTGCCTTGCACCAATAAGTACATAGTAGTCTTTTTTGTCGCTTATTTTTGAGAGTGATGCCTGTTGCCAGGTGGAGTTAACTGTTTCGGTTGCTGTGTCTGAAACAAAGTTGGTATAGAAATTTTGGGCATTAAAATTTCTTCTGTCCATTGCAAATCGGGCATGCAGGTTCCATTCTTTGAATAGTTTTCTGGAAAGACTGACTGCGTAAAGTCCGGTTCTTACAAACCCGCTGGTTCCTCGCAATTCTTCTCCGTTCACTTTATTGTATTGAGCTCCGGCAAATAAATTAGTTTTCGGTTTACTGATACCAAGTGATAATGTTTGTTGTGATAAACCGTATGATCCTCTCTTCAGTGAAGCATTCAAAGACTTTTCTTTTTCCTCTTCAAACCCCTTCTGGGTTATGACATGAATCACCCCTCCCACAGCATCGGGTCCGAAAAGGGAAGCAGCAGCACCTTTCAAAATTTCAATTCTTTGAATTTCTTCCTTCACTACAGGTATATAGCTGTTGAAATGCCCTGTAAGTGGTTCGTTCATTCTGATGCCATCTATCAGAATAAGTACCTGTTGAAATGTACCTCCACGGAAAACAAAGTCGGCTTGGGCACCTGCTGGTCCGCGCATCTGTACTTCAATACCTGGTACAAACCTGAGTATTTCATCGAGGGAGTTTCCTGGAATTTTTTGGATATCTTCTTTTGTCAGGAAAATGATATTTCTTCCCAATTCTCTTTTCTTTTTGTCAAGCAGAGTAGAGGAAACAAAAACCGGATCTAAGTCCATTGATTGAGAAAAGGTGCTAGCAGCAATCAATAGTAGGGATATGGATAGGAATAAATTTCGCATGGTATGTTTTATTAACTTTAAAAGATGAAAAAGTTGATCCTTTGTCTGGCATTTTTTTCCCCCATCTGTCTTTTTGCTGCCGACAGCACTGCATTTATCAGGCTTAATCTTTTGGGCTATACCAATCAGGCCCCCAAGAAAGCACTCCTCATTGCCCAACAGAGAATCGGCCGCAAATTTCAGTTATATTCTATGGATAACAAAAGTGTAGTTCCAATAAAACCGCTATTATCCAAAAACATACCATGGGATCCATTTCCATATAATTATCTATTGGATTTTTCTTTTGTTAAGGATACTGGAACATATCGGATACAATCAACAGATGGTATAATTGTATCACCCATATTCAGGATTGGGGCATATCCACCTGTATTTGAGGAAGTGGTCAGGTTCATGCAAAATCAGCGATGTGGCTATAATCCCTATATTGATGCAGTCTGTCATCCTATGGATGGGAGGTCATTTTATGGAAGTATGCCAGATAAGTCTTACGTGGATGCCCGGGGCGGATGGCACGATGCGGGTGATCAGCTGAAATACCTTATTACAGGTTCCAATGCTACTGCCAGGATGATGCAGGCCTGGGAATGGGATAAGAAGGCATTCGCAGACCAGTACAATGCATGGGGACAAAAAGGTTCAAATGGAATTCCTGATATACTGGATGAGGCGAAATGGGGACTTGACTGGATTCATCGTTTACATCCAACACCTGATCAATTGATTCACCAAGTGGCAGACGACCGGGATCATCTCGGCTTCAAGTTGCCCAATGATGATCCTGCGGATTATGGTTTTGGAGTAAATCGTGACAGGCCTGCATATTTTGCCAATGGTCAGCCACAGGGTTTAGGGAAGTACAAAAGTTTGGCTACTGGTGTTGCGAATCTTGCAGGCAGATCTGCAGCAGCTATGGCAATGGGATACAGAATCTGGAAATTAGACCTTAAAGACCTGGTATTTGCTGAGCAATGTTTAAAGGATGCCAAAGAATTGTATGCAATGGGTAAAGCCAGAGAAGGGTATCAACAGGGGAACAGTTTTGGGGCACCTTACCGGTACAATGAGAATACCTGGGCAGATGACATGGAGTGGGGAGCAGCTGAATTGTACAAGGCAACGGGTGAACCACATTATCTTGAAGATGCGATTCATTATGCCAGCATGATTGGAAATTATTCATGGATGGAAAAAGACAGTACTTCCCATTATGAAATGTATCCTTATGTAAACATGGGACATTATGCGTTGTGGCAGGTTGCACCTGATTCCATCAAACAAAAGATGGTTGAATATTACCGACACAATCTCGATAGAATCATGATAAAAGCAGGGTTAAATGATTATGGAGTTGGACACCTCTTTGTATGGTGTTCTAACAATTTTGCAGCTGCAGTAGCTACGCAGGCTATTTTGTATCAGCACATGACGGGTGATAACAGATACGTGGCCATGATGCAGGATCATGTGAACTGGCTGCTGGGATTGAATCCATGGGGCACCAGTATGATTACTGGTATTCCTGCACAGGGTGATTATCCGCTTGATGTACACATGCCTTTCTGGCGCATCAAAAAAGAAGTGATTCCTGGAAGTCTTGTTGATGGTCCGTTATGGTCTTCCATCCATGAGGGCATGCTTCAGATTGCATTGAGTGAACCTGATGAATATAAAATTTTTCAACCCAAGCACATTACTTACTGGGATGATTGGGCTGATTATTCTACGAATGAGCCCACTATGGATGGATCGGCAGATTTATTTTTGATCCTGACTTACTTACATGGTGACGGCAAGTAGATAGCTTCATTTACTATTCAATATTCTTTTCGAATTCTAAAATATCACCAGGTTGGCAATCCAACACTTTACATATCGTTTCAAGTGTGCTGAATCTGATTGCTTTTGCTTTTCCCGTTTTGAGTATCGAAAGGTTGGATAACGTGATGCCTACTTTTTCAGATAGCTCATTGAGAGACATCTTGCGTTTTGCCATCATCACATCCAGGTTTACTATTATGGGCATTGTTAAATAGTTGAGTCGTTTTCAAGCTGAAGTTCCATGCCTCTCTTAAAAATTGCATAGATGATGTAAATCACTGCAGCCATAAAAATGAATGCCTGTCCGTCAACCCAAAATTCGTCAATTCTGTCAATGTCAAATCCATAGTGTATAAGGCTTTTGGCAATTTGTCTTGCCACATCACTGAATAGTCCGACTGATAAGGTGATGTAACTGATTTTCTTGATTTGTGTAGCAACAAATATGCTGAAAGGTCGGTTTAAATCAAGTTTACTGACTAATTTAATTACTTCATAAGCAAGAACTGCTTTTAGGATTGCGATTACCAGGATAAAGGCATACATACTGAAGAAAACAGCCTTGCTTTTTTCATACATCTCACTGAGATCCAATTTTTGATAGAGGTTTTTAAGCACAAGCGGGTTAAACAGGCTAAATATAAAATTGACCACCAAGGCGCCAGCTTCTATGCATAAACCAATAAAAAATAACCATGCAATTACTGTCAGGAATTTGAAGATGAAATTATTGTATTTCATGATAATGATTTAATAATACCTGCAAAGTAATATAAATTTATTGAAAAACAATAAATTTTGAACATGCATGATTACTTCTGCCATCAAAAGCTTTTTTGTTGCTTTGGGGAGATGAAGGGGTCGTCCGGACAAAGCTTTTGATTGTTGAGTTGAATTGATTTTTTTTCAAGTTCAGTTCTCAGTTCTTCAAGCACCCGACTGTATTTTTTTTCCTGTGCAAGATTTGTTCTTTCCATTGGGTCATTTTTCAGGTCATATAATTCTTCGGGTGCGTTGATGAGCCGGTACCTGAAATATTTCCATCTGTCGGTTCTTATCCCTTCGCTTGAGGGAATGGAGGGGAAGTCCCACAGGTGTTCAACAAGAATCGATTTTCTGTGCCACGCAACATTTTTCCTGTTCAGCAGTGGGTCAAGTGATTTTCCCTGGTATGCTTTCGGTACTGCAACACCAGCAAGAGAAAGGATGGTTGTGGGGATGTCAATATTCAGTACCATATCATTGATGACTGCCGGTTTTTTTATTCTGGGATCATAAATGATTAATGGTATCCTGATAGATACATCATACATCAGCCATTTATCGGCCAGCTGACGATCTCCCATGAAGTAGCCATTATCACCCATGAGAATGATGATGGTGTTTTCCTCCATTTTTTTCTCACGTAGTTTCGTTCTGATGCGTTTTATTTCGTCATCAATTTCTGTGATCATCCGGTAATAACCTTTCACCATTTGCTGGTATTTCTCTGGCGTGTCAAACCGCCATTTCCACCTTTCCCGGTTAAATCCTTCCCTTACTTCTTTTGGAAGTTTATTGAAAAATGTGTCTTCAGACAACAAAGGTTCAGGAATCCTGATTCCGGCATACAGTGAGTCTGACTTCTCCTGCCAGAAATACTGGTCGGTAGCATTGTCATGACCATGAGGGGCACTGAATGATAGGGATAGACAGAAGGGTTTATCAGCAGGGGCATCATCGATAAACTTCAGCGCCTGGTAACCCGTATACCGTGTTAAATGAACAGTATCTGAACCAATCTTTTTATAAAAATAGCCCCTACGGTTTGGGTGGTTGCTTCTGTCGTAAAAATCACTTTGATGAAAATATCTTTCCGCACTGTCGATGATGACGCCCAGTTTCCCAAAAAACCCAACATGGTAGTCATTTTGTTTTAGTAATCCGGGGTAGATGAGGTCTGCGTAAGGTTGTTTCAACCTTGGTTTTTGAAACGTGTATGCATGCGTACGTTCGTGCATGCCAGTTAAAATGGATGCTCTGCTGGCAGCACAGATTGGCGTTGTGGAAAAAGCATTTTTGAAGTAGGTACCAGACAGGGCCAATGCATTCATTTCAGGGGTTTGAATGATGGTATTTCCTGCAATACCCATGGCATCCCAGCGCTGGTCGTCGGTGAGAATGAAGATGATATTGGGTTTAGGAGATTGGGCTGCTAAGATCGCAGGCATGAATAGTGCCAGGATGAATGGTTTAATTTTCAACATACCCATTTTTAAGAACTGTATTTAATCAAAAGTTTTTAGATACGTACTTACAGTTTTATCTGGAAAAATACACCAATATTATTTTTTTCAACTTTCGCAGGACCATAGTAGTCAAAATTAGTTCCAAGTCCTGACGTATATTTTCCAAAAGTCAATCCTGCCCTCATCACGAATGCACTTCTTGCATGTACCCCACTTTTAATGTTTTGCACATATAGCCCCTGCACACGGGTGTATAATCTGGTTTTTTCAGATAATTTTGGTTTTATTTCTGCGATGGCAACAGTCTCCAAACCGGCATTCGGAAGCAGGTTGTATGATGGAAAGATAACTACTAAATAATCTGGACCAGCCTTTGAATATTGAATACCTAAAGAGGGTACCAGACCCACTTTGTAATTCCATTGTAAACCCACACTTGCATTGAAATGTCTTCCTAAATTGTATAGTAATGCATTATTGATGACTATATCAGTTTCAGCAAAATTGTTTTTATAATCTGCTGCACCTACAGTAACATTAAAGAAAGAAAATTTCTTGCGTGAATCAATGGGCCGATTCATAATCATCAAAAAATTGGCTCTTTTGTTGCCCAGCATTAATTCTACAGGTATTGGGGGAGAGGGAAGTGTTGGCTGAGAAGTTTTTGCCTCTTGTGCAAATACGGTTATTGATAAAAAAAGGAGGAAAACCAGTAATAATTTATGCATTAGTTTATGTTTATGAAGTTAGATCCAGGATAGAAAATTTACAGAAATGCTTCCACCAAAGATTCCCATTCCTCCTCCAGCGAAATATTGGGTCTGGTTTTATTTGCTTTGGCATACCAATAATCGGCATTCCATAAATCACCTTCCTTGCGGTGTAAATAAGCATGAACCCATGCTGAATTTTTATCTTTTAAGTTGTCCACTTGAGCATGAGCCTTATCCCAATCTCCCTTGGCATCATACCACAGGCTTGTCAGCATTGGGGAATATGCTGAATCAGGAGCACTGTTTTTTAACGAATCTTTGAAAGATGAAATAGAATTCATGGTTTGACCTCAGTTGCCAGGCGAATTTAAGAAACCATTTTGATTTTGAATTTCAATCCACTTTGATCTGTCCATAACACCCAGGATATATTTGGGATAATTCTTAAAGGCCTCTTTCACCTGAACCAATAAATCATCCGGGTGATTACGCAATAAATACTGAAATTGTTCCATTTTTACCCTTTGTATGCACGGCTACTATTTTGGATTGCTCTGTTTTGGGTACGTTATAGCCTGTGTTTTTCATTGTGATGACTGAGCATGTGGCTATAAGAAAATTGAATTATCCATCAATGTGATAATCTGTCATTGGTTTATTGACAAATGACCAAGCATTACAAATGTTGTTGTTAATTTTGATAAGCAGTACATAGAAGACAAATATGAAAAAAATTAAACCCATACTTGCGCTTCTTAGGAATGTAAAGTCCAGGACTTTTCAGCCTGGGGAAGTATTAATTACTGAAGGTTCCAGCAACAAGGAACTCTTTTTTATCCGAAAAGGTTTAGTTCGCTGCTTTTACATCAATTCCACCGCAGATGAGATTACATTTCAACTTTTCCCCGAATCAAACATAGTGCTGAATTTTCATACCCTGTTGTTTGATGAGCCCTCAAAATTTGTATATGTGGCTTATGAGCCAACAAAGGCGTACTCAATTGATTATGATTTCCTAATGAAACTTACTTATGAAAATGCTAAATTCTTGGAATTGAACAGAAGTTTTATAGGTAAACGAGCCATCAAACAAGCCTTTATGCGAATTGAATCACTTGTTTTTTTAACACCCGAAGAACGCTACATTAAATACCTCCAAGATTATCCCAATATCGTAAATAGGGCTCCTGATAAGTACATAGCAAATGTATTGGGAATAACGCCTGTATCTCTAAGCAGGATAAGGAATCGGATGGCAAATCGAAAAAGATGAACACATTCTTTATTAACAATTGTTAATCTGCGTTTTGCGTCCTCTCTTCTAATTTTGTGTCAAACAAAGACATGAGACCAACTGTATTCTTTATTCTTCTATTGAGTACATTTTCAGCAATGGCACAGCAATCCATCATTGGCCGATGGAATTCCGGACAAGAAAATACAGTAATTGAAATCAAAGAGGTGCAAGGCAAAATTGAAGGGAGAATAGTTGCTTCCGATAATTCGAAAGCCCCCATTGGCAGGCTTATTGTCAAAGTTGTCTATAGGGAGGACGGACATATAAGCGGGAGTGTATACAGTTTGAGAAATGCCAAGTGGTTTGATGCTTCTTTTTCACCGCAATCAAAAAATATGGAAGTTACCCTAGCCATAGGTTTAATAACGCGAAAACTTAACTGGAAAAAAATACACTAAAATGGAAATGGAAAAAGTATTCGCTGGGCTAGTAATCATTGCCCTTTTGATTGAGATTATTTGGTCACAAGTACGTAAGAAAAAGGTTTTCAACACACGGGAGAGTATGGCAAATCTTGGGATATTTATTGGAAATACATTATTAAAACCGATTTCCATTTCCTGGAAATATTTTGTACTTGGTTGGGTAGAATCCTTTCAATTTTTCAGCATCCCTACCAACTTGTATACGATTGTACTTACCTTCTTGGTAACAGAGTTTGGTTTTTATTGGTACCACCGGTGGAGTCATGAAATCCCTCTCCTGTGGACATTTCACCATACCCACCACTCAGGAATGAAAATGAACTTGTCTACGGCTGTTCGATTAAATTGGATCGGAACCTTCTTGAGTCCATTGATCTATATTCCTTTTGTACTTTTAGGGTTTTCTGCAGACCTTATTATTGTATGCTTGCTAGTCAGTTTGTTTTTTCAGTACTTTTTGCATACCGAAGCAGTGGGAAAATTAAAATTTTTAGAGGGACTGTTTTTAAATACCCCTTCCGCACACCGGGTGCATCATGCCTCCAATGAAAAGTACATTGACAAAAATTATGGCGGTATGCTAATAATTTTTGACAGAATTTTCGGAACCTACGAGCCTGAAACTGAAAAAGTCCGCTACGGGGTGACCACCGGATTTTATAGCAACAATCCGCTAAAGCTAAATTTTCAGCCAGTATTTGATTTTATCCAAGGTAAGTGGAAACGTGAAAAACAGCGTATTAGCGAAACGAAAATTAATTAGAAACTCAATTTGAAGTTTCAACCACATCACATTCCACAAAAAGGTTACACTATGCAAGTATAATCCTTTTACATTTATATCTGCCCCCTTACAGACGAAAGATGTAACTATAATGTGATGATTGAGTATGTGACCATCAGGAAATTATTTAACAATTCCACTCTCATCAATCTTAAATAACCATTGTTGCTCAAAACAGTCATTGGATACATTGAATGTTGCACAAATTTGTTTGTTAGCTTCTATTTGGTAAAGATTTTTCTCCACTGATGAAATTCTCAATCCATAATCGTTCAAGAATTCACCATAGGTTTTTTGCCAAAGCAATTCGCCATTGGAATTAACTTTGGCAACTAAAACATCATAGTTGCCTTTTCCAAATGAGCTTGTTGAACCCACTACAATGTAACTGCCATCTTTGGTTCTAACCACCTGTCTTGCCTTATCATAACTTGTCCCACCTATAATACGCTTCCATAAAACCTTACCCTTACTGTCTTTTTTCACAAATTCAATATCACACTCATTTTTACTTCCACAGTTTATCGTTGAAACAGAAATCGTTGAATTGTCTGAAAGATTTACATACAATGATTTCAAGTCTTTGAAATAAAGAATTCCAAAAAAGAAAGTGCTAATCAGAATTAGCGCTTTCCAATTTCTTTTGATTAACATTCTACTATCTATAAAAAGATTATTCAAGTTGGAAATGACTATCTTGAACTCAAATTTCCCGTCATTTCCAACAACTGGAATTTCATTCAGTTTAACATCCAAGGCAGTTCCAATTGCATTTAGAGAATAAATACTTGGAGTTACTTCGCCATTCTCGATTCTTTGAATGGTTCTCACCGCAATTCCACTCTTATCAGATAATTCGACTTGAGTAAACCCTTTTGAAATTCTAATTTCTTTTATGTGTTCGCCTATTTTCATTTTACAAATGTATGAGGAAAATAAAGCGGCACAAACGACTTCTACGCGTCATTTAGGTGACAGGATTGATGAAATGGCTTATAGTTATATCAAAAAGATGCAACTACTCTAACTCACTGACAGACAACAAAAAAGGCGACATTTCTGTCGCCTTGTGCACTCTTGCTCCCCTTACAGACCAAAGATGCAACTCTAATGCGATGATTGAATTCATAACTATCAGTAAAATAAAGAGTTGAACTTCGTGCAATTTTACAGGAGGTTGATTTTTTAAACTATATAGTTGTAATATCAACGACAATTTCGATTGATAACTTGTAAAATTTTCTATTACATTTGAAATATGTAATACGCTAGCTTATAGCTAAAATCTACCCAAATTTGAGGTGATAAACGAATGTTTTTAGCTTCTATATGCTAGTTATGCGTCATGCTTTAGAAGAAACCACTCACTTGGAACAGCCTAATTGAGAACGAGAAATGATTGAAATAAAAAAATATTTCCAAAAAATGGCTCCTATTTCTGAAAAAGATTGGGAGTTCTTTTCATCTAAACTTATAAAACGTGAATTTGCCAAAAAATCAATAATTTTAAAAGTAGGTCATAAAGAAAACTACTTATCTTTTATTGAAAAGGGAATTGTTAGAAAATGTATTCCTCAAG
>CAMAXV010000032.1 GCA_945862385.1 Chitinophaga pinensis
CCATGATCAGGGTCAATTTGAATGGTCTTTTTCTCACCAATAGCCATTCCCAGCACACCTGCGTCGAAACCTGCAATCATCTGGCCGGCACCTACTGTAAATTCCAGTGGAGCCCTACCCACTGAACTGTCAAATTGTGTTCCGTCCAGCAGCGTTCCTGTATAGTGAACCCTGACAACATCACCGCTTTTTACTTGCATAATCTTGAATTAAATGAATAAGTTTACAATTGATTTGAGAGGCGAAACTACTTTTATTCTTTTATTTTGAATGAAATAAACAGCAAAAACAATGCGAAATCTATTCCTGTTCCTGTTTTTATTATGCAGCACACAACTTGTTGCACAACTTAGTAAAGGCGTTGTAAAGCCGGGAGCAGAAAATACTGGAGCCTATCTTGAACGGCTAAAGGGCAAAAGAGTCGCTGTTTTTGCCAACCAGACATCTATGGCAGGCAGCATCCACCTGGTTGATCTACTGCAACAGAAAGGGATATTGGTAAAAGTTATTTTTGGTCCCGAACATGGTTTCAGAGGTACAGCAGATGCGGGAGAAAAGGTGGGTAATTACGTGGATACTAAAACTGGTATACCTGTTGTTTCACTCTATGGTGCTAAGAGACAACCATCAGCTGGAGATTTGGCAGAGGTGGATATTATGCTATTTGATATTCAGGATGTGGGTGTCAGGTTCTATACTTTTATTTCTTCGCTAGAAGAGTACATGGAAGCTGCTTTTCTGAACAACAAACCAGTTATCGTTTTTGATCGTCCAAATCCCAATATCCACTACGTTGATGGACCTGTTTTGGATACAGCTTTCAGGTCGTTTGTTGGGATGCAGCCTGTTCCGGTTGTGTATGGTATGTCAATCGGGGAGTACGCACGCATGCTGGTGGGAGAACGTTGGCTTAAGTCCGCTGCCTTGAATCAATATGATGCCATGAGAGCCAGCGGAACAGATGCCCTTCAGGTTATACCCTGTATGAATTATACCAGAAAAACAAAGTACGAATTGCCGGTTAAGCCATCGCCCAATTTGCCTGATAACGCCGCCACATACTGGTATCCCTCAACATGTTTTTTTGAAGGTACAGTTTTAAGCGAAGGTAGGGGCACGCCTAAGCCTTTTCAATATTTCGGACATCCTCAACTACCACTCAATCTGTTTGCTTTTACGCCCAGGGCTATTCCAGGTGCGATGACTCCCAAATTCAAAGACCAGCTCTGTTATGGATGGGATATTTCTGGCAGCAGTGAAGTGGTTTTTGCGAAAGTGAATGGTCGTCTGCATTTGTCTTACCTGCTAGAAGCCTACAGGCTTTTCCCGGAAAAAGATAAGTTTTTCATCATGCCCAGGTCTGGCGATTCAAAGGCATCTTTTTTCAATAAACTTGCCGGAAATCATCTGTTGATGGAACAAATAAAGAATGGTGTTTCAGAACAGGATATCAGAAAAAGCTGGCAGGCAGGATTAGACAGCTTTAAAAAAATCAGGGCGAAATACCTGATTTATCCTGAAGGCCAGGTTCTGTAACCCGTCTGCCCCTTTATTACTAATTTTGCGCCATGAAGCCTTTAAAAGATTGCAGGTTGGTATTCATGGGGACGCCTGATTTTGCTGTAACCATTTTGGACAGGCTGGTAGCTGAAGGATGCAATATTGTTGCAGTCATCACAGCACCGGATAAACCAGCAGGCAGAGGGATGCAACTCACACCGAGTGCAGTGAAGAAATACGCACTGGAAAAAGGCCTGCATATCCTGCAGCCTGAGAAGTTAAAGGATGCGGAATTTTTAAAAGCACTCAGAGACCTTGAGGCTGATTTACAGGTTGTTGTGGCTTTCAGAATGTTGCCCGAAGTTGTCTGGAACATGCCTCCTTTAGGTACAATAAACCTCCATGGCTCACTCCTTCCGAAATACAGGGGGGCAGCTCCAATCAACTGGGCAATCATTAACGGGGAAAGTCAAACCGGTATCACAACATTCAAACTGCAACATGCCATAGATACCGGAGATATCCTGATGCAGGAAACCATTGAAATCCGTCCAGACGAGACAGCTGGAGAGTTACATGATGAAATGAAGGTACTCGGTGCAGGACTCGTTTACACGACTCTAGATGCATACTGTGAAGGTAAAATAAACCCCTTCCCGCAAGCGGATGCCTCAGATCAAACATCTTTGCCTGCGGCGCCCAAAATACATACTGCTACCTGCAGCATCAACTGGAATCTGGGTGTAGTTCAGGTGTATAACCTCATCAGAGGACTGTCTCCATATCCCGGCGCATTTACCAGTTTGGAAGGGAAGAGTTTAAAAATTTTTGCAGCAACATGCGAGGAAAAAAGTCATGGAAAAGCGTCTGGAAGCTGGGAAACTGATGGGAAATCATTCCTTCGGTTTGCAGCTGCTGATGGCTGGCTCAATGTTAAGTCAATGCAACTGGAAGGCAAAAAACGCATGGCCGTAGAAGATTTCCTGCGGGGGCACCGTTTTAACAACTGATTTCCTTCCAGTTGCGCAGCTTTTTATGAGATGTGGGTGAATCAGTTCGCTTTCTCTTTCAGGTAATACCCCAGCCATAAGCCACATAAACCCCATGAGGCAACTGCATCAAGCAATTCAATGTAAATACCCGGACTTTCATACCAGATGAAATTGGTGTAGGGGAATGAAAGGAATGAAAGGATGCCAATGATGAGTGAAAGGTAGAAAATGCTTCCGAAAGTCCTTGTTTTACTCCTGTTTACAAGTGAAATCAACAACCAGACGATGATGATGTCAATAATCAATCCCCTGGCCATGTTCATGCCCATGTTAGTAGACATGGACGATTTGTAATCAATGATCGCCCAGGGTTTACCCATGGAACGGTCCATGCTCTTTTGTATCTCATCCGCACTTGCACCTGCAGGTACAGTAGGAAGAAAATACTTTCCCTCTGTCAGTTGTGTTGAAAGGTAATTCAGGATGGAATCCTGTTTGGCAGTATACTGCTGTGCAGGCCTGTGGAGATCAAGTGCTGCATTAGACAGGAACTGCCAGAAAAAGATGATTATCCCGCCAACGAGGGATGCGATGATTGTTTTTTTCATTTCGGGTTATTTTATTCTGAATTTAATGCAAATACCTGTGATAACTTTGCATTTCAAACAAAATATATGCAGGATATTGCTACAAGGTTTATGCGTTACGTGCAGATTGACACCCAGAGTGATCCGGAAAGTAATTCTTTTCCTTCAACCGCAAAGCAAAAAGAGTTATCTGCCTTGCTGGTAAAGGAATTGCTCGAAATGGGCGTTACTGATGCACACCTTGATGAGTGGGGATATGTGTATGCTACAATCCCGGCAAATACACCTAAAAAGGTGCCTGTAATCTGTCTTTGTGCTCACGTGGATACTGCGCCGGATTGCAGCGGCGCGGGGGTAAAGCCCATCTACCATGCGGCATATCAGGGACAGGATATCATCCTGCCGGATGATCCTGCACAGGTAATCTCTCCGCTACATCATCCATACCTGCTCCAAAAAAAAGGAGATGATATCATAACTGCCAGCGGCCTCACCCTGTTGGGAGCTGATGACAAGGCCGGAGTGGCCATCATCATGGAATTGGCCCGGAAACTGATATGCGATAATCAGATTAAACATGGTACGGTACGTATTCTTTTTACTCCAGATGAGGAAGTTGGAAGGGGTGTGGAACACCTCAATATGGAAAAGCTTGGGGCAGATTTTGGCTATACACTTGACGGCAGTGAGCTGGGATCTCTGGAATCAGAAACTTTTTCTGCTGATGGCGTTGAAGTGCATATTCAGGGAGTAATTGCCCATCCTGGTTCAGCCAAAGGCAAAATGGTTAATGCAATCAAGCTTGCATCTGATTTTATTGCGGCCTTACCCAAGACCGAATGGGCGCCTGAAGTTACAGCGGGAAGGGAAGGTTTTGTGCATCCAACAGACATTAAAGGAGGAGCAGAATCAGCAGTAGTAAAATTCATCATACGGGATTTTGATACGAAAATGCTGGCAGCGCACGAAGCCAGACTTGAAGCGCTGCTTCGTGAAATAATATCACAGGCTCCTGGTTCATCATACACTTTCACGGTTCATGAGCAATACAGAAACATGCGGGAAGTACTGGATCAGCATCCGGAAGTCGTTGCTCACGCAGATAATGCCATGCGTACATGCGGAATTGAACCTTTGAGCTTGCCAGTGAGAGGTGGAACTGATGGTTCACGTTTGTCTTTTATGGGCTTGCCTTGTCCAAATATCTTTACCGGAGAAATGGCCCTGCATTCTAAGCATGAGTTTGTGAGTGTTCAGGATATGGAAAAGGCAGTGTTGGTTCTGGTAGAGCTTCTCAGGTCATGGGAACTTGCTGCTCTGGAATAACTTTATCAAGATTTTTAGAAAATAAAATCTCACCTTCATACAGCCTAAAAAACTACAGATATATGCTCATTCAATTGCTCCAGATAGCCGATACCGCTTCTCCCATTGTTTCACCGCCTGCAACCGTCTCAAAGACCATGCACTTGTTTGATGTGCTACAGTCTGGGGGGGCTTTGATGATACCACTTGGATTGCTTTTTGTTCTGGCCGTATTCTTTTTCTTTGAGCGGTATATTGCCATCACAAAAGCAGGGAAAATAGATGATAATTTCATGCGGATTATCCGTGATCATATTGCCAACGGAAATGTAACCGCTGCAAGATCCATGACACGGAATACGGATAACCCGGTTGCCCGGATAATCGACAAAGGCGTGCAGCGAATAGGCAAGCCTGTTGAAGCCATAGAGCGGAGTATGGAAAGTGTTGCCAGGTTGGAAATGTACAACCTTGAAAAGAACCTCAGCGTGCTGAGCGTAATTGCGCGTGCAGCTCCGATATTCGGATTTGTGGGAACGCTGGCAGGACTCATGCAGCTCTTTTTTGATATCAATACAACAGGTGAATTTGTATTGAATACAATTGCAGGTGGATTGTATGTAAAGCTTGTGACCTCAATAACCGGGTTGGTTATTGGTTTGCTGGCATTTCTCGGATCCAGTTTCCTGCACACGCAAATAGACAAGACAGCCAATAAGATGGAAGTGGCTGCAACAGATTTTCTCGATATTCTTCAGGACGCTGTCAAACAAGACTAAACCAGCATGCAGATCAGAAAAAAATTACGTGGAGAAACTGAGGTATTTACAGAAGCACTCAATGACATTCTGTTCATCTTGCTGATGTTCTTTCTCATTGTATCCACGCTGGCTAATCCCAATGTCATTAAACTCTCCCAGCCCAAATCTACCGGTGATACCAAGGCCAAACAGAATGTGGTCGTTTCTATCGACGCCAACAGACAATTCTATGTAGGTACAACACCGGTGTCTTTTGATTCACTCAAGGCAATGCTTCAACCTGTAATCGCAAAAGAAAAGACGGAAATACCTACAATTGTTATCAATGCAGATAAAACCGTCGATATAGATGCTGTAGTTGGGGTGATGCGCGTGGCTAAAGAGCTTGGTGCCCGCACTGTACTGTCAACTGAAAAGCAATAGTAAACTAAAGTGATGCACCTGTTTTGGTGGCATAAACTATCCTGTCTTTGCCCTGCATGTCCTGTAACACTGTAACCTGTTCAAATTCATTGGCTTCCATCCACGAGGCTACCTGATGGGCATATGATGCGTGGGTTTCAAAGAATAGCATGCCTCCCCTGAAAAGGTGATGCAGGGAAAAATTCACAATAGCCTTGTAAAATATAAGGGGATCCTCATGCTCCGTAAACAAGGCCATGTGTGGTTCATGCTTTAAAACATGGAGTGCCATCTCCTGCTTGTCTTCTTCTGGTATGTAAGGAGGATTGCTGACCATTACATCAAATGATGGTTTATGGTCATTCCAGGCTTCTACGAGTATGTCTGCTTCGATAAATTTAATGTCAGTTCCAAGTAGTTCAGCATTGAACATGGCCAATTCAATGGCCTTTTTACTTTTATCCATCGCAGTAACTTTCCAGTCTTCAAAGTATCTTTTCAAAGCGATAGCGATACAGCCACTTCCGGTTCCAATATCCAGCAAGCTGAGTTGATAGTTTTCTGTATGATGTTTGTTCCTGTATATATTTCTGACGACTTCTACAAGTTCTTCGGTCTCGGGTCTGGGTATCAGCACGCGCTCGTCTACCTTAAAGCGCATGCCTGCAAACCAGGCATGTCCCAGTACATACTGAATGGGCCAGCCGTGTAACAACTCCCTGCTGCATTGTTGAAAACGTTCCTGCTGCGCTTCAGACAACTCCTCATTGTGGTGAATAATACGCAATGATCGTTCCCACCCGGTAATTTCTTCCATGACCATGTCTGCTATGCCCGCAGACTCTCTCAGGTCGTACATGACTGACAGGGCCATTCTTAATTCTTGGTATGCTTCTCTGATTTGCACAAGCCAAAAGTAATTCATTTAACTTTGGCAACTTGATTCACCGGCAGGCATCGTGCCTTAAAGTGAGAAATCCTTTTTTTATGTTGGGGTTAACAGCTAATGATTGCATGAAACTGGCGCTGGAGCTTGCTGCTGAAGGGCGTGGATATGTTTCACCTAATCCTATGGTAGGTGCTGTGCTTTGTTATGAAGGCAGGATTATTGGGCAAGGCTGGCATAAACAATTTGGTGGTCCGCATGCAGAAGTTAATTGCCTGAATGCTGTTTCTGCTTCAGATCAGCACCTCATCAGTAAGTCTACCATGTATGTGACACTGGAGCCCTGTGCACACTACGGTAAAACGCCTCCCTGCGCTGACCTGCTTATTAATTCCGGTATACAGCACGTGGTGGTTGCAGCGGTTGATCCCTTTGATGCTGTAAAAGGTCAGGGAATCGCGCGTATGCGTGATGCAGGATTGCGTGTGGATCAGGGTTTGCTTGAAAAGGAAGCCATTGCGCTTAACTGCCGGTTCTTTACATACCATATTCAGCACAGGCCATATATTACACTGAAATGGGCTGAAACTGCAGATGGATTCATGGGGAGTGGCTCAGCAGTGCGTCTTATTATTTCCGGTGAAGAAACCAATAAGCTTGTTCATTCCTGGAGAGCTGCTGAAGATGCCATCCTTATTGGTGCAGGTACGGCGGTGCTTGATGATCCATTGTTGAACGTTAGACTGGTTAAAGGTCCTTCTCCGCTGCGAATCATTATTGATGTCTCAGAACAATTACCTGATGATTTGAAGATGTTCGGTGATGGGCATCCTGTAGTTGTTGTTAACCAACTGAAAGAGGGCGTGGAGGGTCATGTTACTTTTCTTAAAATGGATCTAAAGCAAGGTCCTCAACCCTTGCTTGACTGGCTCTATGCAAAAAAGATTCAAGGGTTGATGGTGGAAGGGGGTAAAAAGACATTGCAGTATTTTCTGGATTCCGGTTTCTGGGATGAGATAAAAATAATTACGAATACAGCCTTACATACAGGCGGAGGACTGAAGGTGCCGGAAGTGCCCGGAATTGCAGTATTTCATCACGTCACACAGGTTGGGAAAGACAGGATAGTCACATATAAAAAACACAGATGAATCAGCAGGATCCAAACTATTTTCAGACGATAGAAAAACCTGCCATGGCAGAATTCAATGACCGGGGTAGCCGGTTTATTGCATATGTCCATCCAATAGCTGCTGTTGATGAGTTCAAGGCGATCCTGAATGATATTAAGAAAGAACATCCTAAAGCTTCACACCACTGTTTTGCCTACAGAATAGGCAATGACGGAAATAACTTCAGGGTAACGGATGCAGGTGAGCCGTCAGGAACTGCCGGCAGGCCAATACTGGGTCAAATCGACAGCAAGGGGTTGACCAATGTATTGGTTATTGTTGTGCGGTATTTCGGAGGGACCCTGCTGGGTGTGCCAGGATTGATCAATGCCTATAAATCAGCTGCAGCACTTGCATTGCAGCTGACGTCCATTGTCAGAAAACCTGTTGAAATTATTTATGACGTGTCGTTTGATTATACCGTAACCAATGAAGTACTGAAGGTGTTCAGAAAATTCAATTGTGAAATACGTAATCAGGAAATGCTACTGTTTTGTAATTATGAAGTTGGCGTTCCCAGAATTCATGAGCATGAATGGCTGCGCATGATAGCCGAAGTAAAAGGTGTAGTATCTAAAAAGAAAAGCGGTTCAGTTTCCTGATCCGCTTCCCTATATTTTTTGTTAGCTTATTATTTTGCGCTGAGCTCCTCGTCTACCAAAACCCTGCCGCAGTTTTCACAAACAATTATTTTCTTGTGTTGCCTTATTTCACTCTGACGTTGTGGGGGGATAGCGTTGAAGCAACCGCCGCAGGCGTCACGAACAACAGGTACCACTGCGAGACCATTTCTGAAGTTATTACGGATTCTGTCGAATGAAGCCAACAACCTTGGATCAACAGCGGCTCTTGCCTTATCAGACATGAGTCTGCACGCAGCCTCTTCTTTTTCAGTTTCAGCAATGATTTTATCCAACTCACCTTTTTTAACCTTCAGGTTGGCTTCCTTTACAGCAATATTCTTTTTGGCTGTGTCCAGTACCCGGGCTTTTTCTGCTATCTCTTCGTTGGCGTCCTTGATATGTCTTTCTGCCAGTTTAAGGTCCAGGGTCTGGTTCTCAATTTCCTTGTTTATTGCCTCATACTCCCTGTTATTCTTTACATTATCACTTTGCTTTTCATATTTATTGATCAGCTCCTGTGATTGTATGATGGCCTGCTTTTTCTGCTCAATGAATTCGTTAATGCCATTGATTTCTTCTTCTATTCTGGTTTCCCTGGCATGTAGTCCCTGGATTTCATCTTCCAGATCCTTAACTTCTATAGGCAGTTCGCCTTTTAAGATGGCTATTTCATCCAATTTACTTTCAACCTTCTGGAGGTTATAAAGGGAAGAAAGCTTTTCTTCAACGGAGTATTCTTTTGCTGTTGCCATAGTGCTTTATAAAAAATAATTGACAGGATTCGTTTTACTGGCGGCTTTTTGGACGGCAAAGGTAGGGATTTTTTCGTTAATCAGCCTCACGATAAGGTCAGATGTAAATTGCTCACTTTCAAAATGTCCCATATCCGCGAGAATCATTTGCCTGCCTCCCATGAAAAAATCATGGTATCCGAGGTCAGCTGTTAAAAATAGGTCAGCGTTATTTTTCAATGCGCTGATAATCAAAGACTTGCCAGCCCCGCCGCAAATGGCTATTTTTTTTATAGTTGTTTTGAATAGCTCAGTATGTCTGATAACGCCTGTTTGGAATCTGGCTTTTACCTGCTCAAAAAAATGTTGAACGGTAACAGGCTCATCCAATTCTCCAATGATTCCTGCCCCCAGCTCAGCAAACCTGTTTTCCATGGGGTAGAGGGAATAGGCAACGGTTTCATAGGGATGGGCCGCATGCATTGCCTGCAGTATCCTGTTTTCCAGGTGTACAGGATAGATGAATTCAAGCCTGACTTCCTGTTCATTGCTCCTGATATTCAGTTCACCAGTAAATGGGTTCGATCCTTTTAGTGGCCTGAATGTACCGTTACCGGCTGCAGAAAAACTACATTCATCGTAATTGCCTACAATGCCGGCTCCTGCTGTAAATATGGATGTTTTTACGGCTTCTTCATTTTTTTCAGGAACGAATACAACCAGTTGTCGGTGGGTCCCGGGCATGGGCTGCAGGACCCTGGTTTTTTGTAAATTTAACCTGGCCGCTATTTCTCCATTCACGCCATACAATACGTTGTCTAGGTTGGTATGGCTAGCGTAGACACTGATGTCATTTTTGATACAGGCTATAATCAGGTCTGATACCGCATCACCAGATACCAGCTGCTTTAGTCCTTTGAAAATAGGTGGATGATGGGTGATGATGAGGTTTTTTTTAAGCGATATTGCTTCGTTGATAACTGCCATCGTGAGGTCAAGAGCTACTAATGCGCCGCTGCATTCCAAATCCTGATTGCCACATGCCAGTCCGGCATTGTCATAACTTTCCTGCAAATGAAGCGGAGCTGCTGTTTCTAAAACGTTAATAATATCACGGATCAGTGGCATTTATTTCCCTGTTTGTTGGAATTGAAATTACTTTACTTTCTGAACCGAATTCCGATCATGCCGAAATATTTATTTTACTTACTTTTTTTTATCCCATTTTCCGGTGCAGCTCAAAAAGTGGAACACGACTGGGAGAATTATGTTGTTTCATTGAACGGAAGACCCGTTTCCATCAATGTAGATCTGGGCTACAAGTTACTGGCTCCGGTTCCGGAAGATTCATTTGTGGTTATTTTAAGGGTAAAGCTTAATCAGACCGACAAAAACGGGATGCCAAAGCAGGAAGAATCGGAAATTTTGCTCAACATGGAAGACAGACTCGTCGAAATGCTGGCCAGACAGATTGGCGGAAAATTTACAGGTAGGTTTACCCAAAGAAGTATTAGGGAGTTCTATTTTTATGCGCCTGATACGCTTGGATATAACAGGGCTGTTAATCAGGCCATGCTGCCATTTGGCTCGCACGAATGGCTTGCCCAGGCCAAAACAGACAAGTCCTGGTCTAATTACCTGGAAGTGCTTTTCCCTTCTGAACCTGATTTATTGCGTATCCAATCAAGACGACAGGCTGATCGGTTACCAGTTTCAGTGAAATCCGGCCGTGAGCCAATTTTTGTTTTACATTTCCTCCAGTTTCCATCCAAAGAACAAATGGAGAAATTCTTATCTCTGCAGGCATTAAATGGGTATGAACTGGTCGGCCTGCCGATAGCAGCAGATAAAAAATCAGGAAAGTTTGAACTTGTACTTCGCCGTCAGGAATTTTTAGGCGTTGGCTGGGTTGAAGCTGTGGTAATTGCCACCTACAGACTGGCACTTGATCAGGGGGGTAAATATCTGGGATGGAATCCGGATCATCAAAAATGACGGTTTTGTCAGGAAATTAGTAGAACTTCGAAGAAATGTAAGTGATTATGAAAAAATACCTTTTCCATTTCATGTTACTTGTTTTCATAGGATCATCCTGCTCTAAGGAAAAATCTTCCGAAATCAAGGAAAATCTAATCCTGGATTATATGACCGCTGGTACCTGGACGTTGGGTTTTTTCACTTCTTCAAATGTCAGCGTGCTCCCGGAATATGAGGGGTATACATTCCAGTTTAACAGGAATGGCACCGTTAATGCTTTTAAAGGAAATGAAACAATCACAGGTACTTGGTATGGCAATCAGGATGATGTTTCAGTAACAGCAGAATTTCCTCCCGGATCAGGGCCAATTCTCAGGCTTAATGCCAAATGGTTTCTTTACAATCTTACGCTTACTTCCATTCAGGCCAGGGCAATTTCAAACAATTTTTTCTACAATATCAGGCTTGTTAAAAAGCCATAGGAATTTCGAAAAAATGCACTTTTTTTGGTGAACAAGTTTTCACAATCAATGTTCTACTTTTATATTTACATGCTACTCAATTCACAATTAAATTAAATAACATATGGCAATTCAAAAAGGACAACAGGCTCCTGATTTTAGTTTATTCAATTCTGAGAAAACAAAAGTAAACCTGACAGATTACAAAGGAAAAAACCTTGTTATCCTGTTTTTCCCTCAGGCTTTTACAGGGGTGTGTACCACAGAATTGTGTTCAGTGCGTGATAACCTGAATGTTTATACCAGCCTTAACGCTGAGGTAGTGGGAATTTCAGTTGATTCAATTTTTACCCTGGCTAAATTCAAGGAAGAACAGCAATACAACTTCCCTTTGCTCTCTGATTTCAACAAAACAACTGCTCAGGCTTACGAGGCTATTTATGATGAGTTTGTATTTGATATGAAAGGTGTTTCTCGCCGTGCTGCGTTTGTAGTAGACAAGGAAGGCACAATTCAATACGCAGAAGTTCTGGAAAGTGCAGGTGACCTGCCAAACTTTGATGCCATCAAGCAGACGCTCGAAGCAATTGGGTAACTACCAAAAAATGATTTTTCAAAGAAGGTCATGCAGTATTGCATGACTTTTTTTGCTTTTTACCTAACTTCGTTATTATCTTGATAATATGAAGCTGTTACTCCTCCTCATATCATTTCTTTTTACCATGGCCGGTCAGGCACAGGTCAAAAAGACTACATTAGGGGACAATGTGAGAAGGACCACCATTTATCCTAATCCTGCCAGGTCATTTGTTAGCATCCAGTATAAGCATACCACAGTACCTGCTACCCTTGTAATCTATAATTTTATGGGTAAAAAACTATTGGTGACCAACCAGCCTGGAAACAACGTATATATAGATTTGGCTGGGTTCAACAGGGGCATCTATATCTTCCAGTTTAAAGACAGGAATGGTCAGCTTCTGGATACTGGGAAATTCCAGGTTGAAAAATAATTAGATCACCTGTACAATCAGGAATTTCAGGTAGTTCGTATTTTCCAGTCCGCGAAGAATGGGGTGGTCTGCAGACTGTGCCTGAAAGGTTACCTGCCTCAGCGTTCTCCTGGCATCTTTTGCTGCCATCTCTATTATTTCATAGAATAAATCAGGTGGAACGAGGTTTGTGCAGGAAGAAGTCACCAAAAACCCGCCGGGCCTGATGAGTTTCATGCCTCGTAGGTTGATTTCCTTGTACCCGCTGATGGCCTTTTGTATGTTATCCCTTGTTTTTGTGAAGGAAGGTGGGTCAAGCATCACAACATCCCACTTCTTATCTTCTTTACTCCATTGTTTTAAGGCGTCAAAGGCATTAATGGCTTGAAAACTTATATTTTTCAGGTTGTTCAAGGCCGCATTTTCCCTGGCTTGCTGAACTGCATTTTCAGATATGTCCAAACCCAGTACACTTTTGGCACCATAATGGGCCGCATGAATTTCAAATGTGCCGGTATAACAAAATGCGCCGAGCACATCCGCATCTTTGACAATATGTCTGATAGCCCGTCGGTTATCACGCTGGTCAAGAAAATATCCGGTTTTTTGTCCCTTTTCCACATCAACGATGAAATTAAGTCCGTTTTCTGTGATGGGAATTCTGGTGTCAAAAGGAGCTGATAGAAACCCCTTCCTTTGTTCCATACCTTCCAGTTCTCTTACAGGAACGTCATTGCGTTCAAAGATTCCTTTGGGTGAAAAAATCTTTTCAAGTGCTGAAACAATTTCAGGTTTCCAGCGGTCTATCCCAAGTGCGAGGGTTTGGATTACAAAATAATCGTTGAATTTGTCAATGATAAGCTGAGGTATGCCATCGGCTTCGCCAAAAATCAGCCTGCAGTTTTCAACATAACCAATCCTCTTTCTGTATGCCCAGGCTTTGGCTATTTTATCATAAAAAAACTGTCCGTCAATAGTCTCTTGCCTTTCCCTTGTAAGCAGGCGTACTGGAATCCTGGATTGTGGATTAACATATCCCTTTCCAAGGAATTTTTTATCAAAGGTCAACACCTCAGCAATCTCTCCCGCTTCCAGTTCATCGTCCATCAAATCTATTTCATTGGAGAATATCCAGGGATGTCCAAGTAGCACCCGATTGCCGATTTTTCGCTTTAAAACCACTTTCTTCATAGTGCAAAGGTAATCTTTCAGGGAAATGACGGAAATTTGCATTGCTGAAAACAGAAAATCAGACAATTTGGCTTGTCAATAGCCTGTGGCAAGACATTTGAGCAGTCAATTTTGCAAAAATATATTACCATGGATGAAAAAGAAATGCAGCACAACCCGGAAATAGCTCCAGAACAATCCGCTCAGAGCGAAAATTTGTCACAAGATTCAAGAGAACTTGATAATCTTCAGAAAGAACTTCAGGAGCAAAAAGAGAAATATATCCGCCTCTACGCTGATTTTGACAATTTCAAAAGACGGAATGCCAAAGAGCGTGTGGAACTTATTCAGACTGCCGGGCGTGAAGTAATACAGTCGATGCTCGAGGTAATGGACGATTGTGACAGGGCTGAAAAGCAGATGCAGAAAAGTGACGACCTTAAGCAAATCAGGGAGGGTATCCAGTTGGTTTTCACCAAATTCAGAAATACCCTGCAGTCAAAGGGATTAAAAGAGATGAACAGCATAGGGGAAGAGTTTAATCCGGATGTTCATGAAGCTATAACAGAAATACCCGTGCCTGATGAAAATATGAAGGGTAAAGTGGTCGACGAAGTAGAGAAAGGGTATATGTTGAATGATAAAATTATCCGTTTTTCAAAAGTTGTGGTAGGAAAATAAGCGTTAACATTAAATTAGAAGCATGTCAAAAAGGGATTATTACGAAATTCTTGGTGTTA
>CAMAXV010000033.1 GCA_945862385.1 Chitinophaga pinensis
CCCAGCATGTTGTAGTTGAGGTTACAATACTGGTAACCCTTGCCTGGAGCATAAGTATTGTAGCATTTCGCCCAATCCGGATTTTTAGCCGGATTGATGGCATCGAACGAAAAATAACCCTGACTGTCATTGATGGAAGAAAGATGAGACATCATCAGTTTAAGGGTGATGACCACATCAGGATACCTGGGATTCCTTACCTTGAATCCCAGAATTTCACTGACATCGGCATCCAAAGAAACTTTACCTGCTTCCACCAGTTGCATGATGGATGTTGCAGAAAAGGATTTAGAAATGGAAGCTATCCGGAAGATACAATCATTGGTCATGGGTTGATTGTCTTCCATACTTTTCATGCCAAACGATTGGTTATAAACCACCTTGCCCTTCTTTACCACCGCAACAGACAGACCAACCGCCTTGCCTTCCTGCATAATTTGCCGGATGTCTGCTTCTGTTTGCTCCTGCTGCGCTTGAATCGACTGTGAGCCTGTCAAACTCACAAAAAGGGTAAAAATGAATTGAACTAACCGAAATCTTTGCATTTGAAGAAGTTTAATCTCATTAAAGGTAAAAATTACAGTCTTGTCCTACAAATCGAATACAAACTCCCTGACTTGGATGACATCCGGAGATTGTACCTTTGTGAGAACAACTTAAATTGTTGTATCTTTTATAACTACAATAATTCCCCTCCTGGCCAGGAGGGGTGGCACGAATGAGGCTGCACCATAGGTGCAGGCGAATGAGCTTGCCTGCCGTAGGCAGGTGACGGGGTGGTGGATATTACAATCTGATTCCACCACCCCGCCTCACAAATTCACTTCGTTCATTTGTGTCGGCACCCCTCCTGACCAGGAGGGGAGTTTATAGCGTTTTAATTGAGCAACAACATTACAAATTAAATAATGTCATGAAAAAAATTACCCTGCTGCTGTCGCTTATTTTACTGCAGGCTGCCTGCGAATCCAAAAAAGCGGGCGTACCTACAGTTGCCTTCATGGATGCCTTTCAGGACAATACCATCGCAAAAGCCAAACAGGGATTTTTTGATGCCCTGAGTGAAAATGGATTTGATGAAAAGAAGGGAACCCTGAATGTCATCTACCGCAATGCACAGGGAGACATTCCCACCCTCACGCAGATTGCCAAGTACATGATTAGTCAGCAACCTACCCTGATTGCCACATGCCCAACACTGGCTACCATTACTGCACTGCAAAACACCAAAGACATTCCTGTATTCATGATGGTTGCCGATACACCTGAAAAAATGAATATCAATGGCAGTGATGGAAAGGAACCAACCAATCTGTTTGGCGTAGGAGAAACCATTGCGTATATCGATACATCATTCGGACTCATCCCCAGACTGATCAAACCCAAAGGTGAAAAGATCAAAGCCGGCGTCGTCTTCAACCAGGCAGAACCACAGTCGGTGCTGGCACTGGAAGCCATAAGTGCAATGGCAAAGGCTTATGATGTGGAACTCATTGCATTGCCTGTCAATAACTCAGCCGACGTGCAACTGGTAACCCAATCCCTGCTATCCAGAAACATCGATGTTTTCTTTGCCAACCCAGACAATACCATTTTTGCATCTTTTGAGTCTATTGTGAAAGCCTGTGAAACAGCTGGTGTTCCGATCATGACCAGTGAGGCAGGTCTGGTAGAACGCGGAGCCCTCGCTGCCTTTGGAGCAGACATGTACCAATGGGGATACCAATCTGGTCTCCAGGCTGCACAAATGCTGAAGCAGGGCAATACGGCCGGACTCAACTGGGAGCTGGTAAAGGTTCGCAACAGGGTTTACAATCCGACTATGGCCAAAAAATACAACATCACCATTCCCGAGGGCTTTAACCCGATTCAATGATTCAGTTCTACCTGACAGCACTGCAAATGGCACTTTGTCTGGCCCCCATGGCGATGGGTATTTTCATTACCATGAAGGTTTTCAATATCCCCGATATCACTACAGACGGTAGTTATACACTCGGAGCTGCTATTACAGCCATCATGCTAACAGGTGGACTACCCGTATCACTTGCTTTACCTGCCTGCATGCTCAGTGGCGCACTGGCTGGCACCTGTACCGGAATTATCCATACCAAACTCAAAATCGATGCCCTGCTTTCCGGCATCCTGGTGATGACAGCACTTTACTCCATAAACCTCATCATACTGGGCAGGTCTAATATACCACTCATCAATACCGCATCCATTTTTATCAAAAGTGATTGGCTGGGAAGTGAATTAAACGGTCAATTGCTAACTGCATTGACTTTCGTTGGAATCATCCTTACCCTATTGATCTATTTACTGAGAACTGATTTCGGCATTGCCATGCGCGCTTCAGGGAATAATCCGGTTATGACCAAAGCCCTTGGGGTTAATAACGACAGCATCAGAATTACAGGACTGGCTGTTTCCAATTCACTAACTGGCCTGAGTGGCTTTCTGGTTGCACAATACCAGGGTTTTACGGATATCAATATGGGAATCGGAATTGTTATTACCGGACTCGGTTCTGTACTTGTTGCAGATGCCATAAAACAATGGTTCAATGTAAAAAAAATAGGCAGACAGATCATGCTTGTGGTAATAGGCTGTGCAGTTTTTCAGGCCGTACTGGCCTTTACGCTCTCCATTGGCATCGACCCGAACCTGTTGAAACTGATAACAGCAACTTTTGTATTATTGATCGTAGCGTTACCCCGGTTAACAGCTTTCACAAAGCATAAATAAATCTGACGTGCTGATAATCAACCATATTTCCAAAATTTACAATGCAGGCAGTGACGATGAAGTAAGGGCCCTGCAGGATGTTTCAGTGGAGGTGAAAAAGGGTGAATTTTTGGTAGTAGTCGGTACCAATGGCAGTGGTAAATCAACATTGCTGAACCTTATACTTGGAACAATCCTGCCAACAACAGGGTCTGTAAGTATCGATGGAAAAACAATCAGTCACCTCCCCGAGTACCGCAGAAGTCCCTGGGTTTCAATGGTTTTCCAGAACCCCGCAAACGGCACCGCACCAGACCTGAGTATTGTTGAGAATTTTCGGCTGGCTGCATTACGGACAGGTAAAAAGGGACTTGGTATAGGTAACAACAAAAAATTCAGGCAGCTTGTAAAAGAAAAAGTAGCTGCACTCGGAATGGGCCTTGAAAATAAGATTGATCAGTCGATCGGCAGCTTATCTGGAGGTCAGCGACAAGCCCTTACACTGTTGATGGGTGTGATGGATAAAACATCCCTGTTACTCATGGATGAACCTACAGCAGCGCTGGATCCCAAATCTGCAAAAGTGGTAATGGAGCTGGCTGAACAAATCAACAAGGAAATGGGTATTACCATTATTCTTATCACACACAGTATGAAAGATGCCCTGCAGTATGGCGACCGACTGATTATGTTTGATGCAGGTAAAATTGCAAAAGATCTGAATAAAGATGCCAAACAATCACTCACCATTACAGAACTACTGGAGTGGTTCGCTTAAAATAAGCTTGTTATGAGAAAGAAAATTGCCATTGACATGGATAATGTAATCGTAGATATCGAACAGCACTGGCTGGATATCTACGAAAAGAAAACCGGAATAGTGATTGACCGGGCTTCCATCCAGGGAAAACCCGAAGCAGAAGCCTTTCCTGATCCGGAGGCTGCCCGTGCTCTCTTGTTTGAACCAGGATTTTTCAAAACCGCCCCCATCATGGAAGGTGCACTAGAAGCGGTCAGGAAACTGATGGAGCACCACGAAATCTATATCGTTTCGGCAGCCATGGAGTTCCCCAACTCGCTTGGTGAAAAAAGGGAATGGCTGGGTGAGTTCTTCCCATTCATTAGCTGGCGGAACATGGTATTCTGCGGAGACAAAAGCATTTTTGATACAGACTACCTCATTGATGACCATGTCAAGAATCTCGACTATTGCAAGGGCATCCCATTGATGTTTACAGCAGCACACAATGTGCACATCAACAGGCATACACGTGTAAACAACTGGCAGGAAGTGCTGGACTATTTCAAGCTATAAACAACCTGCTTCCCTGGTAATCAACACAATAAAATAAATCCACATTCGTTAATGCATTCAAAATCAGACGCATGAAAAAGTTGATCAAAATCACGTTGTGGACCCTTCTCTCCCTCGTTGTACTTGCAGGACTGGGTTTGGCCGGCTTTGTGTACAAGGTAAAAAACGGCTTCCCTGTTTCCTATGAAAAAGAAAAACCAACGATTGAATTTCCTGCTGGAAAACCAGCTGTTCTTGTATTCTCAAAAACAACAGGATACAGGCATGAGGAATCAATCGATTCTTCAAAAAAAGTATTTGCTGAATTGGCTAAAATCAACGACTGGTTTATTTATGAAACAGAAGCTGGTGGTGTTTTCAATGAAGAACAACTGGCAAAATTCAATGTGGTCATCTTTAATAATTCCACCGGTAGGGTACTTAATGATGAACAACAATCTGCCCTGGAAAAATATGTTGAAAATGGGGGTATGCTGATGGGCATTCATGGTGCAGGTGATGACTCCCACAATTGGTCATGGTACGAACAAAACCTGCTGGGAACAAGGTTTTCCCACCATGCCATGAATCCGCAATTGCAGGAAACAGATGTTTACATCGGTAATTATGCAGACACTTCGCTCTCAAAAGATATGCTGGCAGTGTGGCCCCATACCGATGAATGGTATGTATTTGAAAACCAACCAAAAGATGCAGTCATTCTTTGCCTGATTGAAGGAAACAAGATAAGTCCCAATGGAAACTTCCTCTGGATGCAGAACAAAAATTTTGGAATGGGAAAAGCTCACCCCATAGCTTGGTACAAACCAGTAGGCAAAGGTTACACTTGGTACACCTCCATGGGGCATAATAAAGATGCCTGGAAAAATACCAACTTCACCATGATGGTTGAAAATGGTATCAAATGGGGCAACACGCATTGATATAAATGGAATATACAGACCTGACCTTTACAGGAAATAACTTCAGCGAAACAGGCTTTGAACATGCCGAATATGATGGATGCTCATTTGAAAACTGCAATTTCAGTGAGACAGACTTCAAAGGGAGCATCTTCATAGCCTGTTCCTTTATAAACTGCAACCTGAGCCTTGCTCGTATCAGCAAGGTTTCCATGCAACAGGTAAACTTCACCGGCTGCAAACTCTTGGGTATACACTTTGAAGATGCCAGTCCATTCGGACTGCAAATCAGTTTCGAAAACTGCAACCTGGAAAGTACCTCATTCTTTGGTATGAAAATTACAGGCACCCGTTTTGTGCAATGTAAAATGAGCAATGCTGATTTTACAAATGCTGATATACAGGGTGCAGACCTCAGCGGCTCAGATCTTTCAGATGCCCGGTTTGAAAATACCAACCTGGAAAAAGCCGACTTCCGCTCAGCCACTGGCTTTCAGATAGACCCCGACAGAAACCGGCTGAAAAAAGCAAAATTCAATGCACAGAACGCACTGCTGCTGCTGCAGAAATATAGGCTGGACATAACAGCATAACCACCCAAAAACACCGGCATATCATGGCCTATCATTTGCTGCTCAACCAGGATAAAATTCTTGCCCCTATTTTGAGTATTGAAAGAAAAGAACTGGTTGTTCGGAATAATCTGCACGTCAGGCTCATGAGCAGTATCATGAGCCAGCAACTCAGTATCAAAGTTGCTGCAGTTATCTTCAACCGATTCCTTGAGCTATATGATGAAAAAGATCCATCACCTGAAGAGGTACTTGGCACATCACATGAGGTGTTGCGCGCGATTGGATTGAGCAATGCCAAAGTTCAGTATGTTCAAAATGTAGCATCCTTTTTCATCAGCAAGAAACTAAGTGACAAAATACTGCATGAAATGGATAATGAAGACCTCATTGCCTTGCTTACTGAAATTAAAGGTGTGGGTAGGTGGACTGTTGAGATGCTCCTCATGTTCAGCATGGGCAGGGAGGATATTTTTTCACCAGATGATCTGGGCATTCAGCAGGCGATGACAAAACTTTATGACCTTAACCCGACTGAGAAAAAATCATTCCGTGCAGATATGCACCGCATCAGTGAAAGCTGGAAACCATTCAGAACTTATGCCTGTCTTCATCTCTGGGCCTGGAACAACAAGTAAATAACGTGTTTCAATAGCAAAACACGGAAGTAAATATCCACTTACGGCATCAAAAAATCCTCAGGATTTTATAACTTCAGTAAAATAACCCCTTGCCATGACCAACCGCCGTTTTATTCCCATCCTGCTGGGAAGTTTTGTTTTTTTGAATAGCTGTCAGACCGGCTCAGAAGATGCCAGAATCTTTCAAATGGACCCGGCTAAAGCTACTGCACTTGCGAAAGCAATCGACACCACAGTTAAACCCACCCTCGCTGAAGGACTCACCCTACAGCTCTGGGCAATGGACTCACTGGTGGCAGACCCCGTTTCCATTGACATCGATGACCAAGGTCGCGTTTATTATACACGCACCAACCGACAAAAAAATTCTGAATTTGATATACGTGGACATCAGGACTGGGAAATTGAATCCATCAGCCTGAAAGATGTGGAAGAAAAAAGAGCCTTTCTCAGGAAAGTGTTGGCTCCGGAAAACAGCAGCAAAAATACATGGCTGACAGACGTGAATGGAGATAGCTCCAGAGACTGGAGAGATATGACAGTTGAAAAGGAGCATGTTTACCGCGTTGAAGATACTGACGGAGACGGTTATGCAGACAAATCACAACGTGTGGTGGAGGATTTCAATACCGAAATAACCGACGCAGCTGGTGGTGTTCTGAAACATGGTGACGATTTGTTCGTTGGTATTGGTCCGGACCTCTGGCGGATAAAAGAAAACAAGAAAGGAATTGCATCAAAAACTGAATCGATTTCTCACGGATATGGAATCCACGTAGGTTTCAGCGGTCATGGGATGTCTGGTGTTGAAGTGGGACCTGAAGGAAAGATTTACTGGCAGATTGGTGATATCGGATTCAGTGGCACCGACAAAAGCGGAAAAAAGTGGGATCATCCCAACAGTGGTGTTATCGTAAGGTCCAACCCTGACGGAAGTGATTTTGAGGTTTTTGCCTATGGCAACAGGAATACACATGAGTTTGTATTTGATGAATATGGTAACATGATCAGCGAAGACAACGACGGAGACCACAGAGGTGAGAGTGAGCGCCTGGTTTACATCGTGAATGGTGCTGATATCGGATGGAGAACCAATTGGCAGTTCGGTAAATACCGTGACCCCAACAACAATACATACAAGGTATGGATGGATGAAAAGATGTATGTTCCCCGCTGGGAAGGTCAAGCCGCTTACATCACCCCCACCATTAAAAACTTTGTGAATGGTCCTACAGGTATGGTCTACAACCCCGGAACCGCTATGGGCAAAGAATACCTGAACACTTTTTTCATTGCTGAATTTGTTGGAAACCCCGCCAGGTCTGGCGTTCATGCCTTCAAACTGAAGCCGAAAGGTGCCACATTCGATTTTGATACGTCAAAACAGGTTGTAGGCGGACTCCTTGCTACGGGTATTGATTTTGGTCCGGATGGTGCCCTGTACATGGGAGACTGGATCGAAGGATGGGATACAAAGGACTATGGTCGCATCTGGAAACTGGATGTAGCCAACCCCAATGTCAAAGAACGCAAAGAAACTGAAAAGCATATCAAGGCTGATTTTAAAGCTTACAAAGACAATGAATTGCAGGTGCTGCTGAAACATGCAGATATGCGCGTTAGGCAGAAAGCACAATTTGAACTAGCTAACAGAGGCAGTAAAGGACTGGACATCTTCAAAAATGTACTGGCAGATAAATCGCATCAGTTGGCACGTGTACACGCCATCTGGGGCATCAGTCAGTTTGCCCGCAAAAAGCTGTCTGATGCATCTGCACTGGTTCCTTACCTCCAGGATGCAGACCCTGAAATCAGGGCGCAGGCTGCACGCTGGATTGGCGATGTGCGGTATAAGGATGCCGGAACACAATTGATTGCACTGTTGAAAGATACCTATCCACGCGCGAGGTTCTTTGCCGCAGAAGCATTGGGCAGAACAGAACATGCTGCAGCCATCCAGCCCATCATTGCCATGCTGGTGGCCAACAATGAAGAAGACAATTACCTCAGGCATGCCGGCAGTATTGCATTGGCGAGAATCGGTCAGCCAGCACCTGTCGTTGCGCTTTCCAAACACCCCTCCAGGGCTGCAAGAATAGCTGCAGTAGTGGCACTTCGCCGCATGCAGGATCCGGGTATAAGGGTATTCCTCAAAGACAGTGATGAGTTTGTAGTTACGGAAGCCGCAAGGGCAATTAATGATGACCTATCCATCACCGGAGCTCTTCCCGATCTGGCAGAAGCACTGAACGACCGCCGCTTCAGCAATGAGGCCTTCGTAAGGCGCGCCATCAATGCTAATCTCCGGATGGGTGCTGATAAAAATATGCAGAACCTGATCAGCTACATGAACGATGAAAAAGCCCCTTCAGCTATGCGGAGTGAAGCCATGGATGCCCTGAGCACCTGGGCTAAGCCTTCTGTGCTCGATAGGGTAGATGGTCGTTTAAGGGGAGAAATTTCACGCGATGCCGCTCCGGTAAGGAAAGCATCACTTGCAACTTTACTGCAACTCCTTAGTGGTAAAGATTCCACACTACGTGAACATGCTGCCATGGCTTTTAGTAAACTGGAAATCGACGAAGCCGCTTCTCAGATACTGGCACAATTGCAAAAAGAACCTGCAGCAACTGCAAGGATAGAAATGGTGAAGGCCCTGGCCAAAATGAAAGGTAATCACCTAGACCAAACCATCAGGCTCGCTATGAACGATAAGGAAAAAAGCGTTAGGGCTGTGGGATTGAAAATGATCGGAAGCCTGAATATTCCACGTGAAGTGATGGTGGTATTGCTTGAAAATGTGATCAAAACAAGGACTCCTGAGGAAAAACAGGCAGCTGTTACCGTGCTGGGTAAATTACCGCTGACACATACTGAAAAGGTGTTTGCGGCCATGCTGGACCAGATGGAGAAAAAACAGCTTCCGCTGGAAGTGCATTTTGAATTATCAGACGCCATAGACTCAACAGGATCTGCATCGCTCAAGAGCAGGTATGAAAAACTGATAACCACAACAGGAAAGGATTCCCTCAAAGCGCGTTATGCCGGAGCCATATCCGGAGGTGATGTACGCAAGGGTAACAGGATATTCTGGAATCACCAGACAGCACAATGTATCAGATGCCACGCATACGATGATGCAGGTGGTAATGCCGGTCCACGTCTGAACGGTGTAGCAGACAGGCTCACCAAAGAACAACTGCTCGAAGCACTCATCGAACCAAGTGCACGCATTGCACCCGGGTTTGGTAAGCCACCATCGAGCATGCCTCCCATGCACCTGTTGCTGAACAAAAGGGAATTAAGGGATGTACTCGCATTCCTACAAACCTTAAAGGATGAGGGTGAATAAATCAGGATCGGAGTAACATCATGATGGCTCCGGCAAGTGTAAGTAGCAAGACCATTTTACGGTATTGCTCATCCCTGATTCGGCCCACCCATACTATACCGGCCCAAAAGCCTAAAGCCAATGCAGGCACCAGGAAGAGATCCGTCTTCAGGGTGTCTGCATTGATGTTTTTCCAGTAGAAAATCTGAAAGGGCATCTTAAAGAGATTCATAAAAAGGAATATCCAGGCAGCCGTGCCGATGAATGTATTTTTCTCCATCCGCATGGCCAAAAAATAAAGGTTGGAAAAAGCCCCTGCCAGATTGCCAATCATCGTTGTAAAACCCGCTGCCAGTCCGGTTGACGCCGCAAATGCCGGATGTGAAGGTACCTGATCAGACTTTCTATATTCCATGATCAATACAATGATGATGGTAACCAGGATAATGCCCGCCATAACTTTTTTAAACAAATCCTCCTGCATATCCTTACCTGTAAACACCCCCATTAGTATACCCACCACCATCCAGGGTACTAACTTCCTGAAATGATCCCACCTGGCATGCCGGTTATAATACATGACGGCTGCAATATCAGCCAGACTCAGCAGTGGCAGCACTACGCCTGTGGATGGTTTACTTCCGAATACGATGGCCATGAAAGTGACTGTGAGCATATCAAGGCCTTTGATTCCTGCTTTACCCAATCCAATAATAAAACCTGAAGACAATACGAGCGCCCATTCGGCAATTGTAAAATCCGGAATCATGCATACTTGTTTAGAAGAGGCAATTTAACTAAAATGCCATGAAGTGATTACTTCCATTCTCTTTGAAAAAGGGTAAGCAGGATGATTGCCCCAACAATCAACAAACAAGCGAGCCAGTCAATTGCACCAAATGGAACATGCATCCATACAACAGCAACAATAGAGGCTGCGATGGGTTCTGTGGTGGCAATCAGACTGGCAGTTTTGGCACCCAGCCATTTTACAGCAACCATATAGGCAAGAAATGACAGAATAGTTCCGCACAGAATGATGTAGCCCAGATTGATGAATGTCCATTCATCCCATATACCAGGCACAGGCCATGGAGCAGCGATAACGCTGAGTGTAAGCCCCCCAATCAAAAATCCCCATCCCAGCAGCACTGAAGCAGCATACTTCGCCATCAGCTTCATGGGTTGAAGTGTATAAAAAGCCAGTGCCATGGCTGAAAGTAAACCCCAGATGAAGGTTTTACTTGACACCAAAAGCGAAGTATAATCACCATGAGTTACCAAAAGGAAAATACCCATGATGGAAAGCAGAATGGAAGTCCATTCCACCCAACCCGGCAGGGTCCTGGTCTTGACTGCCAGGTAACAAAAGATCATGGCGGGACCTACATACTGCAAAATGGTGGCTGTTGCCGCATTGGAGAATTCAATCGTCAGAATATAGGTATACTGCACACTCAATACACCCAGGGAGCCGAACAATATTAGCGCCAAAGCATCTCGCTTGTTTTTCCATATATTCCAGGGGTTATGTCCGGAAAGAAAGGCAACAGGCAACAGAATCAGTCCGGCAACCAGCAACCTGACAGCCACCAGCCAGGTGGCATTCAGTCCGCGTTCCTGAAAGAGAAACTGTGCACAAACGCCTGAAACACCCCAGAACAGGGCAGCAATAAATGCCAGGAAAAAACCTTTGATTCTTTTCATCAACAACAAGCAGGATCACATATTTAGCAGCGCTTTCAGGACAAAAGAGGTGTTTTTGATACCCCCGACTTATTTCATCGCATCACCTTTGATTGGTGTGCAGTGCTCTGCCAATATTTTCACTTTGCCATCGTGTTTCACAATCGTGATGCTGCAGCGCTGGCGATCATTGAAGGCCTCACCATGATAAACACCCTGACCCTTCCATACGGTATTGACAACAGCGGTATTGCCCTCAATCTGCATGGTTTGGCTTTCACGCTCCATCGACTGAAGTGTATAAACATCCGAACCTGCTGTAGCAATTAATCCTGACCGGTCAAAGGCATTACCAGACTGGGTGAAATAAACATAATGCTCTGAAAGGACGGAGTCAACCAGTGAAGGGATTTTTTCCTGCCAGCCCTTATCGAAGCTGGCAATTACCGCGAGCACTTCAGATTCCTGAAGGGTCGCTTCTTTTGGCGCCCTGGAACAGGAAAGGGCGTCAAAAGTCAGTAGTAGAAACAATATTCTCATGATACTGAAGTTAACACATTTCCTCATCAAAAAATAAAACCACCTTTCCCTTTTCAATGGCAGGATCTTCAATCAACTTCATCGCTTCCCGGATTTTCAAAAAATGAAACCTGTGTGTAATCATGTCCCTGACTTCCAGCTTCTTCTCTTCAAATAAACGTATGACAGCCGGGAATTTTTTGTTGTGAAGCCTTGTTCCGCGGACGTCCAGCTCACGGGCTGTGATGCTAAACTGCGCTATGGCTGATGGGGATGAATTAAATCCGAGGGTGATGACCCTGCCGGCCGGACAAACTACTTTCAAAGCCTCTTCAAATGAACGCACCGTACAAACTGCATCAATCACCACAGACGCCATAGTGCCTCCGGTGAGTTCGCTGATAGCCACGGGTACATCCTCCCGACCAGCATGAATCACTGCATCAGCACCATAACGCAATGCCATCTGCAAACGGTTATCGACAATATCTGAAATGAAGCAGGTGGCTCCCGCAATTTTGGCACACTTTAAAATACTCAATCCCGCCGGACCTGCACCCATGATAAATACAACATCAGCCGCTGTCAATTCCGCCCTTGAACAGGTTTGCTCGGCAATGGTGAATGGTTCAATCATTACGGCTTCCTCCCACAACAAATGTTCAGGGATGCGGTGAACACTCTCCTGAGGCATGACAATATATTCCTGATAACCGCCATCAACATGTACGGAACGAACCTTCAAGCGTCCGCAAACATTGCTACGGCCAATCTTGCATTGATAACATGCTCCGCAACTGATGACCGGATCCATGACAACACGGTCACCTTTTTGAAAAAGATTCACGGCACTGCCTACTTCTGCAATCTCACCGGCAATCTCATGTCCAATCACCCTTGGATAAGTTGCAACCGGTGAAGTGCCATGATAAATATGCACATCAGATCCGCAGATGCCTGCCGCCTTAACTTTGATCAATACCTCATCTGGACTTTGTATCACCGGCAAAGGTCTGTCCTGTATTTCCAGCTGGTAAGGCGCAGTTACGCAAATGGCTTTCATCGTCTTCACCCCTGTTCAAGTTCACTAATTACAAGCTTCTTCATCTGGAGCATGCGTTGCATGGCTGCTCCTCCTTTAATCGGATCGCTGATCAAGCTTCCGAGAGAAGCGGGCACAACCTGCCACGACAGTCCATATTTGTCTTTCAACCAGCCACACTGTCCTTCGCTTCCTTCTGCAGACAATGCATGCCATAACAAATCAATTTCCTCCTGTGTGTCACAGGTCAGCACCAAAGATGTTGCATGATTAAACTGAAAACCGAATTCCGCAGAACTCTCCATGCAGGAAAACAATCGTCCTGCGAGTGTAAAACGGGCATGTTTGATGTTCCCTTCAATATCAGGTTCTCCTTTTTCATACGTACTGACAAAATCAACTGCAGCATCAGGTAAGATACCTGTATAAAACTCCAAGGCTTCCGATGCCTTTCCGTTGTTTTGATCGATAAACATTAAACCCGGGAAGATGCTGTCGGAAGTTTTTTCATGTAGCATCAGCTGCCAGTTGACCCCATACCTGTCGCTGCACCACCCATAGCGCGCACTCCATGGATAAGTGTTAAGCGGCATCATAACTTTCCCTCCCGGCGACAAAGATTCCCAAAGGGCGTTCACCTCTTCAGCTGTGTTGCACTGCACAAAAAAAGATATGGATGGATTGATTTCCTCTTGCGCGCCATTCAGGATCATGAAATTCCTTTCCAGGAGTTTCAAGGAAACTGAGAAAGGATTGGACTGCAGGATTTCTGCGTTAGGGAATATGGAACAATAGAAAGCAGCAGCTTCTGAAGCATCAGCTTTCAGCCAGAGACAGGGCTGGATGGAAACAGACATGAAATGAAATTGTATTTAAAAATAACAATTTACTCATTCCATTCGATTGAAACAATGATTTCATTTCTTCGTCCAACCAACTGATAAGGTGGATTATAACCCAGATACCTGAAATGTCCTTTTGTTTTGATGCCTTTTTGATTCAACAGTTCTTCCAGTTTTTTCATATTCCGGGAAATGGTTTCATCAGTGGCAAACCCTCCAAAACGCAGGGCTGCTGCATGTTCAACATCTGTCTTTTTGATTTTTACGGCTGGATCATTGGGTTTAGGCAAATTGGTTTCGTCGTAACCGGCAG
The DNA here is from genome assembly GCA_945862385.1 of Chitinophaga pinensis. GTDB lineage: Bacteria > Bacteroidota > Bacteroidia > Chitinophagales > Chitinophagaceae > Pollutibacter. The sequence continues at coordinate 13,891 of CAMAXV010000033.1, forward strand.
GCATGACAAATGCCATGGATGAACCGCTTTCCTGAAAATCCATGTGAACGGGAGTGGTCATCGCAATCTTTTCCCCGGAAGCATTGTTACCAAAAATATAGCCGGCAATCTTCCGGAATCCATTTCCAGACAACTCCCTGTAATTTTTAGCAGTGGATTGTATTGTTGCCATGGTAACTGAAGGATAAAGTCTTATCTCCATTTCTCCATCTGTTTTTAACACAGTGTAGGGTTGCTTTTCAGTATTGTTGGTTCCCATGCTGATGAAGGATTGAAAAAGAATAAAAATGACAGTAAGGGCAGATAAAATGATGAACAATGATTTCATTTGCGAGGTATATTGCTTCAAAACAACAAATAAAGGATAATGTTGCA
>CAMAXV010000034.1 GCA_945862385.1 Chitinophaga pinensis
CCCCTTTTTATCAGTATGCCAGTTGGGGAGGATGGTTTCCTGAAAATTATGGTAATAGTCTGAGATTCCGTTTTCATCAAAAATGATATTGGGATCTGAAGTATCCATTATAGTTTTTGTACAAATTTGATAAGGCCTTGAAGACATAAGATTTCGCATAGTTTTAATGAATCAGTTTTTTATAAAAATCATGCAATCCCTGTTTAAAGAGACTGAAGTCATAGGTTGACAAAAAATGGGTACGCAGATTACTCCGATTAAATACCTGTGTATTTTGGCGGAAAATTATTAAATTTTGGAGGAATTGGTCCACATTGTTGTAGGCAATTCCCAAACCCAGCTTAAAAGTAGCGACAAGATTGTAAACATCTTCCTGTTCAAACGACACCATTACAGGTGTTCCTACCATGAGGCTGTCATAAAACTTGGTTGGGATTGCATACTTGTTGTTGAGCGAGGCTGCATCATATAGCAAGGGAACAAACGTGGATTCTCTCATAATCCAGAGTGCTTTCCTGTAGGGGATTTTATCCAGAAATGTTACGTTTGACTGACTTTTAAAAAAAGCTTCATCCGAAGGATCGCGAATCGCACCAGCAACGATAAAATGAACGCCTTCAGGTTTCATGTTTATCACTTTAAAAAAAAGTTCTTTTCCCCTTGTCTCTGAAAAATATCCAATCAATGGAATAATTATGCTACCCTGAGGTATGTTGTAAGCAGCATGAATATCGGCATTGATAAGTTCATCATAACAATCCTCTGTTGAGTTTGGCAATATAAAGTACTTCTCCTGAGGCATTTTGAACATGCCGTAATAGGTAAAAAACTGTTTATCCGGAAATACAACCTGATTAGCCAGACGCATGAATATATTGTCAAATAATCTCAGTACCCAGGTTATTGCAGGATGCACAATGTAACAAACCGCAAAATAATCACGCGGGTCATAAACCACTTTACATCTCCGGTTAAAAATATATTTGTAAACCAAGGCGGGCAAAGCCGTGTAAAAATAAAATGCGCTGATAAAACCGGGCTTGTATGCTATGATTTTTCGTAGCAGCCATACCTGGTAGATAAGCGTTATCCAAACAACCTTTAAGCTTCTTGGAGGAGCTACCTTTAAAAAAACCTCCTTCTGAATACCGTCGTAAAATGAATCTTTTGTTTCCCGGGGTACCCCATTGCGGGCCCAGTAAAGAAATTTAAGCTCAGGGAACAAATCACGACCTGCTTCCAACACCCTTCTGGTGGCTGTTGTGGCGTCATAATCATGAGGATATAAAAAAAGCACCCTAGCTGCCATGCGCTGCGGTTTCAGTATTTAATGAAATGAATTTGGATAGGATAAAAAGTAAAATAAAGCCATTACTCAACATCGTCCCGATAAGTCCTGCAGAATAAAGGTTGTAAACCAGTAATGGCATTACAGCCAAAAGTACCCTGTCTCCTGAACGTATGGAAAACTTGATAAGAGATCCGACGATAAAAGAGAATATAAATACACCAATGTATCCAAAATTAATAAATGCTTCAATGACGTAATACTGGTTTGCATTTCCTGTTTCGGTACCCCCAAATTGTGTCTGATAGAGTAACCTTTCAAAATTCACCCTCTCAGCGCCTGTGATAAAAGCTAATACAGAACTTGAACTCCCCATCAGATATTGACCATTGAGGTCTGTTAGAAAAACGCGAACACCATCCAGGGCAGTTACGATAGGAACAATTGCAGCTCTCCAGACGATTCTTTCAAAAGTGCTTGTCGGAACATATAGTATAGAAAAAAGGTCTTCTTCCCGCTCTACACCCGGGCCCTGCATCCCTGCAAGTAAAAACATCAGTGAGATCATGACTACAATACCAACTGTCCCCTGCAATAGAAATAATCGTTTGTTTTTTGATTTGTGGTAAAGTACAAAAAACAAGGGGATAGCCAGCTTCAGGAAGTAGGCTTTTTCAAGAAAGGAAATGCAATACATGAAAAAGATGAAAGCATAAACAAAACGGTATCGGTAGTCTTTCAGGAAGGCAAGAGAAATCAGGTAAGGCAGGATTGCTCCGTTTATGAGACTGATGATGTATCCAAGAGAAGCTTCCCATCCTGTTCTTGCTTTTAAGAATTCTTCGCGGTACTGAACAAGCTCTTCTTCAGTAGCGCCTCGCATTGACTCTACAAGAGGTATTCTTGGGGCAGTAATGAAAACAATCAGAACTACCAGAATAAAAAGACAGAAAACTAAAAATATAAAGGAAGCAAAATCAATTTTTAACTTAGGGAAAGGCAGTTTCAGGTTTACCGGAAAATACAATGCAAAAATATATCCTACCAATGAAAGCAGGGTTATGTTGATGATTACCGAGGCGAATGTAGTGTAGAGCTCGTATGCAAAAATATAGGGTACCAGTGCGTAAGGAATCACAAACACCAGTACATAGGCCCAGCTGTAAACGATCTTATTTAACTTAATGGCCTTAAGTTCATCCATTAATGGTATGTTTTTTTATTGCGAACAGCATCAAGGTGAAATAAAAACCATAGAGCAGCACTTCATGAAAAGCATAAACGTATAACAAAGTTGTAATGGGCAATCCGGATGCAACCAAAAACATGGTTATTGTGGATGCAAAGTAAATGGTCTGCCAGAGTGCAAGCATTTTAATGCGGTTTGTAACATAAAATACCGTGCTCAGTGGCGAAACAATGAAGCGCACTGCAGTTCCGATGACCAGTATTTCAACAAACCTACCTGACTCCAGCCATTCTTTGCCAAAGATCCACCCAAATAAGCTTTCTCCCCAAAAATAAAGGGGTGTAAAAACGAGTATCGAGAAAGCCAGCAACATGCTGGCGGTCCGTTTAAAAGGCGTGTATAAATCATTGCTTCCGGAATGTCCGACCTCTGCAAGATTCCTGTAAAAAATCTGTCCGATAGCCACACTTATTATGGCAAGTGGTGCAGTAAGTATGCGGGCTGCAAAACCATAACTTCCCACGATGGCATTATCATAAAAACTGCGTAACATGAACACAGGTGCTTGTCCGGCTGCTGTATTCATACCACTGGTAGGAAGCATTAACTTCGGGAAATTGAGGTGTAGTAATGCTACCCGCTTCATCCCGGTAAGTGAAATAATTGAATGGTGTTTAAGCATAAGATGAACGAGCGGGATGATGGAAAAAAATCCACCGAAAATATATCCCATAACGAGCCCGTACTCCCTATAACCCAACCAGCCCAATAAAATGCTCACGACCACAATTCCTAAACTTTGGGCTATCCTGCTAATGTTGAGCACCAGGTAGCCTTTCTTTCTATTCAGCCAATAATTGAGTCCTTGAAACAGTGCATTAAATAGGATGCCAAGTGGAATCAGGATTATATTTTGATCAATAGAGTCATGCAGCTTTATTCCAGATTTCTTCAAAAAAAGAATGATGATGAAAGCTGTAAGACTTACTGCAAATGCGATGACAATCACCAAACCTACCAGTTGAAAAGCCTGCCTATCTGATTTGGGTAATACAATTGCCAACTCATATAATCCCGTAGCAATCATGGTTGCAATTGCTACAGTTGCTGTGAAAAATGCCAGATCACCAAAATGCGCAGGGCTGTAAATCCTGGATAAAACAGGACTGAATAACAACGGGATAGCCTGTGCCATTCCGCTACCCATGATCAGAAGAAAAGCGTTTTTCACATGTGCATTGTCGCTAACAGACCTTCTAAAAAAACTCACGCCTGCGAATAAATCCTTTCAATGATGTCAACTACCTTCAGGCCTTCCAAAGCATTTGTGGTAATGGAATCCCTGCCTTTCAAAACATCAACAACATTGGAGATCACATAATTATGATTTTGTGCTGATCCTTTGTATGCCCCATAATCATTACCAGGATTGGTGGGGGCCAGTTCAGGCATGGTATAATCTTTAATATGACAATATTCCACTTCATTCATGTACTGTCCGCCAATCTTAACACTACCGTTCTCTGCCACAATAGTCATGCTGCTTTCCATATTCTGATTCCAGACCGAAGTGGAATAATTGATGCATCCCATACCCCCGTTTATGAAGTCAAAACTTACAAAACCAGAATCTTCGAAATCCGTCAGCTTTTCATGATTAAAATCACGAAGTCTGGATTGAATATTTTCAATGTCACCAAAAAGCCAGTAAAGGATATCAATAAAATGTGAGAACTGTGTATACAGCGTACCACCATCGAGTTGCTTGTTGCCATGCCAGCTATCTGGCTTGTAATACCTGTCGTCCCTGTTCCAATAACAATTGAGCTGAACCATAAATATTTTACCCAGTTGTCCTGATTCAACCAATCCTTTGATCCATTGTGAGGGAGGTGAATAACGGTTTTGCATAACAGCAAATACATGGCGATGTACATGCAGGGCTTTGAAAATAACCCTTTCGGCATCTTGTTTTGACAGGGCTATGGGTTTCTCAATCACCACATGTTTTCTCGCATCCAGACAAGCCATTGCCTGCTCTGCATGAAATCCGTTTGGAGAGGCGATATTGACAACATCTATTTCAAGATCTGCCGCCAGTAAGTCCTCAACAGAAGAGAAAAAAGGAACATTGTATTTGTCAATGCCGAGCAGTGATTTATCTTTTACATCAACTAGCGCAACAAGTTCGCATTCCTCGTTACGGCTGATCATTTCTGCATGACGTTTTCCAATATGGCCACACCCAATTACTGTAAACTTTATTTTTTTATCCACTGAGTTATTTTGAATGATTAGGAAATTCTGGTTACAACATTATCTGCTAACTTATACACTTGCAGGCTTTCCGGACAAGTGGCTACGCCTTCGGCATTGAAATGAAGCCGGTGCCCGTACTCTCCTACCCAACCGATTTGCCTGGCAGGATTTCCAACAACCAAAGCAAAGGCAGGAACGGTTTTGGTTACAACTGCACCAGCACCTATGAAAGCATATTCTCCGATATTATGTCCGCAAACAATCGTAGCATTTGCACCAATGCTTGCACCCTTACCTACATGCGTTTGGGCATACTGGTCTCGCCGGTTTATGGCACTTCTTGGATTGATGACATTGGTAAAAACCATGGATGGCCCAAGAAATACATCATCATCGCAGGTTACACCAGTATAGATTGAAACGTTATTTTGAATCTTAACATTTTTGCCCAGTACTACCCCAGGTGAAACCACAACGTTCTGACCAATATTACACCGTTCACCAATGGTACACCCTGGCATGATATGTGAGAAATGCCAGATTTTAGATCCCTCCCCTATCGAACATCCTTCATCAACCAAAGCGGAAGGATGAATAAATATTTTTTGATCTTCCATCAATTGATTTTAAAAAGTTTGGCTTTGTTATCCAGTTGTTCAAAAACACTGTTGTTGCTGAGGAATTCAGGAACAAATTCTTTGATTTTTGAAACGATAACAGACTCATCTTCCTGAAACTCCACCATGCCGTATAAACTATCCATACAGTTGCAAACGGATTCAAAGTCCACAGGCCTTACTTTGGCTATCATGATTTTCTCATGGTATGTTTTCATGGTGTTTTCTCCATCGGTGAGCAACTCTTCGTAAAGTTTTTCACCTGGACGTAAGCCAGAGTACGTGATGTTGATGTCAATGTTAGGAATCAAACCATATAGCCTGATCATTTTTTTGGCCAGATCTGCTATTTTTACAGGCTCACCCATGTCAAAAACAAAAACCTCACCCCCATTACCCATGATACCTGCTTCAAGAACAAGCTGACAAGCTTCCGGGATAGTCATGAAATATCGGGTAATGTTCGGATGCGTAACAGTTACAGGTCCACCCCTTTCAATCTGATCTTTGAACCGCAAAATAACTGAACCATTTGAGCCCAGTACATTACCAAAACGTGTTGTAATGAACCTCGTTTTTTGTCCGTACACTGATGCCAATCCCTGCACATACATTTCTGCCAGCCTTTTGGAAGCCCCCATCACATTGGTAGGATTCACTGCTTTATCAGTAGAAACCATCACAAACCTCTCGGCACCATATTTCACGGCGAGATCTGCAACTATTCTTGTTCCCAGTACATTCACTTTTACAGATTCTACCGGATTAAATTCCATCATCGGAACATGCTTATAGGCTGCTGCATGGTATACCTGATGCGGCGCAAACCTGATAAAGAGTGCTTCAATTCGTGAAGAATGGGTTACACTAGACAGGTAAGGTATGTATTGAACATGGGTTCCTGACTCTTTGATTTCAAGGTCGAGGTCATGTAACGGAGTTTCAGCCTGATCACAAAGTATGATCATTTCAGGGGAATATTTAATAAGTTGCCTTACCAGTTCACTTCCAATTGATCCGGCTGCACCGGTAACGAGGATTCTTTTACCCTTAACTTCTTTAAGGATTTGTTCATTTTGAATAACGATGGGTTCACGCTCCAGCAATTCTTCAATCCGCATGGTACGAAGCTGACGAGGGGCAAAGCTTCCATCGGCCCACTGGTTATATGGAGGAACAGTAAGAATACTGATGTCATGATCCAAACAGAAATCAACCAATTCATTTTTCCGTTGAGGAGTCAGTGAAAAACTTGCCACAATCAATTCATCAACCGGTACCGTGATAATGAGGTCCTTGAATTCTTCAAATGAAATAACTTTTACGCCATCAACCGATTTATTGAGTTTCTTCTTGTCATCATCAACAAATGCCATAACCGTGAAACTTGTTCTCGTATCGTGTTCCAATGTTCGCTTGGTGGTAACGCCTGTTTCTCCTGCACCAAAAATCACAACAACTTTTTTAGAGCGCTTATAATTGCGGAGTGCTACAAAAGATTGTTTGACGGCAACACGGTATCCAAGCAAAAATAAAAAGCTGAAGGAACTGTATAAGATCAGCATGGTATTGCTTATAGATTGTACTGCCTCACCGCTGCCTGCATAAAACTGAACAAGATAGAGAGCGAATGTTGTAATTAAAATTGAAATGAAAACACGCAGCGCATCTTGTATGCCTGTATACCTTACTATTCCTCTGTATGTCCTGAAAGATATAAATACAAGTGCATTGATTAATCCTGTCAGTATAAGTGTGTTAAACACTACCGGCCATTCAATTGAGTTTAAGACCAGGTTGTTTCTGATCAAAAACGCAAGGAAAATAGCGAGGGATGAGAAAAACAGGTCAAGGGTAAAAATAAACCATCTGGGAACGATGCTCATCGTTCTTAGGAAATTGATTGTTTTTGCTGGCGTTGTCATTTCAGGTAGGTTTTATAGAATAGTTAGATGCATACTTACAATTGTGATTTTATCCATTTGGATGCAATCAGGTAAAAGACATACAAAAAGCCGAAAAGAATTCCCCAGATCAGCAATGCCTTTAATTTGCTGGCTTTAACACGTTCTAATGGGAAAGTGCTTTGGTCTACCATTTGAATGGCAGGAGTCTCCTGACTGAGTATTGATTTGGCTATTTCCAGATTTTTTACAACTTCTGCAAAAATGGTTCCAATCATGCTTTTCTCCCTCGTTGATATCTCAGCAGAAATGGGAGCCGTTTTCAGTGCCGGATTCACATCAACCAAGACTTGTTGTGATGAAGCAGCGCGGAAGGTCTTATCGTTTAAAAGTGCAGCGAGGCTGTCTGCCCGTCTCTGAAGCAAGGCAACATTGGCTGCCTTCACTTTTGTTTTTGACTCAACATACTTCAACGTTGCAATTTTTACCAGGCGCTCTGTAAACAGTGCACTTAACCTTTCATCACGTGTAGAAACGGCTACCTGAATAAAGGATGCTTTTTTGTCTGGCTTGGCAACGGATAAATCAGTCATCAACAGATTCTTCCTGATGATGACCTGCATCAGGCTGTCCTCAAGCCTGGGCATAGGCCCGGTTGCATATTTTGCAAAATTGATTGGTCCAACTTTTTTCGAGTTTGCCCATCCCTTTTTAAATTTTCTGACTTCCGCATACCTGTCTGCCAGGGTAACTTTCCCTGAATCATCATAAGGGGTCAAGAGGGTTTCCCTGCAGAGGTTTTCGCTTCTAAGGAAAAGCAAGATATTATCACCAGCAAATACACCACCTCCGCCGCCGCCGCCAAGATCAAAACCAAACTGACCGGCAAGTGCAGATAATCCACCTCCAACGCCCTTACTTTCCTCAACCACAAAAGTCATGCGAGAGACATACTTAATGGGTGTTAACATGGCATAAAAAAAGCCAAGCGATGCACCAAGTAGTCCAACCAGGAAAATCCGTATCCACTTTGAAAGCAGGTATTTCCAGGCAGACTTCAACTTTGCCATCAATTCCTTGATTGTGACTTCATCTGTTCTAGCCGGTTGCGTAGGTTGTTGCATTTTTTATAAATTATCGGAACAATAAAACCATGGTTGTAAGAATTGCCGAGAAGGCTGAAACAAGCACACCGGCTTTCGCAGGATCAAAATCATTATCGCGGGGTGGCTGAATGGGAACAAAGATGGAACTACCAGGAGTTACTTTGGGATAAAACCTGAAGCTCAGAAATGACTTTGTTCTTGCAGAACGTCCATTCGGATAAACCACAAAAACCCTTTTTTTGTAAGCGTTCCTGTTATATCCACCAGCTGCTGAAATATAGTTACCAAAACCCTTTCCGGCTTCAAATTGAACAGTAACCTGTTTCAAGACCTCCCCATTAACTGCAACAGTATTTACAAATCTGGGGACCATCAAAATATCACCATCCTGGAGAGTAAGGTCATCCTCTGATCCCGGGTTTTGGAGTATTCTAGCCAATTCAAGTGCAACTTCTGTGGTCTCACTCTTCAATTGATCAAGGTCTACAAGATTCGCTGTATCAATTTTTCCGTTATTCTCTTTGCTCAGTTTGGTATTGGCCAAAGCAAAACCTTTGATCAGTGATGTGTCCTGCACATGTTTCTTCCTAATTACCTTGGCGCCACTCAAATCAGCATAAGGCAGCAAACCGCCAGCCCGCTTAACAATTGAGCTCAATCTTTCTTCCGGATTTTCGAGTGTATAACTACCTGCATAAACAACTTCCCCCTGAACTTCAACTGTAACCTGTTTTACTTTATCCGGAGCAATTTTTACACTCACCACATCAAAAGGCTGAAGGATGATTTCATTTCCTTTGTCTAGTAAATCTTTACCAATATTTACAGATATAATTTCAGATGTTGCAGCCCCTTTTGTGGTGACCTCAATATTTCTCCTTCTTCTGCCGATTTCAATATTAAAAGATGTAGCATTTTCCATCAAGCCCCCAGCCTGTAAAATCAATCCTTTCAGCGACATGGAATCTTCAAAACGATAGTCCCCGGGTTTTTTAACAGGCCCTTTAATGGTAACCGTTGTACTGTCTTTTAATTCCAGTACCGACATAACATGTAAACTATCTTCTTTCTGCAGACCAATTACCTGCTTTCCATTGATGATATCCCGCAAATCAATGCTTCTGTATTCCCTGGATAAATCATCCCGTAACCTTACCATATTGGCCATGCCAAGGAACGCGTCTTCTTTTAATCCCTGAGCTTTATTGAGCAAACCCTTGATATCAAGTCCGTCTTCCAATGCATATGTTCCCGGCTTAAGTACTGCTCCAGTTACAAATACCCTGTTTTGAAAGCGGCTAATCACGGTATCCACATAAAGGGAATCTCCATGCATCAGAGAAAATCCATTAAAGTCGTTCCTGCCAATATCAAGAATTCTTCTGTCAACATCAGAGAAACGGGTACCAGTAATTCGTCCCTTGAAAGCATTGCCCCTGAAACCGCCAGCGAAATCAAGCAGACGGCTAACAGATTCTCCTGATTTCATTTCGAAAACACCGGTCCGGTTGAGACCGCCATCAACTGAAACCTGAGTCTGTGCAAAAGGCACCCTGATAACATCATTGTCCCGCAATGGCAGGTTAGCGCTAAGATCACCTTTGGTCATGAAGCTATATAGATCTGCTACTGTAATAACCTTACTGTTTCTGACAAGTTCAATATTCCTGAAAGAACCGTTTTCAAGCGGACCACCGGATGCATACAGTGCATTAAACAAAGTTGCAATAGAAGGTAGCGTAATGGTACCTGGCTTTTTTACAGCACCAACCATGATAACCTGAATGCTGCGAACGGAACCCAAAGAAAGCTGAATTTTAGTTTGTCCGGATTGCAAAGAAGGATAATATTTTGATAAACGCGCCTTGATTACCCCAGTTGCCTGTTCTATGGTCATACCACTCAGGTTAACAGGACCCAGGTATTTAACACTAACATTTCCATCGGAATTGACGATAAGCTTTTGAGTGGATATATTGTTTCCGTATACATCTAGTTGTAGTTCATCATCCGGACCAATCTCATAGGTTTTTGGGGTAGCTATTTTGAGGTTTGGAACAAATAAAGGATCAGCACCACTGAAAAGTTCAGATCCAAAAACCCTTGTAGGTTTTTCCGGCATCCGAAATTTCTGGGTTTCACCCTTAAATTTTCGTTTTGTGGAAGTGCCACTCCCACTCTTGTTGTCATCCTCTTCATTGTTCATCTCAAGTTCTACTCCTGTGATTGTCTTAATCCGGGCAATCAAAGTCTGCATTTCTGCTTCAGGCAGTCCCCTTTTTTGAAATTCCTGGATTAATTCACTTTCGGTCATCCCCGCAGCCTGTGCCTGCTGTAAAAACTGAGTCAACTGGGCGTCTGTAATCTGACTGGATTTAACCCTGCTAAGGTCTGCAGGAATCTGGGCCTGTAACATTTCAGGCATCAAACCAAGGCAAAAAAGGATCAAAATACTTAAAACGGTCTTCTTCATCTGAATTATTCTTGTGATAATAACGTATTAATGAGCAGATTAGTGTCCGGACATAGCTTCGCCACCTTGGCCACATTCCAAGTAAAAAATTTCTAGTACAAAGACACCTTCCAGGCACTTTCGTTTAATAACCATTACACAACAGGGTATTTTCCTGCCGGAATACCCTAATCAAATAATGACAATAAATCAATGAAAAGAAATAAGTTGAAAGGAGTGTTGAACTGGAAGCTAATTGGATTGGTTTTTCTCCCATAACTAAGTGGAATTCTTTGTATTAGACCATGCAAAAGTACTCCAAAAAAACAGACTAGAGCGGAATAAATGATGAATGGTTTAACCGTTTTTCCACATTAAGTACAGATAGTTAGAAAAAAAGAATATTTACTCAAAAAACACCTTTATTGTCTGATAATACTGCCTTCGCTCGTAACCTCCTCCGGAACCGGGGAATTCACCCAGTCCGAACAAGGGTGCAGCATGTCCTTTATTTTGAGCAATTTCCAGAAATCCGGCTTCATTAAAAAATGCAAGCTTTTCTCCATCAGGAACATCTGCGTAGTGTTCACTGATTCGTTCAATGAACTCATTCCTGAGCAATACAATCTTGAACCTCCTGCCCTGACGGGCGGACTCAAAATCCCTTAATGTTATATTCAGCACCACATTCAGAAACCTGTCGATCATCAGAATTTGTCCTTCCAGGTAGTTGGGGCCAACATAAGGCCGCATGAGCTTCTTCTCAACTATTTTAACTTCAGGATTGCCTATTTTGGATAAAGGGAGTCCGCTCATTACTGCAGAAAATGATTCCATGAGCAATGATGCAAACAACCTTACAGATTTTTTGGAGCCAGCAGGAATGGGAATAGCCACAACCTCATCAGGCATCCCATCCAATATCATGGTAATCAATCCATTGTCTGCAATTCCCAGTAACTGGTTTTGATGCCTGACCAATAGCAGGTGATCCGCATTGTTATCAAACGCATTGACAAGCACGAGGTGAAAGGTTTCTGGAGGGAAAGAGGTAAAAATAGACTTGCATACATACGCAGCATGCATGGCATTATAAGGAATAATATCATGCGTCAGATCAACAAGGGTAAAACCATCATTCAGCTTAAGCAACTCCCCCTTTACAGCACCCACCATATGGTCAGCTGTTCCGAAATCACTGGTGAAGGTTAGAATTGGCATTGAAGGTGTAGTTGAGAGTTGAGAGTTGAGAGAGAAAAGTTGAGTTTACCCGCCGGAGGATGGAGTTGTGGAAGATAACAACTTACTTTACCAGTTTACCATTCCTGAAATAAAACATCCGAACCAGCCTGTCGGTAAGACCCGGAAAGAATTTATTCAAAAATACTGTTTGCTTGCCCTGGAATGTCATCACAACAGTTCTTTTTTTCCCTGCAATACCAGCTATAATCAAATCAGCACACGCTCCTGCACTCATCATTTTATGCTCATCCATGGGTGTGGCCCCCTGCTGATTCCCTTCCTTATCAAGCGCACTGAAACGGATGCGGGAAGCAGTAAAGCCCGGACTTACCCACATCACATGAACACCTTTATCAACCACTTCAGTTTTAATTGCTTCTAAAAATCCCTGTACGGCAAATTTGGAAGCAGAATAACCACTTCTTCCGGGTAAGCCACGGTAACCGGCAATGGAAGAAACTCCAACAATCACACCCTTAGATTTGATGAGATAAGGCAATGCGAAAGAGGTGCAATAAAGCGTGCCATTGAAATTAACTTCCATCACCTTTTTGATTACCGGAATCATGGTTCGACTGCCTTCCTCCAGTAATCCACGCATGGAAATCCCTGCATTATTGATCAATACATCAATACCGCCGTACATATTAACTACAGCATCTACCAAACGCTGACAATCTTTTTCAACGGAAACATCTGCATTCAGCACACATAGGTTGCTCCCCTTCGGTGCTTCCGCCTCCAGTTCAAGAATTTTTGTCTGATTTCTTCCGCAGGTTACAACATTGGCTCCTAAAGCAAGGTATTGCATGACCAGTTCCCTGCCGATGCCGTCAGTTCCGCCGGTAATGAGGATGGTTTTATTCTGGACTGAATTCATAGGTGCAAAAATAAAATAAAAAAGCCACCTTTTTCAAGGCGGCTTTTTCAGGAAGTGAACCCGCTGGGACTCGAACCCAGGGCCCTCCCGACTAAAGTCGGGATGCGCTACCTAACAGAGACTCAGAAAAGTCGGGATGCGCTACCTAACAGAGACTCAGAAAAGTCGGGATGCGCTACCTAACAGCGGCTCAGGAACTCTTCTCGCCCAACAATTTCAATAAATATTGACGAGACTTTTTTCGCTTGATTTCCAGCTCCCGCCTTTTTGCCAATGGTAAATCCGGATATTCCTCCTTGTAAACCAATCGCCACGGAATACCCAAAGATGTAAATTTTGAATGCCCTATATTATGCTCGTATAGCCTTCGCTCTAAATCAACACAAGCTCCAACGTAAAACTTGTTTAGCTTTTCAGAAAATAGTACATACACACTTGCCATACACCTCATTTTATCACTTGCCCCAAAAAAGGAAGGGCTTCCAAATCTGGAAGCCCTTGTGAACCCGCTGGGACTCGAACCCAGGGCCCTCCCGACTAAAGTCGGGATGCTCTACCAAAGAAAGGATTCAAAAAAACTCCAAAAAAAGGGCCTCCTTTTTGGGAAGCCCTTGTGAACC
>CAMAXV010000035.1 GCA_945862385.1 Chitinophaga pinensis
GCGAAATTGTCGAATACATTGTAGATAATTCTGTTTTCAAAGTATCCGCCATAACCAAAGGGAACACCTGCATCCTGCAACAATTGATTTACATGGTTACAGAATGCATCGATGTGGCCATAGGTTTCCTTTTGCAGTGCAGTGTTAGCAGCACTGAAATCAAGGGGGATAGCATTCGATTTGTCCAGCCAAGCTCCCATGACTGGAAAGGGATCAATGTTCTTCCAGTTCATGTGCTGCAACGTTTGGTACAGTAATCAGGTTGCCATAGAAAATGGCATTGAGGAACAGTTTGTTTGTGCCATACCATGCTCCGCGGAAATTGGGTTCATCTGCAAAAAGGATTACCCGGCCTGAACCTTCGCTGCCTACCAGTATAGACGGACTATTCTTCATTTTCTTTAAAGTAGTTGAATGATAATATCCACCCACAACAGGATCATTGGTGTACTGCGCTACGGTGTTGTATGGATTCGTACTGTTCTGGAAAAAGGTAAGACCGTTTTTGTACACTGAAATATTTCTTCTTCCAAAGCCATATCCAATCGGATGGGTTGTGTCTAGGTCAACCCTAAAGATTGATCCCCCCAATGCTTTGGCTCCTTCAATTTCCACGGCTCTGTCGAAGTCTTTTCTGCCTGTTGTGGTTCCGCTGGAATCCGCCTGCAGCTTGTGTTTCGTGAATCCATTCCGGATGGCCCACTCTGCTCCTGATTTGATGGTGATGAGTGTATTGCCGTTTTGTACCCAGTTCCTGATTTTTTCCACGCTGTTTTTATCCAGCAGGTTATACATGCCTGATACCATCACCAGGGTATTGTAACGGTTCAGGTCTACCCTGCTGAAAGTAAGCAAATCCACTTTACTGATCGGCATCTGCAGACGTTGATCAAGCAGGTGCCATACTTCTCCTGCTTCTGCTGCAACTACACCAGTTCCAATCAACAGCAGTGCTTCTGGTTTTTTGAGTGTTCTTACATAGCCACTACCGAGATCGATACCGGCAACACTGAAGCCAGTGCCCACTGACTCAACAGGAATGTTGCATTCAGCTGATGCACGGACAACTGACTGATGCAGCTGTTCTGCTGTAAGTTTTTGTTGTTGAACTGAAATCACCACGCTGCCATATCCGTAGGTTGTGTTTTGTCCGTTTACCTGCGTCGTAAAGGGTCTGGCAGCCGTTTGTACAATCACCCCATCACGCTGCAATGAATAGATGAAGCGGTGTATGTTGTAATCGCGGTTGCTGACAAGATAGGCATAGTTGCTTTTAGCTGGTTGTGCTGTTGCAGGGTTGGGTGATACTGTTAGTTTTTTTCCTCCCGAAACTGGTGTCTTAGCTGCTGAGAAGGGCAAGCCAAATGCGTGTATCAAACTCCAGGTAGATGCATCATAGAAGGAGCTGTCGCGGTAAGTAATCTGGTTCTCAAAAATCGATCTGACCATGATGTGGTTGTCTTGTGCAACCGGTACATAGTAGCTTTCACTTGCAGTAAGTTCATATACATCAATCCTGTGCAGTAGCAACAGGTCTATAAAAGCTTTGGTGCGGTTCTTATCCTGATCATGACTGAATATATATCCTTTCACGGCAGAAGCTTCAGCCTGTTGTTTTGCGGTAGTATAGAAAAGTTTCCGCATTTCCAGGAGCGATCCTTTTTCTGCCAGCGAAGCCCTGATGGTGGCTAAAGAGGCAGTAAACTGATTACGTATGGTAAAGGCAAAAGTTATGGGAATGGTTGTTGTTTCCTGCACATGTCCGCGACTACTGGCTTGTTCAAACAGGAATCCTGCCCCGCCGTAGAAGTTGATGTAGCTGGAACCATAGCCTGGATAGAGTTTGTCGTAGGCTTCCTTGGTAAAGTACATGGATCCTATCTTATCGGTTGCCTTGCTGAAGTATTCGGCATACTTCGGATAGATTTTTTTGTAGAGGTAATCTGGTACGATTGGATTGTTGCTAGCGTCTTCACCGGGATCAAAATAAAATGTGGAATTTGTTCCCATTTCGTGGTGATCAGTTTGCACATAGGGCTTCCATTTGTGGAAGAAATTGATCCGGTTTTTTGATTCTGGAAAAGTAGCCAGGAACCAGTCGCGGTTGAGGTCAAACCAGTAGTGGTTGGTTCTTCCACCAGGCCAGATTTCATTGTGTTCTCTGTCGTTTGGATCGGCAACAGGTGGGAATGCCTTGTGCATGTTTGCCCAGTTGGTATGCCTGTCGCGGCCATCCGGATTAATCACTGGATCCATGGTGATGATCATGTTGTTCAGCCAACCTTTTGTTTCCTCAGTTTCTGAAGCAGTGAGGTAGTAGGCTGTAAGCATAGCCGCTTCGCTGGAAGAAGGTTCATTACCATGCACATTGTAAGCGAGGTGTATCACCAGCGGAACGTTGACTGTAGCTCCCTGTTTTTCACCCGCCAGGTGTTGTTGCCTCAGTTGTTCAATGTTTTTATGGTTACCGGCACTGGTAAAGGTTGCCGCAATCTGACTCCTGTTTTCAAAGGTCTTTCCGATTACTTCGAGTGTTACCCTATCGGAAAGTCTGTCGAGTTCACGAAAATAATTCACCAGCTGGTCGTGGCGCGTATGTTGTTCACCGATGCCATAACCCAAAAATTGTTCAGGAGTTGGAATAGCAGGATTAAATGGACCACTGTTGGGATAGAAGTAGTTTTCCTGAGCCTGTACTGTTAAAGCAGCCAGCCATATTCCAATACTGATAAAGATTTTCCTGAGCATAATCGGGTATTTATTGAAAATTATTGGGATGTCTAGTAAAGGTAATTTCTTTTGATAATGTTTTGCTTTAAAGAAATTGGAGTAGCAAAACTTATCTTGCCAGGACTTTCAACCCTGATCAGGTAAAAATATTGGTTCTGTCTGGAAATTCATATTGAAGATTATTTTGGTATTTATTTTTAAGAATCACTTAAATAGTGGTTACTAATAACTCCCCTCCTGGACAGGAGGGGTGGCACGAATGAGTCGGCACCGAAGGTGCAGACGAATGAGCTTGCCTGCCGTAGGCAGGTGACGGGGTGGTGGAAATTTGGAGAAAAAAACATAAAAATTTGATGATTTTCACTTGATTGAATCTAAGACATTCAGTTATTTGCTTGAATGGAAAAGAATCATAACAGAAAGCTACTCTTGCGTTTTAGAAAGCAACTAAGAAACGATGGTACAACTGCTGAAGCAGAGTTATGGAAACATATTTCCAATCGGAAACTTAATGGACGAAAATTCAGAAGACAACACAGTGTTGGTAGTTATATTTTAGACTTTTATTGTCCATATGAAAAATTGGCCATAGAGTTAGATGGAGAAAATCATTACTGGCAATTTGGAATTGATAAGGACTTAAAAAAAGAAAATTATTTGAGATTTAAGTCGATTCGGGTTTTAAGATTTGAAAATAAATGGATTTTTCATGACCTTGAATATGTCTTAAAAAAGATATTATCTGCATTTAGTCAAGAATAAAATCCACCACCCCGTCTCCAGACACTCGCTTTGCTCGGTCTGGATCCACCCCTCCTGTCCAGGAGGGGAGTTATTGTGACACGTCCTAAAAAAAGTTTACAGGTTTAATGATTAATCCAGGCATTGGTTTACAGTTTCTGCCAACTGATTTATTGGAATTTAAACCTGTTCCTACCAAGCATAATTTTCCAATTCAGTTTTCTTTTAGCGGTTGTAAAAATTGATGTAAACTTGTCATTTAGCCAGCAAAACCCTCTGGCATCTTTGTTTCCTGACCGTGAACGGCGAGTTCCCTGATCCAGTTGTCCCGATCAGGATATTGCCCCATCAGCATTTCAATTGTTCCTCCTTCAAAGCAGTCGCCTGTAAAGCCGGGTGCCATGGTGCAACCAAAAATTGCATAGGTTCCACCGGCACATAAACGTGCTGCCTGCCAGGTACCAGCTGCTACAACATGTTGCAGTTTTTGTCCTGCCAGTATATCCTGACCCATCACTATTTCTTCAGATTGTCCATCCGGATAAAGGAGGTACAAAGAAAATGGGTTACCCCCATAACAATGCCATATTTCATCATGGGTAAGCCGGTGGAACCTGGAGAGACTGAGTGGTTCTTGGCAGAACAAACCAATCATACAGGTACCGAGCGGTTCACCCAAACTGTTGGTCTGGGTAGCCCGGTAAGTATTTCTGAAAAGTGTTCCTTCCACCGGAAGTGTTTCTAATGCCAGAGAAGTAATAATTTCTTTTATTTTATTTTGTTGCATTGTCTCTAAGTTAAAATTTTAAGCTGTTTTGTAATGCAGTAATTTCTATAATTCCCCTCCTGGACAGGAGGGGTGGCACGAATGAGTCTGCACCAAAGGTGAAGACGAATGAGCTTGCCTGCCGAAGGCAGGTGACGGGGTGGTGGAAGAAAAAAAATATTCGATTTCTCAATTCTTTCTTAATCCATTTTTTTAAAATTAATGCCCACCACCCCGCCTCACCAAATTCACTTCGTTCATTTGTCTCGGCACCCCTCCTGGCCAGGAGGGGAATTATTTGAGATTTAGTAGCGTATCCTTACAAATTTTGAATTATTGAGCGAATGTGTTGTATTATAATTGTTTGAGTAAGGCGCTTACGGCTTCATCGCCCTGCACGGCATGGGCCGGTAATGGATTGGAGCTGTTGAATGAAGACAATGCTTCTCTTGAAAGCAGCTTGAATTTGCTTTCACTCACCAGTCCATCGTTTCCAGAAACCTTATCCAGATTGAGTTTCAGGTGTTTGGCGAGGAAGGGGTATACGGCCTGGCGTTTACCCGGACCATAATCATGTTTTTCGTTGGCCAGATGCACATTTTCTACCAGTTCTTTTTTGTTGTACAAACCATATACCCGTTGCATGAAAGGAAATTCCACCTTCGGTGTGTTTTTGGTCCAGTCGGCCCCATCAGACACCAGCATCATGGGCCGGGGAGCAGTGAGTGCAGCGATTTCTGCGTTGCAGGTTTGGTAATCAGTTGACCTGTGTATGGGCATGCCGCTTTCGCAGCTGCATCCGCCGAAGAAATGGGCAGAGACCATCACCACTGGAGCAGATACTTTTATGCGCTGATCCAATGCTGCCAGCAGGAATGTCTGTGTGCCACCGCCAGATTCACCAGTGATGCCTATTCTAGCTGTATCCACGCCAGGGAGTGACAGCAGAAAATCGAGGGCCCGGATACTGTTGATGGCCTGTAATTGCAGTGCCAGCGGGTGTTTGTGTTGTGTTTGCTTTGCGTCGCCATAACCCAGCATATCCCAGGTGAAGACCACGGCACCCATTTGTGCAAGGGTTGCGCAGCGTACCTGTGTCTGTTCCCGGAAGCGACCTTCCCCTGTGCCGTCGTGGCCATGCGGACAAAGCACACCTGCATAGTTTTCAAGCTGCTGCAACGGACGGTAGAGATTACCTGTTACAAACAGTCCCGGCATGCTTTCGAAGTAAACATTTTCAACAGTATAGCCATCCATCACTTTTCTGGAGTGGATCACCGGTTTGGTTGCAGGTGCTTCAGGAATTGTTTCCAGGTGCATGCCTTTTTGAAGCTGGTTCAGCACTTTTGTGCGCCGATTTGCCCAATTTTCAGGAGATTCCGGTGTGAGTTTTTGAAGCAGGTTTGCGCCTTGTTCTTCTGTAAAATAGGCACCCTGGCAAAGACTGTCTGTTGGGACAACGGACTGGCTGCGGCTATGCATAGCCAGGAGTAAAAACAGTACTGTTCCTTTCCATGACATGGGATGGTATTGAATGTTTAATGATAATATGAATGTAATGTATTCCTTACAGATGTAAAAAGCAGATTATTGCTTATATTGAGTGACCTAAACAATCGCCGTATGAGCAGAATTTTTCTGGCCCTGATGGGTCTCTTCCTTTTATCCGGAATTCAGGCACAAAATAGCTACAACATTATTCCCCAACCCAAGCAGCTTGTTGCGATGCCAGGGTCATTCACCCTGAAGCGCAATAACGCAGTAACTGTTGGCAGCGAGCTGTTTCAACCAGTTGCTGAGCTGCTGGTAAATCAACTCAACAGGGCGTCTGGTTTTGCGCTGACAGTTAAAAAAGGAACATCTGGTACAGGCATTGTGTTCACTGAAAATCCCAAACTTAAACCTGAAGGTTACAGGCTCAATGTAACTGCCAAAAAGGTTGAAATCCAGGCCAGCACTGGTCAGGGTGCATTTTATGGTTTGCAGACCCTGCTCCAGTTGATGCCTCCACAGCTTAGTGGTACAGAAGCTACTGCCCTTGCGGTAAGCATTCCAAATTGTGTGATTGATGATGAACCCCGTTTCGGCTACAGGGGCATGATGCTGGATGTGGGCAGGTATTTTTTTCCTGTTGAAGATGTCAAGCGTTTCATTGACCTGATGGCGGTTTATAAGCTCAATACTTTCCACTGGCACCTCACTGAAGATCAAGGCTGGCGCATAGAAATCAAAAAATATCCCCTCCTCACACAGGTTTCTTCTGTGCGTAAGGAAACCATGCTCGGCCATTACCGCGATAAGAAGTATGATGGCAAGTCTTATGGTGGCTTCTATACCCAGGATCAGGTAAAAGACATTGTAGCTTATGCCTCAAGTAAATACATCAACGTCATTCCCGAAATTGAAATGCCGGGTCATTCCCAGGCTGTTCTCTCCGCCTATCCGCAGTTTGGTTGTAATCCAGATAAGATCTATCAGGTGGCCACCAGGTGGGGTGTTTCAGAAGATGTGCTTGCGCCCAGGGAGGAGACTTTTACTTTTTTACAGGATGTGCTGACTGAAGTGATGGCCTTGTTTCCCGGGCAGTATATCCATATCGGTGGTGATGAGTGTCCCAAAACACAATGGAGAGAAAGCCGGTTCTGTCAGGATCTGATAAAAAAGCTGGGGTTGAAGGATGAAGATGAGTTACAGAGTTATTTTATCCGCAGGATTGACAAGTTTGTTACTTCAAAAGGCAAGAAACTGCTTGGCTGGGACGAGATTCTGGAAGGCGGTTTGTCGCCTAACGCCATGGTGATGTCCTGGAGAGGTGTAAAAGGTGGCGTGGAAGCAGCCAAACAAAAACATGATGTGGTGATGTCTCCCAACAGTTTCTTTTACCTCGATTATTATCAGGGTGATTCCAAAACAGAGCCCCTGGCCATTGGAGGTAATCTCCCTTTGTCGAAATCTTACTCTTTCGAACCCGATCTTCCTGAGCTTACTGCAGAGGAAACAAAGTATGTGGTGGGTATACAGGCCAATGTATGGACAGAATACATCAGTAATATCAAGTATGCGGAATACATGACTTACCCCAGGGCACTGGCATTATCGGAGATTGCCTGGTCGCCCAAGGCTCCCAAAGATTTTCCAGCCTTTAAAAAGCGTGTAGAAAAGCACATGCCTTATATGGATGCATTAAAAATCAATTATTCAAAAGTTTTCCTTAAACAATAAGAGAAAGGTTTTTACCGAAACCCTAATTTCAAAAATAAAATCCATGCCGGTTTATACACTCAATGTAAATGGTAAGTCACTTAAAGTTGATGTGGCAGCTGACACACCGCTCTTGTGGGTACTTCGCGATAACCTCAGGCTTGTAGGTACCAAATTTGGATGCGGTATTGGGTCCTGCGGTGCCTGCACCATCCACCTCAATGGCAACGCTACGCGCGCCTGTCTGTTGCCAGTATCTTCAGTGGGAACATCCAAAGTAACCACCATCGAAGGTTTGACTGAAAAGGGAGATCACCCCCTGCAACAAGCCTGGGATGAGGTGGATGTACCGCAATGTGGTTACTGCCAGGCTGGACAGATCATGACTGCAGCTGCTTTTTTGAAGAAAACCCCCAATCCAACGCTGGAACAGGTTGAAACAGCGATGAACGGCAATCTTTGCCGTTGTGCGGCCTATCACCGCATCCGCGAAGCTGTTTTGGTGGCCAGTAAAAAAACGAAATAATCATGGAACATACTATACACAACGAAAGAAGGGATTTTCTGAAGAAAGTTTCTCTCTCCGGAGGAGGACTCCTCCTGGGCTTTACGCTGTTTGAAGACCTCATGGCCGGACCGGTGCAGGGTCAGTTAGTTGAAGGGCTGAAACATGATTTCAACAGTTATTTGTCCATTGCTCCTGATGGAACAGTCACCATCGCATCACCCAATCCTGAACTCGGACAAAATATCAAAACTTCTTTTGCCATGATCGTGGCTGAGGAGCTTGATGCCGACTGGAACAAGGTAGTTGTGGTGCAGGCCCCGCTCGATACCAATCGATTTGAGCGTCAGCTTACAGGTGGAAGTGGTGCAGTTCCCCATTCCTGGAAGAGACTCCGCAATGCAGGTGCTACGGCCAGGCTCATGCTGGTAACCGCTGCAGCCAGCCGCTGGCGCGTTTCGCCGGCTGAATGTACCGCTTCTGAAGGGATGGTGATGCATGAAGCCAGTGGTAAAAAAGCCAGCTATGGTGAGCTTGTTATGGATGCAGCCAAATTGCCGGTTCCGCCAGAAGTGAAGCTGAAAGACCATAAAAGCTTCAAGCTCATCGGAAAGCCTATCCGCAATGTAGAAAATAAAAATATTGTTACCGGAAAGGGATTATTCGGACTCGATTTCTACCGGGAGGGGATGATGTATGCAGTAATTCAACGACCACCTGCATTCGGAACCCAGATTAAGTCGGTGAATGACAAGGCAGCCAAAGCCATGCCTGGAGTAACCAATGTGGTAACGTTCAAAAACAATGTAGCTGTGGTGGGAACATCCACCTGGGCGGTGCTGAAAGCCCGCAAGGCGCTTGATATCAGTTATGAGCCCATACCTGGTAAAATGCCGGAGAGTTCAACAGACCATGATGCTTTGTTCACCAGCATGATGAACAGGACAGATGCAAAGGTCAACCGCAAGGAAGGTGATGTGGAAGCTGCCTTCAGTAAAGCAGCAAAAGTGATCAAACGGGAATTTGAGTGTCCGTTTATCCCCCACAATCCCATCGAACCCATGAATTTCTTTGCTGATGTCAGACCCGACGGTGTGGAGTTGGTTGGACCCACTCAAACCCCAGGATCGGCACGCAAGGCTGTATCTGACCTGCTCAAAATACCAGAGAGCAAGATAACGGTAGACATTACCCGCCTGGGTGGTGGTTTCGGTCGCAGGCTGAAATTTGATTACGTGGTGGAAGCAGCAGAGGTTTCGTCTATCATCAAGAAACCGGTTAAACTCATCTGGACCCGCGAAGACGATATGGGTGGTGGCAGTTACAGACCTGCCGTAAGATACAGGTTTGAAGCAGCTATAGATGCTCAGGGAAACTTAACAGGGTACAAACTCAGGGGAGTGGGAATCAATGTAGGCAACTCCACCCGGGAAAATAATTTCCCTTCAGGCTCCATAGATAACCTGCTTATTGATTCAGTAGATCACAGTTCTCCGATTACTACCGGAGCATGGCGTGCACCTGTTACGAATTTTCTCGCCTGTGCTGAACAAAGTTTCCTTGATGAGGTAGCTGAAGCCATGGGAAAAGATCCTGTTCAGTTGAGGCTCGAGTTGCTGCAAAAGGCAAGAACAGCACCTGCTGGTCCGGTTCGATATGATATTGACCGCATGGAAAATGTGATCAAAACCGTTGCGGAGAAATCGCAGTGGGGTAAGAAGCCTGGTGTAGCCCAGGGATTCAGTGTTTATTTTTCACATGCTTCTTATGTGGGACAGGTTTGTGATGTGGTGATGGAAGCCGGAAAGCCAGTGGTGAAGAAGATTACTGCAGTTTCTGATTGTGGTATTGTCATCAATTCATCAGGAGCACAACAGCAGGTGATGGGTGGTATACTTGACGGTTTCGGACATGCCATGTATGGAAAACTCAGCTTTACCAATGGCGAACCAGAACAAAAGAATTTCAACGTTTACAGACATGTGCGCATGAAAGGCATCCCTGAAGTTGACACCAGCTTTGTTGACAATGGCAAAGATCCTACCGGATTGGGTGAGCCGGCTCTTCCTCCAACAGGCGGGGCAGTTGCCAATGCAATTTATAAAGCCACGGGCAAGCGGATTTACAAACAACCTTTTATTGAACAGGACCCATTAAAAGAGACAGAATAACACATGCGGAAACTGGCCCATATCGCCCTGGTGGTGGATGATTACGACAAAGCGATTGCCTATTACACGGGTGTGCTGGGTTTTGAGCTCATTCAGGATGAGACCCTATCTGAAACCAAGCGCTGGGTGCTTGTTTCACCCGGTGATGGCAGTTGTCAGTTGCTGCTTGCCAGGGCAGTTGGACCACTTCAGGAGCAGGCTATTGGTAATCAGACAGGAGGACGGGTATTTTTGTTTCTACATACGGATACCTTTCAGCAGGATTACGACAGGCTGTTGGCACACCATGTTGAAATCGTAAGGCCACCGGAAGAAATGCCTTATGGTAGGGTGCTCGTGTTCAGAGACATATATGGAAATCTCTGGGATCTGATTGGAAAAGAGGTTATTCAGGATTGATTTAGAGTCGCCTAAATTTCTCAGGAGGAAAACTCCAGCCATGATTTATCCTCATCTTAACCTGAGGTGTCAACTTTTTGCGCTGAAAATGGTTAATTTCACCAAAATAAAAACACAGACGTTATGAAAGTTCTATTCAATCTCCTGGTTGTTTCACTGCTATCTTTTACTGCCCTGCAGGCGCAAACAGCCGATGACAGTTATTTCCTGGGTAAGTGGGAAGTACTGGTGAAAGAGACACCCAATGGGAATGTTACCTTGCCTGCCCGTTTTGAGAAAAAAGATGGTAAACTTGTTGGTTATTTTACAGATCTTGAATCCAAGCAGGAGAAGAAGATGGATACTGTTTTCATGAATGGAGCCCAGATTAATTTTGCTTTTAATACTGCTGGTTATGACCTGACAGCCTACCTCAACAAGAAAGATGACGATAACGCAGCCGGCAGCCTGATGGATATGTTTTCCATGGAAGCCAAGCGTATTAAAGAAGCAGCTGCAGCTCCAGGTTCTTACTTTGAAGGAAAGTGGGATGCGCTTGTGAAAGAAACTCCCAACGGAGATGCTACTGTGCCTGTTCGTTTTGAAAAGAAGGATGGCAACTGGAAAGGATATTTCACAGAGCCAGGATCTACCACAGAGAAGGATATGGCCTCTGTAAAGCTTGACGGCGAGAACCTTGTTTTTGAGTTTTCCATAGCAGGTTATGATGTGAGTGTTACACTCACCAAAAAAGACGAGAACACGGCTACAGGCAGGTTGATGAGTATGTTTGATGTGATTGCTACAAGGAAGAAATAAGCCAATCAGGCAAACAAAAAAGGGATGCATTTATGCGTCCCTTTTTTTATTATGTAGGTTTTCAGCGATCTACCTGAACAACATCCAGGCCACCAGTAAGGTAACAACAACATTAAATAGCTGGGCAATCAAGAAAGCATACAGTGGTTTCTTCCCTTGTCCGTTGAAGAGCTCCCTGAAATTCGTTTCCAGTCCGATGCTGGTGAAAGCCAGTGCGAACCAAACACCCTGCAGGGCTTTCAGGTGTCCTTTTACAGCGTTGTTGGTATCCGCATCAATGAAGAAAGAAAAGAGGAGTGAGGCGGCAATGAACCCGATAACAAACTTGGGAAACCTCTCCCAGATCACGGCGGCATTGGGTTTTACCTTTTCACCTGTTTCAGTTGACTTCCCTTTGTAGGTCCAGTAGATGCTGATGGCAAAAGCAGCCAGTCCCAACAACACATTCTGAGAGAATTTCACGATGGTGCTAATCTTCAACGCTTCTTCACCCACGAGTGAACCCGAAGCAATAACGCCTCCGCTTGTATCAATGGTTCCACCAATCCAGGCACCTGCCACAGCTTCTGGTAGTCCGAGCAGGTTGGCCAGCATCGGCATGAAGATGATCATAGGGATAGCAGTGATTAGCACAATAGAGATGACGTAGCTCAGTTTCTTTGAATCCCCTTTGATGGCTCCGGCAGTAGCAATGGCAGCAGACACTCCGCAGATAGACACAGCACTCGAAATCATAATCGACATTTCTTCATCCACTCCCAATTTTTTGGCTATCCAATATGCGAAGTACCAGACAGACACCACAACAATGAGGGCCTGAATGAGTCCGAGAGAACCGGCTTTGAGAATATCCCCGAAAATCACGGAACTGCCGAGCAGTACCAGTCCGATTTTGACATAAGCCTCTGTAGAAAGGGAAGCTTTCAGCCATTCAGGAACCGTAAAAAAATTGCGGATAACCAGACCAATGAGGAGACTGAAAATCACAGCCTCAAGGTTCCAGTCTTTCAGAAAGGCATTGCCAGCCAGGATCAGGGCCAGGGTGGTGAGCAGGTAAACTGCAGGAAAGCCTTTGAGCACTGGTTTTACCGGTTTGCCGCTGATGAAAGCCAGGACAATGGCCAGTGCAAAGAGGCAGATAAATAGGTGCAGGGCTACTTTTATGTTGTAGGATGTAAACACTTTTCCAGATAGCTCACCAGTGTTTTTCCAGCCATAGGTTGGGGATATCAGTGGGAAGCCGAAGATGACAAGGGCAATAATCAGGAAGCCGGTTACGACGATTGACCAGTCTTCGGGGAGGGCAAAACGTTTGTTCATGCATGTTGGTTTTGGGTGACATGAAAATACTGAAAAATTTTGCAGATCAGGCATTCCTTTTTGTACCCAGATACAATCCGGCCAGTACAAATATGGTGCCTGTTACAGTCCAGACTCCAATCGGTTCCTGCATGAGTATTGAAGCATAAATGAATCCAAAAATCGGACTCAAAAACAACCAGTAGGAGGCTTTTGTGCCATTGTGTTTCAGCAGGTAAATCCATGTTTGCACTGCTCCGATAGAGACGCCGATGGCCAGCCAGGAAGTGGACAGCCAGAATACGGGATTAAACAGGTTGTTGCCAGGTTTCCAGTAGTATAAAGTGAATGGCAATAGGAATATCCCCCCAAGTATAGTCTGCCAGCCGTTGATGGTCAGCAGGTGCAGCTCGTTCCATTTTTTTCGCTGGAAATACAGGGTGCCGGCTGAATAGACCAGCATGCTGGATATCAGCAATACGATACCGGAAATGGTGGCATAACTTCCCTGCAACAAGGGGTATGCCGCTACTGCTACACCCAGGAAACCCAGCAGCAGAGAACCGGTGATGCGGAGACTAATCTGTTGGCGGTCCCACAGCAGCCCCACAGTAGTAATGATTACAGGATTGATGGCAACCGCCAGGCTGCCCAGTCCGGCAGATACTTCCTGCATGGCAATAACATACATGCCCAGGTAGATGGTGATATTCAGTACCCCGTAAATCGCAAGCTGTTTCCACTCAATACCTTGTGGCAGCCGGTTTCGCATGAGCAGGTGAGAGATGATTAGCATGATA
>CAMAXV010000036.1 GCA_945862385.1 Chitinophaga pinensis
GTATACAATGAGGTTTTGCAGTTTTTTTTGATTGTGCTTGGATTGTCTCCACTTGTAATCGTGGCATTACAAGACGCCGGAGGATGGGATGCCATCAAGGCTGGTCTTGAGCCTCAGTATACACATGCATGGAAATACATGGGTACTGCCGAACAAAATAGTATGGGGATTAATTTCATTTCACTCATATTCGGACTTGGTTTTGTTATGTCATTTGGCTATTGGTGTACAGACTTTCTGGTTGTTCAACGGGCCATGATTGCCAAAAACATGAGTGCAGCCCAGCGGACTCCTGTCATAGCTGCCATTCCTAAACTTCTGATGCCACTTATTGTTGTTCTTCCTGGTGTGATTGCCATTGCGCTGACTAAAACAGCGCAGGGTGACGACGCATACCGGATTCCGATGGCTGCATCGGGTGGCTATGATTACACCATGACATTGCCATCCCTGATTTCACACTACTACCCAAGTGGATTGCTGGGTGTTGGTATTACGGCATTAATTGCCTCATTTATGAGTGGTATGGCAGGTAATGTTACGGCATTCAATTCTGTTTTTACCTATGATATTTATCAGGCTTATTTCTTCAAAAACAAATCAGATAAACATTACCTGCAGGTAGGTAAATGGGTTACACTCTTCGGAATTCTTTTTTCCATCGCAACAGCTTACATCGCAGCAAGTTTCAATAATATCAATGATTTTCTTCAACTCGTTTTCAGCTTTGTAAACGGACCGCTCTTCGCCACATTCATGCTTGGTATGTTCTGGAAAAGGACTACCAGTGATGGTGCTTTCTGGGGATTGCTCGGGGGTACCATTGCCGCCGCTATCACACATGGACTTACTATAGCCGAAGGCAAGGGGGGATGGATTGCGCCGGCTTATCCGATCAGCAGCGGAATGGGACAGGCCTTCATCGTGGCATCTTTCTCCTGGCTCGCCAATTTTGTAATCACTATTGTTGTTAGCCTGGTAACAAAACCCAAACCTGATGAAGAATTGAAAGGATTGGTTTATTCACTTACTGAAAAAGTATATGCCACAGAAAAAAAATGGTACCTGAGGGTTGCTCCTCTGAGTATTATTCTTTTGATCCTGACCATTATTCTCAACTTTATTTTCTTCTAACACTTTGGCTATGTACGAAAAATTCAACCAACTCAGTTTTGTCATTGGCTTCTTTTTTACGCTTGTAGCGCTTGTCCTGTTGCTGGGCTATTTTTTTACAGCAGCGCTCTCACACGCAATCAATCTGTATACTGGAATGGTATTGCTGGTTTTTGGACTGCTAATGATTAATCTCAAAAGTGAAGCGTAAATTATTTGAAATACAATCTGTAAACAAATCAATCTAAAGTTATGGCTGCACAACCTTGGCGTAACGGTAAAATTATCCGCATTGAAGATGAAACTGCGTCAACAAAAAAATTTTGGATACAGATTCCTGAATTGGAGAGATTTGATTTTATTCCCGGGCAATTTGTAACACTGGATTTGCCTATTCATGAACAGCCAAACAAGCGCTGGAGAAGTTATTCCATCGCTTCTGCTCCGGATGGGACCAATGTGTTTGAACTGATCATCGTATTGATGGAAGGAGGTCTTGGTACTACCTATCTTTTTAATGAGGCAACAGTGGGTACTGAATTTCCTGTTCGTGGTCCGCAAGGTCATTTTACCCTCCCTGATCCTATCACTTCAGATATTTTCATGGTATGCACGGGAACTGGAATAGCGCCATTCAGGTCCATGATTCAACATATACATCACAATAATATCCCACACAAGGAAATTTTCCTCATATACGGTACAAGAAAATGTCTTGATGCATTATATCTTGAAGAGTTGCTTGATTTAAAGCAGAAATTACCCGGATTTCATTATTTTCCAACATTTTCAAGAGAGCAAAATGTTGCAGAAGGTCTTTGCATTGGCTATGTGCACGGAATTTATGAACAGTTGATGGAATCCCAACGTGATGCTCCTCATTTTTTCCTTTGCGGCTGGAAGGAAATGATCAATGAAGCCCGCCAGCGCATACAGAACATGGGAATAGATAAAAAGGCAATTCATTTTGAATTGTATGGATAATATAAATCTGGCTTGACACATTTAAATTGATAGGTCTATGAAAATAAAATACTTACTGGTGCTTGGGATTTTTAGTACATCGTTACTGCAGGCGCAATCTAAAATCAATGACAATTGGGCGGATTGGGCCAACTTCAGGAAATATGCAGAACAGAACAAAGCGGTACCTGCTCGCATTAAAGGTGAGAAGCGGGTGGTTTTCCTGGGGAATTCTATTTTCGAAGGCTGGATAAGACTCAGGCCAGAGTTTTTTGCCGGAAAGCCTTATTATGACAGGGGGATAAGCGGACAAACTACACCTCAAATGTTATTGCGATTTTATGAGGATGTATTGGCGCTCGATCCGGATGTTCTGGTACTGAAAGCGGGAATTAATGATATTGCGCAAAATACTGGGCCCTACAATCCGCTCCAAACACTCAATAACATCAAGGCTATTGCACAGCTGGCAAGAGTTAATAATATAAAAGTTATTCTGTGTTCAGTTTTACCGGCAAGTGATTTTCGCTGGAGGCCAGGTCTTGAGCCCGGTGATAAAGTTATTGCCCTGAATAATGCAATACGTGATTTTGCTAAAACTGAAGGTTTCTATTATTTGGATCTTTACAGTGCTGTAGTGGATGATAAGAAGGGTATGAAAGCGGAATATGCCAACGATGGTGTACACCCTACAGTTGAAGGATATAAAGTATTGGAGCCGCTGGTGGAAGATGCAATTCGGAAAGTGAAAAAATAAATTAATGGCTATTTCTTAGCCCTGCTCCAGGGGCGGTTGAGCATTTTTGGAATGATGGTGTCAAATCTCACCTGTTGGTCTGGCGTACACATTGTTCTCAATCTGGAAAAATGACTGAACGTATGTTTGTCTGATGCCAGATTTTTTTGACTTATAGCTGTGAGCAGGCTGGCAACAACAGAATCCTCGGGAGCTTTGTCAAGCTGGCTGTATAAACTGTCTTTCAATATGCGGATTTCACCCCAAATAGGCTTCATCACTTTGAAGTAATCTTCTTTCAGGATTTTGAATGTGTCAATCTGGCTCTGTTCCAAACCCACCTCCTTATACCAGGCAGACACACGGTCTTCAGGCTTCTTTTTGTTCGACTTCTTGTCAACATTGAATCCTGTCAGAAAATACGCCAATACAACGTTACTGATCAGCAAAACCAGGACAATGAAAAGCATCCAACGGTATCTGGTTTGTGTCATAACTAAGGTGTTTCTTTGATTTCGTAAGGATTGACATTATGCTGAACATATTCAGCGGCTATAGGCTGTCCAATATCTTCCATTGTTTGGTATTCCTGCATCTTCGAGTTTACAAGGTAACCGTTGATAAAAAGGAAGACGAGTGCAAAACAAATCGCAAAGGCAGGTCTGGTTACAAATCTGAATATGGCAATTTCAGGCCTGCTTTGTTCTTTCATGAGTCGAGCCTGAACCCTGGTAAACAGGAAAGGTTGTGGCTCAGCCCGCTGAATGTTTTCCAGGCTATTGATAATGTCCTCTGATGAAAAATTATGCTTCATGCTTATGAATACTGTTTAATAGATGCTTTACAGCGCAATTTATTGCGCTGCTATTCTAAGTTATAAAAGTTTTTTAATAAATCTTTCAGATTTGTCTTGGCACGATGTAACAATGACTCCACAGCTGAAAGACTTGTTTTCATGACTTCGGCCACTTCCTGATAACTTAATCCCTCCACTTTGTTTAAAACAAACGCAGTTTGCTGGTTTTCAGGTAGTTGCCTGATGGCTTTGAATAAAATTGCGGATTTCTCCCTGTTGTCAAGCGTAACGCCGGGATGGTGAAAGTCCGGTAATTCCAAGGTCAGCTCGTTGTTCTCACCTAAAATCGGACTTAAAAACCCAAATCTTTTCTTTCGCTTCTTCCGCCTCAAAAACTCCAGTGCTGTAGTAACAGCTACCCTGTATACCCATGTTGAAAGAGCAGATTCACCTTTAAACTGAGTAATTGACTCAAAAATTTTTACAAAAACATCCTGTGTGACATCTTCTGCATCCTCAGTATTTTGTAAAAAACCAATTACGGTATTAAATACAAGAGACTGTCTTGTTTCAACCAATTCCCTGAACGCAATCGCATCCCCTGACTTTAACCTCGATATCAGTTCAATTTCATTCAAAAGTATTCAGATTGATAAGCTAGGTAAAGTTATAAACTATTCACCATCAAACTCCCGTTATTTAGATGTCTAAAGATTTAAATAATTGTGCCTATTTCAAATTCAGGCTTCATCTCTTTTTTCAGTAAGTTTGAAAAAAAATCAGTCATGCCGAATTTTGAATGGAAGGGTGTTTTCCCCGCTTTGCTTACTCCTTTTACAGCCGATGATCAGGTTGATCTTACCATGTTCGAAAAGAATCTTGATGCCCAAGTGGATGCTGGCATTCATGGTATAATTATTGCAGGTTCACTTGGCGAAGCCAGCACATTGACACTTGCTGAAAAAGAAGCTCTTGTTAAATTTTCAGTTTCAAAGCTTGCCGGTAAAATTCCTGTTATCATGAATATTGCTGAAGGCGCAACCCGTGATGCCGTTCTTCAGGCAAAACTGGCCAAAGAATGGGGTGCTGATGGTCTTATGTTGCTTCCGCCGATGCGTTACAAGGCAGATGACAGAGAAACTGTGGAATTCTTCAAGGAAGTTGCCCGCAATACTGACTTGCCAATTATGATTTATAATAATCCTGTTGATTATAAAATTGATGTTACCCTTGATATGTTCCAGGAACTTACCGAGTTTCCCCATATCAATGCTATCAAGGAGTCCACACGGGATGTCACCAATATCACCAGATTGAAAAACAGATTCGGAAACAGGTTTGCAATTCTTTGTGGCGTTGATCCCCTTACTGTTGAAGAATTGGCATTAGGGGCAGACGGACTGGTAGCAGGATTGGTTGATGCATTTCCTAAAGAAACCGTTGTCATGTATAATCTGGTAAAAGCAGGGAAAATGGATGAGGCTATTGCCATTTACAGGTGGTTCATGCCATTGCTTGAGCTGGATATTCACCCCAAACTGGTACAATATATTAAGTTGGCTGCCGTACAGACTGGTATAGGTACAGAATATGTTCGCGCACCACGTCTCCCACTGGTAGGTGAAGAAAGAGAGCGTGTGCTGAAAGTGATCAATGATGGAATCGCTTCAAGGCCAAAATTATAAACATGTATACAGACGTATCAATAGAACAGGTTAATGAGGCTATGTCAAGATCTGCTGAGGCATTCAGCAGCTATTCAAAATTCAGCCTGAGTCAAAGAGCATTACTGATGAAAGCCATAGCCCGTGAAATTGAAGCACTGGGAGATGAGCTCATCTCCGTGACTATGCGGGAAACCAACCTTCCTGAAGCCAGGTTAAAGGGAGAAAGGGGGAGGACCATATTTCAGTTAAACAGCTATGCAGATGCATGTGAAAGGGGGGATTGGCTCGAAGCAAGAATAACAACTGCTATTCCTGAGAAGGTACCTCCACGGCCGGATATCAGGAAAATGCTGGTTCCAATCGGACCAGTGGTTGTTTTTGGATCAAGTAATTTCCCTTATGCCTATTCAACTGCAGGCGGAGATACCGCTACTGCACTTGCAGCAGGATGCACCGTGGTTGTAAAAGCGCACCCAGCCCATCCTGAAACATCAGAAATGGTTGCAGGCGCAATTAGAAAAGCCCTTGATGTGTTGCAGATGCCCCAGGATATTTTTATCCACCTGCAAGGGGCATCATTTGCTGTAGGAGAAGCCCTGGTTAGAAACCCGCACACTCAGGCTGTTGGTTTTACTGGATCCTATTCAGGTGGGATGGCCCTGTTCAACTGGGCAAACCAACGGAGTCAACCTATCCCGGTATTCGCTGAAATGGGTAGTGTAAATCCAGTTTTTCTATTTCCAGAAAAACTGGAGGCAGATCCTGCTGCTATTGCACAAATGTATGCTGAATCCATCACGCTGGGTGTTGGACAGTTTTGCACGAATCCCGGCTTGCTGATTGGACTGGATTCGCCTGTGCTCGATACATTTAAGGGAATGCTGGCGGAGAAATTGCAGCAAATAAAAGTCGGTAAAATGCTACATGAAGGCATCGCAAAAAATTACCAACAAAAAAGCTTGCTAATGCTTTCCCAGCCAGATGTTTCCTGTATTACCTCGGTTTCTCAGGACGTAATAAATAATTCGCCTGAGCCAATCCTTACGGAGGTTTCAGGAGAAGTTTTTCTGAAGAATCCGCTTTTGCAGGAAGAAGTATTTGGACCTTTCTCCATGCTGGTTAGGTGCAAAGATCAGGATGAAATGGCTGCAGTTGCCAGAAGTTTGGCTGGACAGCTTACATCCACACTGATGGCCACTGAGCATGATTATACTGCAAATGCTTCAATTGCAGACATTATAGCATCCAAATGTGGCAGAATTATCCTCAATGGCGTTCCTACTGGCGTTGAAGTATGCCAGGCAATGCACCATGGTGGTCCGTTTCCCGCTTCAACTGATTCTAGATATACATCAGTGGGGGCCGATGCCATCAAAAGATTTGCAAGGCCGCTGGCATTTCAGAACTATCCGGATGCATTACTCCCTGACGAACTGAAGAATGCCAATCCGCTTGGCATCACCCGATCTGTTAATGATATTCCAACAAGTCAATCCTTGTAATGAAACCATTCCTCTTTTTACTGTTGCTTGTCCAGTTTCAATCGTACGCCCAAAATGCACCTGAGCCAACTAATGCT
Source organism: Chitinophaga pinensis (assembly GCA_945862385.1). GTDB lineage: Bacteria > Bacteroidota > Bacteroidia > Chitinophagales > Chitinophagaceae > Pollutibacter. Next base: position 6,855 of record CAMAXV010000036.1, read on the forward strand.
GTGTTGAAATCCATCATTTCCCGCACCAGGTCATTTAATGAGCAGGAAAGAAAGCTTTCTTTGGCATCGGGGTATTCATTGGGCTTACATGGAGAAGCGGAAGCCAAAAGACGTCATGATTTTGCCTTGCAAGTTTCTGGTGAAATTAATCTGATAAATAAAAAAGACCTGGATTTTGCTGATGAGATTAATGCAGAATTGCTGTTATACAGCTTTGAAGATGATATTTCGGAGTTTAAATTCAGGTCATTTTTAAACCCAATCCTGTCAGAGGGGGGCTTTCATACTCAGGTAACGGGTATGTCAAATACCTCATTGCGTTCAGTTAAAGATGCTGAAGAATACTTGGGTAAACTGAATGATTTGCCCCGTTATATGGAAGAGCATTTCGGGCTGATGCGTGAAGGATTGAAGATAGGTATTGCACAACCCTATGATGTGGTTAAAAGCTTCAATAATACCTATGAAATCCACATTGTCAATCTACCGGAACAGTCTGTATTCTGGAAGCCATTCATGAAAAAACCTGATGGGGTAAGTGCTACGGACTGGAACGTAATTCAGGAAAGGGCAAAAAGTGTTATAATAAATAAGGTTATTGTAGCCTTCAAAATGGTTAAAAACTTTTTTGAATTAGAATACCTTCCTGCTGCACCCCAAAAGCCGGGGGCACAATTCTTTCCTCAGGGAAAATTATTTTACCAGGAACGGGTAAGACATTATACAACTACAGACCTTTCATATGATTCAGTTTTCAATATCGGATTACAGGAAGTTGAACGGATAAAAAAATCCATGCAGGATGTTATGAATCAGGTGGGTTTTAAGGGTTCTTTACAGGCATTTATATCATCTCTGAGAAGTGATCCGAAATTCTACCCTAAAACTGGAGAAGAGTTGCTCAAAGAGGCCTCATTTATTGCCAAAAAGATAGACGGTAAGCTGCCTGCTTTATTCGGCAGACTTCCCCGGCAGCCTTATGGCGTGGAACCTGTTCCATCAGAAATTGCTCCAACCTACACGGCTGGAAGATATTCTCCTGCCCCCATCAATGGTACACGTGCAGGTAATTATTGGGTCAACCTTTATAACCTGCCATCACGTACCCTGTATACACTGGAGGCATTGACATTGCATGAAGCAGTTCCAGGCCATCACCTGCAAATGTCACTCACTCAGGAACTTGAAAATTTACCTCAATTCAGAAGAAACCTGTATGTCAATGCTTTTGGAGAAGGGTGGGGACTATACGCTGAATCACTGGGTTATGAAATGGGGCTTTATAAAGATCCATACAGTCGTTTCGGACAACTTACTTATGATATGTGGCGTGCCTGCAGGCTTGTTATTGATGTGGGATTACATGCAAAAGGATGGTCCAGGGAACAGGCGGTTGAATACCTCGCCAACAATACTGCACTTTCCCTGCATGAAGTCAATACAGAAATTAACAGGTATATCGCATGGCCGGGACAGGCACTGGCCTATAAAATGGGAGAGCTAAAAATAAAAGAGCTGAGGCAAAGATCCAGTACTCAATTAGGCGATAAGTTTGACATCAGAAAATTCCATGATACCATTCTCTCTGAAGGAACATTGACACTCAGGTTGTTGGATAAACTTGTTGAAAAATACATCAAAGCACAGGGTGCTAAGCCATAGCTGAATTGGAATTGTTCGTTTTTTGTTGCTGCATTGAAAAAACAATTGCAGTAATGAACGTCACAACTAAATACCCTGCAACAAGATAATCGGCACCTGGGAAATATTTGTTTACCTGGAACCAGCCACCCTGCAGATACATGAGGAAAAACCCCGTTGCAGTCTTTCCTAACTCCCATATCCATGCACTTTTGCTGCTGTCCATCAGTTCTGTCATGGCATAAACATACAGGAATAAAAAAGCACCATAATAAAAAATCGATGGACTTCCTATCTCAGCTATGTTTGCAAACAGATGTGAAACAAATAAAAGCAAAAACAGCAATTGCGTCATTGACCATATCCTGAATCCTTTTGATTGATCTGGTTCATATTTTTTGAATGAATACACGTCATTTATTTTATAAACAGGGTAACCAGCAGCTACGTCTGCAGGCCTCCATCCTGTTGGCATAAACCAGATTTTAAGTTTATCCTGCCATTTTCCAGCTCTCCAGGCATCTTGAATGAGCAAGGCCAGGTGCTGAAAGTTGATTTTTATTGGATTCCATGTTGCTGCTGGTCTAGTTATGCCATAAACAGCTGGAATTTCCTGCTTTTCTTCCTGAAAAGTCCCGAACAATTTATCCCATATAATAAATACCTGGGAATAATTCTTGTCCATATATTCCGGATTAATTGCATGGTGTACCCTGTGATGGGAGGGGGTCACAATAATATGTTCCAGAAAACCCATCCTCTTTATGTGTTGCGTATGATACCAGAATTGAATAAAGAGATGCAATGGTCCAACAACAGCAATCACGTTACCCGGAACACCAAGTAATGCTGCGGGCAAAAGAAAAAAAGTAAACAGTCTAACAAAGACCGAGATGCTTTGTCTCAACGCACAGGCTAAGTTGAAATCCTCACTGCTGTGGTGTATAATATGCGCATTCCAGAATAAATTGGTGGTATGCTGAATCCGGTGTACCCAATATCCCGAGAAGTCAAGTGCCAGAAAAGCAATGATATAGGTTATCCAGCCAGAAGAAACATGCGCAACAGCAAGATGATTAACCATCCAGCCGTAACCAATTATAGCCACACTGAGACCGAGCACATCTTTGGTAACATTGGTAACACCTGATGTGAGGGAGGAAATCATATCCATCAGTCTGACTGTATCCATCCCTTTTCGCCATCCGTACCATTTTTCAAACAAAACCAATAAAAGAAAAATAGGCATGGCTATCAATAGAATTCTTCCGTAAGTTTCCATTTCAAAAGATTGTAGTCGGCTAATTTCGACATTTTATTTAACTTGTAGAACTATGCCAACCCAATCTTTATCGTTATCACAAAATAAAGTTTCCCATCGTTTATCGGGTCATGTTTTTGAGTGCATTGATGCCCATACCTGCGGTAATCCTGTACGGTTGGTTATTTCTGGTGGCCCCGCCCTCGAAGGAAATAACATGAGTGAGAAAAGACAACATTTTCTTCGGGAATACGACTGGATAAGAAGAGGCCTAATGTTTGAACCCAGAGGGCATGACATGATGAGCGGAAGTATCCTGTATCCACCGCATGATCCTGAAAATGATTTTGCAGTTCTTTTTATAGAAACAAGCGGATGTCTGCCGATGTGCGGACATGGCACAATTGGAACTGTAACAGCCGCTATTGAGTCAGGATTGGTCATACCAAAGCAGCCAGGTACAATTAGAATGGAGGCACCAGCTGGACTGGTTGAAATCACTTACACCATGTCTGGCGGAAAAGTCAGTTCAATCAGACTTACCAACGTTGCAGGTTACCTTGATCAGGAAAATCTTTCTGTAGATTGCCCAGGGCTTGGTGAAATAAAAGTTGACGTGGCTTATGGAGGAAATTTTTATGCCATAGTAGACAAACAACCTAATTTCCCCGGGTTGCAGGAGTTTACAGCAGACCAGCTCATTAGCATGGCAAGGACATTGCGCAGCAATATCAATGCACGGTATACATTTGTTCATCCCCTTAATCCAACAATTCATTCCTGCAGCCATATCCTCTGGTGCGGCGATGTGCTGGATAAGGATTCAACTGCGAGGAATGCTGTTTTCTATGGAGATAAAGCGATTGACAGGTCTCCGTGTGGTACCGGAACAAGTGCCCGAATGGCACAATGGTATTCAAGGGGCAAACTGAAAAAGGGTGATGAATTTATACACGAAAGTATTATCGGAAGTAAATTCACTGGACGGATCGAGGAGGAGACATCCGTTGACGGTAAGCCAGCCATGAGACCATCGATTGAAGGTTGGGCCAAGATCTACGGACATAATACCATTTCTATTGACCCCACTGACGATCCATATGCTCACGGATTTCAGGTTCTTTAATTGATCTTCATGTATAAAAAAATATTCCTGCTATTGTTACTCCCGCTTAACAGTGTTTTTGCGCAAAAAGGGGAAATGGATTTTATCTGGTATAGTAAACCAGCAACTGTTTTTGAAGATGCATTGCCTGTTGGAAATGGCAGAATTGGTGGCATGGTTTATGGCGGTATCGAAAAGGAAAGAATTTCACTCAATGAATCCACCCTGTGGGCAGGATATCCGGTTGACCCCAACATGAATCCTGATGCGAAGCAATACCTCCCTATGATCAGGGCAGCCCTTTTTGCCGGCGATTATAAAAAAGCGGATAGTTTAACACGTTTCATGCAGGGTAAATTTTCAGCTTCCTTTGCGCCGATGGGTAACCTCATTATTGATTTCGGAATTGGTTCTGCAGCTGGCTACAAGCGGGAACTTGAGTTAAATACTGGAATCCACAGCGTTAGTTTTGAATCTGATGGCACCTTATATACCCGTGAAACATTTGTTTCCTACCCTGATAAGGCCATGTTTATCCGCTTGAAAGCCTCCGGAAAAAAATCACTGAATATTTCAGTCTCATTCAACAGCCTGCTCAAGCACAGAACAGAAGCAGAACTGGGGCCTTTACTCCCTTTTAAAAACAGGTTGAGCATGTCCGGCATTGCGCCATCCCTTGCAGAGCCCAATTACAGGGGCAATATGAAGGATGCTATTCAATATGATTCTTCCCGCTCTATGCGTTTTGTAACGGAAGCCGGAGTTTTTCATACTGATGGAAAAATTGCTGCAGATGGAATGCATTTACGGGTCACCAATGCCCGTGAAATTATTCTATATGTCACAGCTGCAACAAGTTTCAATGGTCATGAAAAAAATCCAGCATCTGCAGGAAAGGATGAACAGGCTGAACTTGCTAAATTGGTTAGTCAATTAAAAGGAAAAAATTATGATCTTGTAAAGCAGGCGCATACAAAAAATTTTTCAGGGTTCTAT
>CAMAXV010000037.1 GCA_945862385.1 Chitinophaga pinensis
GGGATAAGCTTGGAATACGTGCTTCTGCTGATCGACTGTATGCCTCCCATAACCAGGCCTACGCAGGCTGCCAGTATATAAAATTCTGTTTGCGACGTGATGAAATATCCCCATACACATATACCTACCCAGAAAACTACCGTAGTTAGCATTGCAGGTAAGTTGCCAATGCGTTGCGAGAGTTTGCTAAGTAGTGTGGCACCAATGATGGCTACCAGTTGAATCAGGATGATAGTAAGGATCAGTTTTGGTTCATCTTCGTCTTTTGGAAAAATTTCTTTCTTACTATAGCCAGCTGCTACAAGCATGATCGTTTGGACACCCACACTGAGGAAAAAAAATGCAATCAAAAATCTTTTGAGGGCCGGGAAAAGTCTGGCTTGCTGCCAAACCAATTGAAGCTCATGAAAGCCATTGACAATGATGTGTTTTTTCAGTTGTTTATTTGATGCAGTATTGGAGGGGAGTGCCCTGAAAGTAATTTGTGCAAAGCCCAGCCACCAGAGGCCCACAAGCAGGAAAGAGATTCTTGGTCCTAGTGTCTTGTCATGTCCTATTCCGAAAAGATCGGGTTTTAAAATGATGACAAAACAAATCAACTGGAGCAGCACGCTGCCTATATATCCCATCGCAAACCCTTTGGCACTTACCTGATCTCTTTCTTCCGGCAGGGCAATATCCGGCAGGTAGGAATTGTAAAATACCCAACTGGTCCAGAAACCCAATGCTGCAAGCGAGAAAATGAGGATGCCCAGTTCAACCCTTTCTGGTGTGAAGAAAAACAAACCCATACAGGATAAAGAACCCAGCAGGGTAAATCCGCGCATGAATGCTTTTTTATTTCCCCTGTAATCAGCAATAGACGACAAAACCGGAGACATAATGGAAACAAGTAAAAAGACTGCTGCCAGTGCAAAATTTTGCAATGCGGTATTGATAATCTTGTATCCGAAGAAGTCTACGTAGGATAATTCACCGGGAATATCACTGCTGGTAATAGCAACATAATATGCCGGGAATATGGTAGATGTAATGACAAGGTTATATGTACTCGCTCCCCAGTCGTACATAGACCAGGCACGCTGGATTTTCTTTCTTTCTGCCTGCATATACTTAAATGTTGTCAGAAAGGTATGAAAAATGAGTTTAACTCAGTTAAACTAGTTTAAAGCCGATAAGAATTATCAAAATAGTACCCAATGCAATCCTGTACCACCCAAAAACCCTGAAGCCATTGTGTTGTAAAAACTTCAATAAAAAACGAATGGCCAGCAGCGCTACGATAAATGCAACTATACTTCCCACCGCAAGGGTTTGTATTCCTGCTGAATTGAGTATTTCAGGTTCCTCTTTCCAGATATCATAAATTGATTTTACTGTTGCTGCCATCATGGTCGGAACAGCAAGAAAAAAGGAGAACTCTGCTGCCAGAGGTCTTGTGAGCTTTTGTTGCATCCCACCTATGATCGTAGCAGCACTCCTGCTTAGACCTGGGAAAATCACTGCAAGCACCTGAAAGGAGCCTATGATCAATGCTTTTTTGTTGCTGATGTTTTCTTCATCTTTAATGTCGGCTTGTTTGAACCACTGGTCAACGAATAATAAAACTATTCCACCTGCAAGCATGACAACAGCTATGAAAAGCGGGTTTTCCAGGACCTGGTCGATATGCTTTTTCAATAATCCACCAAAAATCAAGGCCGGTATTACTGCAATCAGGAGTTTGACATAGAAACCAATCCTGTTGATGTTGAAAAATTTTTTCCAATAAAGCAACACAACAGAAAGTATCGCACCCAACTGAATGACCACTTCAAACAATTTGGTAAAAGCTTCTTCTTGTATCCCCATAAAGGACGAAGCAATCACCATATGACCTGTAGATGAAATAGGCAGAAATTCTGTAATACCCTCAATAATGGCTATGACAATAGCTTCAACATTGGTCATGTTTGCTATTTGCTTTTCTTCATAATGGCATAAACTTCAATAAGTAAACCAGCCATAATGAGAATGGGGGCTATGGTAATCCTGGTTTTGCTATACACCTGATTAACATCAAAAACATTGGGGTCTTCATTTTTTCCACCGCTCATGAGTACGAATCCGAGGATGATAACAATGATACCTATAAGCATCCAAAGCAGGTTGTCTTTTCCGAAAAGGGTGTTGTTTTTTGTATTCATGAGAAGTTGATTAATATAAGTCGTCGAGTTTCATTTTGAGATACTTGGTCACACTGCGGTGCGTACTGATGAATGTTATACTGATGCCAATCAGTATGAGTATGAAAAAAAGCAGCATCAGCATGGCATTGTCTCTGAGTGCTTTTATTTCAGGAAGCCACCAGTTTTCCACACCGTAAATAATGACCATGATTCCTCCAATTGCAAGTGCGGCGCTGATTAGTCCGTTTATCACGGCTTTGGTATCAAAAGGTTTTGAAATGAACCACCTGGTGGCGCCAACCATTTGCATCGTTTTTATCAGGAACCTGTTTGAGAACATAGCCAGTTTAATGGTATTGTCAATCAGGATTATAACAATAAGTGCCAGTGTGCCTGCTAGGGCAAGCAGAAAGAATCCTGCTTTCCTAACAATATTGTTCAGGTTGCTGACCACCGCATCAGGGTATTTCACTTCGCTGATGATGAAGCTTTTTTTGATGTCTGCCGTAATGTTGTTGAGGCTGTCTTTGTTGACATATTCTGGTTCAAGGAAAAAGTCAATGCTGGCTGGAAGTGGATTGTAATCAAGTACTTTGTTCCAGTCTTCATTGCCGTCGCCAATAAACTTTTCTCTTGCCATCTCTTTGGTAACATACTGCACATTTTTGGCATAGGGACGACTTTCTATTATGGCTTTGACCGCATCGATTTCGTTTTGTGGGCTGCCTTCTCTTATGAATGCATTGACCTGTACACTTCCTTTGAAGTAAGTTTCCAGTTTACTGGCATTGATGACGAGCCATCCGAGCATGCCGAGTATAAACAATACCAGCGCCACGCCTAAAATAGACATGAAATACGACGGTTTGCTTCTTTTCATGGATGCCTTGCTGACTGCTGCCATAGTTTACGATTTAAATTTTCCCCGGAACCGTAAGGAATATCAAAAATAGCAATTTTAAAGCGTTTATGTATTTTTGCTTCGCTGATTAGCAAGGTTAAGTTATTAAATAACATATCAGAATAGGATTCACATGGAGTATGCATTCAGGGAAATAGAAAGGAAATGGCAGGAGCACTGGCAAAAAACCAATGCATACAAAGTAAGTAATTACAGCAGTAAGCCCAAATATTATGTGCTGGACATGTTTCCTTACCCCAGTGGGGCGGGTTTGCATGTGGGGCATCCGCTTGGCTACATTGCCAGTGATGTATTCAGCAGGTACAAGCGCCTGAAAGGGTTTAATGTGCTGCATCCGATGGGATATGATTCATTCGGATTGCCTGCCGAACAATATGCCATTGAGCATGGTATTCCACCTGCCGTTTCTACTGATGCCAACATAAATACCTTCAGGTCTCAGCTGGATAAAATTGGCTTTTGTTACGACTGGGATCGTGAGGTTAGGACTTCCAATCCGGATTATTACAAATGGACTCAGTGGATATTTCTGCAGTTATTTGACAGCTGGTTTGACCGTTCAGAACAAAAAGCAAGACATATAGCTGACCTTGTTTCCATTTTTAAAGCAGAAGGTAATAAAAGCCATGTTTGTCCGGGTAACCGCAAGTTATCCTTCACAGCAGAGGAATGGTCTGGTTTCGATGAAGCATCTCAAATGGCTATTTTGATGCAATACCGGCTTGCCTATTGCGGTGTGGGTGAGGTTAACTGGTGTGAGGCCTTGGGAACAGTGCTTGCCAATGATGAGGTTATTAATGGTGTCAGTGAGCGTGGCGGGCATCCCGTTATCAAGAAAAAACTGCGTCAGTGGTATCTTCGGATTACCGAGTATGCTGAAAGGCTGCTTGATGGATTGCAAACAGTAGATTTCAGCGACAGCATGAAAGAAATGCAGTCGAACTGGATTGGTAAAAGCTTTGGTGCTGAAATTGATTTCGGGCTGGTTTCATCCAATCCGCTTGCCAATGGAAAGCAGCTTCGTGTCTACACTACCAGGCCTGATACGATATTTGGGGTTGATTTTATGGTTATCGCGCCAGAGCTTGCACTCGTTCAGGAAATAACAACTGCTGAACAGCAAGAATCGGTGAACAAGTACCTGGAATATGTGAACAGCCGGAGCGAAAGGGAACGCATGGCTGAAAAAAAAATTACCGGTGTTTTCAGTGGTGCTTTTGTTCAGCATCCATTTGAAGACAGGTTAATTCCTGTATGGATAAGTGAATATGTGCTGGCAGGATATGGTACTGGCGCAATCATGGCTGTACCCTGTGGTGATGAGCGGGATTTTAAGTTCGCCAAACACTTTGATATCCCAGTAACCAATATTATCGGTTCGGCATTCACTGGTGAAGAGGCCAATTCAACCAAAGATGTGGTTCTTGAGAACAGTGGGTTCCTGAACGGACTCCTGATGCGTGATGCGATACTTGTGGCGATAGAGAAAATTGAATTAACAGGCATCGGCAAGCGACAGACCAATTACAAAATAAGGGATGCGGCATTCAGCCGGCAGCGCTATTGGGGCGAGCCTTTCCCGATTGTATGGCATGGGGATATGGCAGTTACACTCGACGAAAAAGATCTCCCTGTTTTATTACCTGAACTATCAGATCTTAAGCCTGGTCCGGATGCACAAGGTCCGCTTGCCAATCTTCCTGATTGGGTTGATTATTCAGGTGGAAAACGTGAGGTTAACACCATGCCTGGTTATGCAGGAAGCAGCTGGTATTTCCTCAGGTACATGGACCCTGGCAACGACAAAGAGTTTTGCAGCAGAAAGGCGAGTGATTACTGGGGACAGGTAGACCTTTACATCGGGGGAACGGAGCATGCAGTTGGTCATTTGCTTTACAGTCGCATGTGGACCAAAGCCTTGTTTGACCTGGGTTATATCGGGTTTGAAGAGCCTTTCAGGCGGCTGGTTAATCAGGGTAAAATTGGCGGAGACTCCAGATTGGTTTATCGCATAAGGGGTACGAAACAATATGTTTCATCAGGATTGAAGGATCAGTATGAAACTGATGAGTTGCACGTAGATGTTGCTCTGGTAGATGGATTTAACCTCGATATGGAAGGGTTTAAAAAATGGAAGCCTGATTATGCGGATGCAACTTTTATAACAGAAGAAGGTGTTTATAAGTGTGGCAGCAGGCTGGAGAAAATGAGTAAGCGGTATTTCAATGTTGTCAATCCTGATGATATCGTATCACAATATGGGGCAGATACATTCAGGATGTATGAGATGTTCCTGGGTCCGGTTGAACAGGATAAGCCCTGGGATACCAAAGGAATTGAAGGTGTACACCGGTTTATAAAGAAATTCTGGAGACTTTATTTCGATGCGGAGAAAGGGCCTGTATTCAACCAGAATCCTGCATCAGACGCAGCATGGAAGTCGTTTTACCGGATGATGAAAAAGGTTGAGGATGATACGGCTAAGTTTGCATTCAATACTGCCGTGAGTGGTTTCATGATTGGTATCAATGAACTTACAGACTTAAAATGTCATTCGTTGGAGTTGCTTGAAAAGCTGCTTGTGATCCTCTCTCCCTACGCTCCCCATATTACTGAAGAACTTTGGTCTCTTATTGGCAAGGAAGGATCTGTGCTTGATGCTGCCTATCCGGAGTTGGAAGAAAAATACCTGGTGGAAACTACCTGCGAATATCCTGTTGCCATCAATGGTAAAACACGCACAACCATGCAGCTTGATGTCAATATCGGACAAGCTGAGGCTGAGCAGCTGGTGATGGCAGACCCGGTTGTGATCAAATGGCTTGAAGGGAAGGCACCTAAAAAGATAATTTATGTTAAAGGGAAGATGATCAACGTGGTTGTTTAGGCGGTATGCATTAATTTCACCGGAACATGAATCCCCATCTTGATCCAGCTGGTAAACCGGGAGGTTCTCCCGATTTTGAATATGAAAATACAATCAGGCCGGGAAGTCTTGAAGACTTCTCCGGTCAGCCCGGTATTATAGAAAACCTGCGCATTTTCATCAAAGCTGCTCAGATGCGATCAGAGGCTTTGGACCATGTACTCTTTCATGGTCCCCCCGGATTGGGGAAAACCACGCTATCCCGTATTGTTGCCAGGGAAATGGGGGTGAGCATTAAGGAAACATCTGGCCCGGTTATTGAAAAACCTGCAGATCTGGCGGGACTTCTTACGAGCCTTCAATTGAACGATGTACTCTTCATTGATGAGATACACAGGCTGAGTACTGTTGTTGAAGAATACCTCTATTCTGCCATGGAAGACTATAAGATCGACATCATGATAGACAGTGGTCCGAATGCGAAAACCATTCAGATCAACCTCAATCCGTTTACACTTATTGGTGCTACTACAAGGAGCGGTTTACTGACTGCACCGCTTTTATCCAGGTTTGCCATCAAAAACAGACTGGAGTACTATTCCAATGAGGTGCTTGAAAGGATAATTACCCGTTCTGCAGGTATCCTCAACACGAAAATTACATCAGATTCTGCCAGAGAGATTTCCCGCAGGAGCAGGGCTACCCCCCGCATCGCCAATGGTCTGCTGAAGCGTGTCAGGGATTTCGCTCAGGTGCTGGGTAACGGTGTGATTTCACTGGATATTACCAGACATGCATTGAAAGCCCTTCATGTGGATGAACATGGTTTGGATGAGATGGACAATAGAATCCTCTCTACCATCATCGATAAATTCAAAGGTGGCCCTGTGGGTCTCGGAACTATTGCCACAGCAGTGGGTGAAGAACCAGGAACCCTGGAAGACGTTTATGAGCCTTTCCTGATTCAGGAAGGATTCCTTCAGCGAACCAGTCGTGGCAGGGAGGTAACTGCAAAAGCATATGACCACCTTGGCAGAAAGCCATTTAAACCACAGGATAACCTGCTGTTCTGAATTCAGTCATCCAATAAAAGTTAGAAATTATTTGATGTCCAGCATGAAACCTTCACCATGGATGTTGACTATTTCAACATTCTGGTCATCCTTCAAGTATTTGCGGAGTTTGGCAATATACACATCCATGCTTCTGCCGTTGAAGTAGTTATCGTTGCCCCAGATTTTTTTCAAAGCCAGTTCTCTTTCGAGTTTATCATTTTTGTACTCACTCAGCATTTTGAGCAGCTCATTTTCTTTGGGAGATAAGGTTACTTCACCATTTGCAGAGGAAAGCTTGCGGAGTTTTGGAACAAAATGATAGATGCCCAGGTCGTATTCCGTATTTTCCTGTTCCTTATGTTGTTCTTCGTTTCTCTTCAGGATTGCCTTGATTTTAAGTAACAATACTTCAGTGTCGAACGGCTTGGTGATGTAATCGTCTGCACCCAGTTTATAGCCCTTTATCTGGTCTTCTTTCATAGACTTGGCAGAAAGGAAGAATAAAGGAATGTCTTCATTGATGTCTCTGATTTCTTTTGCCAGCGCAAATCCGTCCATTTTGGGCATCATCACGTCAAGCAGACAGATGTCAAATTTTTCCCGCTGGAAGGCTGCTAGTCCCAATCTTCCGTCTCTTTCCAGTACTACTTCAAATTCATTCAGCTCAAGAAAGTTCTTTAAAACGATGCCAAGGTTAGGGTCATCTTCACAAAGTAGAATCCTTGGTTTAACAGCGGTAGACATATGCTTAGGTTTTAGACAAATAAAATTATTAACTGCGACAAAACAGAGATCATGCCAATAAAATTTTGTTAAACAGGCATGAAATTTGAAATTTGCTGCATTTTCATAGCAAAAATACTATCCATGCACCTTACTTCAGAAAATACATTTAAGAAAATCATTATTATAGGGGATAGGGTTTTGATTAGGCCTTCCAAGCCCAATGAAAAGACAGCCAGCGGTTTGTATTTACCCCCCGGAGTTCAGGAAAGGGAGAAAGTTCAACAGGGTGTTGTTATTAAGACCGGACCAGGGTTTGTAATACCCATTCCTGTAGAAGATGAGGTATGGAAATCTGATGATGAGAAAGTGAAATACGTGCCCTTGCAGGCCAGGGAAGGAGATATCGCTATTTTTCTCATGAATGGGGCTACTGAAATTGAATATGAAGGCTTCAAATATTTTATCGTGTCCCAAAATGCCATTTTAATGCTGGAAAGGGAGGAAGACCTTTAATCGTAACAGTCAGACAATCAGGAGATTGAGATTTATCTTTTTTATTTCTTTGCCGTTTACTTGCATTTTTTATTAAAGTTTTTATTTTTACATCGGTTTTTCATAGGATATTGGATTTTAAACGGGCTGGATTTCTATCCTGGCCCTTTTTTTATTTTAAGCCAATTCTCCCAAATGAATCCATCACAATAATTCCCTCATCTTTCATGAAAACGAGTGTTTTGTTAAGGTGCTCGGGGTCTGCATTCAGGGCCACCCGGAGGGAATCAAAATCAGTTTTATCTGAAAGCTTCATTTTTATCGCCTCCATAAAATTTTTCATTTCCGGATAGCCAGGTTCTTTTTGGTTTTTTTTCCTGCAATTGTCGCATATCCCACAGGATGCTATGTTGTCATCTCCAAAATAAGATCCAATGAAAACTGAGCGGCAATCCATGTCTGAAATATATCCGGTCATTTTCTCAATTCTTGCCTTGTAAGCCGCTTTTCTTTTCAGGTAATTGGCATGGTTGACATTGAGCTCATCAGTCTGTATTCTGCCCTGTAAAAAACTGATCTGTGGCTGATCTTTACTGGGTATATAAAGAATCAGGCCGGTTCCATGCAGGAAAGTCAGCCCTTTACGTATAGTCTCAACATCTTTGAAAAGTCTCCTGCCCATTTGTTGTTCACTGATCCTTACCGGTTGATCTAAAATGCCTGCATAAGATCGCAACAGGGCTTTGATAAGCGGTTCGTAAGCCGGGAAAGAAGTCTCAATTTCCTCTATGTATGCCCGCCCTGTATTGAATTGAACAGTGGAGGGAAGAAAGACGTTTTCGAGGTAGGAGATTATTTGTTCCTGCCTGAGGGCTTGCAGGCTGTAAAGCACTTCATAGAGGCTGAGTTTGAACCTGCTCATGAATGTCTCCAAATCAAAATCGAAGGAAATGTTCACCCCACCACCGGTTGGAACTTGCAGGAAATTGGCCAGTGCATGGTAAACCTTTCTGATAGTTTGCATATTGGGATACCTGATATCTGGCTGTTGCTGCAGTTCTGCCAGTTCACGGTCGTTATACAACAGTATGGCTTTGGCAGCCTTACCATCTCTTCCGGCTCTTCCTGCTTCCTGATAGTAGTTTTCAAGGCAGTCCGGCACATCTGCATGTATGACAACCCGCACGTCAGGCTTATCGATACCCATTCCAAACGCGTTGGTGCAGGCAATGATTTTTGTTTCACCAGAAATCCAGGACTCCTGTTTGGCTCTTCTGGTATCCTGGTCAAGTCCTGCATGGTAATAATCACTTGAAATACCCTGCTGTTGCAGGAGTTCGCTTATTTCTTTTGTTCTTCTTCTTGATTTACAATAAACAATTCCTGATCCGGATAGTGACTCAAGGCTTTTGATCAGGGTTCCGATTTTGTTCACGCAGGGGATTACTTCATAAACAAGGTTTTTCCTGGTAAATGAAGTGGTGAATTTGTGTGGTTCACGCATTTTCAGTTGCGTGACGATATCTGCCTGAACTTCTGGTGTTGCTGATGCGGTGAGTGCTAAAACCGGAATTGAGGGAAAGGTCTCTCTTATCCGGGCAATATGCAGGTAAGCAGGCCTGAAGTCATATCCCCATTGAGATATGCAATGGGATTCATCAACAGCAAGCAGGTTGAGCGGGAGGTGGCGCAGGCTTTCCCTGAATGCCCTTGTTTCCAGCCTTTCCGGGGACACATACAGGAATTTAAGTGCATCATTGGTGCATTCTTCCAGCACACTTGCAGATTCCTGCCAGGTCATCCCCGCGCGAATTGCTGCTGCAGGTATGTTCATTTGTTTGAGTCGCTGAACCTGATCTTCCATTAAGGCAATGAGGGGCGATACCACGAGACAGCACCCTGGCATAGCAAGCGCGGGAACCTGAAAACAAACCGATTTGCCTCCACCTGTTGGCAGGATAGCTAATGTATCTTGTTTATTCAGTACTGCCTTTATAATCTCCTCCTGGGCAGCTCTGAAGGCATTGTGGCCCCAATAGTGACGCAGAATTTCCTGTGGGGTCATGCAATTGGTGTAATCAAATCACTTTTTTAAAGAAAAGTCTGACGGAATTTACTGCCAGCACAACATCACTCATTCCCATAACCAGGGCACCAAAAGTTGGTGTCAGAAATCCAAATGCTGCAACGGGAATGGCAATAATATTGTAGAAAAAAGCCCAGAAAAGGTTTTGACGTATGGTTACATAGGTATGTTTACCCAACCCTAGCGCTAAAGGCAGGTTTTTGATGCCTGAATTCATCAGGACTACCTGTGCGCTTTGGATGGCCAGTTGTGAGGCTTCACTGAGGGAGATGCCAATTGTTGCCTTGGCAAGGGCTGGTGCATCATTGATTCCGTCTCCCACCATGGCAGTGGGTGTTGCCGCATTAAGTTGACTAATAATTGCCAGTTTTTCTTCAGGGTTTTTTTCCGCAATAACCTCATCTATTCCCAGGGATGCTGCAATAAGATCGCATTTTTCTTTTCTGTCGCCACTGAGCAAAATTGTTTTGATCTGTTTACTTTTAAGGTAGGAGATGACTTCGTTGGATTCGCTCCTGATTTCATCCTGCACATCTATCCATCCAATGAGCTTGCCATTTTTAAGAACATAAACATTATGTCCGCCTTCTAAAGCTTTATCCGCAACCAGTTTATAGGAACCAGCCCAGTAAGTATTGCCTTCCTTGTCGGTGCCTTTCATGCCCAGCCCTTTGACCTCTTCTATTTTCTTCCATCTGATTTCTGATTTCATCCTGAAAGTGGAAGAAATACATTGGGCGATGGGATGGTTTGAGTATTTTTCAAGTGAATAGATAATTCTTTTCCAATCTTCTTCAGGCATGCCCATGCTATCGAAGGCTGACATTTTGAAGCCCCCTGTTGTAAGGGTACCTGTTTTGTCGAATACAACCTGAGTAATTGTTCTGAAGTTTTCAAGACTGGTGGCATTGCGGAAGAGTATGCCAGATCTTGCCGCCCTTCCCATTCCAACTGCAATGGCAGCAGGTGTGGCAAGACCCATGGCGCAGGGGCAGGCTATGACCAGCACTGCAATACTGCGCATAAGTGCATCTGTAAACGTATCTATGATAAAAAAATTAACAATGAAGGTCACAACTGCAATACCAATGACAAGGGGAACAAAAATTGCACTTATTTTATCTGCCAGGTGCTGAATAGGGGGTTTCTCCCCCTGAGCCTGTTTTACCAGTTGAAGTATACCAGATAAAACTGTATCATTACCAGTGGCAGTAACCTGAGCTTTGACGGAGCCTGACTCGAGCACACTGCCACCGATGATTTTATCTTTAGCCTGCCTGTGTATGGGGATGCTTTCCCCGGTGAGCAGGGATTCATTCACATGTGCGTCGCCCCACAAGATTTTTGCATCAATTGGAACCTGTTCACCGCTTCGGATAAGGATGAGGTCGCCTACCTTCAGTTGTGTATTTTCGATGGGGAAAATTACCTCCTGATGATTTTCATCAAAAGCAATCATATTGGCCAT
>CAMAXV010000038.1 GCA_945862385.1 Chitinophaga pinensis
AACAACAAAACTATAGCCAGTTTTGACTTATATGAGTTTTTGCAGCGCGGTAGTTTCAGTCAGGATATACGCCTCGAAGACCAGGACGTCATCAGCTTCCCTGTTTATGGCAAACGCGTGCAGTTAGACGGACAGGTAAAGCGACCGGCCATTTATGAATTACTCGAAAAAGAGACACTCAGCAAGGCGCTGGAATATGCCGGGGGCTTCAGTGATTCAGCTTATACAGACCGCCTCAAGGTTATGCAGCGCATGGGTAAGGAAAAAGTTTTAAGAGACATTGATGCCGCTGTATTTGCAAACTATATTCCATCCCAGGCCGATTCTATTTATGCAGAGCAGATCAATCCTGCTTTTGATAACAGCGTTACCATCACCGGAGCTGTATACAGGCCAGGAAGATATGGCTTTCAGGAGACACTCACACTCCGCAAACTCATTGAAAAAGCAGATGGACTCCGTAGCGATGCTTTTCTTAACAGAGGTTATATCAAACGCCTTTCGGCAACAAGGGAACGGGAAATGATAGCCTTTGACCTTGCGGCAAGCAGTGTTGATTTCTCGGCCGACATTAAAATCAAACAAGGTGACTCCATCCACATCCCAACACGCGATGAACTCACACCCCAGCAATATATAACCATTGAGGGCTTTGTGCGCAATCCGGGGAAATACCCCTTCAGATCAGGCATACAGTTACAGGATCTCATAGTGATGGCCGGCGGTTTCAGTGCCGATGCAGCTTTCCACAGGGTGGAGGTGTCCAGGCTTGACAAGAACCGGTCTGATACTTTAGCCAATACATTGTTGAGTGTCAACAAGATTGAGCTTGATTCCAGTTTATCCGGCACAAACGGACGCTATTTGCTCGAGCCCCAGGATTATATTTTTGTACCCCGCTTGCTCAACTACCGCTCACTTGGAGAAGTAAAAGTAGGTGGAGAAGTACTGTTCCCAGGCCATTTTGCACTGGAGCGCAGGGATGAGACCATTGGAGATGTCATCAGCAGGGCAGGCGGACTTAATCAGTTTGGCGCAATAGAGAATGCACAGGTTTTCCGCAATGGCGTGCGGGTAGGTATCAACCTCGCCAATGCCAGCAGTGGCTCAGCAAATTTCAGGTTATTGCCCAACGATAGTTTGTTCATACCACGTAATGATCCATTTGTGGAAGTGGCAGGAGCTGTGTACAATCCACAACTGCTGAAACACCAGAGCAACAGGTTCCGGTATTATATTTCAGCGGCTGGTGGTGTGAAGCAGAATGGAGCCCTTGGCAGGTCTTATGTACAGTATGGCAACGGCATCAACAGACGCACAGGCAAATTCCTGTTCATCAGGTTTTATCCAGCCGTGAAGCCGGGCAGTAAGATCATTGTGCCGGAGCAAGACAAATCCAACCGAGGCCTTAGTACAGGAGAGCTGACAGCAGTGTCTGGCATCCTTTCTGCATTGGTTGGGTTGCTGGCGATATTGAAGTTGTAGAGAAAGGCAAGTTGAGAGTGAATAGTTGAGAGTGAATAGTTGAGAGTGAATAGTTGAGAGTTTAAGAAATGTTATTTCAACATCTCTCAACCTTCAACTTAACTCTCTAAACTTTATAAAACTAATTAACATGAATTCCCAAGAACCGGAATTTTATATTACAAATTGGATCAGCAGTAAAACTGGAGAGCTGACTGAGCTGTTGAAAAAGCAGTACAAGCTATTGATAGTTGCGGCTTTGATTGGCGGAGGTCTGGGCCTGGGTTATAACTGGTTCAAGTCTGTACGTTACACCGCTGAAATCACCTTTATTGTAGAAGAGAACAAAAATATGGGAGGGGGATTGTTATCAGCCCTGGGCGGTCAGCTCGGATTTGATATAGGGAGTTTGGGTGGAAGTGGTAATGGCATTTTATCCGGCGACAATGTGCTGGAGCTTTTAAAGAGTCGCAGTATGATGACTACATGTCTGATGACTCCTTATGGTACAGACAGCTCTTTTACTTTGGCAGACCGGTATGCCGATGTGTACAAATTAAGAAGCCAATGGGCTAAAGCCAAGACAGTGGGGAGGGAAATATTTTTTGGGAAAGCTGATCAGAACAGCAGGTTGCAGGATAGTCTGATGAAAGTAATTGTGAAGCGAATTGAGGAGAAGCAGCTCAGTATTTATAAACCCGATAAGAAACTCGGATTTTTCAAGGTGTCTGTCAACACCAAAGATGAGTTGTTGAGCAAGTTGATAGCAGAGCGGATCATTAAAATTGCAACTGATTTTTATATTGATGCGAGGACAGGCCGCTTGAAAAAGAATATTGACAGGCTTCAAGGCAGAACAGATAGTCTTGAAGCAGTATTAAACAAAAGGACCTATTCGGCTACAGCTGAAAACAGGTTGATGTTGAATGCCAATCCTGCATTCATTGATCAGCCTGTTACCAGGGAAATCAGTGAGCGGGAAAAAATTATGATGGGAACGATTTATGCCGAGTTGATGAAAAACCTGGAGATTAGCAAAACCGCGCTCATCCAGGAAACTCCGGCAGTCCAGATAGTGGACCATGCATCCTTACCACTTGAAAATGACCGAAAAAAGTGGTATATTCATATGTTTTGGGGCCTAATTGCAGGTTTTACAATCATGTTGTTGGGAATACTGTTAAAATCGAGTAAATAACTCTCAACTATCCACTCTCAACTATTCACTCCTGCCATAGGCAGGCAAGCTTAACTAAATTACAACCTCCACATCACACCCATCTGTAGCATAGCAGCAGGCAGATCTCCTGTATAATTCATCCCCCTGAACTCCGTGGCAGTTTCCTGATACCAGTAATAGTTATAACTGTATTTAAGTGCCAGCTGGGCATTGAAAATCATGTTTTTTAACCGGTATTGTCCCTGAAAACGCAGCATATAATCAACCCACCGGCGGACATTGGGGTCTGTATAGCCAAACAACCGCTCATACATTTCATTGTGTTGCAAAGTCCGCTCCAATTGAATGCCAAATTGTTTTTTGGCATCGAATGCAGACACACGAATCAGCTGCATGGCGGAACTCGGACCAGCATAAGCGCCAAGCACTTCACCCCGATTGGTTAAACCATGACGGACCATACTATGGTTATACCAAGAACCCGCATTTCTAATCCTCCAGGTGTTAGGCTGATTTTGCTTGTGGTATTCTGAAATTAACTCCCAGTTGAATTTTCTTAATTTGGGGAATATTTTTCTAAAGCCTATGCTGAAGGCCCGTGAGTGCTCAGGTTGTTGTTGTAAATCCTTTGGGGTAAAAAATGCATCATTTCGCCCCCACTCAGCATAAATTTCTGCATTTGATTTCGACAACAACCAACGAAAGAATAAGCTAGCCTGTTGATCTCGGTTAACTTCAACATTAAAATCGGTGTCTTTAGACCTGTCTACCAGATCAGCAATCAAAAACCACCTACCTGTTTCAACCAACCAAGAAGTATATTCCTGAACAGCTCTGATAACTCCAATACTAAGACCATTGATAAATTTTGGTTGGTAACTCAAAACCCCTGCATTGATGTACCTGAGCTCATTTTTTTTCCCTGTAATTTCAAAATTGGACCCCGTTTTTGTTGACATCGCGAACCCTGAGCTGTCTAATAACCCGCCGATGATCTGGAATTCAAAACTACCTACAGGTGTTCTCCATGGACGACGTGTGTTCAACGTTGCATGGAGGAATCCGGGGGCATGAGCACCCATGATGAGTGGGCTGTTCAATGTTGGTCCCCACCAGATATTTTCATTGCTTACGCCCAGGGAAAGTGGACCGGCATTCAATCTAACACTTGAATTACCCAAAAACTGACGTTTGTAAACCTTATCTCCGAAACGTTCCGGCATATCTATTTCCGCCATAAAAAACAGGTACTGGTACCAGGATTCTTCAGAATGTGCCTGTGGGAAACCTTTAAATGGCGTATTCTGAGCATATACAACCTGCGGTTTTGCCTGAATGGTTAATGGTCCCATTTTCATAAAGAATCCACCACTCAACATAGTCTGGAAACCGGTTGCAGCAATCATGGGACCATCATTGCCTTTGAATGGAGAATTACCCGCATACTGTGTGATTAGCTGCAATGGTGTAAAATCTATGTACCCTTTCTTGCCAGACAGATTTTTCCCTTTTCCCAGCAGAGGTTTCTTTCCCGCAAAAGGCAACAGAGAATCCCAGTCTCCAATCTTTTTCGGTTGAACCGGACGAATGTTAAAAGAGAGGTCTTGATCGATTTTGCCCATCAGCTGAGCCCGTCTGATATCCTCTTCAAGCTGAAGGTTATCCAGAGACACCACTTGAGCCTTTACCCCTAAAGACATTAAGCAAATACTTATAAGCAGGGCCATTCCATGCCGGATACCAAGCCACCAAGACTTCCTCTTTTCATGTCGGCCGCGAAGTATGAAGTATACCGAAACTGTAAGCATGTAAAGGAATTGATAGATGAAAACGGTTGGCCATTCAATGGGGCGGGTGTATTTACGGATAGTCCAAATACGGTTACGGGCATTCAGGTAATGAACTTTCGGACTTACAAACCCTTCTTTTCCTTTTGTTTTTGCCTTTTGAGACATCCCGGCAATGTGGTAGATTACTGAAGCGGGGTCAATCCACAATGAATACCCTGCATTCCGTATCCGCAATGAAAGGTCAACGTCTTCGTGATAGATAAAATATTTTTCTTCCAGGAGTCCAACTTTCCGGAGCACCTCAGATTTTATCATAAAAGCACATCCTGTAATCCAATCCGTTTTGCTCGGTGAGGTCATTTGCGGCAGATCAGTCAGGGTTTTTGAAACTCCAATCCACCTGAGGTATTTCCCTCCGGCATTCCAGACCAGATTGCGGTTGTGGTGAAACATGATAAGTGGTTGGATAGCACCCATCTGTGGGTCTGCTTCCATCCTTGAGATAAGTGGTTCAAGAAATCCCGGATCTGCATCCACATCATTGTTCAGCAGCATGATGTAATCATATCCGTTTTCAAGTGCGTAATTCATCCCAATATTATTCCCACCCGTGAATCCTACATTCACAGGCGAAGAGAGGTGAATTACTTCCGGAAAATCCTTTTGAAGCGCTTCTCCTGAACCATCACCAGATCCATTATCTACGAGCACAACATCAAAATCCTTAAAGCTGCAGTGCTGCAAGGCTTTCAGCGTATCTGAAGTCAGCTCAAGGCTGTTCCAGTTGATGATGATGATAGCCAGTTTTTTCACAGGTGTTTGAAGAAATAACGTAATGAAATATTACCGGTAGACTGGTTTACATCTCTTCCGGATATGAAATAGGCATCTGTAGGTTGAAAGAGCCAGTAATTGTAGTTGAGGCTTTTGATGGAAGACAGTTCGGCATTAACCAGCAGGTGTCCGAACTGCCAGCTCAGGTGCAGGGATGCTGCGAAATCAACCCAGTATCTTCTGTAATCTACAGAATTGGTAAAATGATAGATGTAAAAGTCATTGTTATTTACTTTCCTTTCCATCGAGATACCGATTCTGTTCAGTCCGCTGCGCCAGTTGAACTCCAGGAATTGACTATTACCCCCGGGACCGGTGCCGGCACCCAGTATTTGTCCATCATGCGTATATCCTTGCCGCACATGCGGATGAAGGTACCAGCTTTTAGGTGCTGTGTTTACAAAAAGGTCTTTCTGGTTCTGGATTTGCAGGTTGGTGATTTCTGCATTGAGCTCCCAGTAATATCCCGGCTCCTCTCCTTCCTCTACTTTGGGTTTGAACAGTTTCCGGATACCCCATACTGAGGCAATTCCCTGCTCATTATTGACCATGAAACTCCTGAAATTCCTTCTTGCATCATTCCATCCCCATTCCCCATATATTTCTGCATTGGCTTTGGGGATTCGGTATTTCAGGAATATACCACTCAATAATAACCCTTTTTCCGGCAGGTCAAAAATAACCCTTCGAAAAGGTTTTTTAAAAGGCAGCCAGTCCTTTACTTTTCTTGTTTCGTAGAGATAGCGCACTTCTGATTGCTCCACGCCTGCAAAAAGACCCGGTACCCATTTGGGTTGCCAGCTCAATACAAACCCTTTCATGATGCGTTGCAGGTTTTCTTTACGCTTATACAGTTTATTACTTCTGTAAACTTTAAAGGTATCAGCAGGGGGAAATGGCTCATTGAAAAGCAGTCCGTATAACACTTCAAACTCCAGGGATCCCAGCGCAGTGCTTATGGGTTGATTGGATTTAACAGACAGGTGAGGTATTCCCGGAGCGTTATTGGAAAGGAGCAGTGCATTGCGGTACCCTGGTCCCCACCATATATTAGCTGTAGAAGCTTCGATGGATATTGCGTTGAAGGAATACCGGAGGTAAGATTGTCCGCCGTAAATTTTTTGCAGTGGATTAACCCCAAATTTTTCGGGTGTTTCTATATAGTTAACATAGCGGTAATAATCGCGCCAGGTGGTCTGGTCGTGGTCTGTTGGAAAGCCTTCGAAAGGCTGATTTTCAGCCAGCACGATTTCAGGCGCCAACTTAAAATCAAAATTTCCCGATTTTCCAGCCACACCTGCACTGATCAGTTGCTGGTAGCCAGGCATAGGCAGGAAAGCCCCGTCATTCCAGGTATAGGGATGATGACCGATGTATTGCTGGTGTATCACCAATTCGGTAGGCTTGAAGATAGATTCGGTAGTGATTTTGGGAGAACGGTAAGATTTAATCCTGCGCTGCGGGAAGTGAAGCAGGTCTTTGCCATCCAGTTCGATATAGGAAAGTGTCTGGAGGTTACCGTCGAGGAAGGGTCTGATGAGTCCGGATGCAGGCAGACTGGTATCTGAAAGCAGGAGTCCATTTCGCTGGTAGGCTTCAACAGGGTCGCCTACAACCTGGGCTCGGAGATCTGACTGCAGTAAAATGCAGATACAGCAAGCCATCAGGCTTTTGAAAAGATTGGAAAAGGACATTGGATCAGAGGTGGTTTTTCCTGTTGCGCAGGACGAAAAAAAGATAGATTAGCAAACTTACGGATTCTATGTAAAAAGGATAAAATCCCAGGTATGCTGTTTTTAGTCCGAGATGCGTAAACACTGCCCCGGAAGCAGAGAATAAAAGAACGATAATGCCTGCCAACAAGTAGTCGTTGAACCTACTCTCCATCATCAGTTCCATGATGTTGAGTGCGTTAAGTGCTATGAGAAGAGGCACCAGACTTATCATGCGTAGCAACTGACCAGACATGGCAATGAATTCTGCGGATTTCTCTTTTCCCCCTAATAGAAAGAGTCTAACCAGTTCTTCCGAAAAAAAGAAAAGCACCGCAGCTGCTATGAGGGATAAAATGGTAATAACCATATTGTGTTTGCTGCGGAGGGTCTTCCAGTTGCTGAATCCTGTATGGTGTGCGGAAGTTGCGATAGGAATAAATGATGCATTGTAGGAGCTTACAACCAGTCTGATGCTACCCACTACCTTATCAATGAAACCGTATGCCGAAAGAAAAACAGGAGAAGCAACCCCTGATATTGAAAAGAGGAAAACAGATTGCTGGAGGTGCACAGTCATGTTGTTAGCAACTACCGGAACATGTGTTCGCATGGTATGCCATGTGTCTGAGGAAAGTTTCAGTGAAACCCCTAACCCCTCTCGCTTTTTGATAATGGAAAGCATTGTGAGGTTGAGTATAATCATGGAAATTCCCGGAACGATGATGGCAAGCTGCACCAGCTGTTGTTCGTTCCGGCAGAGCCAGATGACCCAAAAGGTGATGAATTTAAAAAGAAAATTCAGCAGCACATAGATTTTCATCTGCTGAAAAGCAATGAGGTAGAAGAGCGGACTCAGGAATTCTGCGATAATGAGCAGGATACTCAGAATAGAGTAATTACCCAACGAATGGCTGAAACCAAGGAAAATGGAAACAAGCATCCCAACAAGAAGTGGTAATATCCTGATGGCAAATGCCTGAGAATAGATGATGCGAAGTCGTGACCGGTCATTTTCCATACTGGCACGCTGCAAATCAATGATTGTTGCCTGATTTGTCCCGAAATTAACGAGGATACCTGCAAGTGAAGCAAAGGAGAGTGCCAGAAAATAGGCCCCAACGGATAGTGCATCTGCGTGGTTGATGAGCACAGGGAGCAATAGTATTTGAGCAAGCAGGTTGGTCAGCTGCATGAAAAATATACCTGAAAACGGGAAGAGGGATTTTATGATCGATCTGTTCAAAAGAATCAGTTAACGTTAAGCACTTTTATCCTTAAACTTCCCATAGACCACGACTCATCACAGAGCGGATCGGCAACATTGGTTTGAACAAGGTTATCCAGAAAGCTTACAACAACTTCATCACGCTCATGAGGAAATGTTTTCACAATTCTATAGACCGATGAAATCGATTGAATACCAGTGAAACAGGCTCCGCCTGTTATCTGATAAGCTTCTGTAAGTGGTGGATTATTGAGAAGGCCATAATCTCCCGGATACGACTGAAACAAACAATAGACAGAATTACAGGGAGAATTGGAGAAAGTGGCTTTGACGAGCGAAGTACCATCAGCAGACATAGACCAGGTGTCCGGACCATCAATGCCTCCAATGTTATTATTGCCATCCCAGCTGTCGTGGAAATAAGGCAATGCTTCGATTTGAATGGCATTGTGTTTGGGAAGGTTTTTTACGGTAACAGTAAACCCGCCTTTGTTGTAACGACCAACAAAAAATTGTCCGTTATAATTATACAACAAAGCCCCTGATGCGTTGTCAATTTTCCCGCCCCTGAATTCATTGTCATAAACAATTGTTTCAGCGGGAAATTGCTTTTCACAGGAACTCATAAACAAGGTTATGAGCACAAGAAAGGATATTGGATATTTCATGTTTAGTGGGATACATTTTTAGACATCATAACACTGGTGAATGTTTTGATGATGATTTGGATATCGAGAAACAGACTTTTCTTTTCAAGGTATTCTTTTTCGTAGCGCACTTTTTCTTCAATGGAAATTTCATCCCTTCCATTAACCTGGGCCCACCCTGTTATGCCCGGCTTTAATTTGTCAACACCAGCAGCAACACGCAATGCCATTAAATCGTCTTGATTGTAAAGCGCCGGTCGAGGTCCTACAAAAACCATTTCACCTCTGACGATGTTAATCAGGTTTGGTAATTCGTCGAGGCTTAACTTCCGGATAATTTTTCCAATACGCAACAGATATTTGTCCGGATCACCAAGCAAATGGGTTGCAACGTTTGGCGTATTTTTTTTCATGCTCCTGAATTTATAAATCCAGAAGAATGTGAAATCCTTACCAACACGCTTTTGCCTGAAGAAAAAAGGCAATCCATCCTCCAATAATATCAGCAGCCCAACAAAAAGAAAAATTGGTGAAAATACTACCAAAAGCAACAATGCAAAAAGCCTATTTAGCATAAATAAACCTAATGGATAAGTTAACTAATATTAAATGTATAAATCAACAAAAACGCGCAAGAAGCTGCCCGATTTTAGATAAAGCTGTTTCCTTTGTGAAATTTTCCTGATAATACAACAGCGATTTTTTTTCCATTTCGTGCTGATCTTCCAACGGCAATTCTGATGCCCTGATTGCTGCTTCCCCGAGTCCGGTCGAGTCAGCCGCAGGAACAACAAAGCCGCACCCGGACTGCATCAGGATATCTTTTGCTTCTCCGTCTATCATGGCCAGAATCAGCTTACCGGCAGACATGTAGGCCTGCATTTTTGCAGGCACTGTTTGTGAGATAAGTGAGCCCCCTTTTAAGGTGAGCAGCATGGCATCTGCCTGTTTGAACAGCGATGGCATGAATTCTACAGGATGCTGTGGATACAAGTAAACATTATCCAAAGACAGCTCAGTTTTTAAGGCCATCAAGTCTGCTTTAAACCTGCCATCTCCAACAAAATTCCAGTTTATCCGCTTGTTGTTGCCTAACATCTTAATGGCATTGATTACGCTCGGGAAATCCTGTGCTTCACCCAGGTTTCCGGCATATACGATGTTGAAGCCATCAGGCAGTTGTTGAAATATTTGCTTTGATGAATCCCTTTTAAAAACGTCTTCAGCCCAATTGGGGAAATGTATGATTTTATCTGATGCTACTCCCCTGCGCATGATTGCATCCTTGAATGACAGTGAACTAACAAGAAGAACATCTGAGGAATGATACAGTTTACGCACCAACCCTTCAAGCCAGTTGATTACCAGTCCGCCTTTAATGGGTGTAGTAGCCACGATACTCTCAGGCCAAAGATCAAGTACCCAGGTGAATAAAGGTTTGTTTCTCTTTTTTTTGTACCATAATCCGGGCAGAGCGCTTGTCATGGGCGAAAGCTGCTGGGTGATGATGACATCATAATCGAATTTCGGTTTTCCCAGTAGAAAAAACAGTGCCGAGGAGATGTAGAAAGAAAAGTAATTCAACGACAATCCCAGCGCACCACCTTTACCCCTCGGAATAAGCGGCAAACGGTAAACTGTTGCCCCACCTATCTTCTCTGTACTTTTTTTAAAAAAACCATAGCCCGGAAAAAACTTTCCCTGCGGATAGTTGGGCTTTCCGGTAACGACTACCACTTCATGACCATGCTTCACCAGTTCAAAAACCAGGTCGTTTCCTTTAAAATTTTCAGGAAAAAAGTACTGAGAAAGGAATAGGATCTTCATTATATCAGGACTTTTCAGACCACACAGTGCGTTTGATATAATCTACATAACTGATGATGGTGCGCACCATTTTCTCAGAGACATTGGGCATGCTGTAGTCGGCAACCCTTCTGAAAATACGCTCTTTCCTGTTCATCGATGCCAACTGCTCCAGACCTTGCAGGATTCTGTCCCGGTTGAATCCTACCATCATCACAGCGGCCTCTTCCATGGCTTCAGGTCTTTCATGAGCTTCTCTGATATTCAAAGCCGGAAAGTTAAGTATGGAAGATTCTTCAGAGATGGTTCCACTGTCAGACAAAACAGCAAATGAACGCATTTGCAATGCATTGTAATCATTGAAACCCATGGGCTTCAGGAACTGTATGTTATCTCTTACTGCGAGATTTTTAGACTCGAGCATTTTACGGGTACGCGGATGGGTACTTACGATGATGGGGAAACCGTAGCGGTCGCTGATGAGATTCAGGGTTTCGATGAAACTGTTGAATTTCTCATTGCTGTTTACATTTTCTTCCCGGTGGCAGGAGACCACAAAATACTGGTGTTCCTTCAGGTCCAGTCTGGAAAGGATATCGGAAGCCTCGATAGAAGGACTGTAGTGAGACAGTACCTCAAACATGGGAGAACCCGTTTTGATTATCCGGTCTGCAGGTAAGCCTTCACGCAGCAGATATTCTCTTGCTATATCACTGTAAGTCAGGTTGATGTCAGCAATATGGTCAACGATTTTCCGGTTTGTTTCTTCCGGTACCCGCTGATCAAAGCAGCGATTGCCTGCTTCCATGTGGAAGATTGGAATATGTCTTTTTTTGGCAGGGATGGCACAGAGACAACTATTGGTATCTCCAAGTACCAGAAATACATCTGGCTTGATAGTTTCCAGCAGCGGATCAATCTTGATGAGTATTTGTCCGATTGTTTCTGTGGCAGTAGCTCCTGCGGCATTGAGAAAATGGTCTGGCTTTCGGATGGCCAGATCATCAAAAAAGATTTGATTCAGTTCGTAGTCG
>CAMAXV010000039.1 GCA_945862385.1 Chitinophaga pinensis
TAAATAATGTAGAATATGATTGCTCAAATTCAATAAATAATAATTGCGTCTTATCTTACCTCATGTTATCATTACGACAACATTTTGAGTGTTACTGCTTTCCAAACTTTCAAAGATCTTTCAGCTTTTCAACTGCCCGCGTTTTGAACGGGCTGCGAAGGTAGCTGCATTTATTTATTCAACCAAATTTTTCTTTGTAAATACACAAAAAATATTGCTTGATTTGCTTTTTAAAGAACTGCGCTTTTTGTGAAGCGGGATGCAAATATAGGACCTATTTCCCATTCATACCAAATTAAATTCAAACTGTTTTGCCACATCTTCCTGAAACCCTTTGTGGCAAAGGGTTTCAGCTCCAAAAATAATTTTGCATGTCAAATTGAATCAGGTAAAAACTTGTACAAAACATCTTCTAAAAATAAGCCATGGGCGGGTGCAGTAAAATCAGCCTTAGAACAATCCTTTGCAAGCAGTATCTGGTCAAATTCAGACTGTGTAATACGCCCCCTGCCAACTTTAACCATCGTACCTACCATAGCCCTCACCATACCCCGCAGAAACCTGTTTCCCTGTACTGTAAACACCCATCCGGAAGTTGTCCTTACCCAATCAGCCTTTTCTATTGTGCAATTATGGGTGAATACCTGCGCATTCCTCTTTGCAAAACTTGTATAGTCATGCGTCCCGATGAGTGTGCCTGCAGCATTAATCAACTTATCCTTTTCCATAGGAAACGGAAGATACCATGACCTGTCATTTAAAAACGGATCTTTCCTATCTGATATATAATACCTGTAAAGCCTGCCTATTGCATCAAATCGGCTATGACTGCCTTCCTGCATGGGGTATACTCCGGTCACAACGATATCCCGGGGCAATATTGCATTTACATGATAAATGAAATCCCCACTTAATTGTATATCAATAACAAAATGAAAGAAGTTCCTGTTAGCATGAACGCCCGCATCTGTTCTTGAGGAACCAGTTAATGTAACTTTTAGCCGGAGGAACATGGCCATGGCTGACTCTACTTCTCCCTGAATAGTCTGCGCATTCTGTTGAATCTGAAATCCTGCATAAGCTGTTCCTTTATATCGCACAGCCATAAAATAAGTCTGCATCGCCATCATCAATATTTCAAGCCAAGCATTTGCCTGAATGCCTCAATTCCTTCGTCACTTAAGAATGCTTCTTCCAGTTCAGGAAACCGATTGGTATCGGAAACCAATGGCATGATCTGGCGAAAAAGTTTTAACCGGGCCTGTTCAGTAACAAAAAACCAGGCAACCTCCAATGTCTGCTTACTGGTAAAACACTTATCCATAAAGGTCCTGACCACTAAAGCTAGCTGATTTTCCTCATCAGTTATCCCGAGTAGTTTTTTTTGAAGGTTTCGCACATCCTTTACATCTGCAGGAGAACCTGTACATTTTTTTACGGGAGTAATTATTGTAGGAGGTGATGTAATCTCTTTTTCTGCAATAGTCCCTTTATCAATTTGAACATACACTGTATCAACCTTACCTCCTGCCTGTTTTTCGAGGTAAATCATTTCAAGTTTTCCATTTTTTTCTCCCAGCATTTTATTATCGATACTGGTCTTTATAGGTAGGGGTAAACTAGCTACCTGTTCAGCTTCTTGTTTCACTCCTTTTGAATCATCCACCTCCGATGATAAACCAAGTACTTTACCACTAATTTGCTTTGAATTACCCTTTTCGATTAAAGTCCACCCAGCCCCATCAACCAATTTCAATATAAAGCCCCTGTCTCTGGTGGCGGCATTCATGGTGAACCCAACTTCAGGATATACATTCTCCGGAAACCCTATTGTAAGCGGCATCTCGGCTACATCAAGTTTGGATAAAATCAGAAACCCTGAGGAATTGGAAGAATACAATTTTGGACCGACCCTTAGATAAAATGGCTGTTGCCCCTCTGCCTCTATATAGGCATAATACTGTGCATTGGCGCTGAAGCAAGAAGCTATGCAGATGCAAACTGCAAGGATGCTTGAAATCGGTTTTATAGGCATAAAACAAAACTACAAAAGATTCAAATATAGCGTTAGATTTTACCGCCTGTCATTTTTGACTATAATAGAAGATTATGGCCGGTATCTTTGCTATAAAGTAGTAATTCCATGAAAAAACAATCAAAAGCACTGATTACAGCCTTGTTAATCTGCCTGACTGTAATATCCTATGCACAGCCAAAGGAAGACAGCAGTTGGCTTAAACAGCCAAGGCTTACTCCAAAACGAATCAATAACCTGGTTCACACCAAATTGGACGTAAGTTTCGACTTTGAAAAATCACACCTCCGGGGCAAAGCCTGGATTACCCTGACTCCTCATTTTTATCCTACTGATTCACTTACCCTGGATGCCAAAGGGATGGATTTCTCTGCTATTGAAATTATAAGTCCAGGAAAATCAGCACAGGCGCTCAAGTATCAATATGACAGAAAACAAGTTCACATCAAACTACCAAAAACCTATAAAAAGGGAGAACTTTATACGGTGCACCTCCGCTACACATCCATGCCTGATGAATATGAAAAAGAAATAGGAGGAGACCCCATGCTGGGTGTAAAAGGACTTTTTTTCATTAACCCAAAAGGAACAGAAAAAAATAAACCGACTCAAATCTGGACACAAGGTGAAACCGAATCTGCCTCGGTATGGTTTCCCACGATAGACCAGACTCAACAAAAAACTACACAGGAACTTCTGATGACTGTTCCTGCCAAGTATGTCACATTGAGTAACGGGAAACTGGTTAGTCAGAAAAATAATCCTGAAGGCACGAGAACAGATTACTGGAAAATGGATCTACCACACTCCCCATATCTCTTTTTTATGGGCGTTGGTGATTATGCCATCATCAAAGACAGCTGGAGGGGGAAAGAAGTAAACTATTATGTAGAAAAGAATTATGCTTCCGTAGCCAGAAAGATATTTGGCAATACACCGGAAATGATGACCTATTTTTCACGCCTGACCGGCGTTGATTACCCGTGGGTAAAATACAGTCAGATTACTGGGAGGGATTATGTTGCCGGTGCCATGGAGAACACAACTGCCACAATTCACCAGGAGACAGCCCAACAGGATGCAAGAGAACTTACAGACGGCAATATCTGGGAAGGAACCATTGCACACGAACTTTTTCATCAATGGTTCGGCGACTATGTTACAGCAGAAAGCTGGAGCAACCTGACCGTTAATGAATCATTTGCCAATTATAGTCAGCTTCTCTGGCAGGAATATAAATATGGAAGTGATGCTGCCTATGAAGAGAACTACAATGATATGCGCAGTTACCTGATGGGAAATAACAGCAAAAAAGACCTTGTTCGCTTTTATTATGCTGACAGGGAGGATATGTTTGATGCAGTCAGCTATTCCAAAGGCGGACGAATCCTCCACATGTTGAGAAAGCACATTGGTGACAGCGCTTTTTTCAAGGGATTAAATTTGTATCTCACCACAAACAAATTCAAGGCAGCGGAAGCTCATCACCTGAGAATTGCTCTTGAAGAAACGAGTGGCGAAGACCTTACCTGGTTTTTTAACCAATGGTATTTTGGAAATGGTCATCCCAAACTGGATATTCAATACAATTATAACGACTCACAAAAAGAGGTCTCTGTCATCGTGAAGCAAATCCAAAATACAGGTAAGTTGTTTATT
Organism: Chitinophaga pinensis; assembly: GCA_945862385.1. GTDB lineage: Bacteria > Bacteroidota > Bacteroidia > Chitinophagales > Chitinophagaceae > Pollutibacter. The sequence continues at coordinate 3,695 of CAMAXV010000039.1, forward strand.
CTTCCCACATTCATTGATATTCATCATGGCAACCAACGCACCAGGAATATGATTTGGGTCAAAAATGCTGCAGATACATTTCGGTTTAAAGTTGCCAGCGTGCCTGATTTGATCAATTTTGATGGTGATAAGATACTCTTATGTGAGAAGAAAGAGAACAAAACACTTAGTCAATATATCCATCAGTTCTATCATGCAGAAAATTTCATGGACCGCCGTGAAGCTGTTGAGTTTTTTGGAAAGAAACTTGATGAACCTGCAGCATTGCAGGCATTAAAAGACGCACTTAAGGACCCTTATCATGGTATCAGATCACTTGCTTTAAGCAAACTGGACTTGTCTAAAGATAGAATGAGGAAGAGTTTTGAAGAACCGATTGCTGGATTAGTTGGTGCAGAAAAACATCGCCTTGCAAAAGCCGATATGATAGAAGCACTTGGAAAGACTGAAAACATCAAATACAAATCAATCTACTCGACGCTGATAACTGACTCATCCTATAGTGTTGCAGGTGCTGCACTTGAAGCACTTTCTAAAATTGATTCTGTTACTGCATTAAAGGAGGCAAAGCAGCTTTCAGCATTCAAAGCCAAGGGCAGGCTTGATGCAGCAATCAATAAAATTCTGATTGCCTCTGGTGACGAGCGTATTTTTGATCGAATTGCTGAAAAATTCAGTTCAATGGGTCTGACAAATGACAAATTCATGTTGATGCAACAACTTGGAGAAATGACTGGCGGGATGCAAAACAAGGATAACATTAAAAAATCTATTGACCTCATTACCGGTTTCCGGGATGAGATTCCTGAATCCGTAAAGGCACAAACAGATCCTTACATCAACGGTATGATTCTTCAGGGCATTATGCAAAAGCTCAAAGCAAGGGGTGAAACTGATCTTGTGAAATACCTGGAAGGAAAAATGAAGTAAAAGAAAGGCGCCATCTTCGATGGCGCCTTTCTTTTACAGTGATAATTGATATGCGGTTACATGATTTTTCCAGAAGGTAGGCACATAAAGCACCTTCTTTTGTTCATCATAACCCAAGTCAGCAGTATTGGATCCCTGCTCTCTTGTATCTAAAAGTAATTTCTTTTCTCCGTTTGTTTTAACATACCAAACTGCTCCGGCCCAACAAGATATAATGAACGAAGTTTCATCTACCTGAATGAGTCCATCAGTATTGCCCTCCATACCTTCTGCGAGCTTTATCCGTTCCTTATCTTTTCCCAGTTTATAAAGAGCACCTGCATCCAGATAATACAGCGTCTTATCTGCATAAAGAATTCCATTGGGCGCGCTAAGGTCACTCAGGTGAACTTTAACCTCAAGTTTAGTTGCGTCTATGTAATGAATTTTTTTTGTTTTTGAATCAACTACATACATATTGCCACGCTTATCAGAAGTAATATCATTCAAGCCCTGTGCTCCTTCCACATAGATTTTTTTTACGATGCTTCCCCGCAGAATATCTATGATTACTACAGAATCTACATCAGCAACAATCAGGAAGTCCTGAAACTTAGTCATTCCTTTGGGTGCATGCAGCCCTGTGATCCAGTTGGGATTGAGCACTTTTCCTGATAGCGTCACCAAGGAAATGCCCCCTTTGCTATCTTTTTCCCATGGGTTTTTACCATCAATATTTGACACAAAAAGCCTTTGATATTTCTGGTCAAACAATACAGATTCCGGTACCTTCAGCGTAGTATCTGTTGACCAGATTTTTTGTAATTGTTGTGCACGGGTTACGTTAAAAAAGGCCAATGAGCAAATGAGTAAACTTAATTTATTCATAGTTTAAATTTTAATCAAATCGTTCTACAGCAAATGCGCTGATATCCATACTGGTCTGCTTACCACTAGCAATCTCCTCTACTATTTTACCGGTTGCAGCGGCCATTGAAATACCCAACATGGCATGACCTCCGGCAATGATAAGGTTATCGTACTTGCTATGCCGGCCTATGTAAGGCAGTCCGTCCGGACTCAATGGCCTCCAGCCGAACCAGATTTTGTCTTTGGACGGGAAGCTTACCGGGAGATTTGGAAAATAGCTTTTTGCAGCCTTAAAAATAGCCTCTGCCCTTTTGATCAGCACATTGGAGTTTAGTCCACTTATCTCCATTGTACCTCCCATTCGCAGGTCGCCCCCCATTGGGGTCATAGCCACCCTGTCATCTACAAGAATTGAAGGAAAATGCAGGTTTTTCTCTACATTTTCGAAGGTCATGCTATAACCTTTTCCAGCCTGCATGATTAACTCAATACCAAGATCCCTGGTTGATAAATTAAGCCATGAACCTGTAGCGAGAACAACTTCGTCTCCGGAAAAGGAACCATTATTCGTTAGTACTGTTGTAACCTTTCTCCCTTTTCTTTCAAAACCTGTAATTTCTGTATTCAGTTGAAGAGATACGCCAGACTCCAGCAAATGCTGTTTCAATGTCTGCATAAAGTCTCCGGGATGCAGATGAGCATCAATCGGATAAAGCACTCCACCTCTCACGTTCACCTCAACATCAGGCTCCATGGCCTGGATTTCTGCAGCAGTATAAATCCTGGTTTCAATACCCATTTTGGCTGCATCTTCCGCCATTTCAATTTCGTGCTTTTCAGTAGATGCATTTTTATATAACATCAGACATCCATCTTCAGCCATCCGAAAGGTATTACCCAGTTCATTTTTGATTTCAGAACTGAGATGCCGGCTCAACTGGAGAATTTCATTCATGGGAGGGATATTTCGCTCCATGGTAGCTCTACCTGATTTTTTCCAGAATGTAAGGCCCCATTTAATCAAATCCATATCCAATCTTGGTTTGATATAAAACGGGGAACTTGAACTAAGCATCCATTGTAAACCCTTAGCTATGATACCGGGTGATGCAAGCGGTATGAAATGGCTCGGAGAAATATAACCGGCATTGCCAAATGAGGTGCCAGACTGTAAATCTCCTTTTTCTATCAGACAAACCTGGTGGCCTGCTTTTTGCAGATAATAAGCTGTACACAAACCGATTATACCCCCTCCTGCTACTATTACTTTTCCCATATGCCTTTTTTGATTCCAACAATTTTTCTGCCCAACAATGAAATTATCATTTTTTACCAGTCAGACTCTTTATCACATTAATTTCTTCAGCCTTGTAAGGTGTACCGTCTTTCCTGAATACATCGTGAAACCAGAGTTCAGGTTCACTTCCATCAGGGATGGGTTTACTCCACTGGTAAATGGTATTGCTTTTCCCAGCAACCAATCCCCAATTAATTGCACCCACTTTATATTTTTTAAAAACAGGCAGGCAAGACTGAAAAGTACTGTTTCTGGTTCTGGCCATATATTCGGTGCAAATAAGGGGTTTGCCCAGTTTTTGTTTCTCCATGATTTCCTTTTCAAGGTTGTCTGCGTCATTGTAGTTGTGGAATGTTATTACATCTGAATTTTCCAACACAAAATCATTGTAATTTTTATTGTTGAACCATGTGCCTGATGTAAGGGGTTGCGTCGGTCGAACAAACCAGGCCCATTCAAATGTTCTTTTAAGTAGCTCAAATGAAGTCATTCCGTATCCACTGTTTCCCGGCTCATTATAGAGATCCCACATAAGTATTCTCTTGTCGTTAGCAAAAGTGGAGAGGATATCTTTAACATAGGCTTCCAGAATTGCCCAACGCAATGGGTTGTCATGCACGGTGATGCCCGGACTTCTTACCCAGCCGCTGTTATGAATTCCTGGCCTGGGTTGTGGTTGCTTACCAGGAAAAGGATCCGGATTCCAGCAATCATCAAAAATTGTAAACAATATCTTGATTTTATTTTTAGAGGCGATATCCAGAAACTCATTCATTCGCTTTTTAAATCCCTGAGGATCTGTTTGCCAGGCTATATCATGCAGGTAAACCCGCATGATGTTCATCCCAACGGCAGATGCCCAAGATAACTCTCTTGCTATCGTTTGAGTATCAAAAGATTCTGCCTGCCACATTTCCAACTGGTTAATTGCAGAACTTGGCAAAAAATTAGCCCCTACAAACCAGGGTTGTTGCGCATACCAGACATTTGCCTGTTCTGAGGTCCATACTGCTTTATTTTGCGCCTGCAGGTTAATGACGATTATGGGAAGAAGGAATAACAGGTATATTTTTTTCATGTGCTTGAATTTAGTAATTGATTTTAATGTCTCTAACGCTTTCCGGAAGCCACACCTGCATGGGATTACTTCCCCTGTTACACCAGGTATAATAGGGAATTGCCCTGACTTTTTTTATTGCTGTGTTTATAGCTTGTCCATCTGCCGAAACTTCGGCTACAGGGAGATTGGCAACAAGGCTAATAACAGGCTCATTGAGAATAGTAAATGGTTCAGATTCGAACGCAGATTTTTGTGGCACCAGAATGTTCCATGCCTGACCTCCGTTGTCAGCACCTTCCACACAATAGATGATCGGTCCGCGTTGGAGTGCTACCCTTGAATTATTTTGCTTCAGCTCCGCTCTGGCATGAATTTTTCTGACTTCCATTGGCAGCTCATACGAAACTTCATCGCCATCCTTCCATTCCCTATCTACAACTGCATATCCATTTTCTTCGGTATATACGTAGGACATACCATTAACTTTTAGATCTGGTTTCCGGGTAAACCTTTCAGCAAAGCTGTACAGACCGCCTGGAGACGGACTGCTTCCAAGCCAGCCTGGGATTCTGAATGCAATTGCGGCTTTTTCCTTCCTGGTCATTGAAATGCGACATGATATCAAACCTGTCCAGGGATAACCTGTTTGCACCTTGATACCCATCACTCCCTTCTTAAGGTTGAAATTTGTTTCGCTTCCCACGAATAGGTTTACAAAAATCTTGTTGTCAAGCTGACCATAAACATAATTTCCAAGTGAACTGATAAGTCTTGCTATGTTTGAAGGACAGCATGCCGTTCCAAACCATTCCTTTCTTGCGTGTTTTCCTGTTGAGGCCAGTGGGTTGCCATAAAAAAAACGATCGCCTGAAAGTGAAAGTCCGTCCAATGCGCCATTGTAAAGGCTGCGTTCCAGCACATCTATATACTCACCCTGACCTGTAAGGCTGTTCATCCGCTGGTTCCAGAATACCATGCCTACGGAGGCACATGTTTCACAATATGCCTGTTCATTTGGCAGGTCATAATCACGGGTAAACCCTTCGTTGCTTCCTGCAGAACCAATTCCACCGGTTATATACATATTCCTGTAAACTACATCCTCCCATACCCTGCGCATTGCAGTGAGATAATCCTTATCACCTGTGTGTGCTGCCACATCTGCGGCTCCAGTATACAGATACATAGCCCTTACGGCGTGACCCGTAATTTCAGACTGTTCTTTTACAGTTACCAGATCCTGAGCATAGCCAGTATCCTTCCATTCTGACCAGGTATATCCGCTTGCGACTTTCTTCCCACGTTCAGTCAGCAGCCAGTCTGCAAGTTTCAGGTATTTATCAAATTTTGTAGCACGATAAAGCTTCACCAGCGCAAGTTCAAGTTCCTGATGACCGGTAACCCAGTGTTTTTTACCCGGACCAAAGGTCTGATCAAAATGATCTGCCCATTTGATTGCAACATCCAGGAATTTTCTCTTTCCGGTTGCGTCTGCATAAGCTACTGCTGCCTCAATCAGGTGCCCCCCGCAATAATCTTCATGCATGCTCATATCTTTCCAGCGATCACCGAGGCCAGTTAGCGTATAAAAAGTATTCAGGTAACCATCCGGTTGTTGTGCCGCAGCAATCTTATCAATCCACTCATCAGCTTTCAATTCCAGCGCTTTATTTCCGGTTGTTTTGATGGCATAGGCCATTGCTTCCAGCGCTTTGTACACGTCGGAGTCATCATAGAAAACACCTTCATGCTTTCCTGCCTTACCCAAAAGTACCTGCTCGAAATTTCGGATTCGCCCGGTTTTAACCTCTGTTTGAAAAATACAGGCATCCAATGTTTTCGTGGCTACCTTTTCCATCTTAGACTTCCAGAATGAATCGATAATCTGTACTTTAGAAAAATTGATCGGATCAATCTGGAAATTTTGATGCTGCGATTTTGCTGTTTCAAACAGGAGGCAATACAGTCCGACGAATAAAAATAAGCGCATAATTATAAATTGATTATCAGAGGTTTATTCGGGGTAACTGTCCATGTTTTGTTACCATAAACTACTTTGTCTGAGATATTACCGGATGGCTTAATTACAGCCTTGCGAAGCTGCCCATTCGTCCAGCTTAAATCCACTGTATATCCACCCCTGGCTTTTAATCCGATTACAGATCCTGTTTCCCATTCAGCAGGAAGTGCAGGAAGCAGCTCCAATTTACCATCATGACTCTGGAGTAACATTTCAATTATTCCAGATGTTGCGCCAAAGTTACCATCAATCTGAAAAGGCGGATGGGCATCAAAAAGATTGGGGTAAGTTCCACCACCAGCCATTTTAATTTCATTTTTATCGGCCGGATAATAAGTCAGAATTGTCTTGATGGCATCGTAGGCCATGGCGGCATTATGCAGTCTGGCCCAAAGATTTATTTTCCAGGCAATGGACCAACCTGTTCCATTGTTTGTGCGAAGTTCAAGTGACTTTTTAACTGCATTTGCCAATTCAGGTGTTTTAGACAGGGTAATTGATGACCCTGGGTATAGTCCGAACAGGTGAGAAACATGCCTGTGTTTCGGGTCGTTGTCTTCCCAGTCAAAATACCATTCCTGCAAATTTCCTTTTCTTCCAATCTGATAAGGATATAGTTGATCCAAGGCTTTCTGGATTTTCTGTGCAAGGTCAGCATCCAAACCAAGTATGCGGTGTGCATCCAGCATTTGACTGAAGAGTTCACGTATCATGGCGAGGTCTGCAGTACCTCCGTAAAGTACTGCCCCTCTATCTCCTTTTTCCGTAATAAAAACGTTTTCAGGAGAGGTTGCAGGTGCGGTAACCAATTTGCCATTTTTATCAGGAATTAAAAATTGGAGACAGAATAAAGCAGCCCCTTTCATCAGTGGATATGCCTGATTCTTGAGGAATACAGTATCCCTTGAAAAAAGAAAATGCTCCCAAAGGTGTGTGCTCAGCCATGTTCCTCCCATTGTCCAGTTTGCCCATACCGGATCTCCTTGTCCGAAATCTCCAACCGGATTAGAGATGGCCCAGATATCAGAATTATGATGAGCAACCCAACCTTCGGTTCCATAAAAGGATTTTGCTGTTTGCGCTCCAGTTTTACTCAGGTTGCCAATAAATCCAAACAACGGCTTATGCATTTCTGCCAGGTTTGCTGTTTCTGCAGCCCAGTAGTTCATTTCCGTATTGATATTGATGGTATAATTACTACTCCAGGGAGGACGGACCTGTTCATTCCAAATTCCCTGAAGGTTCATTGGAACTTCAGGAGTTCTGGATGCGCTGATCATCAGGTAGCGCCCGTATTGGAAATAAAGAGAGACAAGATCATTATCCTTTATCCCTTTTGCAAATTGCCTCAGTCTTTCATCAGTAGGTATTTTTCTTCGTTCAACATCGCCAAGGTTTAGTTTAACCCGGTTATAGAACCCTGAAAAATTTTTTGTATGCGCCTGCTTTACAAGATCATAATTTTTTCCTTTTAATTGACTAACCAATTTAGCAAGTTCAGCCTGTTCATCCTTTCCTGCAGATGCTGGATTTTTTTCATGACCATTGAAACTTGTTGCAG
>CAMAXV010000040.1 GCA_945862385.1 Chitinophaga pinensis
GATTAAGAATATTGGTACAAAGTTAGTTAAAAAGGCACTAAATTGCGGTCCTCAAAAACCCATATGATCGCTGATCTATCCCGCTTCGACCCCAATGGGGTCAGCGTTGCGAACAATAATGTTTTCGGACTTCCTTATAACGAAGAAAATGCACAGCTTATTGTCATCCCAGTGCCATGGGAAGTTACTGTAAGCTTCAGAGGAGGCACTGCCAGAGCGCCGGAACACATACTCAAGGCAAGTTTACAGGTTGACCTGTTCGATAGCCAATTTCAGAACAGCTGGAAAAAAGGCGTGTTCATGTTGCCGGTAGACAAGAAGATTTTACTCAAAAATGACATTCTCAGGAAAGAAAATGAGCTCTACCTCAACTTCATCAACTCGGGTGAAAAAGTTGAAACGAACAAGTTCATGTGTAAAACACTGAAAGAGGTTAACGAGGGATGTGCCTGGATGAATAACTGGGTTTATGAAAACAGCAAAACATTGCTAAGCAAAGGTAAACAGGTTGGCTTACTGGGGGGCGATCATTCCATTGCATTCGGACTCATCAAAGCACTGGCAGAGAGGCATGAAGATTTTGGTGTATTGCAAATCGATGCGCATTGTGACCTCAGAAAGTCATATGAAGGCCTTGACAACTCACACGGGTCAATCATGTATAATGTGCTCGAAAACATCCCACAGGTTTCCAAACTCATACAGCTGGGTATACGCGACTACTGTGAATCTGAGTGGCAATATATTTGCGACAGCGGTCACCGCATTGTCACTTATTTTGAAAAAGAACTGAAGGAACGCCAGTTTACCGGTGATACCTGGTCTCATATCGCTGATGAAATCATCAATCAGCTTCCTCAAAATGTTTACATAAGCTATGATGTAGACGGACTAGATCCGAAATTATGTCCGCACACCGGCACTCCTGTGCCAGGTGGTTTTGAATTGGAGCAGCTGAATTTTCTTTTCAGGAAAATATTAAACAGTGGAAGAAAAATTGTTGGTTTCGACCTGAGTGAAACCGGCATCAGCAGCAATGGCTGGGATGAAAATGTTGGATCAAGAATCCTTTTCAAACTCAGTAACCTGATGTTGTGCGATAAATAATTTCATGAACAGGGAAAAGATATATGATTACGTTGTAGTGCTTAAAAACCACAACAGAAAGCTTATTGCAAAAACAAGCAGGTTGATGGTTTTGCTTTCTGCACTTCCCTTCGCCGCAGCTTTGTACATCAATCACAGAAACCTGCTAACCTACACCGCTATCTTCGTTTCAGCAGCACTGCTTTTCTCAAAAATGATTGAACAGAAAAAAGGAAAAACAGTTTCACTGGCTATAATCCTGGGTGTAACGGGATTGGGGTTATACTTCAGTACCAGTATTCCTTATATCGGACAGTTGTATATCCTGGCAGGAATAATGGATTGGCATTTTTTTAAAAATGTTGAAGTTGGTTTCAGTAAAGAGCTGATTGTAAAATCCGGATTAATTCCTCAGAAAATAAAATGGACTGAACTCAATAATGTACTGATCAAGGATGACCTCCTGACCATAGATTTTAAAAACAATACCCTATTCCAGGCATACACAGATGATGAGGCGGATGATGATTACGAAGTTGGAGATGATGAATTCAATGCATATTGCAGGGAGAAGTTGGGGCAATGACCCATGTTCTACCACCCCGTCTCCAGACACTCGCTTTGCTCGGTCTGGATCCACCCCTCCTGACCAGGAGGGGAATTTTAAAAAATCCCTCGTGCCTCGTGCCTCGTGCCTCGTTCCTCGTGCCTCGTGCCTCGTGCCTCGTGCCTCGTGCCTCGTTCTCCCACTTGTCCCTTTTAGAACAAACCTTATCTTTGCCGCATGGAATTGAGTCAGTCCCCGTTTCTTTTATATTCAGATGGCAATGGCAATATTTTTGAAGACCCTACGCTGTATGCAATCGGACGTGCAGGATGGGATGCCATGCCTGTGGAAACATCGGAGTGGATAAAACTACCGGACGGTGGCTCCCTGTATGAACTGCCTGGCAGAAAAGGGATTGGCATTGATGTGGAAACAGGCGACATGCGTTTGTGTGATAAGGGCTGGGCTGTTGCGGCATTCATTCCTCCTGCACATACAGGTACTTTCATTGCTGCTTTTGAAACCGACCCCACAGCTGAAACTCTCCCACTCTTTTGTTATACTGCAGCTGGATGGTATGACGATGAATTTTATGTAACTGCCATCCGCATAGAACAGGATATCAGACAGGAATGTGCCGGTTATGACCCGGAAGTGATTGAAGCCGGTGTGGAACAACTCATGCAAGCCTTCCCTGCAAACCGACTCGTTACCCACCTGGCAGAAAACTGCTGCAGAACCTATACTTGTCCGGCAGCCAGAAATTATTTTATCGGACGATGGGAATGTCCGGTACCTACCTCCCCTGCCTGCAATGCCAATTGCATAGGCTGCATCTCTTTTCAGCCGGAAGCAGAACAAATCACCTCTCCACAAGACCGCCTGCAGTTCAAACCAAGTGCGGAAGAGATTGTGGAATTCACCGTCCCGCATCTCATGCATGCCCCCTTCCCACTGATCAGTTTCGGACAGGGTTGTGAGGGTGAACCACTGCTGATGTGGGAAACTATTGCTGAAGCCATCCGTGAAATCAGAAAACATACTGACCGTGGCAGTATCAATATCAACACCAATGGGTCGATGCCTAAAGCTGTAAGGGCTCTTTGTGAAGCCGGACTGGATTCCATCCGGGTAAGTACGAATTCACTTCAAAAAAGCTGGTACGAAAACTATTACAGGCCCAATAACTACAGCTTCGAAGATATTATTGAAAGCCTGAAAGTACTGCATGAGTTTGGTGGATGGAGCTCTATCAATTACTTTGTATTTCCGGGCATGACAGATACCGAAGCTGAATATGAAGCACTTAGAACAGTTATCAGGGAAACCAACCTGAAGATGATCCAATGGCGGAATTTCAACATAGACCCCGATTGGTACCTGGGCAGGATGGGCATCACTGAACCGATGGAGTTCATGGGAATACGCAATATGATGAATCTGATTCGTGAAGAATTCCCTGATCTTAAATTCGGGTATTATAATCCACCCATAGAACGCATCAAAGGTAATTTTGAACAAGATTTTGCACATCATTAAACATTTGGATTCAAAAATTGAACTAATTTCAACTGATGTCCACATTCGACCAAGATAAAAACCTGAAAGCCAGCACCTATACCATATTATTGGTTGGCGGTTTACTAATTATCAGTTTCCTGATTGCCTGGGCACCTCCCCCACCGGTACAAATCCCGGTGGAAGAAGGGATGGAAGTAAACCTTGGCAACAGTGATCAGGGTGAAGGAGATATTCAGCCACTGTTACCAGATGAACCTGTTGACCTGATAGAAACAACCAATCCCACACCACCTCAGCCAGCAGTTCAGGAAGCTCCGGTCAAAGACATTGAAACAAATGACGATGACCTTGAAGCACCACCTGCTGTGGTAAAAAAGCCGGTTGAAAAACCAAAGAAAAAGCCGGAAGTCAAGCCCACACCGGAAATACCCAAACCCGCAACAAAACCCAAACCGGAAACTAAACCGGTTGAAACGCCTCCAGCACCCCCAAAACCCAAATTTGTTTACAAGGGACAGTCAGGTAATACTTCCAGCCAGGGTGGTAATAATTCAGATACCTATCAACCGAGTAACGGACAAGGTATAGCGGGCGGTAAAGGCGATCAGGGCAAACCCAATGGCAGTGCCGATTCTGATAGTTATACCGGCAATGGAGGCAGTGGTTCAGGGGGCAGTGGCATATCTATTTCAAGAGGATTGCAAGGCAGAAGAATAAGCAGCAGACCATCCTTTGAAGAGGAATTCAACGAAAATGCCAAGATTGCTGTAGACATTAAGATTGATGCAACTGGTAAAGTTATCAACGCAGCCATCCAACCACGTGGCACTACCACTGGTAATGCTGCCATGAAGGCTATTGCGCTTCAAAAAGCCAGACAACTAAAATTTACTGCAGATGAAAATGCTCCTGATCAACAACTTGGCACCATAGTTTTCAATTTCAGGATAAAAGGATAAATCAATTTATTTTTATTCCGATATTTGCCAAAGAAAAAACAACATCCATGGACAAAAGAATTAATAATCTGATTTTCTTCTACGTTATTTATTTCATCATTGCCGTTTCAATGTGTCTGTTTGAGCCTGTTCAGAAATTCCTGACCGGATTTCTCTTTGGAGCAACTGGTGTGTTGATTTTCCTGATGTTCTTCGGTCTCTGGTTGTTGAAGGAGAAGGAGTAGAGAAGAGGCACGAGGGACGAGGCACGAGGCACAAGGCACAAGGTATTTTTCATAATTCCCCTCCTGGACAGGAGGGGTGGATCCAGACCGAGCAAAGCGAGTGTCTGGAGACGGGGGGTAGAAAATAAATTAAAGAAAAAATTAATAAAAAAGCTGCAGGACATTCATCTTGCAGCTTTTTTATTGCTTTCTATTTTAAAATAAAGTTGAAAGCGGGATAACTTTTTCTTTCGAACCAATTAGCCCACTTTCAATTGTTCAATCACAATTCCAGCTTCCAGCCTTCACGGTAATCGCGTTTCACGAACTGATTGGCTGGCTCAAAATTGGTGATGCGGATGTTTTTGGCATCCCACAACAACTTCTTCCTGCCCAGGTATTTATCTTCCCATCCTTTCAGGTTTGGATTTTTCATCATCCAGCTTCTGATGGCGAGGTTACCAATGAGGATACTTTCTGTAAACGGACCGGCAAACTCAAACGGAGAACTTGTTTGGGCATTACCATGTCCTGCTATACAGGCATTCACCCACTGCAGGTAATGTCCTTCCGGTACACGCTTGATTGTTTCTGCAGGAAGCTTTGTTTCCTTCATCAGCTTAGTTGGCAACAACCTCGGATTTGCGCCGTAACAATCAGCGAGCAACTTGCCCTTGGTTCCTACAAACAATACGCCACCATCCCAGTTTCCGAAAGCTTCTTCCGGTAACAATTCGTCAGGACGTTGTGGCAACAAACCACCGTCATACCAGGATACTTTGATATCGCCTTTTTTACCATCTGTGCGGGGGTAAGTGAGGTGAATAATGGTTGAAGGAGGACAAGCATCCGTATTTGCAGTATCATCCCACATGCCTTTCCAGATTGAGGCTACAGAGCACTCAACATCAGATGGATATAAAATAGGCAGACAACGGAAAACAGGATCCATGATATGGCAGGCCATATCACCGAGAGAACCTGTACCATAGGCCCACCATCCTCTCCAGTTGAATGGAAGGTAAGCAGGATTATAATCTATTTTCTTGGCAGTTCCCAGCCAGAGATCCCAATCCAGTTCGTTTGGAGTCTGAAAGTTTCCGGTAGGGGTAGGAATACCCTGTGGCCATACCGGTCTGTTGGTCCAACATTGTACATTTGTAACCTCACCTATCAAACCTGCATTGATCAACTCCTGAGTTCTGCGCACGCCATTACCTGATCCACCCTGATTACCCATCTGGGTTACAACCTTGTATTTTTTAGCAGCTTCGGTCAACACCCTTGCTTCATAAATATCATGTGTGAGCGGCTTCTGTGTGTAAACGTGCTTGCCAAGTTGCATAGCAGCCAGTGTGGCTACAGCATGTGTATGGTCTGGTGTAGAAATGGAACAAGCGTCTATGACATCTTTTTCCTTTTCCAGCATCACCCTGAAATCACGGTAGTAGTTGGCTTTCGGATGAAGCTTCCTTGTTTTGGCTGCAGAACGATCGTCTACATCTGCCAAAGCAACAATTTCAACATTCGGACTTTTGAAAAACTCAGCGAGATCGCTTTCTCCCTTACCACCAGCGCCAATGCCGGCAATACGTAATTTATCGCTGGGTGCAACATGACCGCGACCAATTACATGGCGTGGCACAATGGTGAAAGCCGCCATGCCCATGGCACCGGCCTTGATGAATTTTCTCCTTTGGAGGTTTTTGTTAGACATACTGATCGTTGATTGGTGAATATGTGGGTTTAACTGTATTTAACGCATTCCTTATTTTCCTTCTCTGTATAAGCAACACCGTATTGCTTCAACACATCATCAGGTACGCCATTCCACTGATTGGGCTGATTACCCATATAGCCAATGTCTGCCACACCAATTTTAGATGTATAAAATCCTGTTGCAGTAAGGTCCCGCATCAGATTAAAAAATGCCACTCCCTGAGCCACTTCCGGCTTTGCCTTTTTAGGATAGGCAATTTCATCAACGAGTTTTATACGGTCTGCCTCACTGCACTGCTTGAATGACTTTCCAAAGAGTTTGGTAGCCCTAAGGTCAAGCCAACGTAATCCACCCCGCATAGGAGTTTGGTTGGATGGCATGTCCTTTACGATAAATTCAATGAATTCCGGCACCTTGGCATCAGTAGCAGATCCACTTACCTCATCCTTAGGAATGATGATATCTGCCAGGATGGTGATCGTTTCCATCTCATGTTGCGTGAAAAATGTTGCAGAAACAACCTTGTCGTATTGCTCAACCTCTTCCGGCTGCCTGTCTAAGGTGAATCCATCTGCCAGCAATCGGGTTGCCGCATCTTTTTTATTGTCTCCCGTTTTACAGGCGTCCAGTAAAACTGCTCCGCCTATGGTGCCGAGGGCAATCGCTTTGAGTGAGTTTCTCCTATCCATTTTGAGTTATTGAGATTGGTATAATAATGTCAGCCAAAAGTAATTCTGTTAACTCTTAACTATTTTCTATTCACTATTTTCTATTCTCTATTTACTATTTAAATATTCCTCTTCTTCATTTCATCCATCAGGTATTCAGAAGCCCTCATAGAAAGTGCGAGGATCGTCCAGGTAATGTTTTTATCTGCCTGAGACACAAATGCTCCACCATCCACAACAAACAGGTTCTTACAATCATGTGCCTGGTTGTATTTATTCAGAGCCGACCTTTTGGGATCATTACCCATCCTCACCGTTCCAGCTTCATGAATGATTTTTCCGGGTGATTCGAGTCCGTAGCTGTTCTCCGGACCATCATCGCCACCCCAGGTTATCACTGCTCCCATGGAATGCATGATCTCCTTGAAGGTTTCTTTCATGTGTTTGGCTTGTTTCACTTCGTGATCAGACCATTTCACATTGAACTTCAATACTGGTATACCATATTTATCTACTACGTTGGGATCAATTTCGCAATAGTTAGTTTCAACCGGAATGGCTTCTCCCCTGCCGGCCATACCCACACCTGCACCATAGAAATAACGGAAGTCTTCTTTCAGGGATGCGCCATAACCACCTGCTTCTTTCTGCTGGCCATTGACAGGATATTGTCCGTTCATGCCCTGAATACCCATACCAAAACCATAAGCAGGCTGACCCATGCCGCCCCAGTATTCAATGTGATATCCACGTGGGAAATCAAGTTTTTTGTTATCTCCCCACCAAGGTGAATACACGTGCATACCGCCTACGCCATCTTCATTGTAACGCTTGCGGCCAAACAATTGTGGCAACACGCCACCCATAGCAGCACCGGTGGAATCATGTAGGTATTTACCAACCACATTGCTGTTGTTTGCCAATCCGTTTGGATGCCTGGAAGATTTAGAGTTCAGCAACAAACGGGAAGATTCACAGGCACTTGCTGCAAGAATTACAGCACGGCCCCTTACTTCATATTCCAGCAGGTCTCGCTTGTCAACATAAGAAATACCAGTTGCCAGTCCTTCGCTGTTCGTAAGCACTTCACGTGCCATAGCTCCGGTAATCAGGTCAACATTACCGGTTTTGACTGCAGGTTTCACCAACACGGAAGAAGATGAAAAATCACCATATACCGTACAACCGCGGTTACACTGTGCGCAATAAAAACACTGTCCGCGATCCTCATTGATTTTTTGTGTGAGGATAGACAACCTGGAAGGAATTACAGGAACACCTACCTTTTGTGCGGAATTCTTAATCAATATCTCATGAAGCCTTGGTTTGGGAGGAGGAAGGAAAAACCCATCAGGATCATTCTCCAGTCCTTCGTTTGTACCAAAAACACCAATCAGTTTATCGATGCGGTCGTAATAAGGTTTTACATCCTCATAACCAATTGGCCAGTCGTCTCCAAGACCATCAATACTTTTTCTTTTAAAATCTTTCGGACCAAAACGCAGGGAAATACGACCCCAGTGATTGGTTCGTCCGCCTACCATCCTGGAGCGCCACCAGTCCCACTGCGTGCCCGCTGCCTTGGTATAAGGCTCCCCTTCAATTTCCCAACCCCAGTAACTTGCATCAAAATCTCCGAATGGCCTGAATTTGGTACTTGCACCTCTGCGCGGCGACTCCCACGGATTTTTTAACTGGGTTATATTTTTGGCCGGATCATAATCTGCTCCGGCTTCCAGGAGACAAACCTTCAAACCCTGATTTGCCAGCATGTAGGCTGCCATACCGCCACCCGCACCTGATCCTACGATCACAACATCATATTCCTTTGTCCTTTTTTTGATTTCAAAATCCGGCATAATAAACTTTTTAGTCTTGCAATTGATGAAATTGAAAATTAATGAAATATTCAATGCATTCCACCAAACGTTGAGGAAAAAAGAGAACTAACGTCATGCTTTTATAAAATCAGTAACCAGAAAGGCAATCAGTTTGGCTAGCTGATCCGCATCGCCATGAATTTGTGCTGTTGCCCCTTCACAGATGTGAAGGCTTGAAATGGAAGGATAGTGGCCGGAAAACCTGATATACTGGCGGACTTCATTCAATGCAATACCAGATGGATTTTGTCCGCTCGAAGCCACACTGCTCAAAGCATCGAGGTCGAGCTCAACAGCGATATAACCGTCATCTATGAATGCATAAGATTGTGCAACAGACTGAATAAAATTTAGCCGCTCTTCTATGAATATTTCTTCAAATGTATGGTAGTGGATATTGACATTGCTGTACAGGTCGTCCATCATACTTTGCGGATTCACATTCTCCTGCAAACCAATCACGGCATATTTGTTGAGATAACCCTCTTCCATTGCATACCTGAACGGATTTCCGCTATGCCGGCCTTCCATAATGCGGTAATCTGCTGTAGCTGAAAGGTTTATGGAGTTCACCTGTGCCTTTGCCACCAGTCCCTGCCTGAATAAGGCTTTGGCTGATGCTTTGATGATTGGATAGGCGTTGTTATGTCCCCCACCTATTACAATCGGGATTTTCCCTGCTGCAACCACTTCCTTGATAAAGAGTTCCACTTCCTCATCGAGGATATTGGCAACTGCATGCCGGCAGGCAAAGATGCGCTCTTCAAAGTTTCGGTGGTTTTTATCGATGAGTTCCGCAACAGGATTAAAATCAAAATATCCAGCTAATATAATTTCATCTCCCGTGCAGGCGTCGGTACTTTGGAGGTTAAGGAAACTATTTACAAAATGGTACCAGGTACTTTCAGCTCCACGGGTACCGTGATCACCCAGGATACCAATGCTTTCCGGTATACCCAGACAAACATATTTTGATTCAGGATAATTTTTCAAACTTTCCAATCCTTCAGGCAAGACCCTGAAGCGCTCACCCAGTTTGGTTTCATACTTCCGGAGCTTAGTCTGCGCCAACAACTCCTGTTTGGTATAATAATGGAAATGAGACATGGTTTGAAGATAGAGAAAAAATTAAAATCGCCTTAAACTAACTTTTATTGAACAAAAAATTTACGATTCCCCTCCTGGCCAGGAGGGGTGGATCCAGACCGAGCAAAGCGAGTGTCTGGAGACGGGGTGGTGGTTTGTATATTTAATTCCACCACCCCGGCCCTCAATCGTATGCTCCTTTGTCGCATACTCAATCGTGCCACCCCTCCTGGCCAGGAGGGGAGTTATTTGTACCCGAATATTTTGAAAAACTGCCAATTTATCCTATGCTCCCCCAAACCTGTTCTGCAAACTGTCCGAGTGAGGGATCCCTTGCACCCATCAGGAGTAAGGTAGTGGATTGGGTGAGATGAGGCCTGAGCTGCTGCATTAAATCATTGCGGTTGGCTACAAAATGGGCATCCACACCTCGCGCGCGCAGGTCATTGATGAGGTCGCCAGCTGAAATATCTTTTACTGCAGTGCCGCCTGCATAATAGATTTCACTCATCCAGATCTGGTCTCCCGGACGAATAACTTTAGTGAGTTCATCCACAAAATCGTGGCGGAGAAACCGTGTTGGTCCGTAACCATGTGGCTGAAACCAGGCAATGAGTTTTTCGGAGAAAGGCTGGCAGGCTTCAATAGAACGTGCACACTTAACCGGGTTATGTGCAAAATCGTCTATCAGGGTGATACCATTTTTTGTTCCGTAAACCTGGTGTCTGCGGTAGATACCCTGATAGGTTTTCAATGCCGTACTGCAGATATCCCACGAAACACCCAGTTCTCTTGCAACTGCAACGGCTGCAAGTGCGTTCTCCATATTGTGTTTTCCCGGGGCATGTACCAGAAATGGGTGACCACCAATACCAAAGGAAATAGCTGCACCATCCTGCTGAAACTGGTCAGGGTGAATAAAGGCTTCCGCATTTTCACGGCCATCGAAGTCAAAGGCAGATCCGACAGATAAAGAAGCTGCATATGGGTTGGAGCAGTTGACTATAAATGATTTTGAATGTGCCTTGAAAAGTGTAAACAACTGCATCA
>CAMAXV010000041.1 GCA_945862385.1 Chitinophaga pinensis
GCAAAATTGGGTGTACCATGCAGGAGGGTTTGCATGGCCCATTGCGGTTTACCCATGATCTGCAGGATATTTTTCACCGTCATTTTCGGCGGCATAGCCAGTCCGTTCCGGATATCCCGCGGCCTGAAACCAAAAGAAGGCACATCACAGAGCAGCACAAGCACATCATAACCGGCAGCTTCCAGTCTGTCCAGGACATCATCCCGCAGGGCATTATCAGCCGGATGGTAGAGCTGAAACCATGCTTTCCCTTCGGTAATCTCTGCGATACGCTCAACACTTGAGGTACTTACTGTACTCAGGGTGAAGGGGATATTGTGTTTGACTGCTGCTTTAGCCAGTATCTCCGGTGCATTGGGCCATACCAGTCCCTGCAGCCCTATCGGTGACACCCCAAAAGGTGCGTCATAGGTATGACCGAATAGTTCAACAGACAAATCGCTACCCGTATGATCACTGAGGTAATACGGCAGGAGTTCAACCTGACGCAGTTCGCTCGTGTTTTTAATCAGGTTCACATCTTCATTACAGCCACCGTCTAGGTATTCAAAAGCAAAGCGCGGGATTCGGCTTTTTGCTTTGCGGATGAGGTCATCCATTCCGGGGTAATTCATGTTGTATTTCCAGGTAGGCTTTGTTGGTTTAGGGTCTTGCATCAGATGGGTTTTAAGCTAATTATGGGCGATTCTCTTATTCAATTTAGGCACTTAATGTACACTACGAAAATCAGCATAAAAATCGAGGGGATGAAATAAATGATGGAACCCTGGTGTATTTTGGGTACATTTCAAACTATCTTATCTTTATATGGCAAATGCTATCAAAAGATTACATATTAAAACAACTAGGCGACTATAAATTGGAGTTGTCCAAATTTGGGGTTTCCAGCTTAGGTCTTTTCGGATCATACATTCGAAATGAGGAAACGGAAGACAGTGATATTGATCTATTGATTGACTTTGAACCTGAGCAGGAAAGCTATGAAAACTTCATGGCTGTATACGATGTTCTTGAGCAATTGTTTAAGGATGAGAAAATTGAAATAGTCACCAAAAACGGACTCAGTAAATATATTGGACCCAAGATTTTAAAAGAAGTGGAATATGTCTAAAGAACCCTTGGAATTCCTGAGACATATTTCTGATGAATGCTCATATCTGTTGTCAGTAAGCAAAAACTTATCAAAAGACGAGTTCCTTGATAATGAAACATTGAAACGAGCTGTTGTAAGAAGTTTGGAAATAATTGGCGAGGCTACTAAAAAAATCCCTGCAGATTTTAAAGTTAAATGGAAGTCAATTCAATGGAAAAATATGGCAGGTATGCGAGACAGACTTATACACGACTACATTGGTGTCAATTATTCAATCGTTTGGGATGTACTCAAAAACAAAATACCTGATCTTAGTACTCAAATAGAACAAGTGTTAGACTCACATTAAAGCAATATTGACGCTCTCAAAAACCCAACGTCACACTGCTTCCCGCCCAGGGGCCCTGGGGTAAATCGATGATTAACAGGGTCTCCTTTTTTAACTGATCAGGTAAACAGATCACACCTTCCTTTTTGACGTTGTAAATACCGGAGACAGTCAGGTTGATGCGTTTCAGCATCCTGGAGGGATCCGCCACTGTTACGGAACTAATCTGATTACCGGCAGTCTTAAACATCACCATCCCCTGACTATCGAGCTTTACCTGTAATCCTGGTTTCACCTGTAGCGAACCCGCCTTGTAAAAAGCGGATTGAAGCATATGCTGTCTGCCATGCCAAACAGCCTGAATTTGTCCGGTGTTGGAAAGAATCTGTATAGAACGGTTATCTGATGCACTGGCTGCAAATGCTGCAGCATCAACAGCAGGCACAACGATGTACTGGTAACTGGCGCTGGCCGGACTATTCCCGTGGTTGAACCAGAGGTTGAAAACGGGTTCTTCTACTAAAGCCGTACTGATGTTCTTTTGGTCTGTAATAGATGCCCAGGTGCCAGTAGCCACCTGGTTCGCTAACTGCAAAGTGGCAGGTGCAGGGAACAAATATCCTACCCTGTTGTGGTGTACCCATTTCAATTTTTCAATTTTCCTGCTTCCAGCAGGTAGTTCTTGCTGTTGTCCTTCCTGCATCACCGTAACTGGTCCGCGCAGCAATGCCTGGTTGATGGTGGTAGCAACAGGAAGTTTCACGTCTGAACTGATGTCAGAACCAAGACAAACATATTCCTCATCAAAAAAGAACCAGGCTTTTTTGGCTTCCACACCATCGTGTGGACTCTTGAAATCAAATGCCACTGCGCCATACAGGCCATCTGTAACAGCGCCAACAAAGGCGGTGAGTCCTTTCTTCTGAATATCCTGCGGGCCGTGCAACTTTGGCTTCTGCAATACAGTTGTTCCTGAAACCTTCTGCCAATCGTATACAGGCCATATATTGTGGTATTCATCACCCTTCAACAAAAGATAATTGGTGCCATCTGCACGGTGATGGGTGGGTTTACCCGGACCATTATACGGCATTTCCATGTTGTAGTTACGGGTGGAAAACATGCGCACAGTAGTGTAGAAATTAGGCCGCTGAAAAACAAAATGCTCTGTCTGCCAAAAGAATTTGGCAAAAGATTTGGAAGGTTTAATCTCACCTTTCCGTAGCTTGATCAGTTCTTCCAGTTCTGCCTTTCGGTAATCTGTGCTGATAAGTAGCCGCTCAATTTCAAGCGTTCCCCGGGGCTGAAAAACTGATTTGCTGGTGATGTCGCGGTTCTTCACGCTCACATCCTCGTAGATACCATAGACCTGTTGTTTGCTGATGCCTTCGAGGAAATAATCCACCAGCTGATTGATTTTCTCTTTTGAAAACTGGTACTTAGTTCCAGCTACGTAAAACGACCATTCGCCAAATGCATTGGCATATTTTCCATAACCATAAGAAGTGGTATTATTTACCCTGTCTACCCGGTGGTGAAAGCTATAATCCTGCTGCATGCCACGCTCACCAGTAGAAAATTTTATTTCCCCTTCAATTACTTTAATTACTTTTTCAAATGCATCAAGGTTGTCCAGGAACAAAAGGTTTTTTGCTAAAATTCCTGCAATCACAATCCTGTCGCCACTGGGTCTTGCGCCTGATGCATCTAGGCTGGCGCGACCAATCATCTTCTGTGTTTTCATGGCCAGCTCTCTGTTCAGGTCTTTGCCTATGATGAGCAACATATTGACCAGCCATGTGGGTGTTGTAATCTGGTTATCATGCCAATTGTCTCCCACATAATCTTTTGCAACCCAATACGCTACCGCACCCTCTATCGTCTTTAAAATACCTGCATCCTGGTAGAATGCTGAACTGCTTGTCTGATATGCTTTTGCCAGGGAGAATAAATTCGACAAATGTTTTTGTTGCGGGAATCCTGCTTCCCTGGACAGATCACTGTAGTCAATGCCGGTAAAATTGCCCTCCGGACTGTATGTACTGATGATTTGCCGCACCTGTGCATCATTGACTGTTCCTTTCATCAGTTCGATGATGACCCTTGACTTGATCAAAGTCATCCCTGACCTGCCATCATGTGCAACTGCTTGTGCGTTTACAACACTGTTTATGAAGATAAAAAAACAAAGCAGTGCAGTTGGTTTCAGGTAATATTTCATCGTTGTAAATTAATACAACGAAAGTGCACATTAATTTGCAAACTTCATTAGTAAAAGAAAAACATGTTGTTCATTACTTTCCCTTGTAAGACATGGCTTCAGGAAGGTAGGATTTGATTTTCTCCTTACGCACGGCATCATTGGGGTGTGTACGTAGAAAATCGGGCACTTGTTGTCCACCAGAAGCCTTCTCCATCCTGTCCCAGAAAGCCAGGGCTTCCTGCGGATCATAGCCTGCCATGGCAGCCCAGATTAGTCCATAACGGTCGGCTTCGAGCTCATGCTTGCGCGAGAAGGGTAACATCACCCCTACCTCTGAGCCAATGCCATATGCCTGTAAAAAGAGCTCCTTTGTCTGCGCTGGCTTTGTACTCAGTGCCAGGGCGAGTGTGAGGCCACCAAACTGCTGAAGCATGGAGCCACTCATCCGTTGGTTACCATGCTGTAAAAGCGCATGCGAAACTTCATGCCCCATGACCACAGCAAGGGCATTTTCATTGAGACTTACTGGTAACAAACCTGAATACACCACAATCTTACCTCCGGGCATACACCAGGCATTGACAGCTGGATCGTTCACCAGGTTATATTCCCATTTGTAGCCATTCAATACACCTGAAGCATTCTTGCCAGCATAATACCGGTTTACTGCAGCCGTAATGCGTTCACCGACCCGTTTAACCATGGCTGCCTGGGTGCTGTTCTGCACGGCAACAACAGGATGTTTTTTGATAAAATCAACATATTGGGCAGAAGCAAGCGATTGCACCTCTGACTCGGGTAAAATAGTCAGCTGCTTTTTGCCTGTCAGTGCATTACGGGTGCAGGATGCAGTGAAAACAAAAAATATCAAACTAAGTAAACTCGACTGTGCAATTGATTTTGGTGTATGCATAAAAAAAAATTGGGATGGAATTTGCAATTTTTCGTGAATTACAAAACTCCACCCCAAACCTAAATCAAGCAGGCGAATCGCTGCGTAAATTAAACGTTAAATCAGTTTTCGCATTTTAATGGGTCTACTCAGCTGCATCTAGTATGCTGTCAATTTCCTTCAATTCGGCCTTGGTGAAACTGAGGTTGGATAAGGCATTGTAGGCATCTTCCACATGCGCCACTTTACTGGCACCTATAAGTACAGAAGTAACCCTGTCGTCACGGAGCAACCAGGCAACTGCCATTTCTGCCAGTTTTTGTCCGCGTTGCTGTGCCATTTCATTCAGTCTGCTGATGGCAGCCAGTCTGGCCGGTGTAAGCTGCTCCGGCTTCAGCGAAGGATTCCTGCTGGCCCTGGATTCAGCCGGAATACCCTGCAGGTATTTATCCGTCAGCATACCCTGTGCCAAAGGTGAAAATGCAATACATCCAACTTTATGATCTTCCAGTACATCCAGTAGTCCCTTTTCCGGCGTGCGCTCAAACATGGAGTATTTGGGCTGATGGATGACACAGGGAGTGCCAAGTTCACGGAGTATCTTGATTGCTTTTTCAGCCAGATCAGGCGGATAGTTGGAGATACCGGCATATAGTGCCTTACCTTGTCTTACAATCAGGTCAAGTGCGCCCATTGTTTCTTCCAGCGGGGTCTGGGGATCAGGTCTGTGGTGATAGAAGATGTCTACATAATCCAGCTGCATACGCTTCAGACTCTGGTTGAGACTGGCCACAAGGTATTTCTTGCTACCCCAATCGCCATAAGGACCGTCCCACATGGTAAATCCTGCCTTGGTGGAAATGATCATCTCATCGCGGTACCTGCCAAATCCCTTTTGCAGGATGTCTCCAAAATTGGATTCAGCACTGCCCGGGGGTGGACCATAATTATTCGCCAGATCAAAATGGGTGATGCCCAGGTCAAAAGCACGGTAGAGGATCTGCTCATAATTGGAGCGAAGATCGACGTGACCGAAGTTCTGCCATAATCCCAATGAGATAGCCGGAAGCACGAGTCCGCTGTTGCCGCTCCTGCGGTAAGGTATGCGCTCATACCTGTTGTTGTCTGCCACGTAAGTCATATTGTATATTTTAGTTCAGTTGTTCAACTTTATTTTCAAGCATGCCGATGCCATCTATCGTAATGCTCACGATATCTCCGGGTTGCAAGGTGAAATCATTGGGAGGCACCAAGCAAGTGCCGGTCATCAGGTAAGCCCCCTGTTCAAAATGCATGGCCCTGAACAGGTAATTGATGAGCTCATCCTGTTTGCGCTTCATCTGATTGATGGAAATTTCTCCGCTGAAGACCTGTGCAGCATTTCTGCTGATCTGCATCCTGATTTTTGCATCGGGATGGATAGGATGCCCGGGGACCCACAGACAGGGGCCGATAGCGGCTGAACGCTCATAGCATTTCGCCTGTGGGAGATATAGCGGATTCTCTCCTTCAATATCCCTGGAGCTCATATCGTTGCCAATGGTGTAGCCCACAATTTTTCCATGCCTGTTGGCAAAAAGGGTGAGCTCTGGTTCGGGCACATTCCAGTGGGAATCACTGCGGATATAAACAGCTTCACCAGGACCCGCACAGCGTGAGGCAGTGGATTTGAAAAAAAGCTCGGGTCTTTCCGCTTCGTATACTTTGGCGTAGAAATCTGCGCCACCACTGAGTTTAGACTCTTCCATCCTTGCTTCCTTGCTGCGCAAATAAGTAACACCGGCTGCCCATATCTCCTGCGTTCCCAGGGGAGCTTGCATTTGTTGCGAATGAAGCCATCCGGCATCTCCCACCGGAGTTGCAGTAGCCACAAGGCTTTGCAGGTGTACATATAAATCAACTGCATTCACCAGCTCATCCCAATGCTGACCTGCAGCCGGATAAACCTGTTGTTGGTATTCAATGTAAACCGAATCACTGATCTTGTATAATTTCATGAAAGCAGCTGTAAAGTGATGAAATAAGAATCGGAAATTACAACAAAAAACAACCCTGAGTTCTTATATGATGAGATTCACACTGATTTTATTACCTATATCTTCCCCCCAAATTTTCTGAGGTTGTATGTGAAACTCAGCAAGAAGTATCTGTTCAACACAGCTGTTCGCACATCTTCCACATAATTCAACTCAACCTGACGAGTAACACTTTTGTTGGCATTGAGCATATCAAAAATAGTTAACCGGAGTTCGCCTGTGCGGTTTTTCAGGAACATCTTCGCTACGCCTGCATTCCAGAGAGGAATATTCTGGTTGAAGGAAGCTGCACTTCCGCGGTTCATGATGTAATCGAGGTCATTGGAAAAAACCCATCCGCTTTTAGTGGTTACCGTTGGCTCAACAGATAATCGCTCACTGAAGAAATTGATATCTTCCCTGTCTGCTGCGGTATAACGGGTGAAATTGAGGTTGGTATTACTCGATAAAACCAGATCCAGGTAGTCTGCAAGGTTCAATGTGAGTTTCACTGAACCACCAGTATAATACCTGTTGGTATTGGCTTCAATTTCATTGAACAGGTTGACGTCCTTAATATTCCTGAGGTAAAGAGAGAATCCCAGATTGGCTTTGGGATCTTTGAATGATTTGCTGAAATAAGTATTTAGTCTTACATCATGTGCACCATCAAGGTTTCTGGGTTTTGAATATTGTGCTCCCGGAATGAGCAGGTAGTCTTCTACCACTATGGATGAAATACCACTGTTGAAAACTACCGTATTGGCGATTCTGTTTGATATAAATGTTGCGTTCAGACTGGCAGAGAAATTGGTAGAATTGCTCCCCCTGACAGCGTTATAGTTCATGGTGATGTTATTGTGGTATTCCTGCTTGAGGTCAGGATTACCTGCCCTGATATACAAGAGGCTGCCGTTGTTGACCACATCCTGCAGTTGGGTGATATAGGGTTGCTGCGTCCAGGTTCTGTAATTGATCCGGAGGTATTTTGTTTTTCCTTTTCTGTATTGCAGACTGGCATTGGGCAACCAGTTTACGAATGGCCTGTTGATGGTGGTTTCCTTGGTCACATTGACGCTCGCCATTCTAGCCTGCTGCAAATAAAGGCCACTTCCGAGACTCCAATAACGGTTGACCTGGCGCCTGAAACTTACTCCTCCCCTGTCGTAAAAATTATCATTCTCAAACTGATTGGTCAGCGTCGGAACAATGATGCTGTAGAGGCCGGTCGACAGATTTCTTCTGTACGTCTGCTGATCAGATCCATTGTCGTTTTTACTCTTTGTATAAAAAACCTCCAGCTGCACTTTTGATGATACAGGTTCTGTATATGAAAGTGTAGCCCCCCAGCGCTTGCTGTCTACCTGGGTAACACCGCTTTGGTCAAGCGTATCCTTCCCTCTGCTGTAACGGTCGTTATAGCTGACCGTAACCCCATCACGGTCGCTTTCATTAATGCCCTGGGTAAGATTCAAACTCATGGTTCTGCCACGTTTATTGAAGCGGTGGCGATAGAGCGCGCTGTTGCTGAGATTGAAGCCCTTGTTGCCAGAGCGGTTGGTGGATTGCAAGGCACTGAAAGGCGTAAGCATACCTTTCGTGGTATACGACTGACTTTCGGTAAGATAGTCAGAAAGTTGATTGCTGTATTCTGACCGAATGAGCACGGTATGTGCACTGTCGAACATATGATCAACTTCCAGAAATCCGCGCAGACTTTTGTTGGTGTTACCTGAAATAATCCTGGCAGTATTGAAGAATGATGAATCATTCACTACAAAGGTTTCCCTGAAACGATCGCGGTTGTTGGTTACATTGATATCGCTGTAAAAAACATTAGCTGCAACTTTCGTTTTTTTATTGAACTCTTCATTGTAATTGACACCGCCACTTAATGTGGTAGAGATACCATTGGCATTGCCTGTATATACATTGGTTCCTCCGGAAGCCGCATTATCACCAGGGTTCATGCTTCCTAAAAAATCCTGAATGGTAAAGTTTTGGTTATTGATGTTGTTGTACTGGGTAAGGAAAGAAAGCTTTCTTTCTCCTTTGATGAAATTAGCACTTGCAGCGCTGGCATTGCGGTCTTTAGATCCATAGGCAACACTGGCTTTTCCAAATACGCCTTTTTTCCTGTCTTTCTTGGTAATGATGTTGATGGTTCTGATGCGATTGCCATCATCAAATCCGCTGAACTGACTCTGGTCGCTCATTGCATCAATGATCTGTATTTTTTCAATTATATCAGCGGGCAGATTTCGGGTAGCTAGTTTAGGATCATTGCCGTAAAAAGGTTTGCCATCCACCAATATTCTGGTAACGGGCTCTCCCTGCGTTTTGATGGAGCCGTCACGGTCAACATCCATACCCGGAACCTTTTTCAGGAGATCCTCTGTGGAAGCATTCGGCAGGGTTTTGAACTGACTGGCATTAAACTCTGTAGTATCGCCCATAACTGCCATGGTGGCACTGCGGATGATGATGCTTTCCAGCATGTTCGCAAAGCGCTGCATACTGATTTTACCCATATCACCGGAACCTTCAGATGAAGAAATACGAACGTTTTCTTGAGCGGAGACATAACCAGAAAAACTGACGCGCAGTGCATAATCACCTATGGGAATTCCCGAGAAAATAAATGAACCATCGGCACCGGTAACAACTGATTTAACAAGCGTTGAATCAGGCAACACCAATAACTGCACGCTTGCACCTTTAAGGCCTGATTTAGCCAGACTATCAGCCATATCCATTACTTTACCACTGACCACACCGGATTGCTGTGCCAATACCATTGAAATTGACAGAACCTTCACCAAGACCAGCAAAACTACCCGCTTAACTAAGCTTATCCCCACCTACTTTTTATTTTTATTTGTGTAAACCAATACCTGTCCCACCTTTAGCAGTTCCTGCTCCAATTCCGGATAAGGCAATGCCTGTGGACTTATTTTCCTTTCAATCGACATTACTGCTGCTATTGCTGCACTTTGTCCGAGTATCATGAACACCGGCTCCATCCGGATAGAACCGTAGGCGATATGCGAACTGGAAACGGCAACAGGTACCAATAGGTTGCTGCACTCTTTTTCTTTCGGCAGGATGGTTCCATAATCGATACTGTAGGGCCTTGCTGGCTTCACACCGATATCGCCTTCATTCTGCACGTATCCTTCCGGCGTCACATATCGTTGCGCGTTGTGTGCATCAAGGGCATAAGACCCCATGCCAATTGGACGGACAATATTTGTTTTGCCCAATGCATCTGCTTCCTTCATGATGAA
>CAMAXV010000042.1 GCA_945862385.1 Chitinophaga pinensis
TTTAAACGCGGTTTTGTTGCCGGAGTTGGTGAAGGAGCTAATGCTGGTGCATTTGGCAGGAGAAGGCCACCAAGTGCTGCTTATGCCAGTATGAGTCCTGTATTTTCTCTTGTAGCAGTTCAACCTGATGCTGAAGAAATTGCAGCAGGCATTATTCCAGCACCACAGTTCATAGGTGGTAATTTCTGGGACGGACGTGCAACAGGTCTTCGTTTAGGCAGTGCTACTGCTGAACAGGCTCTTGGTCCATTCCTTGCTAGTAAAGAACAAAATCATCCAAGTCCTGCTGCAGTGCTTGCAAAATTAAGAAGTAACCGTGCATACATTGCTCTTTGGCAGGCAGCTTTTGGAACACCAGATATTAATAACCTCACACCGGAACAAACGACAATCAACTTTGATAGAATTGGTACGGCTGTTGCTGATTATGAATCATCTTCAGAAGTAAACCAATTCAGTTCAAAATATGATGCATATAAGCGTGGCCAAGCAACTTTAACTCCCCTTGAAGCGGAAGGATTGGCCATTTTTATTGCTCCTGCTCCAAATGGAGGTGAGTGTTATGATTGCCATACAGCTGCGGGATTAGCCAATGTTGAACCACCAGCAGGGGATCCATTCACAGATTTTATGTACCACAATGATGGCATCCCTGCTAACCAGCGTAATCCAGGCGGTAACGTTACCCCCGATCCAGGACTTGGTGGTTTCCTTGAAACATCAACCAATCCTGAATGGCAAGCAAAAGCTGCTGAAAACTTCGGCAGGTTCAAAACACCTACACTCAGAAATGTTGGCAAAATGCAACGTTTCATGCACAATGGTTCAATGGCTTCCCTGGAAGAAGTTACACACTTCTACAACACACGTGATGTGTTTGGAGCAGGTTGGAACGGCGTTCCCTGGGCAGCACCTGAATATCCCTTCAACATGGATTTCCATGGTGTAGGCGGACTGGGACTCACAGCTCAGCAGGAAGCAGCACTTGTAGCTTTCATGAAAACACTTAGCGACGGATATACCGGTCCAACACAATAAACATACCTTTACCGTAACCCTTCAGAAAGGGGCCTGCCTTCGGCAGGCCCCTTTCTGCATTAAAGCCATTAAGGCTGGAACCCTTTATCAGACTGGATTTGAGCATTTGATAATCTTCAATGATTTATAATTATTTTAATCCTATCGAAACATTCAATACAAGTTTTTTACAAAATATTGACATTTTTTAACCCTTCATTATACTTTTACAAAACGATAACGCGCTCGACACATCCAATTCCTAGCAAAACGATTTAATTCCTCTGAATTTCCTACCCAATTCCTTAGAGAAACTGTTGTAACTCCTTTTCTGACATTTTAAAACACAAACTATGTTACACAGTAAAAAACTGCAAGCGGCTGCAGTCTTGTTCTTGTCCGTATTTATCCTGGATTCCTGTAAAAAAGACATTACAGATTCCGCTTTGGAAATTGAAAGTGCCCGTGCTAAAAACAAAACGGTACTCACTCCAATTCAGCAGTTAGGAAAACAAATTTTCTTTGACGCCCGGTTATCTGAGCCAGTAGGTGTTCAATCTTGTGGATCATGTCATGCACCACAGGTAGGATTCTCAGGATTTGGAGAGATACCAACAGGTGGAGCAGCATCAGCCCAAGGCTTTAAACGTGGATTTGTAGCAGGTATTGGCGAAGGCGCTGTGGCCGGTGCATTTGGTCGCAGAAAACCACCAACCGCTGCGTATGCAACAATGAGTCCCATATTTACCCTCACAACAGTACCACCAGATCCGGCAGAAATTGCATTGGGTATCGGTCCTGCAAAAATATTCCAGGGCGGATTGTTTTGGGATGGTCGTGCAACTGGACTTCGCCTGAACAGTACAGCAGCAGAGCAAGCACTGGGTCCATTTCTGGCAGACAAGGAACAAAACCATACCAATCCTGCTCAGGTATTGGGTAAATTAAGGAATAACAGGGCTTATATTGCACTTTGGCAGGCCGCTTTTGGCAGTCCAGATATCAACAACCTCACTGCTGAACAAACAGCTTTAAACTATGACAGGGTTGGACAAGCCATTGCTGCATATGAAGGTTCTCCTGAAGTAAATCAATTCTCATCAAAATATGATGCATACAAAGCTGGTAGGGCTACGTTAACGCCATTGGAAGCAGAGGGTTTGAGTTTATTCATTGCGCCTGCACCCGGTGGAGAATGTTATGACTGTCATACACAAAGCAGACTTGCCAATGTAGAACCTCCTGTAGGAGATCCCTTTACCACATTTATGTACTTTAATGATGGTATACCAGCAAATCCTAACAACCCAGGTGGTAATGTTGCACCTGATGCAGGATTGGGAGGTATGCTGGAAACATCATCTAACCCTGAATGGAGAGCCATGGCAAGCATTGAATATGGCAAGTTTAAGACCCCAACTTTAAGAAACGTTGGTAAAGCACAGAAATTCATGCACAATGGTGTTTTCTCCTCTCTGGAAGAAGTAGTCCATTTCTACAATACCCGGGATTTATTAGGTGCAGGATGGAATGGAGTTCCCTGGGCAGCACCTGAATACCCCTTCAACATGGATTTCCATGGTGTTGGTGGTCTCGGACTTACAGCAAATCAGGAAGCAGCAATAGTGGCATTCATGAAAACATTGAGCGACGGTTATACCGGTCCAACGCAGTAACAATTCAGAAAAAGCTGGATACAGCAGCCAAGACGGCCCCGATTTCAATCGGGGCTTTTTTTTGCAATACTGATAAACTGCATTTTATGCATTATTTTTAATGCTCAAATCAAACTGTGTATGTTAATCAGATTTTCCATAATCATTACATTGCTGCTCCCCTTATTAACAGCCGGACAAACAAAGGAGCAGGTGATTGACTCCATGGTGTATATTTATGCAGAGGGATTCCCAAAAGAACGCATCCACGTCCATTTCGATAAATCTGCATACAATCAGGAGGAAACGATATGGTACAAAATTTACATCCTGGATGACAGAGGATTGACACAGCTGAGTAAAAATGTTTATGCGGAATGGTATGATACAACTGGTAAGCTGATCAGACAAACAGTTGCACCCCTTTATCAATCTACCGCTAAAGGATCTTTTGAATTACCTGCTGATTATGCTGGAAATTTTATACGCCTAAAAGTGTATACCCAATGGACGCTGAATGATGAACCGGATTTTCAATATTCGAAAGATATTCCGGTTAATACTGGAGGACAAATTGCCGACAATAAAATTAGCATCCTGAAAACCCAATTTACTGTTTTCCCGGAAGGAGGAGATCTTGTAAATGGACTAACAAGCAGGATTGCATTTAAGTCGGCTGACAACCGCGGCCAACCAGTGAAGTTGAAAGCCTACCTGTTTAATGACAAAAACAAAGTACTGGATACATTAAAAATAAAGCATGATGGGATGGGCAGCTTCATGCTTCAGCCAATACCTGGTGAAAAATACCAGGTAAAGTGGACTGATAACAATGGAAATTCAGGTATCACTGAAATTCCTCCATCTAAAACTGAAGGTGTTACACTCTCTGTAAAAACAAGTAATGAATTCGCTACAATTACCGTAAATAGAACACCAACAATAGCAGATGAATTGAAAGTCATGAATCTGCTTGTTCACATGAATCAGAACATTTTATTTAAAGTTAGTCTCAATGCCACAGACCGCACATCACTCAGCGCCAATATTCCCATATCAGAATTGAATACAGGGGTTTTACAGTTTACACTTTTCTCTTCAGCATGGAATCCAGTAGCAGAAAGAGTTGTATTTATAAATAACCGAACGCATGAATTCAGTGCAAAAATTCTTACTCAGTTGGTTACACTTACAAAAAGGGGTAAAAATGTATTTGATGTTTATGTTACAGATACAACTGCCACAAACTTATCTGTTTCAGTAACAGATGCGAACATAGAACCATTAACAAACACACAAACAATATACTCAGACCTTTTGCTCAGCAATGAAATCAAGGGAAAAATCTACAATCCGGGTTATTATTTATCCAGTGATTCTGATTCAGTGATGGCAAATTTAGACCTGGTCATGTTAACACACGGCTGGAGAAGATTTGATTGGGAGAAAATTAAAGCTGGCGTTGGACCAACCTATAAATATCCGCTTGAAACAGACAGGATGAAGATTTCAGGAAAGGTGTATGGCTTGAATAATACCAGTGTAAATGACCTTTTGCTCAACCTGATCATACAGTATAAAGACAGCAGTAAAAATTTTGTATTTCAACCTGTTTCCAAAGATGGGAACTTCGAAAACAGGGATCAGTTTTTTTATGATACGGCCCGGATTTTTTACAGTTTCAACCAAAATCAGCGACTGAATGACATCGCGCAGGTTCAATTTGACAATGGGCTTATAAAACCTTCATCCAAATTGCTCAAAATTGAAGAGGCAGAAAAACTTATTAACTGGAATGACAGTCTCGCAAGGTTGCGGATGAATCAATTTCTTGCCATGCAGGAAGAATGGAAAAAAAGATCCTCCTACAAAACGCTTCAGGAAGTAATTATAAAGTCAAGAGTAAAGCCAAAAGAGGATGTGGTTGATCAACGCTATGCAACCGGATTGTTTGCCGGTGGTGATGCTTTTGTTTTTGATCTGCTGAATGACCCTGCTGCTGCAACAGGATTTGACATATTGTCTTATTTGCAGGGCCGCGTGCCAGGACTGCAAATAAGCAGAGGTGGAGGCCCGGGAGGAATTTCGATGAGCTGGAGAGGAGGAACTCCTGATGTTTTCCTTGATCAACAGCAGGTTGGTCCGGATATGGTACTGTCCCTAAACATCAGGGATATTGCGATGGTCAAAGTATTCAGACCGCCATTTTTCGGTTCTTTTGGCGGAGGTGGAGGTGGTGCAATTGCCATCTATACCAAAAAGGGAGGAGACTCCAGAGCAGATAACAGTAAAAACAGCAAAGGGATGCTCTCTTCATTGATAACTGGATTTACCAGATTTAAAGAGTTTTACAATCCTCAATACGACAACCCAAATGAAAATCCTGAAACAGATATCAGGTCTACACTTTACTGGAATCCATATGTGATGACGAATAAAAAAAGTCCCCGATTCCGAATACAGTTTTTCAACAATGATATAAGTAAGCGATTACAAATTGTTCTCGAAGGTGTCAATGCTGACGGAAAACTTACCCGGGTAGTCAAGCTGCTTGAGTGATTTAAGCACTTGTTTTTAACGAATCAGCATGACAGTCCCTGTTCTGCGGATTACTTTGTCATCAACATCAACCCCCTCACTCATCCAGACATATGGACCAGCTGGTAATGGACTTCCCTTGAAGAAACCATCCCAACCTGTTGAGCTGGTAGCAAGTTTATTGTCGTAAATGAGATTTCCCCACCTGTCATAAACCCTGAACATATTCATTTGTTTTATACCGATCAGGAAGGGGTATAGTTTGTCATTCTGACCATCGGAATTTGGACTAAATCCTTCCGGAACCATGATGTCATTTTCACGGAATACCCTTACCAACAGGGAGTCTGTGGTTGTACAACCAGCCGTTGTAGTAATAGCTATTCGATAGTCCTGCTGCTGTGTCAGTCTGGCAAGTGGGTTTTTAACAACGGCACTGGACAAGCCGGATGCAGGGAACCATTGGTAGTTACTACCAAAGTCTCGGGCTTGTAATGCAATTGCTTTGTTGATTACTGCATTGACTGCAGGATACCTGATGCCGGGGAGCGGACTTTCCACCTTTACATAAAGCAGAGCCGTATCGGCAAGCATAAAACAGGATGCCGGCGTCACAACAAGCCTGGTCATATAAAGGCCTGGTTTATCGTAAATATGTTGCATTACATATCCGGTATCTTTTTTACCATTCCCAAATTCCCAATTGTAACTAACTACACCACTTTCTGTAACACCACTTTTATTGATGAATTCCACGGGCAGATTAATACAAGTAGTTGGTCCTATTGAATACTTGGCATCAGGTGTTTTAATCAATCTTAAGCTGATGCTGTCAGGATCCATTACTTTACATCCTTTATCAGAAATATATTGCAAAGTATATGTTCCCGCAATTCTGGCATTATAAGTATCGGAAATTGAATCTGTCACTCGTACGCCATTCATATACCACTGATATGCAAAGCTTCCATTTGCAGACAATTTCAATGCATATCCGTCACATATGTCTGTTTTTTCTGGCTTGACAAAATTTCCAAGAATATCAGGATATCCAAGTACGGTCTTAACTACAGATTCGTTACTACATCCGCTTGTATTGGTAAATACCACCTTGTAATCACCAAACTGCTTGATCATAATTGCTTGAGATTTGAAATCTGTCAATGTATCACCATTGAGTAACCACTGGAGTCCATAAACCTGATCTGTTTTCAAAATAAGAGAATCTCCTTTACACAATCCTGGGTCACCCAAAATTGTTGGAATCGCAGCAGGATCAAAAAGTGCTGTTACTTTTGTCCTTTCGGGCGATAAACATCCGGTTGATAAATTTCTTGCCTGTACGTAGAAAAAAGTAGTCGAATTCAGTGAATCAGTGATATAAGTTCCAGTACTTTGACCACGATTGAGAATCTCCCCCCCAACAGGTAATGCAAACCAGTCGGTTGTAAAACCGTCAGCCGAAATCGCATTTAATTCAACCGGACCTACCCTGCAATTCACAACATCATTTACAACTGGGGTAGCTGGCAACTCATTAACCATAATTTTAACTATATCTCCCGTATCTGGCGCACAGATACCACTTATTAACTTTACTCTATAAAAAGTTGATTGTGTTAGGCGATTAAGCTGAAGGATTGAATCAGCTGCCAGAGTAATATCACTGAAAGAAACAGAATCAACAGAAGATTGCCATTGAATATTTCCAACAAAACCAGATAAGGTGAGTGCAATACTATCGGCACCCGAACATACCTCCTGAACACCTGAAATAATCCCTGCAAAACTTGGTTGAGGAGCAAGGATACTAAAAGTATCTGTTATTGAAGGGTTACACCCATTATCAGCATTGAGTAAAACCCTGTAATAATGCGTTTGATCCAGGTTTAAGGCCGTTATACTATCTGATTTTGCATTTAAAATATCTGCAAAATTGATATTATCAGTTGACATTTGCCACTGGATTCGTCCCTCGTGACCGGAAATTTTTAGTCCGGTTTCATTAATTCCCGCACAAACAATCGTATCACCTGTAACTGTTCCAGTTTTTGCAAATGGAATGATTTCTGCTAATGCAGCAACACGTGAGGCAGAAACGCATTGTGTATTCCTGTTTCTCGACTCTGCATAGTAGTATTTTGTACCGATTACATCCGGAGTAACAAAAAGGGTATTACTAATTTTGAGCGCAGGACCACTGCCAGGTATTGAATCAGCATACCAGTCAATTACATTGGATATACCCGTTGGAGAAAATGCTTTGAGGATAACTTGCCCCGTTCCACATCTGGATCCATCCTCTGTAACAGGCGCCGGAGGTAGCGGGTTTACTGTCTGTGTTACTTCCGGACTAGTAGAATTGATGCAAACTCCATTTTTTACCACTACTCTGTAATAGGTTGTACGTAATAAATTCAAGGTTTGCAAAGAATCTGCTGTTGCGCCAACGATATCATTAAAGGTAGTCCTGTTAATAGATGATTGCCACTGAATGTTACCATTGGTTCCAGCTACCCTCAGCACAGTGGCATTTTTTGCCGCACAAACAGCTTTCATCCCTGTAATTACACCCGATGCTGATGGTTGAGAAACCAACATTTTTACTCCCGGAGATTGAACGGCATCACAAACACCGTTTTTTAAAACAGCCCTAAAATAGGTATCGAGATTCAAATCGATCGCATTAAAACTGATCTGATTTGCACCAGCAATATCATTAAATAATGTGTTATCTGTTGAAAACTGCCATTGAATGACACCTCTATGTCCACTAAGTATAAGTTGAGTATTGTTGGAACCTGCACATACTTCTTTGGCTCCTGCAATTGAACCTGCCAATGAAAGCACATCAACATTAGCGGTAACGGGTGTACGTGAAGCAGATAAACACCCAGTCTGGAGATTTCTGGACTGTGCAAAATATGTTGTGGAAGCAGAAATAACCGGAGTATTGAACTGATTTGTTCCGCTACCACCTGCGAGCACAATACCACCTGCAGCTGCAGCATACCAATCTGAAATGGATCCTGATGCTGTAACGGCTTCCAGCTGAACTGTTCCTGCAATACACCTCGCAGCATCAATTCCTTGCGGAGCAGCAGGAAGGGGGTTTACTTTGATCATTACAGGAACACTTGTTTTTGCTTCACACAAACCATTCTTCACAATTACCCTGTAATATTTGTCAGCGGTTAAATCATTTTCCGAGTATACACCTCCTTTTTCACCTATAAGATCTGAAAAATTTATATTGTCTAATGACGATTGCCATTGGATTGAGCCCCTATTTTCAGATAGCGTCAAAGTTGAAGTATTAGTTCCATTACAAACCTCGCGTGCACCTGATATTTCACCTGAAAGGCTTACAGGAGTAACATTGATAACAATGGGTGAAGTCTCGATTGAAGAACAAACCCCATTTTTTACTATGACTTTATAATTCACTGTCTGCATTAAATTAGTTGCCAGATATGAACTATCAGAAAAACCACTAATTACATTGAAATTCGTGCCATCCAAAGAAGAGAACCATTGGATTTTACCACGGCTACCATTGAGCTTCAATAAAGTACTATTAACCTCAGCACAAAGTGAATCTATTTCAGCTGATAACTTTCCAGAAACTGTCAATTGATCTACAATAATTGAATCTACAGTGGAAATGGCTGGAGTGCATACCCCACTCCTAACCACAGCCCGGTAATACGTCGTATTGGACAGATTATCAATCGTTAATGTTGATGCAACTGAATCTGTAATTGTAGTGAAGTTAATACCGTCTGAGGACGACTGCCATTGAATCGCACCGGTATTGCCCGACAACTGCAATTGTGTAGCATTAACATCTGCACACACTGTGGAACCTCCAGAAACAATTCCTGCAACAGATACCTGATCCACTACAACGGAATCCATATTCGAAATCACTGATGTACATACCCCATTGGTCACAA
>CAMAXV010000043.1 GCA_945862385.1 Chitinophaga pinensis
TCCGGATTCAGCCAAACTCCTGTTTCTCCCTGACTCCGTTCACCTTTCAAACCATAATCAGCCAACGTCAGGATTATGACATCTTCTAAGGAACGCAAGTACTTACCAATATCTGTGAAAAAACGTTCAAGATCAAGAATCGGATAACCGACTACCTGTTCCGGACCATGAAAAGTAATATCCCCACCCCTGTTTGTGGGGTAAAAAGCGATATTGCGCCGGGCCAGTTCTTCCTGGCTCACCAAAATATGCTCAGCTTTTCCGCTTTTGCCAAGCGTGAAAACAGGAGGATGTTCGCAAAAAAGCAGATGATGCCTGGTTTCCCCTGCCTGCTCCCCTTTTGCCGATGCTGATTTAATGCTGGTGTTATATTGGAGCAAAGATTCCTGAAATTGCCAGGCTTCCCCATATTCCATGGTACCCAAATCCTGGAAAAATACGCTTTCATTCATGACATGACATTTCGAATACAAAGACATTAACTTTGCAAAAATACTACTATGGCCGTTGAGATTGGTGAAAACATGTATGAAGATAATATTGGCGAACAGGCATCTGATGAATTATATGAAAGACTTACCCTGATTGTAGATAAAGGACAGGAGCCGCTTCGCATAGATAAATTTATACTGAACAGGGTAGTGAATACTTCAAGGAACAAAATTCAGACTGCCATAAGCAATGGAATGGTGCTGGTGAATAACCTGCAAATCAAATCAAACTACAAAGTCAAACCGGCAGACAACATCATTTTTTATTCAGACAATGATCCTGAAACCTATGAAATCATTCCCGAAGAACTTCCATTAAACATTGTTTTTGAAGATGACCATGTGCTGGTTATCAACAAACCTGCCGGTATGGTTGTACACCCCGGAGCAGGGACCTTCAGTGGTACGCTAATTAATGGTGTAGCCTGGTATCTGCGCCAGCAGCAACCTGATATCGATGAAAGTAAATTGCCCAGGTTTGGCATGGTTCACAGGATTGACAAGAATACGAGCGGACTAATAGTTCTGGCAAAATCTGAACTTGCAGCCGTTAAACTGGCCCGGCAGTTTTTTGAACATACTGTGCAGCGAAAATATACTGCACTGGTTTGGGGGAATTTTGAAGAAACCGAAGGGACTATTACAGGGCATATTGGCAGACACCCCCGTTTCCGTAAACTTATGGATGTTTTCCCTGATGGCGATTATGGTAAAGAGGCAATTACGCACTATTCCGTATTAGAAGACCTGAAATATGTGAGCCTTATAGAATGCAGGCTTGAAACGGGGCGTACCCATCAAATAAGGGTCCACATGCAACACAGGGGGCATCCACTATTTAATGATGAAGTTTATGGCGGTGACAGGGTTGTAAAAGGAACAATTTTTACGAAATACAAACAATTTGTGGACAATTGCTTTGACCTGTGTAAGAGGCAGGCTTTACATGCGCAAACACTGGGCTTTATTCACCCTGCAACAGAAAAGGAAATGCTTTTTGAAAGTGAACTGGCAGCAGATATGAAGGCGGTTATTGAAAAATGGAGGGGTTACGCCAACCATTATTCAAGCGACAGGTCATAAATGGTTGCAGTAAACAATCCTTTTTCTTTACCCTTTACAAGCACTCCCCAGTTACCATCGTAGCGAATTACTTTGGGGTAAAGGTATTTCCCAAACTTTCCGATCTCCACTTCCATCGATACATCAAATTTGTAAACGCCCGCATTATAACTCATTTTATAGTTTCTCGCCAAGACTTCAAAAGATCCATAATCAAACCAGGTAGTCATCTCGTCAATAACAACATTATCCCGTTTGTAAAAAGATAGGCCCTCTTTAATGCTTACATGAAACAAATAAGCTAATTTACCTTGATACTCCTCAATATCTATACGCATATCATAGAGATCACGGTGAGAAGGATCAAAAACCATGACTTTATCTCCCATCAAAGGAATACCTGGTATTTGTTTACCAGGATTGAAAAACAACATCTTTAGTTGTTCTTTATGCTTATCCAATCCCTTTTTCCCCTTTATAGTTCGATCGATATCTCCTATCACATTGGTTTGTGCACAAAGGGTATCCTTCGAGAAAAATAAAGAAGCATATAATTCTGCTGTGTAGTAATTATAGTCTCCGTTTGCTTTATAGTAATCTCCTGTCGATTTTTCTTCCAGAATATTCGTTACCCTACAGGATTTGGCAGCCCATTGTCTTGTTTTGCTGTAAAGACTCGCAGACACTTTTCCTCCTCTGCTGAACATACGCACATCGTTGATTGCGCTGTAATTTAGGATACGCAGGTTTTTAAATGCCTTGTAAAAAGTTGTATCACTTTCTACCCGTTTTATAAACCCCGGAACGTTTGTTCCACTGCGAACAACGATTGGTGATAATGTTACCTGTCTGCCTTCCGACTCAACCACCACATTTTTTTCCTGGGCATTGAGGCTGTAAAAGCAGAACAAAGAAGCAATTATGCAATAATAACGTTTCATTACTGCAAAGATAAACCAATCAGCATCATCGTTTGCTTCCAGTCTGTTGCACCTCCCTGTTCATTTCCATCATATCAACAGGTTGGGAAAAATCTCCCAGCAACCATTTGCTGAAATAATCACCCATCTGCCAGAAGAAATACTCCGTCATGTCTCCATAGCCATGACGCTGCCCGGGAAGCAGCACCAGATCAAATCGCTTATTGGCTTTGATGAGTGCATTGGCCATGCGGATGGTATTGGCAGGATGTACATTGTTGTCTATATCACCATGTGAAAGCATGAGGCGGCCTTTGAGATTTTTTGCCAGCTCTGAGTTCTTTTCAATGTTGTATAAAAATGTAGTATCTCCTTTTTCAGAAATTTGTTCCCTTA
This sequence comes from Chitinophaga pinensis, assembly GCA_945862385.1. Taxonomy (GTDB): domain Bacteria; phylum Bacteroidota; class Bacteroidia; order Chitinophagales; family Chitinophagaceae; genus Pollutibacter. The sequence continues at coordinate 2,870 of CAMAXV010000043.1, forward strand.
CACCGTGGTGTTTTTCACTCCACCACCTGTTATAAATGTTATTCTCATGGTTACCTGCAGAAGAAACAGCTACTTTGAAGAAATCGGGATAAACCAACATTGCAGCTGTAGACATAAAACCACCGCCGGAATGTCCGTGAATACCCACCTTGCTGACATCTACGTATCCAAATCGCTGCCCCAGTTGTTCGATAACTGCTTTCTTGTCTGCCAGCCCGTAATCTCTCAGATTCCCATAGCCATAATTATGATACCATTTTGACCTTGAAGGATGCCCACCTCTGTTACCTAAGGTAATGACGATAAAACCAAACTGAGCCAGGCGGTCTACACGATCCATGCTCCTTCCAAAAGCCTTGTTCACTGCTTCCGTTTGCGGACCGGGATATACATACGCTACAACAGGATATTTCTTTGTGGAATCGAAGTCAAAGGGTTTGTACATAACACCATAAAGATCAGTAATACCATCATCTGCCTTGGCGGTGAACAGTTCAGGAAACTTATATCCAGCCTGCATCAGGGATGATAAATCCGCTTTTTCAAGATCCATAATTTTTTTTCCGCTCACATCATATAAGGCAGTCACGGGCGAGGTGTTAACCCGTGAGCTGGTGTTGACAAAAAATCTTTTTTGCTCATCCAGATTTATACTGTGCTCAAAATCTCCTGCGTTGAGCAACTTTACGCCTGATCCATCCAGCCCAACTTTATAAAAGTGCAGATAATAAGGATCTTCATTATTCTCCTTTCCATTAGCTGTAAAGTATACAGCCTTTGTCTTCTCATCCACTCCTTCTATCTCTTCCACGTGCCATGGTCCGCTTGTTAACTGCGCTTTTAATTTACCTCCAGTTTCATAGTGATAAAGGTGTGCCCAGCCATCTCTTTCACTCCAGTGAATGAAATCTTTCCCATTATTGAAAAAAACTGGTTTTCTAACCTCAACGTATGTATTCATGCGCTCTTCAACCAACACTTTTACTTCTTTTGTGGCAACGTCAAGGGCGCAAATATCTATGCGTTTAAGGTCGCGGCTGGTTCTGCTAAAATAAAACCGGGCAGAGTCTCCCAGCCATTTCATAGTGCGGAAATCATCATCTCGGCTACGCTTATCCTGGTCGGCAGACCATATAGCTATCTCCTGATCCTTGAACAACGCAGTATTAATCCGGTGCATTTTTTTATCCTGCATGGCATACAACATCATTTCCCTAACAGGAGCTTCTTTTTCACCTGGCATGTGGTATTTGTATGTTTCCAGAGTTGGTCGTGGCTGAGCAACGCTGTTGATAACCCAGAGATCCTTGACCTGGCGACTATCTGTTCTGGTTATGGCAAAATACCTGGAATCAGGTGACCACAACGCAGACACGGATTTTCTTTTTTTCCTGTTAGCGTTCTTTTCAATGTTTGTTTCACCAAAAGACTCACCAAATCCATAATTCTCCATGCCATCATCCGTGAGTTTCTCTTCAACAATTGTGCTATCGTCTTCATTCACCCTCGCCTTGCTGAAGTTGGCAGAGTCCATTCTGTAAAGGTTGAAGTTTCGGGCAAAAACCACCCATCGCTGATCTGGTGAAATATTGGCCCATGATGGCTTTGGTTTAGGTTTACGGTAATCTTTCAACTCAATAAGAGAGTCTCTCTGAATATTGTACTCAAAGAAAAAAACCTTTTTCTCATTGGCTGCAGTTACATTCTTTCTTGTAGTATCTTTTTTGGTCTCATCCTCTGAACTCTTTACTTCAAAGCTGATGACATTTTCTTCCTTGGTGAATTTCAGGTTATCCAGCGCCAGGTGTTTACCATCGAAAGGATCTTTCACAATCCTGGTAATGGCTGCCGCCAGTTTATCGTTGTTGAACATGGGAGTCTTGGTCATTTTTACCGGATCAACAACCACCCATTGTTTACCTGCAGTTGTTTCATACATATACCAAAACTTGCTACCCGACTTCATCCAATGCGGATCCACAGCTGTGGAAAAAATCATTTTCTCCAGTTTTTTGGGAGAAAATCTTGCTGCAAGTTCATAATTGGCCCGCTGATGAAACTGCTGCTGAGCTGATGTCTGAATAATGATGCCGAAGAATAAAAAAAGCAGAATGAGCTTTCTCATGTGTGTCAGTTTTGGAATGCCATAAAGATAAAGCCAAAATGTTTACATTCGGGGTGAATCAACTACAATGAAAAGAATTTTCACCCTGGTTATTTTACTTCTCATCCAATACAACATGAATGCACAGGATAAGGCACTCACATTTCTTGCCCTTGGAGACTCCTATACAATTGGCGAGAGCGTCCCTATCTATGAGAATTTCCCCTACCATACTGTACAACTGCTGAGAAAAAAAGGCATACCGGTTCACGCACCTGAAATCCTGGCCAAAACGGGGTGGACCACCGATGAGCTGAACGCCGGGATTGATCAAACATCATTGCTGGAAGGGTATGATATCGTAACGCTTCTGATTGGTGTAAACAATCAATACAGGGGGCGATTAGCAGCTGAATACGCCATCCATTTTGAAAAACTATTGCTGCGCGCGATTGGCTTTGCAGGAAACAGGAAAGACCGTGTTTATGTATTGAGCATACCTGATTGGGGAGCAACCCCATTTGCAGAAGGCAGGGACAAAAATAAAATTGCAACAGAAATTGATCAGTTCAATGCAATCAACCGAACAATAACAGCAAAACTCAATGTGGCGTATATCAATATCACTCCAGGCACCAGAGAGGCATCTACCGATGTAACACTGGTAGCAAAAGACAAACTACACCCCTCGGGTAAGGATTATTTGAGATGGGCAGTTTTACTTACTGAAGCCATCGTAAAAAACCGCTAATTAATCCCTGAAACTCTTGAAAAGCTGAAGTATCATGAGTCCAATAAATACCAGCACACCTACCCTGATTTCATTTTTGTACTTAGTTACAAATGCTTTGTAGTCCATAACTGTAATTTGAAGAAATTATATATCCAAGTAATTTTTCATCTCTTCTGCATAGCCTTTGGCTTTAAGCCCTGCAGCTTCAGCAAAATCCTTCCCTGAAGAGGCAAAGATGATTTCCCTGCTAGAATTGACCAGTATGCCAACATCTCCATTCATGGCTTTCTTTGAGATTTCAGCCAGACTCCCCCCTTGGGCACCCACGCCTGGAACCAGAAAGAAATGGTTTGGCGCAATCCTGCGGAGGTTGATAAACTCATCTGCCTGCGTTGCACCCACAACAAACATAAGGCTATCTGTAGAACCCCAACCGGCAACTGTTCGAATTACATTTTCGTATACCCGTTCTCCTCCATTCAGCTCCTTCAACTCAAAATCAGCTGCACCCGGGTTGGAGGTGAGTCCGAGTACAATGGCCCATTTTCCATCAAACTGTAAAAAGGGTTTTACGCTGTCTTCACCCATATAGGGAGCTATCGTTATCGCATCAAAAGGTAATACCTTTAAAAATGCATTGGCATAATGTGTTGAAGTATTGCCGATATCACCACGCTTGGCGTCAGCAATTCTGAAATGAGAACCCGGAATATAGTTTACAGTTTTCTCCATACTTTCCCAACCCTTTAACCCCTGGGCTTCGTAAAAGGCCGTATTGATTTTATAGCCAACACAATAGGGTAAAGTTGCATCAATAATTGCCTTGTTAAATTCGAAAACAGGATCGTTTTCATGATGCAGAAACTCAGGAATTTTAACTGGATCTGTATCCAACCCTACACACAAGTAAGTACCCTTTGCCCTAATCTGGCTAACCAGTTCTGCTCTTTTCATTTCAATTTATTTTTATTTGTCCGGATTGTCCCTCCGCTGAAAACAATTCCAGGAGAATCTCTTTCAACGCCAGGCTGAATTGCCATATTTCCGTATAGGTGTTATACAAAGGAACCGGTGCCAGCCTGATGACATTGGGTTCACGCCAGTCTACCATGAATCCTTTCGCAAATAATTGTTCATATACGGCTCTCCCCTTTGCCGGGAACAAGAGCGATAACTGACAACCTCTGGAAGCAGGTGTAATGCACCTGAAGTGGGTTCCACCAAGGGCTTCAACCCATTCGGCGAGACAATTCTGCATCAACTTTTGCTTCTCCAAAAGTAATTGCCAACCTGCTGCATCAAAAATCGATAGAGAAGCCTGCAAAGCAGCAAGGAGGATTACCGGTGGAGTGCTTAGTTGCCACGCAGTGGCATCAGCTTCCGGTTCAAACCGTTCTTTCATTTGGAAACGGGATTCCTGTTTGTTTCCCCACCAGCCAGTTAACCTTTGCATGTCTTGCTGATGGTGGTATTTTTCATGAATGAAGATTCCGCCTACCGCACCCGGACCACCATTGAGGTATTTATAAGAACACCAGCACGCAAAATCAATTTCCCAATCATGCAAAGACAATGAAACATTTCCTATTGCATGCGCAAGATCCAGTCCTACTAAGGCCCCAGCCCTCCTTGCGGCAAGGGAAACTGCACCCAGGTTAAAAAGCTGACCCGTATAAAAATTGATTCCTCCAAGTAACACAAGTGCAATTTCTCCGGAATGCCTCTCAATGGCTTCAGTCATATCTTCATCAGCAATCGCTTCAAAACCACTGCCGGAATTTACTTCCACAATTATTTCATCCGGATTGAGTCCGAGATATGCAAGGTGCGACCTGACGGCATACTGATCGCTTGGAAATGCCTTTGACTCCATCAGGATTTTTCTTTTTTTCCCGTCAGGACGGTAAAAACTCACCAGCATAAGGTGAATATTGACCGAGAGCTGATTCATTACAGACAATTCTTGGGGAAGTGAACCGGTAATGACACCAAGCGTCTTCAGGAGCCTGTTGTGGAGAGTCATCCAGGAATCATCTCCCAGAAAAAAGGATTCAACACCTTCCATGGCCCATTGATCAAGGACGTTGTCAATTGCTTTTGCAATAGATTTTGGTTGTAACCCAAGAGAATTACCCAGGAAATAAACACGCTGCTTGCCCTCAGCCTCAGGAATTTTAAACTCATTTCTGAATTTACCTACCGGATCTGTACGGTCGAAATATGCGGCCTGTTGTTCCCGTATAGTTGTGTTTCCCATATTCAAATACTTCCGGTTCTTCCACCGTCTACAGGTATACAAATACCATTCAGGTAAGCAGCTGCCGGCGAGGCAACAAATGCTGCAACTGCAGCTATTTCATGTGGAGCACCGAACCTTTTTGCAGGAACTGAGGCTTGCATTTTTTCAATCATAGACGCTTTGCTTACTGACTCCCTTTCTGCAAAACTCTGTGCAACTGCATCAAGCCTGGAAGTTGCAATGAATCCTGGGAGAAGGCTATTCACGGTGATCCCGAACCGAGCCACCTCATTAGACATGGTTTTAGACCATGAAGCCACAGCAGCACGAATCGTATTGGAGACGCCGAGGTTATCAAGCGGTATGCGAACCGAAGTAGAAATAATATTGATGATTCTGCCCCATCCCTTTTCTTTCATGGCAGGTATGACTGCCTGGGCCAGCATGTGGTTAACCACGAGGTGCTGACGGA
>CAMAXV010000044.1 GCA_945862385.1 Chitinophaga pinensis
GTTGTAACCAACTGAATGGATCATGATGGTGTTACCGGTTCCGCCGGAAATTCCACCAAAACGGGCACCCGGATAATTGGGATCATCGGAAATGGTCAACTTTGTGATTTCATTTTGATTGAAGGTTGCATTCAAAGAAAGGTCCCACACAAGATTCTTTTGTTTGATGGGCTGCAGATTGAGGGTTAACTCAACACCCTTATTTTCCATCGAACCAACGTTGGCAACAATTTTGTTGGAGAAATTGGTACCGGCAGGCTGATTGATTTCATTGAGGAGATCAGATGTGATACGCTGATAGAGTTCAACAGTACCGCTTACCCTGCCACCGAAGAGACCGAAATCAAGCGCGATGTTGCGGGTTTCTGTTTGCTCCCATTTGCGGTTGAAATAGTAGCCACCCGGACGAAACATCTGGTAAAAATTATTTCCAAACTGGTATTGAGCAGTGATTGAACTCAGGTTATAGTAAGAGATATAGTCATAGTATCCAATACCATCCTGCTGACCTGTAACACCATAACCAACACGTAATTTCAGGTCATCAAGAAAGGAAACATCCTTGAGGAAAGATTCTTCGTTGATTTTCCAGGCAACTGCAGCTGAAGGAAATAAACCGAAGCGGTTATCTGCATTGAATTTAGAAGAGCCATCCTGTCTTACAGAGCCAGTGATGAGATATTTATTCAGGATATTCAGGTTTACACGACCCAGCGCTGAAGCGAGCCTGTATTGAGGCTTATCGAATTCAAAGTTTGGTGTAGTAACTACTGTGTTATCGAAAGTCCTGTCTGAAAAATTATAGCTGGTAGTCAGGTAATCCTGATACTCATAACCCGCGGTCAGATCCAGCCTTGTTTTGAGGGCGTTTATATCTTTGGCATAATTCAGATAAGCATTAAGGTAAGTATTTTGCCTTTTCTGCCTGTATTCATTATTTACACCACCATGAAATTTATTAGTTGGATCTTTAAACCGCATAAAAGTTGAAGCAGCTGATTCCGGAACTACGATTGTGCCTTCTCCGGAAGCCACATCAGCACCAACGTTTACAACAGCTTTCAAATCAGGCAGGAAATGGAATTTATAGTCCATAACCAGGTTAGCGATATGCCTGACTACATTACTTCTGTCGTCTCGTTGCATCAGGATACCCAAAGGGTTTTTAGGAGATAATGCTTTCAAACCTGTTGAGGAAGCGGGATCAAGCCATTCCCAGTAGCCTCCAAAATCACTGCTACCGGAATAAATCGGTTTTGTTGGATCGAAACTCACTGCTGAACCTATTGCACCTTCATTGGCGAAGATTGACTCACTTTGAGTTGATTTGAGGTTAAAGTCAAGCTTGAGGTGATTCTTGAAGAACGTTGGATTCAGTGTTATACCTGCAGAAGTCCTCTGGAGTTTACCCGTTTTGAGCACACCCTCCTGATCGAGGTAACCTAAAGAAATCCGATAAGGCAAACCACCCAGTGACCCCCTGATACTCCAGTTGTTATCTGATGTAAGAGCTGTCTGGTATATCTGATCCTGCCAGTCTGTACCTTCAACACCATTGCGGATATGAATATCCTTGAGGAGATCCTGTAAAGCAGGCGTTCCATATTGATTCACTACGTCGCGTACTTCAGCAGCATTGAGCACATCTACCTTTTTAGCAATTTTTCCTGTAGAAAACTGGCTGTTGAAATTGATACTTGGCTTTCCTTTGGCACCCTTTTTGGTGGAGATCATGATAACACCATTGGATGCCCTTGAACCATATATTGCAGTGGCAGAGGCATCTTTCAGAATGGTAAAACTCTCAATGTCATTGGGATTGATTAATGCAAGTGCGTTAGCCTGACCAGAGATTCCACCATTATCCAATGGCATTCCGTCAATTACAATCAATGGATCATTGCTGGCATTGAGTGAAGCACCACCGCGGATACGAATTGTACTTCCCGCTCCTGGAGCACCGCTATTGGATGTAATTTGAACACCAGCCACTTTACCTTGAATCAATTGCTCAGGAGTAGTCAGTGCACCCTTTACGAAATCCTTTGAACCAATGGTTGCTACACTACCTGTAAGGTCTTTTTTACGGGTGGTACCATAGCCGATTACAACAACATCACCTAGTGTTGAAGAAGAAATTTCCAATCCGATGTTGAGTGCAGCACCAGTAATGGCAACCTCACGAGTAGCATACCCACTAAAAGAGATAACAAGTGAATTAATACCTGCTGGTACTTCGATTGAGAAATTTCCAGTTACACCTGAAACTGTGGAGCTGCTGGTACCTTTTGCCGTAATGGTTGCTCCGCTGAGGGGAGTACCGGCATTAGAATCGCTGATTTTACCAGTCACAGTCCTGTTCTGTGCTGTTGCCGAAAGGATTACGGCAAACTGTAACAGGAACATCATGATGTACCTGCTCACCGGCTGTTTGATTTTAACAAGCATAGTGTAGTTTGATTGATGAAGAATTAGAAAGTGTATATTTTACGCAAACTGTTAATGGCATAAAAAAAAGGAAATAGTTTTCCGTAAAATTGCAATCGTTTTCGTGTTAAAAGTACACAAATATTGAATTAACACAATTATTTTAGAAAAAAAATAAATTTAAAAACCATAATGTATAAGAAATGATTGATTAACAATTATTTCTTATACATTTTTGATTGAATTGAAAAAGCAACTTGATCAGTTACCATTGGCTTTTTTATAAATTCCCAAATCTGAAATTGTAACGGCAACAGGGGATTGAAATTTAATTCTGAGGGAAGTAGCTTCAATGGGATTGGACAATTGAATAATCCTGCAAGCTCCAACTGATGTTGCTTCTCCTACTTTAACCCATTGTTTTCCGGATAATATTTCTACTTCAACTTTATCCAGCCTTTGTCCGAGTGGTATATACTCTCTTATTCTTATCAGGTCAAAAGTCTGCGGAACTTTCCACTTTGCTTCAATAACTGGTGAAAGTGCATCATCTTTTGAAGCCCAGTAGGACTGCACATGCTCATCAGTAAGATTTTTGATGGGAAAATCCTTACCTCGTGTATCCTTAGCACTTATTAGTGCTGTTTTCAAAAGATTAATGGAGAAACTCTGGTTCACCAATCTGCCAAAGCCTTCAAGGGCTTTGACATCTTCTTCATCGATCAATCCACGCGTATCCGGTGCAATACCCAGGTCCAGTGCAGCTCCCCTGCCAACACTCTTCAGGTAGAGCTGAAACAATTGTTCAGGTGTTTTGGTTTTACCTTTTTGCTCAGGATGCCAGAACCAACCTGGACGAAGGGGCACATCACACTCTGCAGGTACCCAGTTTTTACCCCCCTTGGTTCCAAACGGATTCTGGGTATGGTCGAGGTTGCCTGGAAAAGCGATACTCTCCCCTTTAGCAGGTAGCGGTGTAAAAGTAGCCCAGGATGTTTCCCCGGCGAAACCATTTTCGTTACCTACCCATCTTACATCCCAACCAATATCACTGAAAAGGTTGGCCATGGGCTGCAGGCTGCGGGTAATTGCCCAGGTTGTATCCCAGCCATAATAAGTATCCCTGTTTATTTTTCTTGTAGTTCTTGCTCCGCCATAAAATCCGTCTCCACCATTGGCGCCATCGTGCCAGGACATAAACAATTCTCCATACTGCGTATACAATTCCCGCAACTGTTCGCGGTAAGCTTTTACATATTCAAAAGTTCCGTAATCAGGATTGTTCCTGTCCCACGGCGAACAATACACCCCAAACTTCAATCCAGCCTTTCTGCATGCCTGCTCCATCTCCCTGACCATATCCCCTTTCCCATTCCTAAATGGAGACTGACTAATATTGTATGGAGTGGTTTTTGTAGGCCAGAGGGCAAAGCCATCATGGTGTTTAGCCACTAATACCATACCTTTCAAGCCACCGGCCTTAAATGCTGCCACAATCTTATCAGCGTCGAACCCAACCGGATTAAAAATCTTCGGATCAGCATCGCCATATCCCCATTCCTTGTTTTCAAATGTAGTTGGTGTGAAGTGTACCAGTCCGTATACCTCTGTCTCATGCCATTTCAATTGCCTTTCCGACGGCAAAGCACCGAAGGGAGCAGGTGGTAACTGCGCATAACAAATTTGAACAGAAGACAACAACAGTACGAAAAACAGGTGTATACATTTCATTAAGGAAAATTAGTCAAAATTATTTTTTTATCATCCTAAATCATTTCGTTTATCTTAAATTGTCGTCTTAAATCAACCTAATTAAATTATGCCAGCCACTCCTTTTGAATTGCTTCTTCCCCATGTGATGGTTACCGGAGGTGCCAGCGGTATTGGATTAGCCATCGTACAACTCTTTCAACAACATGGGGCAGTCATTGATGTACTGGATTTACAAAAGCCAGATAAGCAATGGATGGAAGAGCAAAAGTTGGACGCTGAACGGGTGCACTTTCATGCAGTTGACATTACCAGCCAGCAAGACGTACAGCAAGCCGTTTCAACCATTGCCATTCAAAGGGGAATTGGTATTCTTATTAACAATGCGGGCATTGCACATGTTGGGAATGTTGTGAATACTGCTGAAGAAGATTTCATGAAAGTCTTCAATGTAAATGTACGGGGTGCTTACAATTGCATGCAGGCATGCATTCCATATATGGAGGAACAGGGAGAGGGTCTAATTATTAATATGGCATCCATTGCGGCCACTTTAGGCATCGCAGACCGTTTTGCCTACAGCATGAGTAAGGGTGCTATTTTATCCATGACACTCAGCGTAGCAAGAGACTATATAAAAAAAGGAATCAGATGCAACTGCATATCCCCTGCAAGGGTGCATACCCCGTTTGTAGATGGCTTTGTCAACAAAAACTACCCAGGTCAGCAAGAAGAAATCTTCAAAAAACTTGCAGCCAGTCAGCCTATTGGCCGCATGGGGCAACCGGATGAAGTGGCATCACTGGCATTCTACCTTTGCAGCAGACAAGCGTCTTTTATCACGGGATGCGATTATCCCATCGATGGCGGATTTACCAGATTAAACAATTGAAAACACAAATACATGAAACTATTCAGATTTGAGCAGGAAGGAAAGGTAAAACTGGGATTGTCAACAGATCAGGGACAGCATCTAGATATTTCAGCATCCGGCATGTCCCTAACAGAAAATTTTCTGGCCGCAGACGGACTCAATCAGTTAAGAGATTGGCTGAAGGATAACCAGAAATCATGCACCGACATTAATACACCTTTGCATTTCCTGTCTTGTGTGGAAAGACCATCCAAAATTATTTGTGTTGGACTAAATTACGCCAAACATGCGCAGGAAAGCGGAATGGCGGCACCAGCCGAACCTGTTTTGTTTTTTAAAAGTACCACCGCTTTATGCGGGCCAAATGATCCGGTAATCATCCCAAAGGGATCAGAAAAAACCGACTGGGAAGTAGAACTGGCAGTTATCATTGGCAAAAAAGCAACTTACATTAATGAGTCTGATGCAATGAACTATGTTGCCGGGTACTGCCTGCACAATGATTACAGCGAAAGGGCTTTTCAGCTGGAAAGAAGCGGACAATGGGTGAAGGGAAAAAGTTGCGACAGCTTTGCACCTATGGGTCCTTATTTTGTTACGGCTGACGAAGTCAATGACCCCCATGACCTGCATTTATGGCTTGATGTAAATGGCAAGCGCATGCAGGACTCAACCACTTCAGACCTGATTTTCAACATACCGCATCTGGTAAGTTATATATCACAATTCATGACTTTGTTACCAGGAGACGTGATCAGTACTGGTACCCCTGCCGGAGTGGGGCTCGGACAAAAACCAACCCCCTGGTATTTAAAACCTGGTGATGAGGTTAAACTTGGCATAACCGGACTGGGAGAACAACACCAAATTGCTGTGGCTTATGCGGATTGATGCACATCAGCATTTCTGGCAGTACGATCCTGCCAGACATGGATGGATTAATGATGATATGTCTGCAATCCGCCGTGACTTTTTCCCGGGAGATCTGGCAACTATTATTAAAACCCTGCAAATTGATGGAACAATAGCTGTGCAGGCTGATGAAACGGAAGCAGAGACTATTTTTCTGCTTGAACTCGCGGCAAAAAATGATTTCATCAAAGCTGTAGTTGGATGGACTGATCTTCATTCACCTGAGTTGGAGAAAGCCCTCAATAAATTCGAGGGAATAGCAAAACTTGCAGGGTTCAGATGTGTTATGCAGGGGGCCCCAGACGAAAAATACCTCAGGAATGATCTATTCACACATAACCTGAAAAAACTTGCTGATCATGGTTATACGTATGATCTGCTTGTTTATCACAACCAGCTGCCGGCTCTTGTCAAAATGACAGAAAAGCTGCCGGATAACCTTTTGATTCTGGATCATGTTGGTAAGCCAGATATCAGGAATAATCAGTTCAAAACCTGGAAAGAGCAAATTAAAAACCTGGCTAAACATCCCGGAATATACTGCAAATTGAGTGGAATGGTAACAGAAGCAGATTATTCGAAATGGACTTATGACGATCTTCTTCCCTATCTGGAAACTTCAGCTGAATACTTTGGTACAGAGCGGTTATGCTTTGGATCAGACTGGCCTGTATGCCTGGTGGCAGGCAGTTACAATAAAGTATATGAAGTAATAGAGAAATTCGTGCACCAGCTTCCCCAATCAGATCAGGCAAAAATTTTTGGCCTCAATACTTTACAATTTTATAAGATTAAGGATGGATCTACAACTAAAGGATAAAATCATCATCGTTACAGGAGGAGCTAAAGGAATTGGCGAAGGAATTACCAGGGTGCTATCTGCTGAAGGAGCTTTTCCAGTAATTTTTGGCAGAAACGAAACAGACAACCTTGCCTTGATCAAAGAGCTTGGAAGAGGAGATCAGCTAACAGTTGAACTGACAGATCCTGATGCATGTAGGATGGCGGTTCGTGAAGTGCTACATAGATATAAGCGTATAGACGGGGTTGTGAATAATGCAGGAATTAATGATGGCGTTGGCCTGGAATCAGGGAATTATGAACAACTGATTAAATCCTTGCATAACAACTTAATTCATTACTACCTGGTTGTTCAAGCCGCCCTACCTGCATTGATTGAATCCAGGGGAGCAATTGTTAACATCAGTTCAAAAGTAGCAGAAACAGGTCAGGGTGGAACCTCAGGTTACGCAGCTTCAAACGGTGGCCGTAATGCATTTACCAGAGAATGGGCTGTTGAATTATTGAAATACGGAATCCGGGTCAATGCCGTGATTGTAGCAGAATGCTATACCCCACTTTATGATAAATGGATCAAAACACTTCCAAATCCTGCAGACACTTTGAATAAAATCACCTCTCGGATTCCTCTTGAAAAAAGAATGACTACTTCTGAAGAAATAGCCAACACAGTTGCATTCCTGCTGTCTTCAAAATCATCCCATACAACTGGTCAGCTCATCCATGTGGATGGAGGTTATGTTCACCTGGACAGGGCTGCATTATAATAAAACAACCAAAAATGACAACCAAAAAAACGACTGCTTACCTGATTCCCTTCATCCTTGTTACAAGTCTCTTCTTTCTTTGGGGGATTGCCAATAACCTGAACGGCATCCTTATACCCCACTTGAGAAAAGCACTTCAATTAACCAATATGCAGTCCACCTTTGTGGACACTGCAGTTTACCTTGCTTATTTCCTGGCGGCAATACCTGCCGGAATAATTTTGAAAAAATATGGTTACAAAAAGGGTATTATTTCGGGATTAATACTTTTTAGTATTGGTGCTTTTCTCTTTATTCCTGCAGCCAATTCCAGAACCTATGAAGTTTTTCTTGCCGGTCTGTTCATCTTAGGGTGCGGACTCACCATTCTGGAAACAGCAGCTAATCCATATGCAACCAAACTGGGAGATGCAGAGAGTTCAACACAAAGGTTGAATCTGGCACAGTCTTTCAATGGTCTGGCTGCTTCTGTTGGTCCGTTTATAGGAACCATTTTCATACTTTCCGGAAAAGAATACAGTGCTGAAGAACTTTCACTGATGCAAGAAGCTGAACGAATCGCATACCTGAGCGGTGAAGCCGCATCGGTGAAAATGCCTTATATGATACTTGGTATATTTTTACTGATCATTGCTGTAATTTTCCTGGTTAATAAATTTCCCGAATTCAGAGAGGAAGAAGCAGGTGGAGCTCAAGGAAGTATTAGCGGAGCAATTAAACACAAACACCTGAACTGGGCTGTGGTTGCTCAACTTTTTTACGTTGGTGCACAGGTATGTGTGACGAGTTTTTTTGTTCGGATGGCTATCGCGGGTGGCGGAGTCGATGAAAAGACCGCAGGATATTATCTTGGCATATATGGTTTGTTATTTATGATCGGCCGATT
>CAMAXV010000045.1 GCA_945862385.1 Chitinophaga pinensis
CACTTAATTTGCAGTAGATTCCGGGATGTTTAGCCAGGTTTTTAATTTGTTCTTTCCAGGTTTTGAACTGATTATTCCTAATATCTGGCTTACCAACATGATCAAGAATCAAATGGTTATCCGGCAGTTTTTCTATCATACTGATAAGAGCCGGCAGCTGGTTGTGGTAAACAAGCAGATCATACGTATAACCATGATCTGCAAGTTTTTTCAGGTTATTTGTGAAGAGATCATTCCTGAGGTATTTTTCGTCTGGGGCCCCCTGCATAACACATCTGAACCCTGCAAGTTTTCCTATTCCCTCGAATTTATTGAGGGCTTTCTCCAGCTCAAGTGAATGAAGATCAGTCCATCCAACTACAGCTTTGATGAAATCATTTTTTGCTGCGAGGTCAAGCAGAAAAGTAGTTTCTGCTTCCGTTTCATCAGCCTGCACAGCTATTGTTCCATCAATTTGCAGGGTTTTTATAATTGTTGCCAGATCTCCCGGGAAAAAGTCACGGCGGATTGCAGACATGTCATCATTAATCCATCCGTGTCTGGCAGGATCATACTGCCAGAAATGCTGGTGTGCATCAATCCGCATAAGCCACAGCAATTTGGTGTTGTTCTCCCAGTCCGGTTATACCAAGTCTTACTTCATCTCCTGGTTTTAAATACCAGGGGGTTGGTTTTTGTCCGAGCCCCACTCCGGCAGGGGTACCAGTACTGATTACGTCTCCTGGTAACAATGTCATGAATTGTGATATATAACTTACCAGATGCGGTATGTTGAAAATCAGGTCTGAAGTGGGAGAGTCCTGCTAGCGTTGACCATTCACGTCAAGCCATAAATGAAGGTTATGTGGATCGCTTACTTCGTCAGCCGTAACAAAATAAGGACCCATGGGTGCAAAGCTGTCGCAACTTTTTCCCTTCACCCATTGTCCGCTTCTTTCCAGCTGAAAAGCCCTTTCGCTGTAATCATTGTGCAGGCAGTACCCGGCAACATAGTCCATTGCATCAGACTCATTAATGTAAGTTGCTTTTTTGCCAATGATAACTGCCAGTTCTACTTCCCAGTCGGTTTTTTCTGATCCCTTCGGGATGATTACCGGATCATTAGGACCACATAAAGCGGTGGTACTTTTAAAAAACAAAACAGGTTCGGCTGGTGCTGCCATTCCGCTTTCCTGTGCATGTTTGGCATAGTTTAATCCAACACAGATAATTTTGGATGGTCTTTCCACACAAGACAGGAAATGCAAAGGGGTATTAATGTCGGGGCATGAATTCTGGTTATCCTTCAGCCAATCTCTTAACTGATTGAGTCCGTCTGCGGCCAGAAAATTTTCTGAAAGGGACATGCCGGATGCTGAAATGTCAAGATGCTGTCCCTGATCTGTTGCCAATCCCAGTTTTACCTTTCCTTCCTGCTCAAATCTGAATAGTTTCATGTATTTGTGTTTTCAATTGTTTAATCTGGTAAATCCGCCATCGATGGGATAATCGCATCCCGTGATAAAAGACGCTTGTCTACTGCAAAGGTAAAATGCCAGTGATGCCACTTCATCCGGTTGCCCCATGCGGCCAATAGGCTGACTGGCTGCAAGTTTTTTGAAGATTTCTTCCTGCTGACCAGGGTAGTTTTTGTTGACAAAGCCATCCACAAACGGAGTATGCACCCTTGCCGGGGATATGCAGTTGCACCTGATTCCTTTTTTAATATAGTCTCGTGCTACACTGAGTGTCATGGATAAAATAGCACCCTTACTCATACTATAGGCAAAACGGTCTGCTATGCCTAAAGTGGCCGCAATGGATGCCATATTAATAATGAGTCCCTCTTCCTGTTCCTCCATATAAGGAATGCATGCCTGCATGCAATTGTAAGCACCCCGTACATTTACATTGAAGACTTTCATAAAATCTTCTTCAGCTGTATTTACAACATTTCCAACGTGGGCGATGCCCGCATTGTTAATAAGAATACCAATTCCCCTTTGAATGGCAATAAGTGAAACGGCTTGCTTTACGTCTTGCTGGCTGGTAATGTCAACTGCATGAAAGTGCACCCTTTCAGCGTCCAACTTTTGCTCCTCCATCCATTGCTTATCTGGCTTTTGTAAATCCAGTACATCAATGATTGCCCCATGTTGTTGAAAGAGTTGTACGATGGCTAATCCAATACCGCTGGCACCTCCGGTAACCATCACATGGGGAAGAAGCAATTCAAAAGGTGTTGCTGGCATAATTTAATCAGGTTGATTTAAGATGACAATTTAAGATAAACGAAATGATTTAGGATGATAAAAAAATATTTTTGACTAATTTTCCTTCATGAAACGTATACACCTTTTTTTCGTTCTGTTGCTATCTTCTTTTCAAATTGGTTATGCGCAGTTACCACCTGCCCCTTTCGGTGCTTTGCCGTCGGAAAGGCAATTGAAATGGCATGAGACAGAGGTATACGGACTGGTACACTTCACACCAACTACATTTGAAAACAAGGAATGGGGATATGGTGATGCTGATCCGAAGATTTTTAATCCGGTTGGGTTCGACGCGGATAAGATTGTGGCAGCATTTAAGGCCGGTGGCTTGAAAGGTATGGTATTAGTGGCTAAACACCATGATGGCTTTGCCCTCTGGCCTACAAAAACCACTTCATATAATATTAGTCAGTCTCCATTCAGGAATGGAAAAGGGGATATGGTCAGGGAGATGGAGCAGGCATGCAGAAAGGCTGGATTGAAGTTTGGGGTGTATTGTTCGCCGTGGGACAGGAACAATCCGGATTACGGAACTTTTGAATATGTAAAAGCTTACCGCGAACAGTTGCGGGAATTGTATACCCAGTATGGAGAATTATTTATGTCCTGGCACGATGGTGCCAATGGTGGAGACGGATATTATGGCGGAGCAAGAACTGCGAGAAAAATAAACAGGGATACTTATTATGGCTGGGATACCACTTGGGCAATTACCCGCAGCCTACAGCCGATAGCCAACCTTTTCAGTGATATTGGTTGGGATGTAAGATGGGTAGGTAATGAAAATGGTTTCGCTGGGGAAACATCCTGGGCTACTTTTACACCGCTACCTGCTAAAGGGGAGAGTATCGCTTTTCCGGGTAACCTCGACCATACCCAGAATCCTTTTGGCACCAAGGGCGGTAAAAACTGGGTGCCTGCAGAATGTGATGTGCCCCTTCGTCCAGGTTGGTTCTGGCATCCTGAGCAAAAAGGGAAAACCAAAACACCTGAACAATTGTTTCAGCTCTACCTGAAGAGTGTAGGCAGGGGAGCAGCACTGGACCTGGGTATTGCTCCAGATACGCGTGGATTGATAGATGAGGAAGATGTTAAAGCCCTTGAAGGCTTTGGCAGATTGGTGAACCAGAGTTTCTCCATTAATCTATTGAAAACAGCACTAATAAGTGCTAAGGATACACGGGGTAAGGATTTTCCCATCAAAAATCTTACTGATGAGCATGTGCAGTCCTACTGGGCTTCAAAAGATGATGCACTTTCACCAGTTATTGAAGCAAAGTGGAAATCTCCGCAGACTTTTGACCTGATAAGAATAAGAGAGTTTATACCACTCGGACAAAGACTGGATAAAGTTGAAGTAGAAATATTATCTGGAAATCAATGGGTTAAAGTAGGTGAAGCAACATCTGTTGGGGCTTGCAGGATTATTCAATTGTCCAATCCGGTTGAAGCTACTTCCCTCAGAATTAAATTTCAATCCCCTGTTGCTGTTACACTTTCAGATTTGGGAATTTATAAAAAAGCCAATGGCAACTGATCAAGTTGCTTTTTCAGTTCAATCAAAAATGTATAAGAAATGACTGTTAATCAATCGTTTCTTATACATTATGGTTTTTAAAATTATTTTTTTTCCAAAATAATTGTGTTAAATCAATATTTGTGTACTTTTAACACGAAAACGATTGCAGTTTTACGGAAACTTATTTCCTTTTTTTTATGCCATTAACAGTTTGCGTAAAATATACACTTTCTAATTCTTCATCAATCAAACTACACTATGCTTGTTAAAATCAAACAGCCGGTGAGCAGGTACATTATGATGTTCCTGTTACAGTTTGCCGTAATCCTTTCGGCAACAGCACAGAACAGGACTGTGACTGGTAAAATCAGCGATTCTAATGCCGGTACTCCCCTCAGCGGAGCAACCATAACGGCAAAAGGTACCAGCAGCTCCACAGTTTCAGGTGTAACTGGAAATTTCTCAATCGAAGTACCAGCAGGTATTAATTCACTTGTTATCTCTTTTAGTGGGTATGCTACACGTGAGGTTGCCATTACTGGTGCTACACTCAACATCGGTTTGGAAATTTCTTCTTCAACACTGGGTGATGTTGTTGTAATAGGCTACGGTACTACCCGTAAAAAAGACCTTACAGGTAGTGTGGCAACCATTGGTTCAAAAGATTTCGTAAAGGGTGCACTGACTACACCTGAGCAATTGATTCAAGGTAAAGTGGCTGGTGTGCAAATCACATCCAATAGCGGTGCTCCAGGAGCAGGAAGTACAATTCGTATACGCGGAGGTGCTTCACTCAATGCCAGCAATGATCCATTGATTGTAATAGACGGAATGCCATTGGATAATGGTGGAATCTCAGGTCAGGCCAACGCACTTGCATTGATCAATCCCAACGACATTGAGAGTTTTACCATCCTGAAAGATGCCTCTGCCACTGCTATTTATGGTTCAAGGGCATCAAATGGCGTTATCATGATCTCCACTAAAAAAGGTGCCAAAGGAAAGCCAAGCATCAATTTCAACAGCCAGTTTTCTACAGGAAAAATTGCGAAAAAGGTAGATGTGCTCAATGCTGCTGAAGTACGCGACGTAGTGAATCAATATGGAACGCCTGCTTTACAGGATCTCCTCAAGGATATTCATATCCGCAATGGTGTTGAAGGTACAGACTGGCAAGATCAGATATACCAGACAGCTCTTACATCAGATAACAACTGGAGTATCAGGGGGTCACTGGGTGCTTTGCCTTATCGGATTTCTTTAGGTTACCTCGATCAGGAAGGTGTGCTCAAAACGGGTAAACTGCAGAGGACTTCAGCAGGTATAACACTGAATCCAACGTTCTTCAAGAATCACCTAAAGCTTGACTTTAACCTCAAATCAACTCAAAGTGAGTCAATCTTCGCCAATGAAGGTGCAATAGGTTCAGCAGTGAGCTTCGATCCAACCAAACCAATTTATTCTGGAAGCAGTGATTTTGGAGGCTACTGGGAATGGCTTGATCCCGCTTCCTCAACAGGTTTGAAAGCATTATCGCCTAAAAACCCTCTGGGTATCCTGATGCAGCGAGACGACAGAAGTAATGTTGTAAGGCATATCGCTAACCTGGTTATGGACTATAAATTACACTTTCTGCCTGATTTGAAAGCTGTTGTAAACGTTGGTGCTGATGTGGCTTCCGGAGAAGGCACAATCGTAGTTCCGGAATCAGCTGCTTCAACTTTTATGCGGTTTAAAGATCCAACTAATAAATTTCATGGTGGTGTAAACAATGAATACAGGCAGAAAAGGCAAAATACATACCTTAATGCTTATCTGAATTATGCCAAAGATATAAACGCCCTCAAAACAAGGCTGGATCTGACCGCAGGTTATGAGTATCAGGATTACCTGACTACCAACTATAATTTTTCAGACAGGACTTTCGATAACACAGTAGTTACTACACCAAACTTTGAATTCGATAAGCCTCAATACAGGCTCGCTTCAGCGCTGGGTCGTATAAACCTGAATATCCTGAATAAATACCTCATCACAGGCTCTGTAAGACAGGATGGCTCTTCTAAATTCAATACCGATAACCGCTTCGGTTTATTTCCTTCAGCTGCAGTTGCCTGGAAAATCAACGAAGAATCTTTCCTCAAGGATGTTTCCTTTCTTGATGACCTGAAATTACGTGTTGGTTATGGAGTTACAGGTCAGCAGGATGGTATTGGATACTATGATTATATCTCTTATTACAACCTGAGTTCTATCACCGCTCAATACCAGTTTGGAAATAATTTCTACCAGATGTTTCGTCCTGGTGGCTACTATTTCAACCGCAAATGGGAGCAAACTGAAACCCGCAACATCGCGCTCGATTTCGGTCTCTTCGGTGGCAGGGTAAGTGGTACAGTTGAACTCTATCAGCGTATCACCGCTGATCTCCTCAATGAAATAAATCAGCCTGCCGGTACCAATTTCTCCAACAAAATTGTTGCTAACGTAGGATCAATGGAGAATAAGGGTATTGAGTTAACCCTTAATCTGCAGCCCATCAAACAAAAGAATCTTGTGTGGGACCTTTCTTTGAACGCAACCTTCAATCAAAATGAAATTACAAAGTTGACCATTTCCGACGATCCCAATTATCCGGGTGCCCGTTTTGGTGGAATTTCCGGCGGAACCGGTAACACCATCATGATCCATTCAGTTGGTTACAACAGGGGTGCTTTCTTTGTTTACAAGCAGGTATATGACAAGGCCGGTAAGCCTATTGATAACCTGTTTGCAGACCTTAACAGGGATGGCGTTATCAATGAAAAAGACCTGTATCAATATAAAGGAATCGACCCACGTATGTTCTTCGGTATGAGTACCAACCTGAGCTTTGGAAAATGGAACGCTGGACTGGTAGCTCGTTCAAACATCGGAAACTACATGTATAACAACGTTGCATCAAGTACAGGAACAATCAGAAACATTCTCAACCCTATTGGTTACATCAATAACGGTTCACGTGAAGTATTGCGCAGTGGCTTCAGTGGAAACGGTGCTAATTATTACCTATCTGATTATTATGTTCAAAATGCCTCTTTTCTGAGGGTTGATAATATTAATCTGGGTTATAATGTTGGACAGGTTTTTGGCAACAAGGCAAACCTCAGGTTGAGTGCTAACGTTCAAAATGCTTTGGTGATAACCAAATACAATGGACTGGATCCTGAAATGAATGGCGGTATCGACAATAATTTCTATCCCAGACCAAGAACAGTTGTTTTTGGTGTCAACCTCGATTTTTAATTGTCATCATATAAATAATAACATATGAAAAAGAATATCATAAACATACTGGCCTCAGTAGTCCTTTTTTCAGGTGCTCTGGTGTCATGTTCGAAGCAGCTTGACTTGCTGCCCCTGAACGATATTACTTCAGAACAGGTTTATCAAACCCCGGAAGGATACAAGCAGGCTTTTGCCAAATTGTATGGTAGTTTTGCTACAACTGGAAACCAGGGTCCTGCC
Source organism: Chitinophaga pinensis (assembly GCA_945862385.1). Classification (GTDB taxonomy): domain Bacteria; phylum Bacteroidota; class Bacteroidia; order Chitinophagales; family Chitinophagaceae; genus Pollutibacter. The sequence continues at coordinate 7,279 of CAMAXV010000045.1, forward strand.
GGTAACGGAGATATCCAGGGTCTTGATGAAGGTACTGCAGACTTTTTACGCCTATTCTGGAAAGCACAGGAGCTGAGCACAGATGAAGCAGTTGTTGCCTGGGGCGATCCTGGAATTCAGGATTTCCACAATATGAATTGGTCATCCAACAACCCGATGCTTACGGGCTTATATTACAGGTCTTTTTATCAGATAACGCTTTGTAATGATTTCATCCGTCAGGCTGCCGATGCCAACCTCTCTGCGAGAGGAATCTCAGGCACTGATGCTGAAACAATCCGTAAATACAAATTGGAAGCCCGCTTCCTGAGAGCCTATCAATACTGGGTATTGATGGACCTCTTTGGTAATGTTCCCTTTGCAACTGATGAGCAGGCTCTTGGCTCTTTTACGCCAAAGCAATCATCACGCACGGAAATTTTTACATATGTTGAATCTGAGCTGAAGGCTATTGAAAATGACCTTCCTGCAGCGAGGGGCAACGAGTATGGACGTGCTGATAAAGCAGCAGCCCAATCTCTTCTTGCCAGAATTTACCTGAATGCAGGTGTGTACACAGGCACTGCCCGTTATGCTGATGCCATGACCTATGCCAAAAAAGTAATTGATGCAGGTTACACCCTGATACCGAATTACGCACACCTGATGCGCGCTGATAACAATACCAATACGAGTGAGTTTATTCTCACCATCAACTATGATGGCTTGAAAACGCAGAACTGGGGGGGTACTACCTTCCTTACGCATGCGCCTGTAGGTGGTGATATGACTGCAGCAGAATATGGAATCGATGGTGGATGGTTTGGTCTGCGTACCACCAA
>CAMAXV010000046.1 GCA_945862385.1 Chitinophaga pinensis
CCTCCCTCAACTTTTGCACCGAAAACAAAAAGTGGGGCTGCTGCGCCATGGTCTGTTCCACTGGACCCATTGCTCAGTATTCTCCGTCCGAATTCAGAAAAGGTCATGCCTACAACCCTGTCTTCAACACCCAATAATCTAATGTCGTCCATGAATGCCTTAATAGCAGCACTAACGTTACCCAATAGCCTGGCATGTGTTCCTGTTGAAGTATCGGTGGTAGTAACCTGGTTAGAATGGGTATCAAACCCACCATAGTTAACCATATAAATCTTGGTCTTTAAACCGCCTTTGATAAGTCTTGCTACAATTTTAAGCTGATCTGCAAGAGAATTACCGGTAGGATAAACACCTTGAGAAGTAACCTTTGAATTGGCTGTTTTGATAACCTCTCCAAATTTTTGAGTCTGCCTAGACATTTCCCTGATATAAGTCAGCTCATTTCCGGCAAGTGTATTGGGAACAGGATCATTCTGATTGTTAACCAGACTGTAAAAAGAAGCAGGATTGGATATGCTCACTCCCATGGGTTGAATTGGCCCCTGCAGGGTCAACGAAGTTACAGACCCAATCTGAACTGCCAGTGGATCTGGCATGGTTGAATTGGGATAACCTGCCGGAAAACCCGGATAGAGTTCATCCAGAAAACGACCCATCCAGCCTGAATTTAAGACTTGTTTGCTATCCGACGCAGTCATCCAGATATCAGTTGCACGAAAATGAGAAAAATTAGGCTGGGGATAGCCTACGGCCTGAACTATGTGCAACTTACCATCATTGAATAGCTGTTGCATCCCTGTCATCGCCGGATGGAGACCAACATTATCGTATCCATTTAACTTCAGTACTTTGGATTGATCGATATAAATGTTTTTACGGGCATTAATATACCTGCTGAAGTTATCAAGTGGAATAACCGTATTCAAACCATCATTTCCTCCATTCAACTGTACAATTACAAAAACCCTATCGTTATCGCCCGGTGGCAATAGCATATTGTTCAGAAAGGTATGTCCTTTGTCGTAAGCTCTGAAACCCATTCCCTGAACAAATGAAGGGACCATGATTCCGGCCGGAGCAATGTTCTGAATAAATTTTCTCCTTTGCATGCTGATGGATTAACAAAGTTGATATTCGGGTAAATCAACCAGGTATTTAATAAGTGTTGTTATGGCAGTTGTAACGTGCTTTGTATTAGCAGCTTGTGAAGGAGCAGCTACATAGGTGTCCCATGCTGTGGTCCAGTAATAATCTTCAGCCTGGCCCGCCAAAAGTATATCCCGCTTCAGTTGGGCCTTGTGGGATGAAGAAATATTAACGCCAAGCAGGTACTCACATAAATCATCTATCAGCTGATTGGGGTCCCCGGGGGCCTTGCATAATTTAACCCAGGCGGCTCCATCAACAACTATCTTAAATCCGCTAAAAGTATAGCCTGTTGTTACCAGCGTGTCGAGGTACTGAATCCTTTTGGGCAAAGTATCGGTGTTAATCCAGTATTTATAAAACCCAGGCTCCTGATAATAGGCTTTCCAACCGCTTACGTCTGGCGGATCTCCAGGGTTTTGTTGCAGGTTACTGAGGTAGTTCATTACCTGATTCCAGAGTCCGTATTGAATGGGATACTGATCAGCGCCAGGGAACCGGACTTCCATCTCCCGGAAAAAGCCAATGAGCATGTCAACCGGACTTTTTATCTGACAGCCGCGGTTTTGCAGATCAAAGAAATGTGTGCTTCCCAGCAATGCACGCAATACAGGCTTGATTTCATAATTATTTTTTCTGAAGATATCTGCCATTGGCACGATTATAGCAGATTCTATTTCAGGAGTAATATTATAGTGAATAAACCAGGTGTAAAGTCGTCTGCAGATGAACAAGGCAACTTCATTGTTTGCAAACAGCATGTCTAGCATTTCATTGAGCTCCTGCTCACCCCCTGTAGCACCAGTTTTTCCGGCGATTAGCCTGTTGCCATAAAATGCGGAAAATTGTTTATTCCCAGTATCATGTCTGTTGGCATCAAAATAGGATGTCAGGGTGGTTGAATTGTTTCTCCATCCGGTCAGTACCCTTGCCGCAGCCTTGACATCGGCTTCTGTGAATGCTGCACCAGGACCTTTACCAATAACAAAAAGCTCCTGAATTTCCCTGGCATAATTTTCATCCGGGGCTGTTTTATTGTTATTCTGGCCATTCAGGTAAACAAGCATTGCCTGATCCAGGGTAACGAGTTTTACAAGGTTCCTGAAATTACCCAAAGCATGCGTTCTCAAAAGATTATGATGCTTGTATATATACTGGGAATTACCAACATCATTCATTTCTGTGGAGAAATGATTGTGCCAAAAAAGGGTCATTTTTTCCCTAATGGAAGCACCCTGATTAATCATTTGTCCAGCCCACCAGCGCTTGAAGGATGTCCTTCTCAGAGAATGAATAGTTCCATCATTGTTTGGATCATTGACCCATGTTTGTCCTGCTAAAATCAAAGTATCCGGCGTAGTAGCAGACGAGGGATTATATTCCTTTACCGGCGGTTCTGGCATTGAAGCCGAATCATCAAGCAGGACGTTAAGTGAAGCAGACAGTCCAAGGGCTTGAAACTGCTTTATAGAAACCCTTGTTGCTCCAAACTGTGTTCTTTTTAAGAGATGTCTGGTTGCTGCTTCGTTCCAGTCTCCTGTAAAAAAATCTAGGCTGGGAGTCCATTGAAAGAGCCTTTCACTGGTCATACAATCTGAAATTTATTATGTGTTAATTAAACCACACCAATTCAAACACACCTGACTCACCATTAGGTACCCCTAATGTTGCCGCTGCAGCATTACTAATTCTCAAGAGCAATCCCTCACTTTCCTTTCCTGGAGGAACTGCACCTAAAACTTTAGCATACAGTTGTTTTCCGGTATTCTTGGATATAATTTGCACAACTGTTCCAGGTACAACACTATTCATTAAAATATAAAATTTTCCATCCTGCCATCCACTTGTACTCTTGAACACGCCATATGCAGGTGTTTCCAATTTTTGTTGCTTTCCTTCTCTTGATTGTGTAGCGAAAAGTGAGGCAAAATAACCTATCCCAGTACCTGTACTTACATTGGCAGGCTGATTAACAGCTGCAGGAGTTTGCTTAGGCGCGGGCTGAACTGTCTTCGGCTGAACAACAGTAGTTGTTGCTTGCTGTGTTTGAGCTGGAAGCTGCACGGCTGGTTTTACAGCTTCATCTGACTTTCGGGCATTTGATTCTGAAATTACAGGCTTTGCACTTTGTGGTACTTTTTCTGTAGAACCAGCTGGTTGAATATCTCCGGCGTCAGGTGTTTGTAAAAAGCCAATAATCAGGTTTGAATTAACCTTCAATTGATCTGAGCTTAGTCTGTTCCACTTCCGCAACTGCTCCATGGTCACTTTGTATACATTGGCAAGACGCAGCAAACCTTCCCCCTGTGCCACGGTATGGACAATAGCGGGGCCAGTAAAAGCGGCATTATCTGTCTGATTGAAATTATCTGCAGTCAGGGGAATTCTAATCAGCTGCCCGATTGACAATCCCTTATCCATGGATAAATTATTGAATGCAGATATAACCCTGGGAGAAATTAAATAAACCCGGCCAACACTGAACCAGTTTTCCTTAGGTTGAACTTTATGTTCCAGGTAATAATCTGGTCCGGTTTTTTTGATTACAAATTCAGTAGTCTGACCAGAAACACTAGTCAATATAAAGTTGGCAATCAGGAAAAGCGGTAACCTTTTAACAAAAGACATCATAATACAAATTAATCTATAATTCGTGAGAAAATCAAAGCGAACTCATTTTCATTCAACACAGATCATTAAATTTTAACATTGCTATGGCTTCATGAGGATCCTCCAGTTCATGGGGTAATTATTTTTTATCCGCCCCTGACTGATTTTCAGCCACCCCAAATTCACATCTTCGTATTGAACAAGAAACCAACCTCCTCCGGTAATTGAGCTTTGCAGCTCGTCACGCCTCAAGTATCTGACCGCATTTTCTCTATCCAATTTAACAAGCTGCAGGTTCTCTGAAACCAACGTTGACAATGCCAGCTCATGGTCTGGTATCAACTCTCCCCTGATCAGCCTGCCCATTCTGACACCACTTTTTTTCACCCTGAGCAGTGACCGCAAGCAAAACAAATCGGCTGCATTGCTTTCATCTATGGCAAACAAATCACCATCTTTTTCAAATAAATAAGGATCATGATCCTTATTGAGCCATAATGCAAAATCAGCGGGATTTAATGTTTTAGATAACCGAACCGCAGCGCTCATATCTGAAAACATTTCAGGTTTCACTTTCCTGAAAACCCCACAGAAAAAACCTTCCCCTGAAATTTTGTCGGGATAAAACCTGTAACCCGATGCCATATGTTTATCAGAAAAGCTTTCCACAACCTGCCATGAGGGATCCAGTTCAAGTCTGACTGATTCAAATCCAAGCGAGACAAGGAAATCCAGGTTATCTTCATTTTCTGCTTTGGAAAAAGAACAGGTGGAATAAACGAGTATACCATCCTCATCCAGTAACGAAGCTGTATCAGAGAGTATTCTTCTTTGCCTTTGTGCACAAAAAGACACAGCATCAGTGCTCCATTCATTCAGGGCAGACGGATCCTTTCTGAACAACCCACTCCCACTGCATGGTGCATCAACCAACACAAAATCAAAAAAAGGGCCAAGCCTGGAAAAATCTGCAGCATCATTATTCGTCACAACAACATGTGAAGATCCCCATTTGGTTATATTCTCCTGCAAAACAGATACCCTTGATGCAATCAGTTCATTGGCAACAACAAGTTTGAAATGCGGCAATGAAGCCAGCAAAGTTGATTTTCCACCTGGAGAAGCACATAAATCAAGCGCACGCAATCCCTTTCTGTTTCCCAGCACCTGTTGCACTGCCTGGTTGATGAACATGCTGGAAGCTTCCTGAACATAATACGTACCTGCATGCAAATGGGGATCAAGGGTAAATTGCGGCCTTTTTGAAAGGTAACAACCGGCTGAGCACCAGGGTACCTGGTGAGCAAACAGATCTCCAAAAACAGCATTAGGCTCCTTGTTTCTCAAAGGATTCATTCTAACTGAAACAGGCACTGTTGCCTGCTGTGCAACAGCCATGGCTACCCTGTCGAACCCGGTACAGGAACTTATTGAATCAAGGAAAGATTCAAAGACTGCACTCATTTCAGCAAACTGAGAGCTTGAAGAATGGTGGCGTCAAAAGCCATTAGCACCTCTGCAAGAACAGAAATCCTTTCCTGCGACTCCTTCCAGTTGTGCTCCTCTATGCCTTCCCTGACACCTGGCAAAGTTTTTACACCATACCCGGTATAAAATCCCGGTGCATAAATCTGATGTCTGTACCAGGGTCTCCTTGGAAGTCCTTTTTCACTTAAAAGTTTTTGTTCTGCCTGAAACAAGATGGTATTGAACTTAGTAAGTTCATCGGCGCTTAATTTCTCGGCATCCCTGATCCGGGATTTAAGGAGGATTGTAGTTTTGCTGACTTTTGAAAGTGCATTTTCAAGCTGACTGAATTCCAGAAATGGCACGGATGCCTGTTCTACAGGCATAGCCATCTTTTTACGCGGATCTGCAGCAAGCTTATATACCCCATCCCTGATTAATTTATTTTCCATTTCAGCATCCAGCCGCATCTGGTCAAGCATCCCTTTTACATCATTAAAGTATTCCTGTACCGTGCCTGTGAGGATATTGTAATCAAAAGGCAGTACATCTGCATTGGCCAAACGTAACATAGACCGACCGGCAGTCTGAGCCAGGGCCACGCCATACCTGAATCCGGGATCTTTGAATCGGGTGAAATGATCGTAAGAATCATAAATGGAATGGTACTCTCCACCATCCCCCTCACCTCCAAATCCAATATTGGCAGATGGTATACCCAGATGCTGAAAGAAAGGAGAATAATCTGAACCGGCTCCAAGTGCTCCTATCTTCATATACCTGTTCCCCATCATTTTAGCACGTGCATTCCGCTCTGCCGTTGCCATACCTCTTGCATATCTTCTCTCCAAAATAGAAACTCCGGTTTGTGGATCTGTCACAGCACCTGCAACTTCATTGAAAAATCCCTCAAGAGCATGTGAACCACCAATGCCCAGGTATCCCCTGCTGTTGCCATCTGAGTTCAGGTATGCTACAGTCTTTTGCTGCAACTCGGCGGCATGATCTTCTACCCATTCTGTTGAACCCAGCAAGGCTGGCTCTTCTCCATCCCATGCGCAGAACACAATGGTTCTCCTGGGTTTGATACCCTGACTGGCCAATACGCCAATTGCTCTTGCTTCGTCCATCTCAGCCACCATTCCACTGATTGGGTCTGCCGCGCCATTATTCCAGCCATCGTGGTGGTTGCCACGGATAACCCACTGATCTGGGAACTCAGTTCCCTTCATCTTTGCGATGACATTATAAAGGGGTACAATATCCCAATTGAACTGCAACTGAAGCCTGACTTTTTCAATACTGGGACCAACATGATAGGTTATGGGTAGTCCGCCCTTCCATGAATCAGGCACAACAGGACCTTTTAAAGCTTTAAGCAGCGGGAGTGCATCTTCGTAAGAAATAGGCAAAACAGGAATCTTCATGATTGTGGTAATCTCGCTGCGCTCCAGTCTTTTTGCCCCTTTAACTGACCCATATCCAGGTGTGCCGGGATCACCAGGATAAACGGGCATGTCCATTACTGAACCACGTTGCACACCCTGTGCAGGACGAAAAGGACCATCAGGATAAACATCGCCCGCTGCATACCCGTCATCTTTGGGGTCAGAATAGATGATACATCCGATTGCCCCATGCTCTGCGGCAACTTTTGGTTTGATACCGCGCCAGGAGCCCCCATACTTGGCAATGACAATCTTTCCCCTGACACTCACGCCCATTTTCTCCAGCTCTTCATAGTCTGCAGGTATTCCTCTGTTTACAAAAACCAATTCTGCAGTAACATCTCCATCAGCTGAATAGGCATTATAGGTGGGAAGCTGCTGGTCGCGCTGACCTGAAGTGCGGTCTTCCTTCAAAACCGGCTCATCAAGCTTTGCTTTGTATGGCTGCTTTCCAAGCAGTTCGAGATTTCTTGATTTTGGTGTCGGGAAAAGCACATGATATTCTGCAAGTTCAGTTTCATACCCCCATTGCCTGAACAAGGAAACCATATATTCTGCGTTTGCCTTACCCTGTGCAGATCCGGCATGGTGTGGTTTACTTGTTAAAAACTGCATCCATTTATCCTGATCCTCCGCACTGAGCAGCTGATCAAACTTCTTTTCAGTTTCAAGCTGTTTGGCAGCATGTTCCGCAGTAAATCCTGTTATCTTTTGCTGAGCAAATGCTGATGTGCAGGAAATTGCAATCAGGATATGGAGTAGTATCGACCTCATGGATATAATTTATACCCATAAAATTACACAAACATGTGGTCATGACATAATCAGATCAAACATTCCTGATCTCTGCCAGCAAATCCTGCAGGGCTTTTTTGGCATCACCAAAAAGCATGGATGTTTTGGGCTGAAAGAATAGCTGGTTCTCAATACCAGCATAGCCGGGTTTCATACTGCGTTTATTTACAATAACGTGTTTAGCTTCTTCTACTTCGAGAATGGGCATCCCATATATTGGTGAAGAAGGATCTGATTTGGCAGCTGGATTAACCACATCGTTGGCTCCAAGAATCAAAACCACATCAGTATTTTTGAATTCCTCATTAGCCTGCTCCATCTCCAATAACTTCTCGTAGCTTACATCTGCTTCAGCAAGCAAGACATTCATGTGACCTGGCATCCTGCCTGCAACGGGATGAAT
>CAMAXV010000047.1 GCA_945862385.1 Chitinophaga pinensis
GAAGCCAAACCAAATGAAATCGGCAAGCCTGTTGTTTCCATGATTTCCTGCCTCAGGTTTATTGTCCATTGCAGTGGCTCAAAAAAACGATCCATCCCTGTCAGGTCAATGTAAAATTCATCTATCGAAGCTTTTTCAAAAACAGGTGCCTTTGCAGCAATGATATCAGTCACCCATTGGGAATATTTACTGTATTGTCCGCGTGTTCCTTTCATAACAATGGCATGCGGACAAAGTGCCGTTGCCCTTGCCATCGGCATGGCAGAGCGGACGCCAAATTTACGGGCTTCGTAACTGCAAGTACTTACCACACCCCGCTCCCTGGATCCGCCCAGTATCAGGGCTTTTCCTACCAGGGAAGGATCCAGAATTCTTTCAACTGATACGAAGAAAGCATCCAGGTCAAAATGTGCAATATAGGTTTGTTGCGGTTTCACGGGAGGGAACTATCCCTCAATTTAAATAAATATCCAACAGCCCCTCTGGTAAAATCAGAAAAATCTTTTCTTTCTTATGATCAATTCCCTCAAGCGTGCTTTCGTTAATGGGAACAAGGACTTCCTTACCGTCTATTTCCAGCCTGAGGAGAATCTGAAGGGGTTGTTCGATTACCTCCAGCACTTTACCCAAAGCCTTTTTGCCGTCAAATACGGTAAAGCCAAGCAGTGAAATTGGAGCAGAAGCGGATGCTGTTTTTTTGACATCAGTTTCGGGGAGCCAGACTTTCTTTTTGACAAACCTCTTGGCTTTTTCAGGAGAATCAACACCTTCAAAGGCAACAAGCCATTCATTATCCGACTTACGTCTTACACCAGATACAAAATAAGGTAAAAACTTACCCTCCAGCTCTTCTATAAACAACGCTGTAATACCTTCCAGGCTTGAATCTTCACCCAGGTGATGCTCAAGCACCAGCTCTCCTTTTATGCCAAAGGTTGCTGCCAGCTTTCCAATACTCAGAAAATTATCCATAGTACAAAAAAAGCCCCGTTAAAAACGAGGCTTTATAAAGTGTTGCAATTGTTTTATTCTGCGGAACCTTGCTGACCTTCAGCAGGTGCAGCATTGTTTGGACGCCTCATCGGAGTGCCACGACGTCTTTCACGACGCTCACGAGCAGCTGCTTCCTGACGAGCCCTGAATTTTGCTTCCTGCTCCTGGTGCCATACTTCAAATTTGGCCATAGCAGTAGCATCATCAAACAAACCGAGTGTTACACCACGAAGCAAATGCTTGAGGTAAAGCACACCTTTGGTTGAAAGTATTTTACGAACAGTGTCAGTAGGCTGGGCACCGTTGTTAAGCCATTCAAGGGATTTTTGACGATCAATTAATACAGTAGCAGGATGTGTGAGGGGGTTGTAAGTTCCAATTTTCTGGATAAACTTACCATCACGAGGTGCACGGGCATCAGCTACTACGATGAAATAAAATGGACGCTTCTTGCTTCCATGACGTTGGAGTCGGATTTTGACAGCCATAAAAAATTAAAATTTTTAGTGGGTGGTTAGAAAATAATTTTTACTATAACGGACTGCAAAGGTAAATATTATTGGGAATATAAACAAATGATTTAGCGCCTGCCCCCCATTCGTGGCATTGCAGGCATGTTAGCCATGCCTTTCATCATTTGTTTCATTTGCTCAAACTGTTTAAAAAATTGATTGACTTCATTCATATCCCTGCCGCAACCTGAAGCGATGCGTTTTTTGCGAGACATGTCTATTATATCTGGATTGGCCCTTTCAAATGGGGTCATAGAACTTATGATGGATTCCACACCTTTGAAAGCATCATCACTGATATCAATATCTTTCATGGCTTTACCCATTCCCGGAATCATGCCCATGAGATCTTTCAGGTTACCCATTTTCTTAATCTGCTGCAATTGGTCGTGAAAGTCCTGAAAATCAAACTGATTTTTCCTGATCTTTTTTTCCAGCTTTTTCGCCTGCTCCTCATCAAACTGAGCCTGAGCACGCTCTACAAGGGAAGTGATGTCTCCCATCCCCAGGATACGCTGTGCCATCCTGTCTGGATAAAACACATCCAGGGCTTCCATCTTTTCGCCGTTGCTGACAAACTTGATGGGTTTTTGAACAGTATATTTGATAGAAAGTGCCGCTCCACCCCTGGTATCACCATCCAGCTTGGTTAGTACAACACCGGTGAAATCAAGGCGCTCATTGAATGAACGCGCTGTATTAACCGCATCCTGTCCGGTCATGGAATCCACAACAAAGAGGATTTCCTGTGGCTTGAGCGCTGTTTTCAAGCCTGCGACTTCATTCATCAGCACTTCATCGATGGCCAGTCGGCCTGCAGTGTCTACAATAAGTACATTCTTATTGGTTGCCTTGGCATGCTTGAGTGCATTTTCAGCAATCTGGCGTGGATCTTTATTATCAGGTTCAGCATATACATCCACTCCTATCTGTGATCCAAGGACTTTGAGCTGGTCAATCGCTGCGGGCCTGTATACGTCTCCAGCTACCAAAAGCGGGGATTTGCCTTTCGCCTTGAGGTAGTTTGCCAGCTTACCACTGAAAGTAGTTTTACCGGAACCCTGCAGACCGGCAATCAAAATAACTGCAGGATTTCCCGATGCGTTAAGTTCACTTGCTTCTCCACCCATCAATGCGGTGAGCTCATCCTGAACAATTTTAACCATTTGCTGCCCCGGACTAACTGCAGTAAGTACTTTTTGACCAACTGCCTTATCACGTACCTTATCTGTAAACTCCTTGGCTATTTTGAAGTTAACGTCGGCATCCAGCAATGCCTTGCGGATATCCTTTACGGTATTGGCGATGTTGAGGTCTGTAATTCTTCCTTCGCCTTTGATTTGCTTAAAGGCCGATGCTATCCGCTCACTGAGGTTTTCAAACATAAAAAAAAACTTTGCTTGGGGAAGCAAAGTTAGTGATTAATTTAACTAAAGGAAGGTTCGTAGCCGCATTGAGTTGGTATGCTGCCTCAGTGTCTCCAGTGCTTTGTCCCGGATTTGCCTTACGCGCTCCCTGGTCAGGTTGAATTCGGCACCGATATCTTCCATGCCCATGGGCGTATCCCTTCCTATACCATAAAGGTAACGTAACACTTTCTGCTGTTTTTCAGGCAAACTATTCAGAGCGAGCTCAATTTCATATAGCATGGACTCTTTGTTGCTCTCTTTATCTGTAGGTTCTGCATTTTTATTTTCCATGATGTCGATCATGCTGCCATCGCCGTCTTCATCCATGGGAGAATCAAGACTCACATGACGGTTAGACAAACTCATAGTAGCCGATACATCATCCAGTTCAATATTGAGAAACGTCGATAGCTCTTCTGCTGTTGGCTCCCGCTCAAACTCCTGTTCAAGCTGCTGTGTTGCCTGCGCAACCTTATTCCGGATGCCCACTTTGTTCATGGGAACTTTAACAATCCTGGACTGCTCAGCAAGCGCCTGAATAATGCTTTGCCTTATCCACCATACGGCATAAGAGATAAACCTGAAACCCTTTGTTTCATCGAACCGACCGGCGGCCCGGATCAATCCCATATTACCCTCATTGATAAGATCAGAAAGCGACATGCCCTGATGCTGGTATTGTTTGGCCACAGATACTACAAACCTGAGATTGGCTTTTGTAAGACGCTCCAACGCATGCTGATCACCTTTTTTGATTAACCTGGCAAGTTCAGCTTCTTCTTCAGCAGTTACCATTTCAACTTTGCTGATTTCCTGTAGGTATCTCTCCAGACTTGGGGATTCACGCAGGGTAATAGATCTTCCGATACGGAGTTGACGCATGCTCATGTGGGTAAGGATTTAAAATTTCAGTTTTCAGAATAGGTTACCTCTAAAACGGAGGTTTTGCGAAAATATTGTTAAATAGCTGCGTTAATGTAATAAAGGCTATGAAAATACCCTTGTAACTAATTGATTATCAACGCTGTGAAAAAAAACAAGATTTTTGGGGAAAATACCGGCAAAAAAGTTGGAAATAAACACCAAATTATATTTTTTCGGTAATGATATTTTTCTATCATTGCAGGGTGCACAGCATAATTTGAAATATCCTGTGATAAATTTATAGATATGAGTAAACAATTGTTTTCAATAGAGTATCCTGTAAGGTGTTCCCCCAATATCCTTTTTGAATTCCTGTCAACACCAGCTGGATTGCAGGAATGGTTTGCAGATAGGGTTGATGAAAGGGACTCTGTATTCAGCTTTTCCTGGAATGGTTCTACCGAAAAAGCAGAGGTAATTGAAATGGAAGAAGATAAATTCATCCGCTTTCACTGGCTTCATGCTCCGGAAAATGAATATTTTGAGCTTGCCATTGAGAAATCAGAAGTGAGCAGTCAGACTATCCTGGTCATCAAAGATTTTGCCGAGAAAAAGGAAATAGCTGATCAAACACGTTTATGGGGCGTTCAGGTTCATGATCTGTTCCACAGGCTGGGTAATTAATGATGTTGAAAAAACTCGACAAACTCATTCTAAAGGCTTTTATTGGTCCTTTTATCGCGACCTTCTTCATCACACTTTTTGTGCTGGTGATGCAGTTTTTTTGGAAATACATAGACGATCTGGTTGGTAAGGGACTTGAATTCACCAGTATTCTGGAGCTTACAGCCTATGTCTCTATCACGGTAATCCCCTACGCCTTGCCAATATCCATCTTATTGTCATCGATCATGACTTTTGGAAACCTTGGTGAAAGCTTTGAACTTGTTGCCATAAAATCAGCCGGCATTCCACTCCTCCGTTTCATGCGCCCCCTGCTCGGTGCAGCCTTTGTGATAAGTATCGGAGCATTTCTGATTGCCAATTATTTTATCCCTATAGCCAACCTGAAATATACCACCATGATTTATGATATCAGGGTGGCTAAACCTGCTTTTGATATCAAGGAAGGCATATTCTATGACAAGATTCCTGGGTATGCCATCAAGGTTGGTAAAAAAGATAAAAACGGTAATGATATCAGCAATATCGTCATATACGAGAACCAATACTCCCTGCAAGACAACCTGATTACTGCCGAAAAGGGCACCATGAAAATCAGTGACGATAAGAAATTTCTGGAGTTTGACCTGGTAAACGGGTGGCGCTATCAGGAAAAAGGGCCCTATAATACCGTTGAAACAGATTATTACAGGCTCGGTTTCAAAACCTATAAAAAAGTATTTGACCTCAGCAGTTTCAGTGTGCTGAAAACACCAGATAGCATGTTCAAAGGGAGTTATGAGATGCTGAATGTGCGTCAACTGGCCAAATCAAGTGATTCTGTTAAAAAAGAACTCAGCAAAATCAAAACGGACAGGATGAAAAGGGAAGTAACCCCTTATTTCCTGTTTGGGAAAAACTTTGAAAAAGGATGGAAAGCCAATACCTACAAACTCGGTAAAGGTAAAAAGACATATGGCGACCTGATTCCTGATTCTGCACTAAATATCACTTATTCGAAAGGTGCAGACAAAATGAACCTGATCAAAAACTCTCTTGAAATCATCAGCTCGGAATACAAACAGGTCAGCTTTCAAGACAAACTTTTCAATATTAACTGGCATAAGAAATTTGCCCTATCCTTTGCCTGTATGGTACTCTTCATCATTGGGGCTCCGCTGGGATCAATCATCAGAAAAGGCGGACTAGGGATGCCCCTGGTTATTGCTGTGGTATTCTTTCTCATTTTTCACCTCCTGAATATGTTTGGTGAAAAATTTGCCAAACAGGAAATTCTCTCTCCTTTCTGGGGAATCTGGATGCCCAGTGCAGTTCTCCTTCCTATCGGGATTTTCCTGGTCTACAAAGCCATGAACGACTCCCAGCTTTTTAACAATGAATCTTACTTCAACTTCTTCAGGAAATTCAAAAGGAAGTCCAAAGCAGATTAAATCACTTTTAAAATAAACCAACCATGGAAATCAATCAATCCCGCAGAAAGTTCATTGGTAAAGGACTGAAAGGCTCACTTGCGCTCGGACTGGCATCACAGCTTCCAGGGGAACTGATGGCTTTCAATGGCAGTTACCAATCGGGTTTTACGCAAACACCGCTGCCCTACAGTTTCAACGCGCTGGAGCCATACATTGATGCCCTGACGATGGAAATCCATTATACAAAGCATGCTGCGGCCTATGCCAAAGCACTCAATGAAGCAGCAGTTGCAGAATTCAAGGGAGAGACACTCAGTCTTGAAATGGCGCTGGCCAAAACTTCAACGTTCTCAACCAAATTCCGCAACAATGGCGGTGGACATTATAACCATGAATTTTTCTGGCAAAGCATGCAGGCTCCCGGAATGGCTTTACATGAAGGTTTGCTTAAACAAGCTCTCATCAGCACTTTCGGAAGCTTCGAAAACTTCAAAACGAAATTGAGTGAAGCTGCGATGACCAGATTTGGCAGCGGATGGGCCTGGCTCTATGTAGATAACCAGAAAAAGCTTCAGATAGGCTCCACTCCCAACCAGGATAACCCACTGATGGATCTATCTGCAGTTAAAGGAACACCCATTCTCGGATTGGATGTATGGGAACATGCCTATTACATGAAATACCAGAACAAAAGGGCTGAATATGTTGGCAACTGGTTTAACCTGATCAACTGGAAGGTTGTTGAGAAAAGACTCACGGCGATCGGCTGATATTGAGGAACCCCTAAAATAGGTTCAGCCTCTGTAAAAACCTTCCGTACATAAGACGGTCGGATTCACAAAGGCTGAAATATGACACGCAATCGTTCATCAAATATAGGGATGGTTTTGAAATGGAAAAATTTTTTTGTTAAATTTTTGAAAAAACTAATGTGTAATTAAAACGCAAACTCGTCATGAAAACATACATATCAGACAACCAAAACAGATTTCTTGAAGAATTGCTTGCCTTGCTGCGCATTCCTTCCATAAGCGCAAACAGTGAGCACAAGCAAGACATGCAAACATGCGCTGAAGCAGTAAAAGATTCACTTCTTGCAGCCGGAGCCGATAAAGCTGTGATCTATGAAACACCAGGCCATCCTATTGTATATGGTGAAAAGATTACCGATCCCTCCTGGCCAACAGTGCTTGTATATGGACACTATGATGTTCAGCCGGCTGATCCGTTGGAACTATGGCACAGCGCGCCTTTTGAGCCAACGATAAGAGATGGCAAGATATTTGCCCGTGGAGCATGCGACGATAAAGGGCAGTTCTATATGCATGTCAAAGCCCTTGAGGTGATGGTAAAAAATAACCAGCTCAAAACCAATATCAAATTCTGCATAGAAGGAGAAGAAGAGATTGGCTCACCGAACCTGGCAAAATTTGTTGAGTCTAACAAGTCGCTTCTGCAGTGTGACGTAATTCTCATCAGCGATACCGCCATGATCAGTATGGATACGCCATCTATTGATACTGGTGTACGCGGACTGAGTTATATTGAAGTGGAAGTGACTGGTCCGAACCGCGACCTGCATTCCGGGGTTTACGGTGGCGCAGTGGCAAACCCTGCAATAGTGCTTGCCAAAATGATTGCTTCTTGTCATGATGAGCATAACCACATCACGATACCTGGCTTTTATGATGATGTTCTTGAAGCCAGCAGCGCTGAAAGAGCTTTATTGGGGAATGCCCCGTTCGATGAAAAAGCGTACACCGAAGACCTGGGCATTCAGGCTGTTTATGGTGAAAATGGTTATACTACCAACGAAAGAACAGGGATTCGTCCAACACTGGAAGTTAACGGCATCTGGGGAGGCTATACTGGCGAGGGATCAAAAACAGTATTACCTTCCAAGGCAACTGCAAAAATTTCTGC
>CAMAXV010000048.1 GCA_945862385.1 Chitinophaga pinensis
AAAAATTAATACTGTCATGATTGGTATTTCAGTCCAGAATCATTTTTACATTGAGGGCAATATTCTTGGCCATTTTGAAAGTAGGCAGATCATTGGGGGCATCGTCAAATGGATTTTCAATTTCTTCTGCTATCAATTCAATACTGGAAAGCACATAAAGAATAAAAACGGTCACGGGTATGATGAAATAAGACATGTGCATCGCATAAATTAGCGGGAATAGCATGACATAAAAAAAGATAAACTTCTTCAAAAAAGCTGAATAGGAAAATGGGATTGGTGTTGATTTGATTCGTTCACATGCACCACAGACTTCTATCATTTTGTTCAGGTCAGATTTGATGATATACATATCATGCTCAGAAATAAATCCACTTGTTTTCAAAGCATAAATAAATGCAACCAGTTCCTTGTAAATGGCCAAGGGCTGATTAGATTCATTTTCAAATTTAGATATGTAATGAGAAAGAAACTGTTCGTCCAACTCATTTTCCAAACTTGCTTGCTGCATCTTTTCACCTTTCAGGTGAAATCTCAGGGCGTAAGTAAAACAAGACATCAATGCCGTTATTTTCCTCCTTTCATCAACTGCTGAGAAATTCAGAATCCCATTCAGGTGTGCTGCGAATGCACGCGAGGAATTCGTGAGATCCCCCCATAATTTTCTGCCTTCCCACCAACGGTCGTAGGCAGAGTTGGTCCGAAAAACCAGCATCAGCGAAAGCGTGAAACCAAGTATGGAAAATATGGTGGAAATAGACTTTGTCAACTCTTTAGAATCCGCATTCAGAAAAGTGTGTAATTCCAAATAGGTAATCAGTCCTGCATAAACTGATACCCCAAGCATCAGCGGAATGAGTTGACGAAAGGTTTCATAGCGGTGTATCTTGAATATGAATGTAAACCAGTCCTTGGGATTGTAAGTAATCATATTTTGGAATTTGCTATGCCAATTTGGCTTTCAGGGACTTACCAATAAGTTCTATTGTTTCCATCAGTTTTGCATGAGGCAGTTCAGCAGTATCTAGCTGGAATGTAACCCTGCTGATGCCCCCCAGGGCTTCAGCGTGCCGCAGGATCTTTGTAGCAACATCCTCTGCACTTCCTACAAGCAATGCTCCAGTTGGACCAACCTGAGCCTCGAAATGAGCCCTTGTAGTAGGCGGCCATCCCCTTTCCTTTCCGATACGCGTCATACTTGCCGCATAACCTGGGAAAAAGGCATCATGGGCTTCCTTTGTGGTATTTGCAACATAACCCAATGAATGTAATCCAACCTTTAATTTTTCAGGGGAATGTCCAGCTACCTGTCCTGCTTGTCTGTAGAGGTCTATAAGTGGCCTGAAACGGTGAGTTTCACCTCCGATGATGGCAACCATCAGCGGAAGCCCCAGCATGCCTGCACGGATAAAAGACTGTCTTGTTCCACCAACTCCCAACCAGATGGGAAAAGGATTTTGGTGAGGCCTTGGGTAAATGGTTTGATTTTGCAAAGCTGGCCTGAATCTTCCTTTCCAGGTAACTGTTTCCTGATCCCTGATTTGCAAGAGCAATTCAAGCTTCTCAATGAATAATTCATCATAGTCGTTCAAATCAAGTCCAAACAATGGATACGCATCAATAAAAGACCCCCTGCCTGCAACCATTTCTGCTCTTCCTGCAGAAATGAGATCCAGTGTGGCATGACTTTGAAAGACTCTGACTGGATCTGCAGCACTTAAAACGGTTACTGCACTACCCAGTCTGATACGTGAAGTTCGGGCAGCTGCAGCCGCCATGATTACTGTTGGTGCAGAATCCAGAAACCCCTTGCGATGATGTTCTCCGATTCCGAAATAATCCAGTCCCACTTTATCTGCATGCTCCATACGTTCCAGCAGTTCAGCCATGGCTACTGTGTCATTGGCAGCCCACTCATTATTCCCACTCATTCTGGCAGCAAAACTGTCGATTCCAACTTCCATAGTCTTCTTTTAATTGTTCGAAGTTACGATGCAAAGTGTAATCCATAATTTCGCATCTGAAATTGTCAGTTTCAGCTATCAAACACTTAAATAGATGAAAACAAACTATGCTTTTGTGAATGATGCTTTCATAACGCATGAAAACGCTGGTCTCCCTCTTGGGGATCTGGGTATACAGCGAGGTTATGGTATTTTCGACTTCCTGCGTATTAACGGTACTAAACCACTTTTTCTGGAATACCATCTTGACCGCTTTTTCAATTCCGCAGCATTTATGCGACTGAAAATCAATCATTCCAGAGAAGACATTAAAGTAATTGTTCATAAACTGATAGATAAAAATAATCTACATTATTCGGGATTAAAGCTGTTGTTAACCGGAGGAGATTCGGAGGATGGGTATACTGTTACAAACCCCAGGTTTTCAGTCATTCAGCAAAGTTTGACTCCTCCACCAGCCAACATGTCTGAAAAAGGAATCAGACTTGTGACAAGAGATTATCAACGACAATTGCCTGAGGTGAAAACTACGGATTATCTCATGGCGATCTGGCTGCAGGAATGGATGCGTGAAATGGGAGGAGAGGAAATCCTCTATCATCATCGGGGAAACATCAGGGAATGCCCAAGATCTAATTTCTTCCTGATCAAGGAAGATGACACCCTTGTTACTCCTTCCACAGATATACTAAAAGGGATAACGAGAAAAAACATCATTCAAGTGGCAGGTATGATCGGATTAAGAATTGAAATCAGGAATATCTGTCTTCAAGAAATTACGGATGCGAAGGGAGCCTTTATCTGTAGTTCAACCAAGAGAATCATGCCTGTAAACGGAATAGATCAAACCATTTACGATATAACAAACAGTTCCTTCATATTGAATGCATTATGGCAGTCTCTAGTAATGATGGAGCACCAGATCTAATGAATTTCCAATACTAGTGCTGTCTTGGCAGGAACATTGAATGGTTGACTGATATTGATCGTATTACCTGAAAAGATTTCTTTACCGGATTTATCATTGCCCATGATTTCGCTAAAACGATGTGGGTCTATAGCGACTTCTTTTTCGTTCCGGTTCATGATGACCATGACTTTTTCTTTATCCGTATACCTGAAATAAACGTATATGTCATTGAATGGGGCAAAATGCAATGTTCTACCGGAAATGACTGCCTTATTGGTTTTACGCCAGTTCATAAGGGATTTCATATAGGATTGCATGGACATTTGCTCCTGAGACAATCCGTTAGAAGCAAAGGCATTGGTGCCGTCTCCCTGCCATCCGCCTGGCATATCGGTTCGAATGAAACCATGGTCACCCGGGTTTTCAGTATTGTTCAGAAGAATTTCAGATCCATAATAAACCTGTGGAATACCGCGTAAAGTCAGCAGGCATGTAATTGCCATCTGGGTCAGCTGAAGGTCATTTCCGAGCTGGGTAAACACCCGATCCATATCGTGATTGTCGGCGAATACTAACAATTTGTTTGGATCAGCATAAACAAAATCATTGGCCAAAGACTCATACAGGATGTTCAGCCCTTTCCCCCAAAGTGTCCTGTCTTTCTGACGCAGTGCTTCAACCAATGCGGCTTGCAAAGGGAAATCCATACTGGAACCCAGGCATCCTGTATAACCATCATGATTACGCTTGCCCGCCTGCCAGTAGGATGTAATAAGGGGATTCAGGCTCCACTCCTCTCCTACTAAACTGAACTGGGGATATTCTTTCATGATACGGCATGCCCAGGCATTGAGCAGAGACTTGACACTGTATCCGTAGGTATCCAAACGAATACCACCAAGTTGCAGGGTTTCAATCCACCAGATATTGTTTTGGATCATATAAGTTGCCAGCAAAGGATGCTCACCATTCAGGTCTGGCATGGTTTCCACAAACCAGCCACGTGTCATCAGGTTTTTATCATATTGAGAAGCGTTCGGATCATGGTTGGTTGTGCGGACATGTGTGGTCTGAGTTTTGGACTCAGGAAAATTGAGCCAGTTCCGGAAAGGTAGGTCTTGCATCCACCAGTGGCTGGACCCAATGTGGTTTAATACCGCATCATAAATGAGTTTAATCCCCTTTGCCCTTGCTTTTAAAGCCAGTTCCTTGTATTCTTCGAGGGTGCCAAAACGTGGATCCACCTTATAATGATCGGTAATGGCATATCCATGATAAGAATAAGCTGGCATATCATTTTCAACAATTGGTTGTGGCCAGATGGCTGTATACCCCATATTTTTGAGATAATCAAGGCTATTGATCATTCCGCGGATATCTCCGCCATGTCTTGCACCCTGGATTCTGCGGTTAATGGCAGATTCCCTTGTACCCTTTATAACATCATTGGTGGTATCACCATTGGCAAAACGATCTGGCGTGATGAGGTAAATCACATCACTGCTGTTGAAGCCCTGAAGTGATTTTGTAACCATTGATCGGGATTGCAATTCATATTCGGCTTTTTCCACCATCTTGCCATCCCGTAAAAATGAAATTTGAAACTTGCCTGGTTTTGTTGAGGCGTCGATAATCAGGTTGATGAACAGGTAGTTCTCCGAATCTCCTTTAATTGTGTTTTTCAATTTCACACCCGGGTAGCTGATTGACACAGTGGTATTGCCGATACCCTTTCCATTCACCATGATTTGAAGATTGGGGTCTTTCATTCCAACCCACCAGTTCATGGGTTCAAGGTGTTTGATTTGTGCATGAGAACCGAGTACCAAAAACGAAGCTACAATTGAAAAAAAGAAATTCCTCATGGTCTGCTTATCATCAATGTGAATAAAGAATAGGATTCAATGGACTGTCAACCACCTCACCGATGGTAGCCCCCGGGCACCATGTATTCCAGTCATTGACCTGATTATCGTTCTGAGGCTGAGCAAGTTTCATTTCACTGTCCATGTAAATGGTTGTCATCACCTGCCGCATAGTGGCTGTATTGTTAGCACCGGCACGGTGAAAAACCCATCCCGAGTGGAAACTGATTTCGCCTAATTCAAAAGGCTCAACTACATGTTTGAAATCTGTTACTCTTAATTTTTGCTTAATAATTTGCTCACTCTCATCACTGATTGCCAGTTCTCTTCCCTCTACAATAACATGACTGCCGGCACTGAACTCTAGCGGGCCCATCTCCAATGGTGTTTCCTGTAGCGGCATCCATGCCGTTACAGTTTTATCTGATGCCAATGGCCAATAGTACTGATCTGCATGCCAGGGAGTGAATCCGCCTCCAGGCTCCTTGTATAAAGCCTGGTCATGATACATCCTAACACCTTTCGTTTGAAGGAGTGCAGTAGCAATTCCTGCAATTCTTTTACTGAAAATCAATTCCCGAATCGCATGGTCTTCTTTCCAAAGGTTAAAAATTTGTAGGAAAGCCATTCCATAGGTGTCTCTTTCTTCCAGTGCCCGTTTCTCACCACTGAGTTCATGAACCTTTTGGGTGATGCGATTGGCAAAGAACTCAACTGTTTCCTTATTCAATACCTGTTTCAGTTTGATAAATCTGTTCTTATCAAAAAAACTGACTTGTTCATCGGAAATGGAGTAAGGTTCCTGTAGGAATTTGAGGATCGAGGCCGGGATAGGTGACATACAAATGAATTTGGATGTGAACTTAAGCAAAATGCCCCTCAAATGAGGGGCATTTTGCAAGAAAAACAGAAAATTATTGCTTCATGATTTTGTAAGTATAAAAACCAGGATTGGTGAGATCCAATGCAATTTTGTAAGTACCTGCACTTGGTAATACCAGGTTAGCACCATTGTATTCCAGTGAATTATCTGCATTGTTATCGCCCATATTTACACCCCAGTCGCTATTGGCGCGGAACTTGAATTCTTCGCGTCCACCAACTGTAACTGTGCCTTCCCAGATACTGTTGTTCAGTGTCATGGCAACATCGCTGCCCCAACCGGTGAATCCACCAATTAATGACCAGGTAGTTTGTGCAATTGTGAACTTGTTGGTTGAAGTATTGGCATTAATCCTGAAGAAACCTTCTCCCGGAAATTTGAGGTTACCTCCTGATGTGCTCAGGTTTCCGTTTCCACCATCACCAAAGTTAGTACCATTCCAGTCGGCCTGCGATGTCAATTTGAATTCATAAGAACCGCCTGGTTTGATATAAACATACCCTTCATGATCACCATCTTTTTTTGCAGATGCAATCTGTGGTGCAGCACCTGGATTCCAACCCTGATAATCACCAGCAACCCATAACAAACCGATTTCCTGAACCAATGTCATGGTGAATTTTCCGGATTGAAAATCCATTCTCAACTTGTACATTCCTGTTTTATCCGGGCCAGGGAAATTGTCAGAAAGATTGAATCCAAAATCACCGCCTTTATTTAAACCTGTTGCATTATTATCTTTAACGGAATATTTATTGCTCCAGTCGCCATTAACAGGCAAACAGAGGAATTGCTGTCCACCTTTCAGGTAAAAAGTACCCTCATAGGTAACAGAATCAAGTCTGTTGAATTGCTGGGATGGAGTGGGAACAGGATTATTCCAGCCACCTGCTGTTGCTGAACCTACCAGGAAAAGTTGTTTTGAAGTGGGTGGGGTTACCTTCGGAGGAACAACATAGGGGGTATATCTCAATGCAACTGCATTTGAGAATTTACGCTCATTGTTATTAGACATGGAAGAAATAATCCGTGCTTCCATGTTGTATTGCTTATTGTACTGAAAACCAAATCCCAGTGCAATTTCATTCAATTCCTTAGCTGTAAATGAAGCAGCCAAAACACCTGTAAGCATCTTCTGTGATGCACGCGAGAAGTTTCTGCCAGCCGAGTCAATTTCCACAATATACTTTACTGTACTTGAATCTACAGAATACTTGGGGTCAGTCCAAGAATAAGATAATACAGTCTTCAGTGAGTCTGCAGGAGCAGGTGCTATAGTGGATGCAGAAGCTGTAAGGAATGCATTGCCAGCAGTATTATAGATCGTCAGAGGTTCGATCTTTTCACACGAGGCGAGCATCATGACAGCCAGGACCAGATAGGATCCGAAATTAATTAGCTTTTTCATGTTTAATATTTTTTTTGTTTCCTTATTGTTTGGTCACAGTGAATTTTCCTGTTTGGAAATCAACGCTGATTTTGTATTTACCTGAAGTGGGTCCAACAAAAGCAGGATCTGCATCCTTTTTTTCAAAAGTGCCACCATTGGCATTTCC
>CAMAXV010000049.1 GCA_945862385.1 Chitinophaga pinensis
AGTACCGGCTGTCCGACAAATTTTCTAACTTCGCCCATAGTAATGTTTGTTCTGTGGTAAGTCAAACATAACTATTCTGGGTGGTTCTTCATGAGCCACCCTTTTTTTATGGCCCTTTTATTTTATTTTTAGTCGGACAATAGTGATAATTTAATATTTCCTTATTACGACATTAATATTATAGATTAACAAACTTTAGATTCGATTTTTCAATTAAATTATTTTTACTATTTATTTTGTTTTTTTATTATATTCTAAGTTCAAGTAATAAGTGGAATTTATAAACAATCTAATACATATCCAAGCTAAACTAAATTAATTATTCCTGATATTCAGGATAATTTCTAAATAATTTCTAAAGGGCTTAAATGTTCAGAGCAATTAATTAGTAACACCTTTATTAAAAGTTATGAAGCAGTAATTGAAAATAACAACTTAGAAAGGATTTACAAAAAACTATATATTAATACACCTAAACACCCATCATGATCGCCGGCATCTACGAAGAAATTGTTACGAAACTCGTGAAAAACAAGATAGAGCAACTTGATCCGGATAAGTTTTACATCAAAGAGGTTCCTATTGACAAGGCTGAGGCTTCAGAAATGCTTACCCTTCGCCTTTCTCAAACCATTAAATATGCCCTAAATACACTGAAGGGCGATAATATTCTAGAGCAACAAATTGAAATTGCAAACAAGATCATTCATTTTTTGAGTGATGAGATCAGAAGGGAAGAATTCAATCAAGATATCATTGCAACAGAAGGGAAAATTCTAAAAGCAGTATTTGAAAAGGTAGATGCACACTTTAGCGACCTGGATCTTCACCTAAAAGAAATTACCCCCTATACGCGGTTGTCTCATAGCGAGTTGTTTACCGGTGGTAACAGTGATACTACTTTAGAAAGCGAGCTAAGGAAAGAAATTCTTTCTTCAAATAGGATTGATCTATTGGTTTCATTCATCAAGTGGAAAGGAATCATAATCTTGGAAAATGCATTGAGAAAGTTTACTAATGCTGGTGGTAAGCTGAGGGTGATCACTACTACTTATATGGGTGCATCAGATTATAAGGCGATTGAATTACTTTCCTCATTGCCAAATACTGAAGTACGAATTTCTTATAATACAGGCAACGAAAGGTTGCATGCGAAAGCATATCTATTTTTCAGGAACACTGGATTTCATACCGGATATATTGGGTCGTCAAATTTTTCCAGGTCAGCTTTGACAGATGGATTAGAATGGAACCTCAAAGTGACAACCAAAGAGGTTTCCCATATCATTGATAAATTTCAAAAAACATTTGAAAGCTACTGGCAGAGCAATGATTTTGAATCTTTTGATTCAGCATTGCATGGAGAGAAACTAAAGACTTCTTTGAGTCAAGGAAAAACATCCAAAGCGCATGAGCTCAATACCACATACTTTGACATCAAACCATTTCCCTACCAGAACGAGATATTGGAAAAGCTTTTGGTAGAAAGAACCATTCACAACAGATTTAAAAATTTGGTTGTAGCGGCTACCGGAACTGGAAAAACAGTCATTTCTGCTTTTGATTACAAAGCATTTGTCAGTGAAAGACCTACTGCCCGATTGTTGTTTATTGCCCATAGAAAGGAAATCTTGCAACAGGCAAGGGCAACGTTTCAAGGGATCTTGAGAGACAATAATTTCGGAGAATTATGGGTTGACGGCGAAGAACCTATTCGATATGAACATGTTTTTGCTTCAGTACAAACTTTAAACAACCGCATTGATTCACTTTCTCTGAGTCCTTCATATTATGATTTTATTATCATCGATGAAGTGCACCATATCATAGCAAACAGTTATCGCCCGATTATACGTCACTTTGAACCCAGTATTTTACTTGGACTTACTGCTACACCTGAACGTATGGATGGTGACGACATTTTGGAGGATTTTGGTGGAAGAATAGCTGCAGAAATAAGGCTACCCGAAGCATTGAACAGAAAGCTTCTCAGTCCGTTTCAATATTTTGGCATAACTGATAACGTAGACCTCAGTAATATTCGCTGGGAGAAGGGTAGATATGTTGCAAGTGAACTTACATCCGTTTATACTGCAAACGATCGCCGCGTAAAAGATATCTTTCAGGCGCTGGATAAATATGTCAAGGACATGCAAGAAGTAAGGGCACTTTGCTTCTGTGTCTCTATTGAACACGCCCAATTCATGGCAGAAAAATTTATTTTGGCAGGGTTAAAAGCAGAATACCTAGCTAGTACCAACTCACATGAGCGAGAGGATAAAAGAAGACGCTTCAAACAAAAAGAAATCAACTATCTTTTTGTGGTCGATATTTTCAATGAAGGTGTAGATATTCCAGAAATAGACACTGTATTGTTCCTAAGACCAACAGAAAGCCTTACCATTTTCCTACAACAGTTGGGCCGTGGTCTCCGTCTTGCTGAAGGAAAGGAAAACCTTACCGTATTGGATTTCGTAGGAAATGCAAGGCCTGAGTATGATTTCGAGCACAAGTTCAGGGCACTGATTGGAAAAACAGCATCACCCGTTTTAAAAGAGGTTGAGGATGATTTCCCACACTTGCCTTTGGGCTGCTCTATAATCCTTGAAAGAAAAGCCAAAGAATTTATTTTAGAAAATATAAAAACCGCTACCAGTCTGAATCGGAATCAGTTGATTCAAAAGATCAGAAATTTTGAATTTCAATCCGTCCTTCCACTGACACTTACTAATTTTCTACATCACTATAACATTCCCATACAGGCCATCTATAAAAGAGGTTCTTGGAAAAGACTTTGCCAAGAGGCTGGAAGATTGGATTCCCTGGAAAATACCAATGAGAAAGAAATCAGAAGGGCAATTGCAAAAAAATGGTTGTCAACTTCCTGTAATAAATATTTTAGTTTTATCCTGAAACTGGCTAAGAGTAACTTCAAAAATCATTCAGATCTCATGAGCAAAGATGAACAGCTTATGTTATTGATGCTGCATTATGATATTTGGCAGGATGAAGGTGGTTTTGATTCATTAGAAGAAAGTATCTCTTCAATTGGAAAAAATCCTCAATTGGTTCAAGAGATTATTGAGGTGATGGAATACCTATTGGATAAGATTGATTTTATTGAAAAGGAGATTCATTTACCATATGAACAACCACTTAAGCTTCATGGTAGGTATACGCGCGAACAGATATTGACTGCATTCGGTTTCAGTACTTTTGATAAAAAGGCATCCAATCGAGAAGGAGTCGCAAATAACAAGGAACTCAATACCGAACTACTCTTTATTGATCTTTTAAAATCAGAGGAAGATTTTTCTCCAACCACTATGTACAATGACTATGCCGTAAGTGAAACTCTGTTTCATTGGCAGAGTCAAAATGCAACAAGTCCTGAAAGTCCCAAAGGGTTGTCTTATATTTCACACGAGTCTTTGAATAAAAGAATTTTACTTTTTGTAAGAGAAAAATCTACTGATCAACATGGGAATACCATGGGTTATGTTTTTGTGGGCGACGGCAGGATGAAGGATTACTATGGGTCTAAGCCAATGAGTATTAATTGGGAATTAAGTGTTCCAATTCCAAATTATTTATGGAAAGAATCTGCGAAATTGGCTGTGGGTTGATTCTTTTCAAGAATAATTTACTTTTTTTAAACTGAAGTACTTTCAATGGTTATCCTCAATTAAACAACTCCTCATCCTCAAAAACCACAAGAGTTCTATCGAGTGTAATTTGTTTGAGTTTGTTCCTGCCCTTTGTGATGTAATAATTCTTTGCAATCCGTTCGTCCAGTAAACTGACTAAAACCCTCCTGATGCGGGAACATTTTTCATTGACGGAATTGGAGAATGGATTGGAAAGATCATCTATGCTCTTTTCAAATTTTTCCTTAGAAACCCGGTTGGTCACCTTTGCATATAGCTGTGTCAACTCATATTTGTAATTTCCTAAATCTTTGAACTGAATGCCTTCCTCATGCAATAGGAAGAATATGTACAAAGCCTTATCAAGATGACTCAATGGGATTTCAAGATCATAATCTAACAGCTTGATATTTCCCTTTACCGGAACAAATAACCTGCTCAACTTTACCTCTTCTTCATTTTCAAGTTTGTTGACCAGTTGAATCAGATTCGGATCGGTTGTCATATTCAAGGCCTTCATCCTGTTGATGACATGAAGTAAAATGCGGACTGCCCCCTTAGATTTATTCCTCACTAATTCTGTCTCTAGTTCCTTCCTGAGCTGGTTGGTTAATGCTGATGAATCATCTTCAAACAACTCATCTGCATCCTTATTTATTTTGGTAAAATTGCGATTTCCTGCAGACGCCTGAAAATATACCCTTTTTTTAGTTGTGGCAATTTCTTCCGTTGGTTTTGGAGGAGGAATCACCAGCGTTGACAGATAATATTCGATGGACTTCCTGATGAGCGCAGGATTCTCTTCAGGCAGGTAATAAACAAAAAAATCAAAGGAGGAGGCCTTTTTTCCCGGCCTGCCTGCAATAAATGCGGGCTTACTTATTGCAGGTAGTCCGAGCAGGTCGCCTAACAACCTGGCATCACTAATGTATTTTTCAAATGATGAAAGTTCTTGACTGATCTCCTGAATTTGCGGATTAAAATACTGCATGGCAGTTATCAATTCTTTTTTGTCGAGGTCAGTTGGCAAGTAGGGATCAAAAAATTCTATCTGTTTTGCCTGCAGTGATTGCTGAATGTTGGCATATTTTTCCAGGATTAAATTCCTGATTAATGGAACCGGGAAGGGTTCATAGTAAATCACAATTGGTTTTCTGCCAAAGGCTGTTTCTTCCACAAAAAATTCATTGGGCATGCTGCGCAAACTTTCAGACCTGGGGTCCTGTAGTGGCTTCTTTTTAAATATCGTAAGGAGTGTTTTCAATAATTGCATAGGTAGCGCTTTATGATTTCTTCAAAAACATTTACAAGCTTGTAAACACCAAAAATAGGCATCCATGATTTGGAACAGTCAGATTAAGTCCTAATTTTGTCAAAGCATTTCGAATCCTTCACAGGATGCCAACCGAGCAACCGGAGCAACGGTGGCAAAATAATGCGGACGCTCTACGTCAAAAAAACGGATCATTCCCGCACGTAAGTTCAAGCATATTCGAAGTCAGGTTAAATCTGGAATCTGGCCAATTTCTGATCTGCCAAATGGTGTCTTTTCAACTGGTAACATGTTAGTATTACCACTGAACAGACTGACAATTTCCATTTTTTAAACTTTCAAACAAGAATGATGAACGAACTACAACAATTACATGCATTTACCAGTGAATCAGTTTCAGAAGGTCATCCAGACAAGGTTGCAGATCAGATTTCTGATACCATCCTGGATGCTTATCTTGCTCAGGATAAGGATGCGAAAGTAGCCTGTGAGTGCCTTATCACAACAGGACAGTGCATCATAGCCGGAGAAATAACCGCCAATGCCCAGGTTGATGCAGTAGCTATTGCCCGCAATGTGATCAAAGAAATTGGCTATACCCATGCTGAATGGGGTTTTGATTATGCAGGTGCGCGTTATTTAAATCTCCTGCATGAACAGAGCAGGGAAATCAATGACAGTGTTGTTCATGGTGGAGCTGGTGATCAGGGATTGATGTTTGGCTATGCCTGCAATGAAACCCCTGAATTGATGCCCCTGGCGATTACCTTATCTCATCGCCTGATGGAGCGGCAAGCTCTTTTGCGCAAGGAGGGTGTGATACCCTGGTTGCTTCCGGATGCCAAAGCGCAGGTGACAGTATTGTACGATGATGACCATAACCCTGTAACAGTTACCAAGGTGGTGTTATCCACCCAGCACCAGAAAGGCATTGCTCAGGAGCAGATCAGAAAAAAGGTAATCGATGAAATCATTGCACCCGTTGTTTGTCCATTTGTTCAATCCAACCCCCTTGAAATTTTGGTCAATCCCTCCGGAAGTTTTACGATAGGCGGTCCTCATGGTGATACTGGATTAACCGGTAGAAAAATTATCGTAGATACTTATGGCGGAAGTTGTCCGCATGGTGGCGGCGCATTTTCAGGAAAAGACCCCAGCAAGGTAGACAGGTCTGCGGCTTATATGGCCAGGTACATTGCCCGGCATATAGTGGCTGCGGGTTTGTCGGCCCGCGCCACCATTCAGCTGGCATATGCCATAGGAGTGGCAGAACCTGTTTCCGTGCATGTGAATTTACATGGTACTGGAAAAATGAATGAGCACCAGCTTGCTGCATTGATCAGCCAAAAGATAGATCTGACTCCTTCCGGCATCATATCCCTGCTGCAACTTAAACAATCCGTTTATCGTCCAACAGCTGCATACGGACATTTTGGAAGGTCAAATTTTTCCTGGGAACAATTGGATCAACAGCTTCTTCAATCCATGCGCAATTGTCTTTAATCCATTTTTATTGATCAATTAAAAAAAATTATAACATGAATCAGCATTTCGAAAATCAACCCTTTAACAGAACCTATGAAACTCAGGATGATATTTTTAATAACTACATCGATGAATTCCGAAAGGAGTCAGATGACTCTTTGGTCGACCGACACAATAAAGAATCCAGACAGGGTTTCTTTGGAGTAGGACGACAATTACTTTACCTGATGGCTTTACACCAGGTCATGTTTGAACGCTTCCCGGAATCTCCGGTTTATGCTTCGGGCGATAAACGGTTATCTAATAAATACCCTGTATTGCTCAACAATGGAAAAATTTATCCTTACAATGAAATTAAATTTTAGCTATCTCAGCAATTAAGAAAGCTCCCCATCCCCCAGTTATTCATCCC
This sequence comes from Chitinophaga pinensis, assembly GCA_945862385.1. Classification (GTDB taxonomy): domain Bacteria; phylum Bacteroidota; class Bacteroidia; order Chitinophagales; family Chitinophagaceae; genus Pollutibacter. The sequence goes on from CAMAXV010000049.1 coordinate 6,818, forward strand.
CCAAATTCCTTAACTTCAGGTTAACCAATCATCCACCATGACAACCACCCTGCAACAACACCTTCGGGATGCGGGATACGACCTCATTGATGGTCCCCTGCGCAACCACCAGCTCCTGCAACTCTGGCTCAAAAAGGGCC
>CAMAXV010000050.1 GCA_945862385.1 Chitinophaga pinensis
ATAATCCTGATAAAAGTTTAAACATGGGCTTCAGTTCTTGCTAAAGGTCAAAATTAGTTCATTTTAATCACTTGTATTCATCCGGACTTTACCCTTTGTACGATAACTTTCCCGTTAATCCGTTTTAACAATAATTCTCCGAAGGCAAACGGCTACCTTTGGCATCCAATTTGCGAATCATTTACATATGAAAAGATTTTTTAGTCTTCTATTAGTGGCTTTTTCAGGTTTTATGAATGCCCAGGCTCAGGAAAGTTATCAGGTGAACGGACGACTAGTCGACACTTTGGGTACGCCACTCGCAAGGGCGACTGTTGGTGTATACATAGTCGGGAGCCAGGATACCCTTAAAACGCTCACAAATAATGTTGGATTTTACCTGATAAAAGGGATCCCGCAGAAAAAATTTGTAATTATTTTTTCTAGCGTTGGATATGGTACCACAAGGAAAGCATTAACCATGCCTGAAGGCGAGGAAGTACTTAAGATGGATGACTTTAAACTTTTCCCGGAATACAGTTCCCTTGAGGAAATTGTTATCTCAACTCCTCCAATTATTGTGAAGGAAGATACAGTGGAGTATAAGGCCGATTCGTTCAGGCTAAAGCCGAATGCTATGGTTGAAGACCTCCTTAAAAAAATGCCAGGAATCGAAGTCGATAAAAATGGAACCATAACAGCACAGGGTAAAACAGTGAGTAGGGTTAGGGTGAATGGAAAGGACTTTTTCAGTGGTGATCCCAAAGCTGCAACCCAGCAATTGTCGGCTGATATGATCGATAAGGTTCAGGTTATTGATGACTATGGTGATCTTGCCAATGTGTCTGGCATCAAGGATGGCGAACCAGATAAAATTATAAACCTGCAGTTGAAAAAAGATAGAAACCGGGGTATTTTCAGCAGAACAGTAGTTGGCGCGGGCACAAGTGACCGCTACCAGGGTACTGCTAATATCAATTTCTTTAACAATAACAAGCAGCTTTCCGTATTCGGAGGTGCTAATAATAATAACACCAGTACTTTTAATTTTGATGGTGGTTCAGGTGGTGGGGGAGGTAATTTTGGTGGTGGCGGTGGTGGAGGCCGTGCCTTTCAGGTGAATATAGGGGGTAATAACCAAGGAGGATTCGGAGGAGAGGAAGGCCTGCGTACTTCAAATTCCATGGGACTCAATTTCAGAAATGATTTTGAAAACAAAAAGGGGTCTGTTTATGGTAATTACAGCTATTCAAGCAGGGAAACAGAAGTATTCAAAGATGTTGCTTCCCAAAATTTCTTCCAGAATACCAAATTTCTGAATCACCAGGTAGATACATCACTGAGCAGTTCCAAAAGCCATCGGGCATCTATTAACTTTGAATGGAATATCGACTCATTTAATTACGTGAAGTTTATTCCGGAGATGTCCGTGCGTGATTCAAGAAGTAATTCTGTAGCCTATTTTGACTACCTGAGGAATGACGCAGACACTACAAGTAAAGGTAGCAATATCAATAGCTCCAATTCCAATACGCCGAGTTTCTCCGGCAACCTGATTTTTAACCACAAATTCAGAAAGCGCGGTAGGAATTTCTCCATGAACGTCAATGGTGGTTATAATACCACAGATGGTGAATCATTGCGGGATAATACGACCTTTAATTATTTTCCTTTGCTTGCAGCAACCATTCTCAATCAAAGTATCATTACAGATAACCAGTCTGACAATATCAACATCCGGTTTAATTACTCCGAACCAATTATGAAAGATCGTTACCTGGATATGATATATGCATATGGACAATCCTTTACCAGTAACATCCGTGCAACAGAGGTTTTTGATCCATCAACACAACAATACGCTGTATCAGAATTGCTCAGCAATGCTTTTGAGAATGATTTCATCAATCAGCGTATCGGAGCAAATATTAGAACTGTAAAGAAAAAATACAACTATACATTCGGAGCAAGTGCACAACCCGTTAATCAGAAAGGGTATTCGCTCACCCGGGATAGTGCTTATACCCCAATTAAAAGGCTTAATCTGCTTCCATCGGCAAATTTTGCATATAACTTTACACGAAATAAAACACTACGTTTCTTTTACAATGGTAATGCCCGTCAACCTTCTTTCTCACAATTGCAACCTGTAAAAGATGTATCAAATCCTCAGTATCAAACTCAGGGTAATCCATTGCTAAAACCTGAGCAGGCCCATGTTTTCAGCACGACTTTCAATAACCTGAACTTCCTTACAGGACAAACTTTCTTTATAGGGGCCAACTTTAATTTTGTCAATAATCAGATTGTTAATAACACTACTAGGGTAGGTGGAGCAGGAAGTCAGCTTACTACTTATGAAAACGTTAATGGTAATTATACTGCGAGTGGATTTTACAATTTCAGTAAGCCTTGGAGTAACAGAACATACATTGTTTCAATTAATGGTACAGCTGCATACAATAACAATATAACCCTTATTGATAGCGAAAGAAACATAGGTAAGAATATGTTACTTGCACAAGGAGCTAAGTTTGAGTTCAATTGGAAAGATTGGTTGGAATTTGATCTGGGGGCTAGATATGGTCTCAATAGCGTGAAGTATACTTTACCCGGACAACCAGATGTGAAATATACAAGTTGGACAATCTCAAATAACTCGAGGATTGATATTCCGGGTGGATGGGTTTTCAGGCATGACCTTGAATATATTATCAACAGAGGATTATCTGCAAGTGTAAATCAGAATATCGCTTTGTTGAATGCTTCTTTTGAGAAGACAATCTTTAAAAAGAAAAACGGAATATTCAGGATATCAGGATTTGATATCTTAAAGCAAAATACCAGTATTGCACGTACAATCAATGGTAATAACATTGTTGATACGAGAGTAAACAGGCTTACAAGATATTTCCTAATGACATTCATATACAGGTTCAATAAATTCAATGGTGCCCAGCCTGCAAAAAGCACGCAGGGCCAGTCAAGAATGAGAACCGAGTCAAGGTCGTTTTAAAAGCTTGATTAGGGCATAAAATTCATAATTATGGATTCATTGACCCATATTGTACTCGGTGCATGTATAGGAGAAGCGCTGCTGGATAAAAATGCAGGCAGAAAGGCAATATTGTGGGGAGCATTGGCGCAAAGTGTACCAGATATTGATTTCATAGCTGGGATGTGGATGCCAGTTTCAACTGAGTTGCTGGCACACAGAGGAATCACCCATTCCTTTTTGTTTGCAGGCTTCATCAGTTTTTTTCTGGCTTTGGTTGCAGCCCGTTGGCACAAGGCAGAACCAATCAGCCTGAAGAAATGGTTCTGGTTTTTCCTGATTGAAATTGGTTGTCACCTTTTGCTTGATGCCATGAACAACTATGGTATAGGCTGGTTCGAGCCATTTTCTGACAGACGGATTTCATTTAATGTCATTTATGTTGCTGATCCCTTGTTTACAATAGTTCCGTTAATTGCTTTTGGATTTCTGCTTTTCCTCAAATCAGATCACCGTCACAGGCTTAAATGGGCAAGGATGGGGATCACTGCTTCAGCGATATACATGATTTTTGCTCTCTGGAATAAATATAAAATCGAGCATACCGTGCTTGATTCAGTCAGTAAAAATTATCCGGGTACATTAACTCATTTTACAACGCCTACGCTGCTTAATAATTTGCTTTGGTTTGTTGTAATTGAAGACAGCCTGGGTTATCAAGTAGGCTATAAATCTGTTTTTGATAAGAAGAAGGACCTGGCATTGCATTACTTTCCCAAAAATGAAACGTATTTGAGGCCAGTTGCTGATCATGAGGAAGTGATGGAGCTTAAAAAGTTTTCCCAGGGTCTTTATACTGTTGAGCAGTGGAAAGACACCCTTGTTTTTAATGATTTGCGTTTCGGCCAAATCAATGGGTGGTATAAGCCCGAGAGTCGCTTCGCATTTCATTATTACCTAAGTCATCCACAAGAAAATGAACTCATTGTACAGCGTGGTAGGTTTGCGGGAATTGACCGAGAATCCATCAGGGTGATGTGGAAAAGAATAATCAACGACTGAACCATCCTTGCGGTTATGGCATTTTGGAATAGTTGTTAAATGAAAAAGTTCATCTCAAACGAGATGAACTTTTTCATTTCTGGCTAAGTGATTTTTATAATCCCATTTTTTTCTTAAGATTAGCATCAATGGCATCCAGGAACTCCTCAGTATAGAGGTAATGGTCACCATGAGAAACCTTATTACCGTGTATACATACAGCCAGGTCTTTCGTCATTTTTCCTTCTTCAACTGTTTCAATACAAACAGCTTCAAGTGCGTTGGCAAAATCAATCAGATCCTGATTGTTATCCAGTTTACCCCTGAATGCCAATCCACGTGTCCAGGCAAAAATAGAGGCAATAGGATTGGTACTTGTTGGTTTGCCTTTCTGGTGGTCTCTGTAGTGACGTGTTACAGTTCCGTGAGCTGCCTCTGATTCCATAGTTTGACCGTTTGGTGTAACCAGTACAGAAGTCATTAATCCCAAAGATCCAAAACCTTGAGCTACCGTATCACTTTGTACATCTCCATCATAGTTCTTACAAGCCCATACAAACTTACCATTCCATTTTAAAGCACTGGCAACCATGTCGTCAATCAGGCGATGCTCATAAGTTATACCAGCCGCTTCATACGCCGATTTAAATTCTTGCTGATAGATTTCTTCAAAAATATCTTTAAATCTACCATCATATTTCTTCAGGATGGTGTTTTTGGTACTCATGTAGAGTGGCCATCCCTTTTGAAGAGCCATGTTGAAACAGCTTCTTGCAAATCCCATTATACTTTCATCAGTATTGTACATGCTCATAGCAACACCTGCTCCTTTGAACTGGTAAACCTCATGTTCAATAACCTGCCCATCCTCTCCTTCAAATTTCACGGTCAGCTTACCCTTTCCTGGAACAACAAAGTCTGTTGCCCTGTATTGGTCACCGAAAGCATGTCGGCCAACGATAATCGGACTATCCCAGTTCGTTACCAGTCTGGGTATATTCTTAATTACAATGGGCTCACGGAAAACAGTGCCATCAAGGATGTTGCGGATTGTTCCATTCGGACTTTTCCACATCTGCTTCAGGTTGAATTCTTTCACACGGGCCTCATCAGGCGTTATGGTGGCACACTTAATACCTACTCCGTACTGCTTGATGGCATTGGCTGCATCAATGGTTACCTGATCATTGGTCTCATCCCTGTATTCAACTCCTAAGTCGTAATATTTGATTTCCAGGTCGAGATAGGGGAGAATGAGTTTATCCTTGATAAATTTCCAGATTATCCTGGTCATTTCATCTCCATCAAGTTCTACAACGGGGTTGTGTACTTTAATTTTTGCAGCCATAATTTATAATTTCGGATGCAAAGTTACTAAGACAGTCCCAATTCAACAACCTAAGAGTGCCTAAATTTAAAACTCAACACCAACAGGTTCACTAACTGGAGTAGTATGTCTTTCTGCTATCTGCCTGAGTTGATCAACAGCAATATATTTAAAATGTTTTGCCCTGAAACGGATAAGTTGTTCCTGATCGAAATCAGCCAGGATTCTCGAAATCTGTTCTTTTGTTGTGCCAGCAAGATCGGCCATCTCCTGCCTGTCTACATGTACCCGGATGCCCATACTGGATTGCTTGTAATTATAGGTATCAGCCAGGTGTACAAGGATAGCAGCCACTTTCTCACGAACAGTCTGCTGCGCAATCTGAAGTAATTTGATTTCAGTTGATCTCAGTTCTTTCAGAAATATCTTTCTGATTTCCTCCTGCAACAAGTCATTTTTCTGGAGCAGACTTTTGAAAAAACCAAGTTCAATAAAGCAAACCCTGGTGTCTTCCACTGCTGTTGCGGAATATGGCTGTAACCCAGTATAGTTAAGAAAACGATGTCCCATTGTCTGTCCAGGTCCAATCATGCGGAGAATAAATGGACGTTGCGTTTCTGCATTCATTTCAAGCTTTATGACTCCGGATTGCACAAAGTACATCCCGTTGATTTCATCACCTTCACGGAAAAGCATCTCTCCGCGTTTAAATTCATAATGATGCTTGTAGGCTTTGTATGCCTGGTCTTCCTGCCCAAATGATTTCATCATAATGCAGTTTTTGACGGAGCAGGTCTGGCAATAGGACGTGATTCTTGTCATGATTGATGGGTTTAAATGGTTAAAAGTTATTATTCCTACCAATCAGAGCTTAACGTTGTAAATATTTAACTTTCTATCAATTGCTACGAATAACAAAACTATGGTTTCGCATTGATTTCAGTCCTGGAACCGATTACCCTTTTAGTGGTATGGCAATAAAATATCAGAACTTGCCTTGATTTTTTGTTTACATCAACTTTATGGTTATTTTTGCACCCCGTTGCAATACGGCGAGGTAGCTCAGGTGGTTAGAGCGTCGGATTCATATACGCCGCGGCGGACTCAGGGTTCAACTCGGAAGAGAAAATAAATTAGGCGAGGTAGCTCAGGTGGTTAGAGCGTCGGATTCATAACCCGAAGGTCTCGGGTTCAACTCCCGATCTCGCTACAAAGGTTTCAGAAATGAAACCTTTTTTTGTTTACCACCATTTATCATTTTTCTACCACAATCTTACTGGTTAAGTTGAGATTGTTACCTGTCCATTTGAGGAGGTAGGTGCCGTTGTTGATATTGATGGGGAACTGCCATTTGAAGTGGTTGTTGCTGTGTTGATAGGTTGTTTGGGTGATGTATTTTCCGTTGATGTCGTAGAGTGTAATGGTGTATTTGCCAGCGGGTAGGTTGGTGAGTTGTGTTTGGATGGTGTTGTTGCTGATGGGGTTGGGCTGTATTTTGATTTGTGCATCTGTTCCGTTGATGCTGATATTGGAAACGGAAGTAACAGTTTGCTTTTG
>CAMAXV010000051.1 GCA_945862385.1 Chitinophaga pinensis
TTACTGGTGCTGTTTCCTACATTGGTTCTCAGGTTGTAAAAACTACCATCGGCTTTCTGTTGTGCAATGAGTCCGATTCTGTTGTTGTATTGAAGCCAATAGGCACTGACATCAAAGAACAGGTAATCTTTTAGCCTGCCTCTGTATCCGATATCGATGTTGTAACCCTGTGCATCTTTCAGTTGTTGATCAATGACATCTGTTGTAGGATTGGCAGTCAGGTCACTGAATAATACCGGCCGGTATGCCTTTGCATAGTTGGCATAGATTTCAGTCAAACCGATGTGGTATTCTGCGCCAATACCGGGAAGTACGAAATTTCTGCTGCGTTGTTCACCGTTCAATTTCAATTCACCGTTTCCTGAAAAGTTCAACCTGCCGGATGCTGTATTCATGATATTTTCAACGCGGAATCCTGGAATCAGGATGAGGTTTTCACTGAGCCTGATGAGGTTTTCAGCAAAAAATGCGGCATTGGATGTTTCAAAATTCAAGTCTGTAGGATACGATCCCGTAATGTTGGTATTGTAGTCATTTCCGGTATCTCCTTTTCCGTTTTGCAGGCGGAAGGTGTTTCCCCTGAAATAACGCACCCCTGATGACAAGGTATTTTTCAACTTTCCAATGCGGAAATCATTGATGTATCTGGCTTCGAAACCTGCATTGCGGTATTCATCCACATCAACCCTGCGACTGTTAAATTGAAGTGTTGCTGTATTGATGGTATCCCTTACATTGGGGGTTTGCATAAAACCAATGCTGTTTCTGTACCCCACCATGCCAAAGGTTTTTATGTTCAGCCTGCTTTTTTCACTGAATGTATAATCCAAGTTCAGGGCTGTAATATTCCAGTTCACAGCAAACCAGTTTCTTGCACGAAGGCTTTGATAAGCATCAGCTTCAAACTGGTCATTGGTGAGTCCGCCTGGTTGCTGACTCCTGTAATTAAACTGCGTGAGTTCCAGTCCGATTTTCAGTTTGTTATTCAGCTTCCATGAAAAGCTTCCGAAACCAGTATTTACATTGAATCCGCTATTAGCTCTGAAGCCATCACCGCGCCGGTGGTCCCAAAACGCATAATAGTTTGTTTTGGCAGTTTTGCCACCGATGGCATTGTAGGAATTAAACAACCCGAAACTGCCTGCAGTCTGTTGTGATTCCACCTGTATAGGTTTATTGATGTCACTGCCATCTTTCATGATGAAGTTGACCAGTCCGCCAAACTGCGGACCATATTGCAGGCTGGCTGCACCCCTTACCACCTGAATGCGCTGAACTGCATTGAGTTGAGGTGTGTAATAGGCTTCAGGATAGCCGAAGGGGTCGCTACTGATGTCGTAGCCGTTTTGACGGAGGTTGAATTCCCAGCTGCGGTTCGGACTCAATCCACGGGCAGCAATACCAATTTGAATGCCACTCGGGTCACTTTCCCATACCTGTATTCCCGGCACTTTTGCCATCACTTGCCGCATGGTATTGGTAACCACATTACCCTGAACATTATCCATGACTATCAGGGAGTTTTTCTTTCCAGCATTGATGGTAGTACCCACAATTTCGGGTAAGAAAAGGATGTCGGCTTTCGTATTCCTTCCTACCAGGGTGATTTCAGACAGGTATTTGGTATGGTATAGAGCTGAGTCATTTTTAGCCGGTATACTGTCTTTGTTTTGACTATTGGCATTGATGGTTGCAATCACCAGCATCAGCATCATTCCTGTTCGCTTCATTTTGCATTTATTTAGAATGCAAAACGAATAAAAAGGGATAACAATTGTTTACGAAAGCCGAAAACCATATTGCGAAATGCGGAATAATCTATTATTTCCCTGATTTTCCAGTTTCAATCAGAAGAAATTCATTCAACTGTTTAACCATTTCCGGATTTTTATCTGCAAGATTGAAACGCTCGCCAATGTCTGTTTTCAGGTTATACAGCTGATCTGCAGGCAGGTTACCGAGCTCTGTGTTGGTGAGCAGGTTTTTAGCCTGTCTGTTATTGGCTTTGATAAGTTTCCAGTTGCCTTTGATGATGACATTGGCCTGGTTGCCATTATTTTTAATCAGGTACTCCCTTCCCGCATTATCTTTTCCCAACCATGCATTCAGTTGGTTCTGGCTATCGGATATTTTGCCAGTTGCATCCTTGTAACCTGTTAGCGAAGCCATGCTGGCAAGCAGGTCAATTTGACACACCAGTGCATCTGAAACCTGATTACCCTTCACTTTTGCCGGCCAGCTCAGGATGGTGGGAACTCGGGTTCCGGCTTCGAAACTGCTGTATTTTCCTCCTCTCAGTTTTCCCCAGGGTAAATGACCATTCTGCTGGGTAACAGCGCCATCTTCATACCCATCATCGAGTACCGGACCATTGTCGCTCGAGAAAATAATGAGTGTGTTTTCGTAGAGTTTAAGGGCTTTTAGTTGTGCTATAATTTCACCAACTGCCCAATCAATCTGTAAAATGGCATCACCCCTGAAACCCAGTCCGCTCTTGCCTTTGAACATGGTTGAGGGCATGCGTGGCACATGTGGTTCTGTAAGCGCGTAATAAAGGAAGAATGGAGAAGTTTGGTTCTCCCTGATAAAAGTCCTGGCTTTGTCTAGGAACGTAAAAGGTATTTCTTCGTCCGTCCACCTGGCTGTCTTACCCCCAGTCATAAACCCTATTCTGCCTATGCCGTTGACGATGGTATTGTCGTGGCCGTGGTTGGCACTGCTTTTCATCTTCAGCAATTCCGGATTTTCTTTTCCGGTGGGTTCTGAGCCTATTTTCTTGGTATAATCCACTGCAATAGGGTCATTGGGGTCTGCACCGATGGTTACGCCGTTTTCCATGAAAATGGTTGGCACCCTGTCTGCCGTTGCTGGAAAGATAAAGGAATAGTCGAACCCGAGTTCATTGGGGCCCGGACTAACACGCTCATTCCAGTTTTTTTGGGTTGCGCCACCCAGGCCCAGGTGCCATTTGCCCACGATACCGGTTTTGTATCCTGTGGCTTTCAGCATAGCAGGCAGGGTGAGCTGATTGGTGGAGATGATGAGTGGTGCATCACCCGGGAGTACTGCCGCGTCCTTGTTTTTCCAGGGGTATTGTCCGGTTAGCAACGCATATCTCGAAGGTGTGCAGGTAGCTGAGGTGGCATGTCCGCTTGTAAACCGGATTCCAGAAGCTGCAAGCTGATCGATATGGGGTGTGGGTATACCCGATTTATTGTAGCAGGTTGGATCACCATAACCCAGATCGTCTGTATAAATGATGATGATGTTGGGTTTACTGTTTTTTTGGGCATGGGATGTTACAGCAATCATTATGGCTGCAAACAGTAAAATATGTTTCATCTTCATTAGCATATTAATGGTGCTTTTTAATAATGAGAAAGGCGATAAGGCTCACCGATGCTGCTCCGCAGAGGTAATATCCTACAAACTCCAGTCCGTAAGTTGTTGCGAGATAGGTTGCAAAATACGGGGCCAGAGAGGCTCCCAGAATGCCTGCAAACGTAAAGGCGAGAGAGGATCCGGAATAGCGCACTGCGGTAGGGAATATATTGGATAGTGCAGTGCCGAGCGGACCATAAGTGAACCCCATGAGCAGCAATCCCAACGAAAGGAAAATGGTGGTCAGTGCCAGGTTGCCTTCAACAAAAAGGGGTTTGAATGCCAATCCGAAAAGGAATATCAGCACGGTAGCCATAATAAGAACTCGGAAAGTGCCAGCCTTGTCTGCCAGCCTTGATGAAATGGGTATGCCGATGGCAAAGAAAAGGATGGCAATCAGCTGAGCAATCAAAAAGGGTTCCCGTTCATAGCCCAGATGTGCCGTTCCCCAGCTGAGAGTAAAAACCGTCATCAGGTAAAAGTTAACATAGGTGGTTGTGGCTGCCAGGCTACCAAGGATGAGCATCCTGGTGTGTTTGGTGAAGACTGTAACCATGGGCACTCTTACCTGTTCTTTGGATTCAAGAACCTTTTTAAAATCAGGAGTTTCTTCAATGTTAAGTCGCACATACAAGCCAACAAAAACCAGTAGGGCACTGGCCAGAAAAGGAATACGCCATCCCCAGTCAAGAAATTCATCATTGCTCATGTAGTTGCTGAGTATGATGAAAGAACCATTGGAGAGGATAAAGCCCAATGGTGCACCCAATTGCGGAAACATACCGAACCAGGCTTTTTTGCCTTTAGGAGCATTTTCAGTGGCCAGTAACACAGCACCTCCCCACTCTCCACCCAGCCCCAGGCCCTGTCCGAACCTGAATAGTGCTAATAACAGGGGAGCCAAAATGCCAATCGATTCATATCCGGGAAGGAGTCCAATGGCCACAGTAGATGGACCCATCGTCATCAGCGCCGCAACCAGCGTGGCTTTCCGGCCGATGCGGTCGCCGAAGTGGCCAAAGAGCGCAGCGCCCAGCGGGCGGGCAAAGAAGGCCAGTGCAAAGGTTGCAAGGGATTCGAGTACGGCTGCATTTGGACTCGAATTGGGGAAGAACAGTTTCGGGAACACCAGTACTGCTGCTGTGGAATAGATGTAGAAGTCAAAATATTCAATCATGGTTCCAATCATGCTAGCCATGAGAACCCTGCCGGATTTGTTCGTTGTTTGGGTCATTGATTTTATTGAAAGCTGTCAATCCAGGGTTTAGCTGTTATTAGTGACTCGATATAAGTATTCCGGTGATCAGCCTGAGGGCCTGCATTGATGGATTCAATGTCCTTCTTCCCCAATGTGCTCATGTAATCGTATGCCAGCTTTGCAACATAATCTGGTACTGCTTCATCTCGCCCCCCTCCAAATACTTTAAGGGGTGTCGGGCTTAGCCAGCGGTAGGCTTCAGAGTTTGAAAGAACAGACCAGAAAGGTGTATTGACTTCTTTTGATTCTTTAAAAAAGTCTGGCGTAAAGATTTGATTCAGCTCCTTTGGGAGATCTTTCATAAATTCTTCGTAGTCGAGTTTGAAACTGTAAAGGCTTTTTGCTTTTTCGTAAAATTTGGTATTGATATATTTTTGGGAAATACCTGAAATATTATTGTAAGATTCTAAGCTGAAAATCAGGTTAGTAAGAGCAGCAGGTGTGAAATCTGCATCAAAAGAACGCGGGTTATGTAACCCACGGTTAATAAATAACACCGGGTCAACTGGCGCTGCTGCAGTAAAAGCTGCTTTAACAGGTATATTTTCCCTTTCTAGTCTGCGCAGGAATAACATGGTATTGAAACCACCCTGAGACCAGCCATTGATAAAAAACCTGCTCATGGTTTTATTTTCTTTTTCCAATACTTTCAAACTTGCCTTGTACATATCCAGACAAGCCTGTTCAGTGCTGTAACGGACAAAATAGGAGTTGGATTCAGGAGATACGTCACCGATACCAAAATAGTCAGCAGCAATGACCACATAACCCTGAGAAGCAAACTGGGAAATCATGAATTGTGTCTCAAAGGACTTTTCATACATGGAAGGAGCCCAATCCTTGTAAAACACGGTTCCATGTTGATACGAAATAACGGGTAGTGAGGTTGCAGGTACGTCTGGTATGGCAATCAGTCCGGTTGCCGTGGTTCTTTTGTTGTTTTGTTCTGGAATGTCCGAACTATAGGTCACCTTGTAAAGCTTTACCGGGTATTTTGCAGGTGCCATCCTGCTGATGTAAGCAGGACCTTTTATTTCCGCAGTTGATAGAAAGAGGTCTAGTTTTACAGTTCTGATGACCTCAATATCAGTAAGGGTCAGGTTTTTAATGTTTTCATATTTTATCAGTTCTCCTCCGCTTTGAGGATTGCCTGTATTTTCCTTTTTACAAGCACTGGTAACTACTGATAAAACAAGTATAGAATATAATGAAATATTCTTGATTTTTGAAATCATAGTTAATATTTATTTTTAAAAATATATTCAAATTTAATTGTTTTCAGCCTAGTATCGGTCAATGTATTTTATCCTTACATAAATATTAATGTAAGTATCTTCAATTATATGTTTAAAATAATATTTTCAACGGTGTTCTTTTGTTTTTTTGTTGCGGCGGCTCAGGCTCAAAAGAACATGCGCAACGTCATGATGTATAGCGATACAACCCGGTTGGGTGTTCCTTTTGCAAAGGATCCTCATGTAATTAAGTTTCAGGGAAGGTATCTCATGTATTATACCTTACCTGCCCGGAAGGATAAAAATCATCCGATACAGGGATTGGGGATTGGTATAGCAGCAAGCACTGATCTAAGGCACTGGACAAAAATAGGGGAGATTAATCCCAAGGCTGAACCTGAGTTAAACGGACTGGCAGCGCCATGTGCCATCGTTATTGATAACAGGGTGCATTTATTTTACCAGACTTATGGAAATGGTCCGAAGGATGCTATCTGTCATGCTGTGTCTGATGATGGTATTGAGTTTGAGCGTAATCCAACAAATCCCATATTTCGCCCTACAGGAGCATGGAATTGTGGCAGGGCAATTGATGCAGAGGTTTTTCCTTATGGCGACAGGTATTTGCTTTTTTTTGCTACCCGTGATCCTGATTATAAAATTCAGATGCAGGGCGTGGCTTCGGCACCATTGCAGACTAATTTTAACAGGGATCAGTGGACGCAACTTACTGATGCACC
>CAMAXV010000052.1 GCA_945862385.1 Chitinophaga pinensis
TTGATCCGGACAGTTATGGAGGTGGGCAATATGTGGCTGTAGATCAGGCTACGTTCATCAAAGGGTGGAGGATTGAACCTAACTGGATGCCAAAGGATGGTGCTGGAACCAGAAAACAGTATGTCAATATACCAGCCCTTATTGCGGAAAAGGCAGGTGAAACAATTACCTTTTCTTTCAAAGGATCAGCTGTGGGAATATGCATTGCATCAGGCCCTGATGCAGGTCGGATTCAATACAGCATCGATGGTGGTCCGGTCAAAACACTGGAACTCTATACCCAATGGAGTGGTGGTTTACACCTGCCCTGGTATCTGATACTGGACGATCATTTAAAAAACAAAAAACATCAGCTCACCATTACCATTGCTGAAGATGCTCATGAAAAAAGTAAAGGGCATGCCTGCAGGATTCTTCATTTTCTGGTGAATAAGTAGCCAATAAATGGCTTCCCCATTTTATGCCTGATAAAATGGGGAAGCGCATGTTTATTTATTCCTTTTACTGAAATAGTAATAAAGACCAACACTTACCATAACTATCTGCATTGCTGCCCAAAACATGGTACTGAAATCTCTTGCCGGTTTTCCGGCAAAATCCATGAAATGGTGTTTGTGCAGGAAAGAAAAGCTGTAACCCTCTGCGAGGTCATTGTCATCAATCCGAACTGCAAGTTTACCTGTAGTCGTTTCAACATAATAACGTTCATTATCATTGGTTGAATACTCAATTTTCCAAACCGGTAATCTTTTATTTACAAAGCCATATTCTCCTTCAAAGAATGTGATGGGTTTTGTATTGATTGACTGACCGTCTTCTGTACCTCTGAAGTGATCAGCAAGGTATTGGGCATATTTCATCTCCCCATCTGGAAAATCTTGTCCGTTCACATCCTGGAAATAAAATGTAACAGGCATGGTTGTTTTTTTGTCTTTACTCCATTGCGGTTTACTTCCTGAGGTCTTTTTCATTGGTTCTTCCTGCCTGATAAAACGCCAGTAGATACTGTCATGTATTTTCACTACAGAAAGATTCGACATCTTGGTTGCTGAATTGTTAAAAACATGATTCACTGCAAACTGAAGTTGTGCAGTCTCAATCATTTGGTTGTTATAATAATCATATCGACTGTCTGGTTCTGTTTTTTCAATGGCATGAAAGGCCCCGCTGAATGAAAACATCAGGGTAAAAAGTGATGCAGTAATTGATACCCATCTGTGATTATAACGAGGGTTTAATCTCCTGTTTCCATTCGGTTTAATGTGCTTTGTTGTGAAGAATAGATAAATACCGAAAAGGGCAGTCATCATGGTCAGGGATAAAAGTATCGCCATAACATACAGCTTCATATTCCCCAATGAATCTGCCCAGTCCCATGTATGAAAAATAGAGAATATGGTATCGAAGCTTGCTCTTTTATCATCAACTGCATACACAAACCTATCCTGAATCGTTTCTACATAAATACGGATGCCATCTTTTCGTTGAAAAGAAACCTTGTAAACAGGAAGAATTTTATTTACCTCTCCATATTCAGCATCAAAAGATTTTACGCTTTCAACATGCTGAACAGGAGAACCACTTTTATGGTTAAAAATGGCTTTTTTAGCTGACTCACAACAATCATGTAAGGGTAACGAAGCAGTTGGTAAAACTGGATTGTTTAAGTATTTTTCCTGTCCATCCAGAAACTGTCTGGCCAGATACCTTGCATACAATTCATCTCCATTTGCCAGCATTTTTCCATCAACGCAACTCAAATAAACAGGTGCTGTTGCTAAGTCATGTTGTACCTGATAGAACCAGTTTGTATCGATGTGAATGAGTCTGACATCATGGAATGAGTCAATTTTGTTAATCGTTAATGCATCTTTTGGATTCAATTTTATCCTACTGTAATCAATTGGAACAGTGGCAAGTGAGGTAGCTTTTACTTGCGGCCTTATGGTTGTCATGATCGGATGCATAAAGCCACTTGCAGCCCAGAGTATCACGGGTATGGCAATGACAAGGCTAATTATGCTATGTAATTGGTATAACTTCTTTTTCATACTGTTCAATTAATCAAAATTTAAATCCGATGCCTAGCGTAATTTCCCTTGGCGCTCCTATGTTGTAGGAATAAGAAGCATTACCGCTTGCAGTTGATTTAGTAGCAGAAGTGCTGTAGTAGGCATCAGTAAGGTTGATGGCATTGATCCAGCAATCAATAAATTTATAGGTGTAGCCAACTCTGGCATGAATCAGATCAAATCCACCATAAGTAAACAGGTTCTTGTCGTCCATGAAATATTTTCCCTGATGTTGCCATTCAACTCCCAGTCTTAATCCTTTAACAAATTTTGGTTTGTAGTTTATTTCAGTATTGAATATTGACCTCGGTGCCCCGCTCATTTCCATGTTGTTGAAGCTTATGCCCCTAACAACATATTCTATAAACTGATGCTTTGCATAGGTTCCGCTGAGTCTGAAGGTAATCTGATCGTTGGGCTTTAGGTTTAGTCCGTATTCGATACCCTTATGTGTTGTTTTGCCAGAGTTTTGATTGACATTCATTCCATCTGTTTGTCTTACTGAAACAATCTCATTGCTGCCATCCAACTGATAAAGACTCCAGTCTGCATAGAATTTATTTTTAATGAGTGTAATCCATCCACCTATTTCATAGTTGACAAAGGTTTGTGGCTTCAGATAGGGTGTTTTAACACTGTTAAACAATTCATTGAGTTGTGGCGGAACGTACCCTTCGCTGTAGTTGGCATAGAATCCTATTTTCCTGTAATTGTAGGTAAAACCAATTTTCGGAGTTACCCTTGAAAATGATTGCGTAGAGGATTGTCCACCTGATGTTGCTGTAGGCAGCAAATCATTATTAAAGCCATATCTGTAATTGTCGTACCTCAGTGAAACCACTGTACGAATATTTTTCAAAGGGGTGAATTCATAGTTTACATAAGCAGCTGTATTTTGAATTTTTGTTTTATAGCTGTTCAGCAGGGAATCTTTTGCCGGACTTGTGTAATTGATGAATTTTCCTGTTGGAGATGCCCTGTTGATCCAGATGAATTTGGCGTAATAGCTTTGTGGACTATTATCGATTGTTCCGCCAACTATTATTTTACTGTTCAGCCATTTAATTTTTTCTTCATGTTGAACAAAAAGTGCTTTGGAAGAAAATGCATTGTCATTTATTTGACCCCTATAAAGCAATGGGTTGCTGGTGCTTCCTACGAGATAGGAGGGATTCTGACCAATTGAATTGTCACGGTACACAAAGTTGATGCTGGTCATGGATTGGTCATTGTACTTGATTTCCAGTCCTGACCGATATCGTAGTGAGTATACAGACCTGTAAGTGAATGTGTGGAAAGTGGAAAAGTCTTTTTTTGCAAACTTAATGCTGTCCAATCCTCCAGTCATATCACTGTAGTAATCAACCCAGGCCAATGAATTGATCCATTTAAGTTTTTTAGAGAAGGTATAAACGCTTTTAAGGTTTAATGCTTTTTTGCTGAAATTACTATACTCAAGCTGCCCATTCTTGCGATCTGCATAGTAACCATTGATCAATAGTCCTAGCTTACCAATACTAATGCCATATTGTGCTTCAGCCCTTTTATAACCATTGTTGTTGTACTGATAATTGAAAAATCCGCTTTGTTTTTCGGGAGGCATTTGTGTGATGAGGTTAACAACACCGCCAATGGCTTCTGCACCATACAATGATGAACTTGGCCCTTTAATGACCTCGATCCTTTCAGCAGATGGAAGGTTAAGTTCCAGTAACGCATTGTGATTATAAACTCCGGTTGTACGAATGGGTAGTCCGTCTTCCAGGTAGAGGAATAAACTCTTAGTGGTAATAGGCTGTCTGATACTCATAGAGTGTTGCTCATTTCCAAGATTCGCCATATATACCCCGCTTACTTTATTGAGCAGGATATCCAGTGTTTGAGCTTTTGTTTCCTGTATTTGTTTGTTGGATATAGTTGAAATGGCCACAGGGGCTTCTGATCTTTTTTGTGCAGTTCTGTTTGCGGTAACAATTACCTGTTCCATATAAAGCGCACTGTCTGACTGGTTTTGCGTTTGTGCATTGATATGCAGGCTGCACAATGCTGCCGCCAGCATGATTATGAATGATTTCATGGTGTGAGTGTTTGCAGAAATATTCTTAATAAATAATAATGGATAACCTGTATTCAGGTTATCAGTCCTTTGAAAGCTGAGGTATACTATTTATTATGCAAACGCAGGAGGATGGAATATATATGGACCATACAGCAGGGTATATCTTGCTGTATAAAAACCGTAAAAAGGTTTTGACTGTTGAATTAGATTTGTTAATTCAGGATAAAACGATTTTGAAGACAGCACATGAAATTGGGAGCCGGGTTTTTCCGGTGGGGTGTCTGTATCCTTTGTTTCTTTTCCCCCATTCATTTTTTTCATCATCTGGCATTTACCATTACACATGAGTTTTGGCTTTGCCTTATTGATACAGGCTTGTTTGTATTTTTCCAGGTTGATAAGATAGTCTGCCAAAACCAATGGGCGAGATAATTCATGGGAGATGAAAATGCCCATGAGGAAAACTGTCAATATATTTTTAAAAAAAAGCAGTGGTTTAATTTTCTATGCAAAAGTAGCAAAAAACTATTTGCATAACTTGAATTATAATTTTGAGTATCATTTTATCCATTTATCATTTTTCCTTGGTTTTCAATTTACTTTGAATAATCTTTGTTAGAAGTAATTAGACATATAAACAACCTTCAATGAAATTCAGAAATATTCTTGCAGGAGGATTAATACTCTTGCCTTTTGCTTATGCAGCCTGGATTTATCCCTCTCTTTCGTCTACCGTACCCATTCATTTCAACATGGAAGGCAAGCCAGATGCCTGGGGCTCCCGCGAAAGTATTTTTATCGGACCAGCCATATTGGGCTTTGTCAGTTTTTTAGTCTATCTGCTGATGGTCAATATCCGTAAAATCGATCCTAAGCGTTACGAAGGAGCGAATGATAAGGTGTATGCACAGTTTGGATTATTTCTGGTTGCTTTCCTATCTGTACTAAGCCTGGTCATTATTCTTTCTACAGTTAATCAAGATATACCCGTTGCACAGCTGGTTTTTGGTATCATGGGTTTTGCTTTCGCCATCATGGGTATATTCATGCCTAGGTTAAAGCAAAACTATATTGCTGGTTTCCGACTGCCCTGGACGCTGGAAGATGCTGTAAACTGGGAATCCACACACCGTGTTGCTGGCAAATTCTGGTTGTATGGTGGATTGCTACAGAGTATTGCTGCTATCCTCCTTCAGGGGAAATGGATTTTCATCACCTTCATGTTGCTCATGGCTGTAATGGTTATTGCCCCATTGATCCATTCTTTTAGATTCTTCAAAAGGCAACAGAAGGCCTGATCTTGTGGTACAATAAAACACATTATAAAAATTAATATATATGCTAAATCTGTTGTTTTGGTCAAAAAAATTCAATAAAGTCGTCAGTTAACATTGAGTTTATAAAAAAATGCGATATTCGCAGTCCCAAAACCCCAAAACAACTGATTATGATCGATGTAGGTCTCACGGTCTTTATGATCGTTTGCACAAGTCTTGTGATGCTCATGACACCCGGACTGGCATTTTTTTATGGCGGACTCGCCTGCAAAAAGAATATCCTGAACGTAATGATTCAAAGTTTTGTATCTATGGGCTGGACTTCCGTCCTCTGGTACGCTTTTGGTTATTCCTTGTGTTTCAGTGGGGGTGAAGGGATGATTATAGGTGATCTGAACAAAGCTTTTTATGCGGGCATTACACCTGATACGCTATACTCTGCAGAAAAACCATTTCCTGAAGTGGTTTTCATTGCCTATCAGATGATGTTTGCCATCATTACCCCAGCGTTGATCACCGGAGCATTTGCCAACCGGATTACATTCAAAGCGTTCTTTATCTTCCTCACTTTCTGGCAAATACTGGTTTATTATCCATTCGCCCACATGATCTGGGGAAATGGATTGCTTGCCAAATTGGGAGTGCTCGACTTTGCCGGAGGCATTGTGGTGCATGCTACTGCAGGATTCGCAGCGTTGGCATCAGTTATTTATGTAGGGGAAAGAAGGGTTAAGCATGATCGTCCGAATAACCTGCCGCTGGTGGCAATCGGTACAGCCCTGCTCTGGTTTGGCTGGTACGGTTTCAATGCAGGCAGTGAACTGAATGTAAACAGAATTACTGCTCTTTCCTTTATCAATACAGACCTGGCAGCCTCTGTGGGTGCGGTAACCTGGATGTGCATCGAATGGTTCGGGGAACACAAGCGCCCGACTTTTGTAGGTCTGCTGACCGGTTCTGTAGCCGGACT
>CAMAXV010000053.1 GCA_945862385.1 Chitinophaga pinensis
GCTGCGCCACAGAATATTTTTCCTTTTGTACCAATCAAAAGTTCATCAACTTTTGCTGAGGTTCTTGGGATATGTCGGCATTGGCTATTCAGGATTGAACCATCGGCATAATGGAATTCAACAAAGTGGTGGTCAAAGATTTCACCATGGTCTTTGCCTTTTCGTACTTCACGTCCGCCCATTCCCTGTGCCTTTACCGGATAAGCACCTTTGAACCAGTTGATTACGTCAATGTTGTGGATATGCTGTTCGGTAATATGGTCTCCGCAAAGCCAGTTGAAATAGTACCAGTTTCTCATCTGGTATTCCATTTCTGTTTGTCCTGCCTGCCTTGGTTTTACCCAAACACCATCATTGTTCCACCAAGCTTGTGCAGAGGTGATGTCACCAATCATATCCTTGCGCTTGAACAATTCTCTATATGAATTCTGGTAATGTCTTTGCAAGCCAACGACAACATTCAGTTTTTTCCTTTTGGCTTCTTCAGCTGCAACGAGTACACGTTTGATACCCTCTGGATCTGTAGCCACAGGCTTTTCCATGAAGATTTGTTTGCCCTGCTTAACAGCCTCTTCAAAGTGGATAGGTCTGAATCCGGGAGGTGTAGTGAGGATAACAACATCAGCCAGTTCCATGGCCTTTTTATAGCCGTCAAAACCGGTGAACTTCCTTTCTTCAGGAACGTCAATCATTTTCAGGGCTTCAGCTCCATCTTCACCAATTTCGCTGGTGATGCTTTTCAGGCTGGAGTCAAGCCTGTCGCGGAAGGCATCAGCCATGGCAACAAGTTTCACATTTTGCTTGCTGCGAAGTGCCTGCGTTGCAGCACCTGTTCCCCTGCCGCCGCAGCCAATCAGTGCAACCTTGATGGCATCGCTTGCTCCTGAATGAAAGTTTGTGGCACCTGAAATCAATGGGGCGGCTATAACACCGCCGGAGATGAGTCCGGTTTGTCTGACGAAGTCCCTGCGACTGTTGCCAGAAGATGGCTTTTTGTTTTGCATCGTTGTTGTTTTAATGAGGTTTAATTTCCGAGATACAATTTATAAAATTTTTCGGCATCTTCCGCACTCGGTTGTGTCTGAGGCTTAACAATTCTGAAACCTGCCATCATACCGTCTGTAAGCCACCACCGGCTTTTGGGAATCTGTGGATCACGCTGATTCCACTGTGCAACAGAATGCTCCCTGCTGAAAACCTTCAATGCTGCGGGAGCATCCAGGTAAGATCCGCCTCTCAGACTTCTCGGATATCTTGAAGCCGGTGGATTGGTTGGGTCTTTTTGTCCGTCATTCAACTTCTGATAATAGGCAGGATCGTATTGATCCATGGTCCATTCAACCACATTGCCAAGCATGTCATATAATCCCCATGCATTGGGTTTTTTTTGACCAACCTTGTGGTATTTTTCACCACTGTTGCCTTTAAACCAGGCGTATTGTGCGAGTAAAGCAGGATCATTTCCATAATAGTAATTTGTTTTGCTCCCTGCTCTGCATGCGTATTCCCATTCCGCCTCAGTAGGCAGCCTGAAGAAAATTCCGGTTTTTTGATACATCCACCTGCAGAACATCATGGCAGCATCAACACTCATGCTGTTAGCGGGAAATCCGCCATCCTTACCCATATTCCAGCTCAGGTCTATGTACTGTGGTGTAGGTCGTGTTACGGCATCCACTTTTGACCCCTGTGAGGTGCTGTCATCTTTAAAAAATATATCAAACTGATCATGTGTGATTTCAAAGGCACCAATCCAGAAGTCTGATATGTTGATCAATCTGGCAGGCTTTTCAGCTGCATCGGTTGAATTGTTGTTACCTAATGTAAAAGTTCCACCCTTGATTGAAACCATTTTGATTTTATGGATTGATCCCGGAATCAAGATGTCTTCTGTTTGGAGTTTAGCAATTTGTGCACTCAGTTCAAGGGTAAAAACCAAAATGGCTGACAGGGTGGAAATAACTATTTTTTTCAAAGCTGATGATTTGTTGCAATTTTAAGTAAATTGTAGTTAGCAATAACCAAACAACCAACACAATTTCTTTCATTATGGAACGCAGGGGATTTCTAAAAAACTCTTCACTGGCCGGAGCGGCTTTGATACCAGGACTATCATCGTTTTCTGCAAATGCAGCAAAGCCTGCAGAAAAAATCTTCAACCTCAACTATGCTTTTCATGATGGGATGTTTGCTGCTCATGCAGGAAGTAATTTTATCGATCAGATTAAATGGGCACATGATCAGGGTTTCAGGGGTATTGAAGATAATGGTATGATGGGCAGAACGCCGGAGATGCAGGCTAAAATAGGCGATACATTGCAACAGCTGGGAATGACGATGGGCGTTTTTGTGGTTACAACAGATAGCTGGCACTGGAAGCTGAGTCTTACAACCGGCAAGCAGGAGTTTAAAGATGTCATTGTGCGCGACTGTAAAACAGCAGTTGAAGTAGCCAAAAGGTGTCATGCCAAGCATGTTACTGTTGTGCCGGGTAATTTCGACAGATCCCTGCCGATGGATATCCAAACCGCCAATGTGATCGATGCCTTACGCAGGGGTTCAGAAGTGCTTGAAAAGCATGGCATGGTCATGGTTTTGGAACCGCTGAGTGACAATCCGGATCTTTTCCTGCGGTATTCCACACAAACCTTCATGATATGCAAGGCTGTGAACAGCACTGCCTGTAAAATTCTTTTCGACATGTACCACATGCAACGCAATGAAGGAAATATCATTGCCAACATAGACCGTACCTGGGACGAGATTGGTTATTTCCAGATTGGAGATAACCCGGGCAGAAAAGAGCCAACCACCGGAGAAATGAATTACAGAAACATTTTCAAACATATTTACAACAAAGGTTACAGGGGAATCATGGGTATGGAGCATGGTAATTCCATCAAAGGAAAAGAAGGAGAGGTGGCCCTAATAAAAGCATATCGTGAATCAGATGCTTTCCTGTAGTGGATTGAACCAAGCCGGGTTAACGGTGTTTTAATGGTATGAAGCAATTTATTGGGGTATCCCTGTTTTGGATTTGTGGCTTTACTTTGCAGGCACAGTCTGCTGATCAGATTGTTGCGAAGCTTAAGTCAAAGCTTTTATCTGTAAAGGATTACGAAGCAAAAGGACAATTGAAGACTGATGTGGCTTTTCTTAAAATACCCATATCAGCTGTTAAAATTCTTTACAGATATCCCGACCAGTTCAGCATTAAAAAGGATGGTGGCATATCTGTGCTTCCAAAAGGAGGAATCAGGGTCAATATGAACTCCCTCCTGGCAGACGGGTCTTACACAGCCCTCGATGCCGGCAGGATAAACTGGAAAGGAGCTGATCTGGCCATTATCAAACTGCTGCCAATGGATGAATCTGGTGATATCGTTTTGTCAACGCTTTATGTTGACGACAAACAAATGGTTATCAGAAGATCGGTTACCACCACCAAGGAAAATGGCACATATGAGATGGAGATGGACTACGGGAAGTATACCCAGTGGGGTTTGCCTGATAAAGCTATCATGTTATTCAGTACCAAGGATTATAAACTTCCGAAGGGAATTACCTTTGAATATGATGCAGGGGTAGGCAATAAACCCAAAGATCCCAAGCCTCTTGGGAAAAAAGGGCGGATTGAAATCACCTACTCCAGCTATGCCATCAACAAAGGTATTTCAAAGGAGAGTTTCTCCACCAAATAATGGCATTTTCAGAATCGGAAACCCAGCGAAACGCCTGCCCTGATTCCTGCCCAAGGTCCGCGTAATTCCAGGTTCGACCTTGATGCATCCACTGTCACCGTTTCTTCTGTAAAGGGGATGTTGATATCCTGAAGAGATTGGCGCATGTCTGCCTGTTCACTTATGCTAAGCGGATTGGTTGAAACACCAAATAGTCCACCACTGGATCTTCCGATATGCGGACCAAGTATCTGCCAGTCGAGGCAAAAATGTTTACCCAGGGCCCATTGTGCACCCAGCAATAAACCCCATGTTTCACCTTTGATTGAGCCATTCATATTCATGGTGCCCTTTTCACCATTGTCTTTTACATAATCTATCCCGAGCCCTTCGGCTTTGTATTCGGCTTTTTTGTAAAATGGCGATAGGTAGAATCCCTGACCGTACCCTTTTTTTCCGGTGTAGAACCTTATCTCAGGGGTAAAGGAAGATGAGGAAAAGACGAGGTTATCAAGCGATTCTCTTGTTGTTGCGTCAGTAGCGGGTATCAGCTTTCTGAATGGCATTTTTCCCTGAGGTAATGCCCGGTATCCAACTGCAATGGAAAATCTCTTTGCAAATGCCCATTCGTATTGTCCGTTTATGGAGATGCCTGCAAGGTTGACCTTGAAAAAGTTTCGCTTGGGTTTGAATGCTTTGGTTGAACTGTCTGTTTGCGAAAATACAGTAGTGTTGCAGCCAAGCAGGCATGCCAATACCAGTGTTCTGGTAATAAAAATCATATAGTTAGCTTTGGTTTATAAGGATATGTCAGTCTTCAATTTTTTCATCAACTGCATTGGCAACAACCTGTGCAGACATCCTGCAAAGTGGATTTTTCCTCATTTCCGCATAGCCCATTCTGGTATTGTAAATATCGATTGCTACAAATATTGCAGCCCGGAAAGACGATTCATCAGCAAGGTTTTTGCCTGCAATATCAAAAGCCGTACCGTGGTCGGGGGATGTTCTGATTACTGACAGACCAGCTGTAAAATTGGTTCCTTCTCCCAGTGCGAGAGACTTGAACGGAATTAATCCCTGATCATGGTACATAGCAAGAACTCCATCAAATTTTTCATGGCTGCCTCTCGCAAAGAATGCATCTGCACTATACGGACCCATCACGATACAATCATTTTTCTTTGCATCAGCTACTGCAGGTCTGATAATTTCCTTTTCTTCTTTTCCAACGAGACCTTCATCACCTGCATGTGGATTGAGGCCGAGTACAGCAATGGTAGGGCGCTCTATGCCAAAATCTTTTCTGAGGCTGTTTTTCAGTAGGTTGATTTTTTTAAGGATTTGTTCCTTGCTGATATGTTTGGCTACATCCCCGATGGCAACGTGTTCTGTAAGCAATGCTACCCGCATATTTTCTGCAACCATCAGCATAAGTACTTCGTCTGCTTTGAATGCTTCTTTCAGGTAGGGAGTATGTCCGGTGAAATTGAATTCACTGCTTTGCATGGAGAATTTATGAAGGGGGCAGGTAACCAGTGCATCTATTGTTTTGTCCTTCAACGCAGTTACTGCAGCCTGAAGCGACTTGACGCCATAAGATCCGCCTGTTGGAGACATCTCACCTGGTGTAATTTCTACATCTTCATCCCAAACAGTCAGAATATTGAGTTGTTTGGGGTTGATTTTATTCAGGTCTTTAGCGCTTGTATACTGCACGGCAATGTCGCCCATGAGTTTTCTGTAGAAATTGAGCACTTTGTTGTTTGCAAAGACTACAGGAGTGCAGAATTCTGTTATTCGGCTGTCTGAAAATGTTTTCAAAATCAGTTCGATACCAATCCCGTTGAGATCACCAACAGAAATGCCAACTACAGGTCTTTTTTGTACACTCATTACGCCGCTTTCATTTGAAATGTAAAGGTACAAGGAAAACGGGGATCTTTGTCTTAATTTTAACCCCATGTATACCCTTAAAAAATCACTTGGACAGCATTTTCTGAAGGATGAGGTTGTTTGTCAACGCATCGTGGAGGTATTGAAAACCTGTTCATTCACGCAATTGCTGGAGGTTGGTCCGGGTGGAGGTGCACTTTCCAAGTACCTCATTAAATTAGAGGGGTTTGATTTCAAGTTAATTGAACTGGATGAAGAGAAGATTGGGTACCTCTGCAAAGTCTATCCTTCATTGGAGGGAAAAATTATTTCAGGAAGTATTCTCGAAATTCCTGTACCATTTGAAGGGGATTTTACCTTGATCGGCAATTTTCCATACAACATTTCAACACAGATAGTTTTCAGGGTACTGGAATGGAAAGACCAGGTTTCCTGTATGATTGGTATGTTCCAGAAAGAGGTTGCAGTCAGAATTTGTTCAGGACCAGGTTCCAGGGAGTATGGCATCCTCAGTGTGTTGACCCAGGCCTATTTTGAGGTAGCGTACCTGTTTGATGTGGATGAAGA
>CAMAXV010000054.1 GCA_945862385.1 Chitinophaga pinensis
AGGGCTTATATCGCCCTTTGGCAGGCCGCTTACGGAACACCTGATATCAACATCAGCACACCTACAGCCGTTCAGGACAGCTACGATAAACTTGGCTATGCCATTGCAGAATATGAAGCATCAGCTGAGGTAAACCAGTTCAGCTCCAAATGGGATGCCTACATGGCCGGAAGAACAACACTTACTGCACAGGAATTGGAAGGACAGCGTCTTTTCCTGAATGAAGCAGGTTGCCGTGCATGCCATAATTCTACAGGCGGTAACAAGAACAGGCCCTTCCAGGCAGGTGAACTTTTCACTGACTTTACTTACCACAACATCGGTGTACCACAAAATCCCAATAACCCAGGTGGTAATGCCGCTCCTGATCCGGGTCTGGGTGGATTCCTGGCCACTGCTGCAAATCCAAGCTGGAGAGCCATGGCCTCAGAAAATATGGGTAAGTTTAAAACCCCAACCCTGCGCAACGTAGGTAAGGCTCAGCGCTTCATGCACAATGGTGCACTCAGAACTCTTGAAGAAGTTGTACACTTCTACAATACCCGCGACGTGGCCAGTGAAGGATGGGCAGCACCAGAATTCACACCAAATCTTGACATTGAACATGTAGGAGCCTTAGGTCTTACTCCAGCTCAGGAAGCAGCACTCGTGGCATTCATGAGAACCCTCGACGATGGTTATACCGGAGTAGCTCAATAAGCCTATCAGAACAAAGCCATATACAGCTTAAGCCCTGCAGCAATGCAGGGCTTTTTGTTTTTTCAGGGTCAAGCCATTTAACGTTCTGTCTATATTTAGATTTGAATTATAAATATAATCTATATTTAGTATAAATACTTGCTATATTGGTATAAATTATATAAATTTGTACTGTCTCACAACGCTTTCACTCCTATCCAAATCTTGCTGATTTACCGTCCCAATTCCTTCGAAAGACTGCTGTAATCACATTTTTCTGACACTAAACTATTTTTATGTTACACAGTCACAAACTGCGTTCTTTTGCAGTTTTAGCATCTGCTTTATTTATCCTGGATTCCTGTCAAAAGGATGCAATTGATCCCGCTCTGGAAATCGACAACGCCCGTGCAAGAACAAAAACCAAGCTGACAGCCGTTCAGCAGTTGGGTAAACAAATCTTCTTTGATGCCAGACTTTCTGAACCTATGGGTGTTCAGTCCTGCGCTTCCTGCCATGCTCCGCAGGTGGGTTTCTCCGGTTTTGGAGATATACCTACAGGAGGTGCTGCGGCAGCTCAGGGTTTCAAACGTGGATTCGTTGCCGGTATCGGTGAGGGTGCTATTGTTGGTGCTTTTGGTAACAGAAAGCCACCCACCGCAGCGTATTCAAATCTGGTTCCTGTTATGACTTTTGATGCGGCAGATAATGCTTTCGTTGGTGGTTTATTTTGGGATGGACGCGCTACTGGAGCCCGTTTGGGCAGTACTGCTGCTGAACAGGCTTTAGGTCCGTTCTTGGCCGACAAAGAACAAAATCATCCAGGTCCTGCTGCCGTTTTAGCCAAATTAAAAAATAACAGGGCTTACATTGCATTGTGGCAGGCAGCATATGGAACTACAAATATTGATATTAGCAATGACCTGGCCATTTCTCAGAACTATGACAGAGTTGGATTGGCAATTGCAGAATATGAAGCTTCAACGGAGGTTAGTCCATTTAGTTCTAAAATTGACGCTGTATTAGCGGGAAGAGCATCACTTACCGCTGATGAAAATGCAGGAATGCAGTTGTTCCTCGGTGCTGCAGATTGTGGTGGTTGCCATACCCAGAGCGGCGGAAAAATAAAACGAATTGTTGTTGGTGAAGCCTTTACCGGACACGACTATGATAACATCGGACTTCCGAAAAATCCGGATAATCCAGGAAGCAATGTTGCTCCGGATCTTGGATTGGGTGGTTTCCTTGCCACTTCAAATAATCCAGCCTGGAGTGCACAAGCGGCAGCAAACAATGGTAAATTCAGAACGCCGACTTTGAGAAATGTTGGCAAAGCGCAACGTTTTATGCATAATGGTGTTTTGAGAAGCCTTGAAGAGGTGGTACATTTTTACAATACAAGGGATGTTCCGGGTGCAGGTTTCAATGGCAGACCCTGGGGAGCTCCTGATTACCCTGCAACAATGAACGTTGATGGTGCAGTTGGCAACCTCGGACTTACCCTGGCACAGGAAGCTCAAATTGTAGCTTTCCTCAGAACGCTTGACGACGGGTACACTGGTCCTGTTCAATAAATGATATTTTCAGAGATAGAAAAAACCCTGCAGATGCAGGGTTTTTTTATGCGTGTAACTTATTTCGAAGTTGACGATTCAACCATAAACAAACTATTAAATAAAAAAATTGCACGTTTACTAAATATCACCGAACTCATAATACATTATCCAAAGCATTGACTATCATTGGGATGTTTTGTAATAATTGCATAATCACACCGCCGTTCCTAGCCTATGTCACCAAACATCAAAATAAGGCTGCTGATTGCTGACGATGAATATAGCGGCAGGTATACCTTAGACCTGCTGCTGAGCAAACAGCTGTCAGAAAGGAAAGACATCCATGTTGATATGGTATCAACACTGGAGGAAGTTTCTGAACGCTTAACAGATCATTTCTATGACCTGATCTTTCTGGATATAAACTTCAAAGGAATATCTGCTTTTGAAATTGTAGACCAGATTCCAAGGGCTTCAAAACTTGTGTTTGTTACAGCTTATGGAGAACATGTAATCAGGGCCATAAGGAAGAATGCATTTGATTACCTCATGAAACCTGTAAAGCAAGAGGAACTTTCCCTTTGTCTGAACAGGTTTTTTGAAACGCGTAATGATCCTGCACAGTCTGACTTGATTCAGATTCGTGAAAAGGGATATACCCGTTGGCTTAAGCTGGGTGAAATAACCCATATCAAAGGGCATGGTCCTTATGCCCAGATATTCATGGACACAGAGCAGCTGACTATTGCCAGAACCCTTAAATCACTTATGCCCGAACTGGGGGAAGATTTTATCCGGATCCACAAATCATTTCTGGTCAACAGAAAGTTCATCAAAGCTTTCCAAAGAGATCAGCTCATCTTAACCAACCAAATATGCCTACCTGTATCCCGCAACGGTATGAAAAACCTGGATACTTTCTAATACTGTTTCTGATTCTTAAAAGCTTTAGTTACGCTCAGCCAATCGGACTTCAGGCAGAAATGGAACTCAACTTTGGTCTCCGCCATAATTCTGTTCGCTGTTTCGTGCAAGACAGCATGAATCGTACCTTTTTGGGAACAGAGTCTGGTTTGGTTGTACTGGAATCTCATGAACCTTACCTGGATACAATCATCCGGCAAACAGAAAACCTGCCGATAGTGAGTATCAATATGCTGGGAGATCTTTTATTTGTTGGTACTGTAGCAAACGGTATTAAAATATTTGATCTGGCACACAAGAGACAGGTTCTGCATCCCGTGCTGGATTCAATCCGTTATGTCAGACGAATCCGGAAATTCAATGATATCCTCTACATTGCTGCAAATGCATCTTCCTGGAAGGTTACACTTAATAACAACAGGCTGTTCATGCAAAAAATTCACAGGCCTGTCAGGAAAGGATTCATCACAGATTTTTTGGAGTATAACGGCAATATATATGCCTATGATCTTAAAGCAGAGTTTCAGAGCAGGGTCTTTCAAGTTAAAGGTAATAGGGCAATACCCGCACCTTATCCTGATGGTTTTCCACCTAATCCAGTTTATTCTTTCCTAACAGGATCAGGCAATGATTCTCTTATGATCAATGCGGGGGATGGGTTTTACAACCTGGTTCATAAAAATGGTAATGCGAGTTTAGTTCATCTGAGGGATACTGCAGCTAAACTCCTATATCCAGTTTGGGAAATAGCCCGTGCCAGGGAAAAAATATTTCTGGCACTCGGACAGCAATTTCAACTTAAAATGGGATTAACCTACGAAGTGGGTGTCAATACAATCAAAGATATCAGGAATGATTTTTTTTGTCAGTCGCTTTACTACAATCCCACACATGATGCCCTCTGGGTAGGTACCTACAACCGGGGGTTATTCATCTGGCCCAATGTTTCTCTTTCTGATCGGATACCGGCAAGTAATAAAAAAATCGAACAAGTAGTGTATGGGGGGAACGGACAACAGTACATTTATGATAAACAACACGTTTATAAATGGCAACGTGGTTCAGCTCCTGTTCAGTTGTGGGACAAAAAGTTGCATGACAGCCTGAAAAAGGAAATTATCTATGTAGATCACTGGAATGATACGTTAGGTGTGATGCGTATCAATTCAGTCACGCTTTTTGACAAAGCCGGAAAGTTAATCAATGCCTATCCTTTTTATCCCAATCAGTTTGGCCATTTCCGCGTATTGGGTGATTCCATATTCTTTTTTACAATGCACAATACCGGAGTATATGCTTTACATAAATCAAATAAAAAAGGTAGCTTTCTGAATGACATCTCCATTGGTGTTATGTCAAGACCTTACCGCAATGGCTTTATATACTTTTCCGATGAGAAAGGTTTTTATTTTCATGACACCAATACCAAAGTATTAAAGTCGCCATTAACCAAAATTCAGGAATTTGAAATCATCGGCGATCAGCTCTGGGTGCTTATTGCAGGCCATATCATCAAGTACCGGATAAACCTGAATGAAGGTGTATTGGAAGAACAGTCAAATATCACCTATACCGACCTCCTCCGGGATTTTATACCCAACTGGATAAAAACTTCCCATGGTACATTATATGTTGGTAATAACAAGGGTTTGCTGCAGCTGGATACAGCCTCTGCGCGTCCGCGCTGGCACAGTTACCTGGGTAATTACAAATCCAACCTTAATCCGGAAGTGTTTAATGATACTTTGCTGATGATACAGGACCAGTATCTTGAAAAACATCCCCTCCATCAACCCTACCAGTTGCAGGAACTCAGAAGATTCACCATGCAGCTGGATAAACGCGGAGAATTGTTTGCTCGTTTTCCGGTAACCCTGCGTTTAAACCATACCGATTATTTTCTCCAGCGTTATGCCCTCAAACGCCTGGAGCTAAAGCATCCTGACGGCACCATGCAGACCTTGTTTACTTTGGGAAATGAATTTGCATTTCCATCCGGACTAACTGCAGGGAAATACAGTGCAGTGTTGTTTGCTAACGATGTGCAGGTTAAGGAACTAACTTTCAGGGTTACAGTACCGCTGCTTCAGAACCCCCTGTTTTATACTGCCCTCGCTGCAGTAGTCATTTTGCTTTTTTACCAGTTATTCCGGTACAGAGCCAAGCGTCAGGAACTCGAACGCAGTATGCTTGAAAACAGGTTACAGTTGTTGAAGAAGAACCTCGATCCGCACTTCATCTTTAACTCACTGAACCTGACCTATATGTTACTCCTGCAGGAAAACAACAAGGAGGCCATTGATTCCATTATCCGTTTCTCTGACCTTCACCGGTATTTCCTGGAGATGATCAACAAAACAGAAATTCCATTAACAGAGGAACTGAGGTTTATCCGTAACTACCTGGAGCTTGAGCAGAAGCGTGTACATCTGGATGCACCTTTCAGCTATGATATTACTGAATTTGATGAGACTGCTTCCCGGATTATGATTCCCCCAATGATCCTGCATCCACTGGTAGAAAATGCCGTTAAATACTGCGGTTATGATCCAGCACAATTCTCAGAGGCTCAAATTAAAATCAGTTTAATCATAACGGAAGAACAGGCAGTCATAAGAATTGAAAACTCTCTTGGATTAAATCAATCAGATGCGAGTATTGGTTTCAAAAAAGGCGTTGAAATTGTACGGGAGACCATCGCCATT
>CAMAXV010000055.1 GCA_945862385.1 Chitinophaga pinensis
GAGTTTTTGCAGCGCGGTAGTTTCAGTCAGGATATACGCCTCGAAGACCAGGACGTCATCAGCTTCCCTGTTTATGGCAAACGCGTGCAGTTAGACGGACAGGTAAAGCGACCGGCTATTTATGAGTTGCTGGAAAAAGAGACACTCAGCAAGGCGCTGGAATATGCCGGTGGCTTCAGTGATTCAGCTTATACAGACCGCCTCAAGGTTATGCAGCGCATGGGTAAGGAAAAAGTTTTAAGAGACGTTGATGCTGCTGTATTTGCCAGCTACATTCCATCTCAGGCCGACTCTATTTATGCAGAGCAGATAAATCCTGCTTTTGAGAACAGCGTTACCATTACAGGAGCTGTGTACAGGCCAGGAAGATATGGCTTCCAGGAGACCCTGACACTCCGCAAACTCATTGAGAAGGCCGATGGACTCCGTACCGATGCTTTTCTCAACAGAGGTTATATCAAACGTCTTTCTGCAACAAGGGAACGGGAAATGATTGCCTTTGACCTTGCGGCAAGCAGTGTTGATTTCTCGGCAGATATTAAAATCAAGCAAGGTGACTCCATCCACATCCCAACACGCGATGAACTCACACCCCAGCAATATATAACCATTGAGGGCTTTGTGCGCAATCCCGGCAGATACCCCTTCAGATCGGGCATACAATTACAGGATCTCATTGTAATGGCCGGCGGATTCAGTGCCGATGCAGCTTTCCACAGGGTGGAGGTGTCTAGGCTTGACAAGAACCGGTCAGATACTTTAGCCAATACATTGTTGAGTGTCAACAAGATTGAGCTCGATTCCAGTTTATCCGGCACAAACGGACGCTATTTGCTCGAGCCCCAGGATTATATTTTTGTGCCCAGGTTACTCAATTACCGCTCACTTGGAGAAGTAAAAGTAGGTGGAGAAGTACTGTTCCCAGGCCATTTTGCGCTGGAGCGCAGGGATGAGACCATTGGGGATGTCATCAGCAGGGCAGGCGGACTTAATCAGTTTGGCGCCATAGAGAATGCACAGGTTTTCCGCAATGGCGTGCGGGTAGGTATCAACCTCGCCAATGCCAGCAGTGGCTCAGCAAATTTCAGGTTATTGCCCAACGATAGTTTGTTTATACCACGCAATGATCCATTTGTGGAAGTGGCAGGAGCTGTGTACAATCCACAACTGCTGAAACACCAGAGCAACAGGTTCCGGTATTATATTTCAGCGGCGGGAGGTGTGAAGCAGAATGGAGCCCTTGGCAGGTCTTATGTACAGTATGGCAACGGCATCAACAGACGCACAGGCAAATTCCTGTTCATCAGGTTTTATCCAGCTGTGAAGCCAGGCAGTAAGATCATTGTGCCGGAACAAGACAAATCCAACCGAGGCCTCAGTACAGGAGAGCTGACAGCAGTGTCTGGCATCCTTTCTGCACTGGTTGGGTTGCTGGCGATATTGAAGTTGTAGAGAAAGGTAAGTTGAGAGTGAATAGTTGAGCTTGCCTGCCTCTGGTAGGAGTAAATAGTTGAGCTTGCCTGCCTCTGGCAGGAGTAAATAGTTGAGAGTAAATTCTCTCAACTTAACTCTCTAAACTTTATAAAACTAATTAACATGAATTCCCAGGAACCGGAATTTTCTATTACAAATTGGATCAGCAGTAAAACTGGAGATCTGATTGAACTGTTGAAAAAGCAGTACAAGCTATTGATACTTGCGTCTTTGGTTGGCGGAGGGCTGGGCCTGGGTTATAACTGGTTCAAGTCTGTACGTTACACCGCTGAAATCACCTTCATTGTAGAAGAGAACAAAAATATGGGAGGCGGATTGTTATCAGCCCTAGGCGGCCAGCTCGGATTTGATATTGGCAGTTTGGGTGGAAGTGGCAATGGCATTTTATCCGGCGACAATGTGCTGGAGCTTTTAAAGAGTCGCAGTATGATGACTACATGTCTGATGTCCCCTTATGGTACAGACAGTTCTTTTACTTTGGCAGACCGGTATGCGGATGTGTACAAATTACGAAGCCAATGGGCTAAAGCCAAGTCGGTAGGGAGGGAAATATTTTTTGGGAAAGCTGATCCGAACAGCAGATTGCAAGATAGTCTGATGAAAGAAATTGTGAAACGGATTGAGGAGAAGCAGCTCAGTATTTATAAACCCGATAAGAAACTCGGATTTTTCAAGGTGTCTGTCAATACCAAAGATGAGTTGTTGAGCAAGTTGATAGCAGAGCGGATCATTAAAATTGCAACTGATTTTTATATTGATGCAAGGACTGGCCGCTTGAAAAAGAATATCGACAGGCTTCAGGGCAGAACAGATAGTCTTGAAGCTGTATTAAACAAAAGGACCTATTCGGCAACAGCTGAAAACAGGTTGATGTTAAATGCCAATCCTGCATTCATTGACCAGCCTGTTACCAGGGAGATAAGCGAGCGGGAAAAAATTATGATGGGAACGATTTATGCCGAGTTGATGAAGAATCTGGAGATTAGTAAAACCGCGCTCATCCAGGAAACTCCGGCAGTCCAGATAGTGGACCATGCATCCTTACCACTTGAAAATGACCGAAAAAAGTGGTATATTCATATGTTTTGGGGCCTTTTGGCAGGATTTTTGTTAACAACCTTAATAATTACTTTAAGAGGAAGAAGTTAGCTATCAACTCTCAACTAAACTCTCTTAACTAAATTACAACCTCCACATCACACCCATCTGTAGCATAGCAGCAGGCAGATCTCCTGTATAATTCATCCCCCTGAACTCCCTGGCAGTTTCCTGATACCAGTAATAGTTATAACTGTATTTAAGTGCCAGCTGGGCATTGAAAATCATGTTTTTTAACCGGTATTGTCCCTGAAAACGCAGCATATAATCCACCCAACGACGGACATTGGGATCCTGGAGACCAAATAGTCTTTCATGGATTTCCCTGTTTTGGAGGGTTCTTTCCAGTTGGACGGCGAACTGTTTTTTGGCATCAAATGCGGAAACCCTGACCATTTGAAGATCCGAGCCTTGTCCGGAGTAGGCACCCAGCACCTCTCCCCTGTTTGTTAAGCCGTGCCTAACCCGGGTATTGTTATACCAGGATCCTGCATTTCTGATCAGCCAGGTGTTGGGCTGATGTTCCCGGTGAAACTCAGACATGAGTTCCCAGTTATACTTTTTTACTTTAGGAAAGATTTTTCTGAATCCTACTGTGTAGGCTCGGGAATGCTCAGGTTGCAAGAGAAAATCCCTTGTAGTATAGAATGCATCGTTCCTACCCCAATCCACATAAAACTCAGTTTTTGCAGCGGCATTAAAGTAACGTGCAAAAAAACTGGCTACCTGATCCCGGTTGATTTCAGCAATATAGTCAACATCCCTGGCACGGTCTACCAGATCAACTAAAAGAAACCACTTGCCGGTGGATTTCAGCCAGGATGTATATTCCTGAATAGCCCTTGTTAGTCCTATACTTAATCCTTTAATCCATTTTGGCTGATAACTTACTACACCGGCATTGATATACCGCAACTCATTGGTTCGACCTTCAAGTTCAAATAATACACCCTGTTTGGATGGCATGGCGAAACCGGAACTGTCGAGCAGTCCGGCAATAACCTGAAATTCAAAGCTACCTACAGGCGTTTTCCAGGGATAGCGGGTATTAAGCGTAGCATGAAGGAAACCTGGAGCATGTGCACCAATAATCAATGGGCTGTGAAGGGTTGGTCCCCACCAGATATTCTCATTGCTAACACCCAGTGAAAGCGGACCAGCATTGAGCCTGATGCTTGAGTTACCGATAAACTGACGCTGATAAGATTTATCCCCAAATCGTTCGGGAACATCCGCCTGCACAGAGAAAAATAAGTATTCATTCCACGCCTCTTTGGTATGCTCCTGCGGGAAACCCTGGAATGGGGTATTTTGAGCATACACAAATTGCGGTTTTGCCTGAATTGTGAGTGGTCCCATTTTCAGGAAAAATCCGCCACTCAACATAGTCTGAAAACCCGTTGCAGCAATCATGGGACCATCATTGCCTTTGAATGGGGAGTTGGCGGCATATTGCGTGTTCAATTGCAACGGCGTAAAGTCTATGTAACCTAACTTACCCAGAAATTTTTGTCCTCGCCCCAGCAGTGGTTTTTTACCAGCCATGGGCAGGAGTGAATCCCAATCGCCAATTTTTCGCGGTTGAACCGGACGAATATTAAAAGACAGGTCCTGATCAATCTTGCCCATAAGCTGAGCCCGTCTGATATCCTCTTCAAGCTGAAGGTTATCCAGAGACACCACTTGAGCCTTCGCCCCTAAAGACAATAAGCAAATAGTTATAAGCAGGGCCATTCCATGCCGGATACCGAGCCACCACGACTTCCGCTTTTCATGTCGGCCGCGAAGTATGAAGTATACCGAAACTGTAAGCATGTAAAGGAATTGATAGATGAAAACGGTTGGCCATTCAATGGGGCGGGTGTATTTACGGATAGTCCAAATGCGGTTACGGGCATTCAGGTAATGTACTTTCGGACTTACAAACCCCTCTTTCCCTTTTGTTTTTGACTTTTGAGACATCCCGGCAATATGGTAGATTACTGAAGCGGGGGCAATCCACATTGAATATCCTGCATTCCGTATCCGCAATGAAAGGTCAACATCTTCGTGATAGATAAAATATTTTTCTTCCAGGAGTCCAACTTTCCGGAGCACCTCAGATTTTATCATAAAAGCACATCCTGTAATCCAATCCGTTTTGCTCGGCGAAGTTGTTTGCGGCAGATCAGTCAGGGTTTTAGAAACTCCAATCCACCTGATGTATTTCCCTCCGGCATTCCAGACCAGATTGCGGTTGTGGTGAAACATGATCAGTGGTTGGATGGCACCCATCTGTGGGTCTGCTTCCATCCTTGAGATAAGTGGTTCAAGAAATCCCGGATCTACATCCACATCATTGTTAAGCAGCATGACGTAATCATATCCGTTTTCAAGTGCAAACTTCATCCCTATATTGTTCCCACCTGTGAATCCAACATTCACCGGCGAAGAGAGGTGAATGACTTCCGGAAAATCCTTTTGAAGTGCTTCTCCTGAACCATCACCAGATCCATTATCAACGAGCACAACATCAAAATCCCTGAAGCTGCAGTGCTGCAAGGCTTTCAGCGTATCTGAAGTCAGCTCAAGGCTGTTCCAGTTGATGATGATGATGGCCAGTTTTTTCACAGGTGTTTGAAGAAATAGCGTAATGAAATATTACTGGTAGACTGGTTTACATCTCTTCCGGATATAAAATAAGCATCTGTAGGTTGAAAGAGCCAGTAATTGTAGTTGAGGCTTTTGATAGAAGACAGTTCTGCATTTACCAGCAGGTGTCCGAACTGCCAGCTCAGGTGCAGGGATGCTGCAAAATCAACCCAGTATCTTCTGTAATCTACAGAATTGGTAAAATGATAGATGTAAAAGTCATTGTTATTTACTTTCCTTTCCACAGAGATACCGATTCTGTTTAGTCCGCTGCGCCAGTTGAACTCCAGGAATTGACTATTACCTCCGGGACCGGTGCCGGCACCCAGTATTTGTCCATCATGCGTATATCCTTGCCGCACATG
>CAMAXV010000056.1 GCA_945862385.1 Chitinophaga pinensis
AGTGCTGTAAACATGCCTGCAGAATTTAAAGAAATGTTCCAAAAAGGATTTAACCACAAGTTGGCTGGCGATGTGCAGGTTGTTTATAAGCCGGGGTATTTCTTCGGCTCCTCGCCAATGGGAACTACCCATGGTTCTATGTATCCTTATGACTCCCACATTCCGCTTTTGTGGATGGGGTGGGGTATCAAACATGGTATTTCGCAACGTAAGGTTTACATGAGTGATATTGCAGGAACAGTTGCAGCATTGCTTAAGATCCAGATGCCCAGCGGTAATGTGGGAAGTATCATTGAGGAAGTTATTAAATAGATATCATGCAGCAGTATCTTGATCTGGTTAAGCATATTATAGATAGCGGGACTGACAAAAGCGATAGAACCGGGACTGGCACGCGGAGCGTTTTTGGATATCAGATGCGTTTTAATCTTGCTGAAGGTTTTCCAATGGTAACAACCAAAAAGCTCCACCTGAAAAGCATCATTCATGAATTGTTATGGTTTCTCAAAGGCGAAACAAACATACGTTACCTCAGGGAAAACGGTGTGCGTATATGGGATGAGTGGGCTGATGAGCAAGGGGAGCTCGGACCTGTTTACGGTAAGCAATGGAGGTCGTGGACAGGAGCGGATGGATCGGTGCATGATCAGATAACAGACCTCATTGAACAAATCAGGAAAACACCAGACAGCCGCAGACTCATTGTAAGTGCCTGGAATGTTGGGGAATTATCGCAGATGGCCCTTATGCCTTGCCATACGCTTTTTCAGTTCTATGTGGCAGACGGTAAACTTTCTTGCCAGCTTTATCAGCGTTCAGCAGATGTTTTTCTTGGCGTTCCGTTCAACATTGCATCTTATGCATTACTCACCCTGATGATAGCGCAGGTTTGTGACCTCACTCCTGGTGATTTTGTGCATACTTTCGGAGATGTCCACCTCTATAACAATCATTTTGATCAGGCACAACTTCAACTGACCCGTCAGCCTTTTGCTTTGCCCACCATGCGCATTAATCCTGAAGTAAAAGATATTTTTGGATTCAGTTATGCTGACTTTATGCTTGATGGGTATCAGTCTCATGAAGCTATCAAAGCCCCTGTGGCAGTATAAACAAATATTATGCAAGTTTCACTCGTTGTTGCAGCCGGAGAAGACAATGCCATTGGTGCCGACAACAGGCTCCTATGGAAATTGCCCAATGACATGAAGTTTTTCAAAAACCTCACATGGGGGATGGTGGTAATCATGGGCAGAAAAACATTTGCTTCACTGGGTTATAAACCTTTGCCGGGAAGAATGAACATCGTGATCACCAGGGATGGTTCATTGTTTACCCCAACGCCTACGCTAAAGATTGCTGGCAGCCTTGAATCAGCTCTTGCTGTTGCATCCGAAGCAGATTGTAATGAAGTTTTTGTAATAGGTGGAGGAGAAATTTATGCCATGTCAATACCGCATGCAAATACCATCTACCTTACCAGGGTACATTCAGTTTTTCCGCAGGCGGATACTTTTTTTGAATTTCCTGAGTCTGATTTTTTCAGGAAGCAACATAATTTTTTTGCTGCAGATGATAAACATGCCGTTGATTATACATTTGAAGTATGGGAAAGGGTAAATACGGAGGTATAACCCATGTTTACCAGAGCAGAACTCGCATACAAATTTTCAAGATACTGGCTAACATCCTCAAATGGTAGGGGACATGGCATCCATTCACCCTTTGTTTTTGATTTTGTGATTAACGTATTAAGAGGGCGAATTGTGGATGAATCCGGGTTTAATAAGGTTGAAGCAATTCGGAGGCAGCTGGAGAAATCAAGTGAAAGCATTCAGGTTTCAGACCTAGGCGCCGGTTCGGTGAAGGTTGATGGAGCATTCCGTCAAGTGTCATCAATTGCCAGATATGCTGCAAAACCATCACGTTTCGCACGACTCCTTTACAGGATTGTTCGATATTTTGACATTGAACAGGTCCTTGAGCTAGGAACATCACTGGGTTTGACCACAAGGTACCTTGCACTTGCAAAACCTAAAAATGGTGTAATTACCATAGAAGGGGCACCTGCTATTGCTCAGAAGTCTATAGAGATGTTCTCCGCTGAGGGATTTAGAAATATTACCGTCCGGTGTGGAGATTTTGGAAAAGTGCTGCCAGAGATACTGCCTCAACTGCAGGGTAGGAAGCTAGTTTTTTTTGATGGAAATCACCGATATCAGCCTACGATGGATTATTTTATTCAGGCATGCGCTTACGCTGGCGAGGAAGACATCTTTGTTTTTGATGATATTCACTGGAGTAAGGAAATGGAGTTGGCATGGAAAGAAATCAAAAAAAACAAACAAGTTACCTGTACTGTTGATTTGTTTTTTATTGGGTTGGTTTTTTTTAGAAAAGAATTCAAAGAAAAGCAGGAATTTGCCATACGGTTTTAAAATTTATTCAATCGTTGCTTATTTAATTTGATTAGATTTGCTATCTCAAACAAGCCCCATGATCGTTGGTGTTTTAAAAGAAGTCGCCCCCGAAACAAGGGTTTCCCTTATCGCAGATGGCGCTGCACAGCTTATTAAGAAAAATATTCAGGTTTGGATCGAATCCGGAGCAGGTCAGGATGCCTTTTGCTCTGATGATGATTACCGCGCTATTGGCGCTGAAATAAAGTCAGCAGCAGAAATTGCCGCTCAGGCTGATGTGGTATTGTCAATCCATGCACCAACTGTTCCCATCAGGAAGGGTGTTGTGTTGATTGGCATGTATCAGGCCAGATTTGAAACTGAAAGAATCAAAAACTGGGATAGTCAGGGTGCCATTGTATTCAGCATGGAATTATTACCAAGAACCACCCGAGCCCAGAGTATGGATATATTATCCAGCCAGGCAAATATTGCAGGTTACAAGGCAGTACTTACTGCAGCCAATGCCTACGGAAGGTATTTTCCCATGTTCATGACAGCTGCAGGCAGCATAGCACCGGCAAAAGTTCTGATACTTGGTGCAGGTGTGGCAGGACTCCAGGCCATTGCTACAGCAAAAAGGTTGGGTTCAGTGGTTGAAGTATTCGATACACGACCAGCTGTAAAGGAAGAAGTTCAAAGCTTGGGAGCTAAATTTATTGAGGTTTCCGGTGCAGCTGATGCCTCAGCTGCTGGAGGTTATGCTGTAGAGCAATCTGAAGAGTATAAGCGCAATCAGCAAGCCAAAATTGCTGAAAGTATCGCAAAGGCAGATATCGTCATCACCACTGCTCAGATTCCTGGAAGAAAGGCTCCGATCCTTGTAACAGATGAGATGTTGAAAACAATGCGCCGGGGTAGTGTTATAGTGGATCTTGCAGCATCAACAGGGGGAAATACTCCTGTTACCAAAGACAGGGAAACAGTCCATTATAACGGTGTAACGGTAATAGGAGACAGTAACCTGCCGGCTACTATGCCATCTGATGCGAGTAAGCTTTACGGAAAGAATATACTGAATTTTCTGCAATTAATCATAACAAAAGAAGGTACACTGAATCTGGAAGTAGATGATGATCTGGTGAAAGGAGCAAGGGCGGTTGTACAAGCTTAATTGATCTTACAAAATACTTAATATGGAACAGGTCTTGCAATGGATAGCTGATCATCAACAAATGGCTTATATCGTTATTCTGATGGTTTTTGTTGGTATTGAAGTGATTGGCAGGGTTCCCAGTGTGCTGCATACACCGCTCATGAGTGGTGCCAATGCCATTCATGGAGTTGTTATCATTGGTGCAATCATTGTGATGGGACAAGCTGAAAGCGACAATATACCGGCCCTTGTACTTGGATTTCTTGCGGTTATCCTCGGTACACTCAACGTAGTTGGTGGTTTTGTTGTAACTGACCGGATGCTGGAAATGTTTAAAAAGAAAAAGTGATTTCCTAAAATATTGAATCAATGGAAATGAATTTACTCGCCTTGTGTTACCTGATTGGGTCTGTTACCTTTATTGTTGGATTAAAGATGCTTGCTAATCCTGCAGCTGCCAGAAAAGGAAATCTGCTTGCAGCAGCAGGGATGCTGGTAGCCATATTGGGTACCATTTTCCTCTACGAGAAAGATGGTGAAAAATTGGGTAATTATGGCTGGATATTTGCAGCACTTTTAATTGGTACGGTTGCAGGAACGCTCATGGCCAAGCGCGTTAAGATGACTGCGATGCCAGAAATGGTGAGCTTGTTCAATGGCATGGGTGGTGCCTGCGCAGCTCTTATATCAATTGTTGAATTCAGGCACCTTATTCATGGGTTCACCCCAGAAACTTATACTGCTGGCGGTTATTCTTTTTTTGCTTCGCTGGATAAGGTTACTTTGTTGATAATTCTACTCGGACTCATCATTGGGTCGGTGTCTTTTTCAGGAAGTATGATTGCCTGGGGCAAGCTCAATGGCAAGGTAAAGGATTTTGCATTCGGCGGTCAGCACATCATTAACCTAGTCATACTGATATTGAATCTTGGACTTGCAGCTTTCATGGTGTTGGCCAGTCCGGAAGAGACTCCTCTTTTCTTTTATGCCATAGTCGGACTTTCCATCCTCTATGGTATATTTTTTGTTTTGCCTATTGGAGGCGCAGATATGCCCGTTGTTATTTCATTGCTCAACTCTTTTACCGGCGTAGCTGCTGCCTGTGGAGGTTTTCTGTATGACAACAAGGTAATGCTCACGGGTGGTATACTTGTAGGTGCAGCGGGCACACTGCTTACAATTCTGATGTGCAACGCTATGAACAGGTCTCTCAAAAACGTGTTGATTGGATCTTTCGGAGGAAACAAAGCCGTTGCCGGTGGTGGGTCAAGTGCAGTAGGTGGAACCTACAAGGAAGTTACGCTGAGTGATGCTGCAGTTGTGATGAGTTACGCCAGCAAAGTAATGATTGTGCCGGGTTACGGACTTGCAGTTGCTCAGGCGCAGCACGTTTGTCATGAGCTGGAAAAGACACTTGAAGCTAAAGGTGTTGAAGTGAAATATGCCATTCATCCCGTTGCAGGCAGGATGCCAGGTCACATGAATGTCTTGCTTGCTGAAGCAGATGTAAGCTACGAGAAGTTATTGGAGATGGAGCAGGCTAATGAGGAATTCAAAAATACTGATGTGGTTTTGATTCTTGGAGCCAACGATGT
>CAMAXV010000057.1 GCA_945862385.1 Chitinophaga pinensis
GTGAAACTGGTTTATATACCAACAATACGGTCAAAAACGCTGAGCCAGCCTGTGCATAGTTTCATGGCATTCTGGCATGCCGGATTCAGCAGGGCAAATGTGATACTGGCACTCAATGCCGCGAATGGTCCGTTTGGACTCATCGCCAAAATATGCGGCAAGCCCTGCGCCATCAATGTAGACGGACTGGAGTGGCTCAGACCCAAGTGGAAGGGACTTGGAGCGGTTTATTTCAGGATAGCCGCCAGGATGGCTACCTGGTTTTTTGATACCATCATCACTGATGCCGAGGCCATGCGGAAGATTTACCTGGAAAAGTTTGGAAGAGACAGTGATGTCATAGCCTATGGTGCTTATGTGAAGAAGAGCCGGATGACCCCGCTAATCCGCAAGTGGCTCCTGAATATTGAAGATTATTACCTGATAGTTGGGAGGCTGATACCAGACAACAATGCAGACATTATCCTGAAAGGATTTGTACAATCCAATTCCACCCGAAAGCTGGTAATCGTTGGAGATGTCCCCTACAAAGACGATTATGCTGATGCTGTTAAATCTGAGAAAGACCCCAGGGTGATCTTCACAGGTTATATCAAAGACCCTACAGAGCTTGCAGAATTATACCACAACTGTTATGTTTATTTCCACGGACATGAGTTTGGAGGCACCAATCCCACCTTACTCAAAGCCATGGGTTATGGCACAGCCATTGCAGCATTGGATACTGTTTTCAGCAGGGAAGTGCTTCAGGAAGAAAAATACGGATACTATTTTCAGAAGGACCCCCAATCCATCACCAACTTTATCAACTGGGCCGAAAGCCATCCAGAAGAGATAAAAACGAGAAAAAGTATCACCCGGGAAGGAATTGGCACCAAATATGATTGGGATACCATCACATCTTTGTATCTTTCCATCCTTAAAAAACAGATACCCAAAACAGGCTGAATAATCTTATGCCCAGGAGTCCGAGGTTCTATTCCAGGCTGCAATACACCATAGACGCCCCGACGCTCGTCTTGTCTTTTATTTTCGCTACCTATTGGCCTAATGGCAGTTTTGTTTTCCCGAAATCCGTTTCAGATTTTTTCTTCATCTTACTGTTGATTTCTCTGTGGTTTTTATCCGCCCAG
This sequence comes from Chitinophaga pinensis, assembly GCA_945862385.1. Classification (GTDB taxonomy): domain Bacteria; phylum Bacteroidota; class Bacteroidia; order Chitinophagales; family Chitinophagaceae; genus Pollutibacter. Next base: position 1,134 of record CAMAXV010000057.1, read on the forward strand.
GTAAGTAAGCTCTACAGAAACAGGCGATCAAAAAAATATACCGAAGAGATTATTGTAAATATATACACCAACATCATCTTTACAGTGCTGCTCAGTTCATTTTTATTTTTCATGCAGCCCAACTACCAGGTAAGCTTTACGTTCAGCTTGTTTATTGGTCTGCATTTCTGCATTACCGTATTGCTCAAATATTTTGTACGCAAAAAGCAACATGCAGCCTTTCACCTGGGAACGACGTATGAGAATATCGTTATTGTAGGCGTTAATGGCCCATCAATTGATTTTTACAACACCCTTTCTGAACACTTTTACTATGGCTACAAGTGTTTAGGTTTTCTGGATCATGAACCAGTAGCTGTAAATGGCAGCCGTTATTTAGGCAAACCCGAACAGTTGGGAGATATACTTTCCCGGGAGCCCATTGATGAAGTAATCATTTCACTCCCCCATACTGAACAGGGCTCCATACGAGACTGCATCGAGGTTTGCGATCAGAAAAGGGTCAAGGCCCGCATCATGCCTGAACTGTATCACCTCACCTCCAACAGTTCCGAGATAGACAATATCGGCCTCGTATCCGTCATCAACCTCAATGCCCTGCCGTTGGACAGGCAGGAAAACATGCTCATCAAAAATATTTTTGACAAGATTTTTGCTGCCTTTTTTTTCCTGACGATTGGATGGTGGCTCTTCCCGATAATCATGATTCTGATTAAACTGGATTCAAGGGGTCCGGCCATCTACCACCAGGAACGCTGGGGCTTCAACAACAAGCCCATCACCTGTTTTAAGTTCAGGACCATGATTATGCCTCTTGTTACGGATCCTTTTGAGCAAACAGCACGCAATGATCCCCGGGTTACACGGATAGGACGCTTTCTGCGCAGCAGCAGCCTGGATGAGCTGCCCCAGTTCTGGAATGTATTGCTCGGAGATATGTCGATCGTAGGCCCTCGCCCCCACCCCACACCCATGAACCTCGAATCCATGCACAGCGTGGAGAACTACCTGAAGAGACACCTCGTGAAACCAGGCATTACAGGTTGGGCACAGATCAATGGATGCAGAGGAGAAGTGAGGTCACACAAAGACATGGTGCAGCGCGTGAACCTTGACCTCTATTACATCCACCGCTGGTCGCTCACGCTTGATTTCCAGATCATCCTCCAGACGGTAATCAAGCTCATCCGCGGAGACCAGGATGCATACTGACAACACAGGCGGCTATCGGACCACAAGCAAAAAAATTAGACTACATTTATACCCGAATTCCTTCATCCTAAATTATATGGCAAAACCTATACTGACCATCCTACTGCTCACATGCCTGTTGAAGGGAAATGCACAGGTTTATTCCAATTTTCCTGAAACAGACCAGTTCTTAGCCCGGATGGCGCAGAAAGGAATTATTGAATTTCACGATATTGTCAAACCACTGGAAAGAAAATACATACTCAAGTCGCTCGACAGCGTCAGGGCATATTCAGAATTACTGACTGGGGTGGAGAAAAAGGAATTGGCCTTTTACCTGCAGGAGTTTCAGTTCGACAGACCTGCTATTGGTCCCGATTACACCTTCATGGTCCGCGATGCTTTCAACCGCCTCAGGGCTTTTTCATACCGCGACAGGGATTTCAGACTCACGATCGATCCCTATATCATCACCGGATTTGACCAGAATCCTGATTCACTGGAAATGGTTTCCAGACTTGGAGCAGGTTTTCAGCTCATGGGATATGCAGGGAAAAATTTCGGCTTCCAGCTCAGCTTCAGGGATATCAATGAACACGGTTCATTTGACCCCAACAGGATAGAGAATGAACGCCCCGGCATCATCCGGAAAGATACTGCAAACAAGGAAGTACTCAATTACAGTCAGCTACGCGCCTGGTTCGGCTATTCCAACCGGATGCTCAACATCAGTGCCGGTTTTGATAAATTCACCTGGGGTTATGGCGAAACAGGAAAACTGATTGTATCAGACAAGGCACCCTCCTATCCACAGTGGCGGGTAAGTTTTAATCCCGTCAAATGGCTCCGCTTCCAGTACATGCATGCCTGGCTGCAGAGCGGCGTGCTTGATTCAGCCAGGTCTTATGGCACAGGAAATACGGTATATGGCGGCGAAAGACAGTTTTATGTCCCCAAATTCTTTGCCACACACAGCCTTCAGCTTACCCCGTTCAAAGGACTTGATTTCCACATTGGAGAGTCGATCACCTACAGCGATAAGCTGGAGCTTGCATACCTTGTTCCCGTGACTTTTTTCAAAGCATTCGACAACTTAAAGTATAACGACAATATCCTTACAGGTGCTAACGGACAGCTTTTTTTGGGCATTAGTAGCCGGAATCACATCCCCAATACACACCTATATGGCACATTGCTGATTGATGAGATCAGGTTTTCTGAATTGTGGAACCGTTCCAAAAGCCGGAACCACATGGGATACAATGCCGGCATCAGCATAACGGATCCTGGCATACCCTACCTCACCCTATCTGCAGAGTATACCCGCATCACCCCCTTTGTTTACAGGAATCTGTTGCCCGCACAGAATTTTACACACAGTGATGATCCCCTTGGAGACTGGATGGGGAACAATGCAGACCGCCTGACTTATGCCATCCGCTACACCCCCTTACCCAGGCTTAAGCTACAGGCCAGGTATCTTAAAATAAGAAAAGGCGGAGCAGGAACCCTCGAACAACAGTATTTCCAGACACCCCAACCCGATTTCCTGTTTGATTACCGATATTCCCGTGAAATGATTTCAGGGTTTGTGGATTATGAGTTTATCAACAATGCATTCCTGAAGTTTAGGATAGACTTTAGTGAGCAAATGCCAGCGGCCGGACTACCCACCAAAGGAGTAGCATCGACTATTGGCTTCTATTTTGGGCTATAGGAATAGGATAATCCCACCCCTTTGATTAATTTTACCGCACAACCCCTGTTTACCATGACCAGGAAAACCCTCGTCCGACTACTTACTGCCTTCATTTTAACCACAACTGCACTATATACTACAGCACAGGATGTATCCACATTGAAGGTTTCACAGCTTTCTGATCAGCAGGTGATTCAGATCTGGCAACAGTTTGCCGCCAATGGCGTTTCAGAAAGTGATGCCATGAAAGCACTGGTTAAACGCGGATTGAAACCCACCGATGTCACAGCTTTCAAGAAAAGGCTTGTTGGCCTGCAGAGTAGCACCAAATCCAAGTTCAATACTCAGTCCATCATCAAGGATACTACAGACTTCATGCGAGACAGCTCGTGGGTGATTGAAGTGCCGGATGTAAGGAGAAGAAGCAGCAGGTACGGATATGATTTTTTTGCCAATCCGTTTACCAGTTTCGAACCCAATCTCCGCATAGCTACACCCAAAAATTATGTACTCGGTCCGGATGACGCCCTCAACATCACTTTAACAGGTCAGAACGAAGCGGAGATGACTTCAAAAGTTACCCCTGATGGCAACATCAACATGCAGTATGCCGGACTGGTTTCTGTGAACGGGCTCACCATTGAGCAGGCTACAGCCCGCATCCGGTCCAGGATGTCGCAGGTATATCCCCTCCTTAAAAGCGGACAAACCAAACTCAGCATTACACTCGATGCCTATCGCACCATCAGCGTGTTCATCATAGGAGAAGCCGAGCGCCCCGGTAAATATGGCATATCCTCCCTGGCCTCTTTGTTTAATGTTTTGTATTTATCCGGCGGTCCAACTGAGAATGGCACCCTCCGGGACATCAGGCTCATCAGGAACAACAAAACTATAGCCAGTTTTGACTTATATGAGTTTTTGCAGCGCGGTAGTTTCAGTCAGGATATACGCCTCGAAGACCAGGACGTCATCAGCTTCCCTGTTTATGGCAAACGCGTGCAGTTAGACGGA
>CAMAXV010000058.1 GCA_945862385.1 Chitinophaga pinensis
TCCGGATTCAGCCAAACTCCTGTTTCTCCCTGACTCCGTTCACCTTTCAAACCATAATCAGCCAACGTCAGGATTATGACATCTTCTAAGGAACGCAAGTACTTACCAATATCTGTGAAAAAACGTTCAAGATCAAGAATCGGATAACCCACTACCTGTTCCGGACCGTGAAATGTAATGTCCCCACCCCTGTTTGTGGGGTAAAAGGCGATATTGCGACGGGCCAGCTCATCCTGGCTCACCAAAATATGCTCAGCTTTTCCGCTTTTGCCAAGTGTGAAAACAGGAGGGTGTTCACAAAAAAGCAGATGATGCCGGGTCTCTCCTGCCTGCTCCCCTTTTGCCAATGCTGATTTAATGCTGGTATTCTGCTGGAGTAAAGTCTCCTGAAATTGCCAGGCTTCCCCATATTCCATACTACCCAAATCCTGGAAAAATACGCTTTCATTCATGACGTGACATTTCGGATACAAAGACATTAACTTTGCAAAAATACTACTATGGCTGTTGAGATTGGTGAAAACATGCATGAAGATCATATTGACGAACAGGTTTCTGATGAATTATATGAAAGACTTACCCTGGTTGTAGATAAAGGACAGGAGCCACTTCGTATAGATAAATTTATCCTGAACAGAGTGGTGAATACTTCCAGGAACAAAATTCAGACTGCCATAAGCAATGGAATGGTGCTGGTCAATAACCTGCAAATCAAATCAAATTACAAAGTCAAACCTGGAGACAGTATTATTTTTTATTCAGATAATGATCCTGAAACGTATGAAATCATTCCCGAAGAACTGCCTTTAAACATTGTTTTTGAAGATGATCATGTGCTGGTTATCAACAAACCAGCAGGTATGGTTGTACACCCCGGAGCAGGGAACTTCAGTGGAACGCTAATCAATGGTGTAGCCTGGTATCTTCGCCAGCAGCAACCAGATATAGACGAAAGCAAGTTGCCCAGGTTTGGTATGGTCCACAGGATTGATAAGAATACGAGCGGACTGATTGTACTGGCAAAATCTGAACTTGCAGCTGTTAAACTGGCCCGTCAGTTTTTTGAACATACAGTGCAGCGAAAATATACTGCACTGGTTTGGGGGAATTTTGAAGAAACCGAAGGAACGATTACAGGGCATATTGGAAGGCACCCCCGTTTCCGAAAACTTATGGATGTTTTCCCTGATGGCGATTACGGCAAAGAGGCCATTACGCACTATTCCGTATTAGAAGACCTGAAATATGTGAGCCTTATAGAATGCCGGCTTGAAACTGGTCGTACCCATCAGATCAGGGTTCACATGCAACACAGGGGGCATCCTCTATTTAATGATGAAGTTTATGGCGGTGACAGGGTTGTAAAAGGAACAATTTTTACGAAATACAAACAATTTGTGGACAATTGTTTTGACCTGTGTAAAAGGCAGGCTTTACATGCGCAAACCCTGGGCTTTATTCACCCTGCAACAGAAAAGGAAATGCTTTTTGAAAGTGAGCTGGCAGCTGATATGAAGGCTGTTATTGAAAAATGGAGGGGTTACGCCAACCATTATTCAAGCGACAGGTCATAAATAGTTGCCGTAAACAATCCTTTTTCTTTACCCTTTACAAGCACTCCCCAGTTACCATCGTAGCGAATTACTTTGGGGTAAAGGTATTTCCCAAACTTTCCGATCTCCACTTCCATGGATACATCAAATTTGTAAACGCCCGCATTGTAACTCATTTTATAGTTTCTCGCCAAGACTTCAAAAGATCCATAATCAAACCAGGTTGTCATCTCGTCAATAACAACATTATCCCGTTTGTAAAAAGGAAGACCTTCTTTAATACTTACATGAAATAAGTAAGCCAATTTACCTTGATACTCCTCAATATCTATTTGCATATCATAGAGATCGCGGTGAGAAGGATCAAAGACCATGACTTTATCTCCCATTAAAGGAATACCGGGTATTTGTTTACCAGGATTGAAAAACAACATCTTTAGTTGTTCCTTATGCTTATCCAATCCCTTTTTCCCCTTTATAGTTCGATCGATATCTCCTATCACATTGGTTTGTGCACAAAGGGTATCCTTTGAAAAAAATAAAGATGCATATAATTCTGCTGTATAGTAATTATAGTCCCCGTTTACTTTATAATAATCTCCTGTCGATTTTTCTTCCAGAACATTCGTTACCCGGCAGGACCTGGCAGCCCATTGTCTTGTTTTACTATAAAGACTCGCAGACACTTTTCCCCCTCTGCTGAACATGCGCACATCATTGATTGCGCTGTAATTCAGGATACGCAGGTTTTTAAATGCCTTGTAAAAAGTGGTATCACTTTCTACCCGTTTTATAAACCCCGGAACGTTTGTTCCGCTGCGAACAACGATGGGAGATAATGTTACCTGTCTGCCTTCCGACTCAACCACCACATTTTTTTCCTGGGCAGTAAGGCTGAAAAAACAGAACAACGAAGCAATTATGCAATAATAGCGTTTCATTACTGCAAAGATAAACCAATCAGGCTCATCGTTTGCTTCCAGTCTGCTGCACCTCCCTGTTCATTTCCATTATATCAACTGGTTGGGAAAAATCTCCCAGCAACCATTTGCTGAAATAATCGCCCATCTGCCAGAAGAAATACTCCGTCATATCTCCATAGCCATGACGCTGCCCGGGAAGCAACACCAGGTCAAATCGCTTATTGGCTTTGATGAGTGCATTGGCCATGCGGATGGTATTGGCTGGATGAACATTGTTGTCTATATCACCATGCGATAACATGAGGCGGCCTTTGAGATTTTTTGCCAGTTCTGAATTCTTCTCAATATTGTATAAAAATGTAGTATCTCCTTTTTCAGAAATTTGTTCCCTTACGCCATGGTGTTTTTCACTCCACCACCTGTTATAAATGTTATTCTCGTGGTTACCTGCAGAAGAAACAGCTACTTTGAAGAAATCGGGATAAACCAGCATAGCAGCTGTAGACATAAAACCGCCACCGGAATGTCCGTGAATACCCACCTTGCTGACATCTATGTATCCAAATCGCTGACCCAATTGTTCGATAACCGCTTTCTTATCTGCCAATCCATAATCTCTCAGGTTCCCATAGCCATAATTATGATACCATTTTGACCTTGAAGGATGCCCACCTCTGTTACCTAAGGTAATGACAATAAATCCAAACTGAGCCAGGCGGTCTACACGATCCATACTCCTTCCAAAAGCCTTGTTCACAGCTTCCGTTTGCGGACCGGGATATACATATGCTATAACAGGATATTTTTTTGTGGAATCGAAGACAAAGGGCTTGTATACAACACCATAAAGATCAGTAATACCATCATCAGCCTTAGCGGTAAACGGTTCAGGAAACTTATATCCCGCCTGAATCAGGGATGACAAATCCGCTTTTTCAAGATCCATAATTTTCTTTCCGCTTACATCATATAAGGCAGTCACGGGTGTGGTATTAACCCGTGAACTGGTGTTAACAAAAAATCTTTTTTGCTCATCAAGATTTATATTATGCTCAAAATCTCCTGCGTTGAGCAACTTTACCCCTGATCCATCCAGCCCAACTTTATAAAAGTGCAGATAGTAAGGATCTTCATTATTTTCCTTTCCATTAGCGGTAAAATATACTGTCTTTGTCTTCTCATCCACGCCTTCTATCTCTTCCACGTGCCATGGTCCGCTTGTTAGCTGCGCCTTTAATTTACCTCCGGTTTCATAGTGATAAAGGTGTGCCCAGCCATCTCTTTCACTCCAGTGAATGAAGTCTTTCCCATTGTTGAAAAAAACTGGTTTTCTAACCTCAACGTATGTATTCATGCGCTCTTCAACCACCACTTTTACTTCTTTTGTGGCAACGTCAAGGGCGCAAATATCTATGCGTTTAAGGTCGCGGCTGGTTCTGCTAAAATAAAACCTGGAAGAATCTCCCAGCCATTTCATAGTGCGGAAATCATCATCTCGGCTGCGTTTATCCTGGTCGGCAGACCATATAGCTATCTCCTGATCCTTGAACAACGCAGTATTAATCCGGTGCATTATTTTATCCTGCATGGCATACAACATCATTTCCCTAACAGGGGCTTCTTTCTCACCTGGCATGTGGTATTTGTATGTTTCCAGGGTTGGTCGTGGCTGAGCAATGCTGTTGATAACCCAGAGATCCTTGACCTGGCGACTATCTGTCCTGGTTATGGCAAAGTACCTGGAATCAGGTGACCACAACGCAAACACGGCTTTTCTTTTTTTCCTGTTAGCGTTCTTTTCAATATTTGTTTCACCAAAAGACTCACCAAATCCATAATACTCCATGCCATCATCCGTGAGTTTCTCTTCAACAATTGTGCTATCGTCTTCATTCACCCTCGCCTTGCTGAAGTTGGCAGAGTCCATTCTGTAAAGGTTGAAGTCTCGGGCAAAAACCACCCATCGCTGATTTGGTGAAATATTGGCCCATGATGGCTTTGGTTTAGGCTTGCGGTAATCTTTCAACTCAATGAGAGAGTCTCTCTGAATATTGTACTCAAAGAAAAAAACCTTTTTCTCTTTGGCTGCAGTTGCATTCTTTCTGGTACTATCTTTTTTGGTCTCATCCGCTGAACTCTTTACTTCAAAGCTGATGACATTTTCATCCTTGGTGAATTTCAGGTTATCCAGCGCCAGGTGTTTGCCATCGAAAGGATCTTTCACAATCCTGGTAATGGCTGCAGCTAGTTTATCGTTGTTGAACATGGGAGTCTTGGTCATTTTTACCGGATCAACAACCACCCATTGTTTACCTGCAGTTGTTTCATACATATACCAAAACTTGCTACCTGTCTTCATCCAATGCGGATCCACAGCTGTGGAAAAAATCATTTTCTCCAGTTTTTTGGGAGAAAATCTTGCTGCAAGTTCATAATTTGCCCGCTGATGAAACTGCTGCTGAGCTGATGCCTGAATAATGATGCCAAAGAATAAAAAAAGCAGAATGAGCTTTCTCATGTGTGTCAGTTT
>CAMAXV010000059.1 GCA_945862385.1 Chitinophaga pinensis
TGAATAGCTGCTTCAATTGCTGGAAAATCATTCAGATTTTGCTTGTTCGAAACACCTCCTGCCAGCACGAGCAACAGATCCGGATGCTTTTCAGACAATGCAGCAAAAGCCGTTATTAATCTCGGGAGATTCTTTCTTTTCTCCAGCACTCCGAGGTGAAACAGGTAAGGAGCGGAAAATGGTCTCCCGGCATCCTTTATTTCGGGAAATGGTCGGGATCCTTCATGCACCACCACAATCTTTTCTGATGAGAGCTTGGTAAATTTCATCACCTGCTTACGGGTATATTCACTCGGAACCAACACCAGATGAGCTTTGTGCATCGCCGGCACACCTACTGCATGAAACAACCGAAGCCAGATGGGGTTATAATGTTCAGGATATTCCCAGAAAAAAGCATCGTGCAGCACGGGGATTGTTTGGGCACCCAGCGGAAATAAAGGGACAAAAAAATCGCTGCAAAAAATGAACTGACATCCACGCATCCGAGCAAGTAATGGCAGCTGGAGTTGCTTCCAGAAAAGGAAACGCAGGTGTTCAAAAGCCTTCAACCATTTATTACTACCGGTATATACTGGCAACCCGTTATCAAGTTCAACAAACCGTACCTTATCGTCTGGATGCCAGTTGCGCATCAGTTCCTGCAAATAAATCCTGGCGCCGGTTTTGGCGATTTTCAAATCCCGGATATCAACACCAATTACACGCTGAGCCAATGGGTATTTATTTATTATGATTGAATAATTCAAACGTGTTGTGATATAAAAACATTAACAATTCCCCTCCTGGCCAGGAGGGGAGTTTCTCGCATGTTAAGGGCAGAATATTCTAATTTAGTAATAATGCATGCTCATTTATCACATTCCAAAATGTATTCGATTCATCATTGAATACGAACAAATCAATTTTCTGCTCCCCAAATTCCTCGAAAAATTTCAATTTTATATCAATTTTTTCTCTAAGTCCTATTCTCCTACTCCATACTGCAAGATCAATGTCTCCCCCCTTCTTACTATCGTTTGTTCGGCTGCCAAACAGATAAACCTGTGCATCCTTATCCCAGTAATGGATGGATTTCAACAAATTATCTTTTTCCTTTTCAGTCAACCGCATGCAGTAAAATTAAGGAATAATTGAAGTTTATAACGCAATCTGGCATAATGGCAAGGTGAACATTCAGCGTTGAGCTTGTCTGCATCCGGAAAGACTGTGCGTTTTAACACAAAAGAACCGTTAAAATCTCCCTTTATCCGGGTGTTTTTCACCTTTTTAAAATTGAGTGTCTCTGCAACTTTGTAAGATGAAAAGAGACCTACTTAAACCCACAGCAGACATTGTCTTCAAGCGGATATTCGGACAGGAAAAAGAAATAACAATTGAGTTTATTAATTTGTTTGTCGAGCCGCCACAGCCAGTTGTCGATATCACTTACTTGAAACAGGTCTTGGCAAAAACTGTAAACCTATGCCAGGATTAATCACTAAACCTGTAAACTTTTTCAGGACGAGTCAAAAAAATCCCCTCCTGGCCAGGAGGGATGGCACGAATGAGTCTGCACCGAAGGTGCAGGCGAATGAGCTTGCCTGCCAAAGGCAGGTGACGGGGTGGTGGATTTTACAAACTCAGTCCACCACCCCGCCTCAACAAATTCACTTCGTTCATTTGTCTCGGCACCCCTCCTGGCCAGGAGGGGAGTTTTACACCAGAATTTAGCATTCCTAAAAGAAGAAAATTGGATAATTTCAATTTGGAAAATCCGGTTGATCGCTGGTTAAAATTTCTTGCCGAACCTGAAAAACTCATCACCATGCAAAAATTTGACATTTCTGTTTACCCCAATCTGATGAAAGCAGTTGAGATATTAGACCGCTCCAATTTCACCCAAGCGCAACAGGACAGAAGGTCGGACTGAAGGTATTGAAGAAGGTTTTGACCTCACCCTAAATTTGATTGATGATTTGGAAAAAGGGGTCATTTCCTATGCAGAACTTGCACAGAAATATTCAAAATCCATTGAGATTATTGAAAAATTGGCTGCAAAATTCAGGGGTTGAAAGAAAGTTATTATTTCTCTCAACTTATTTTTCCCAACTTATTTCTCTCAACTTATTTCTCTCAACTTATTTCTCTCAACTTGTATTCCCCCCCTCCTGCCTATTATTTGCACCACCCATCCATTTACAATCCACATCATATAGGCCACATAGAGGTAAGACTCGAGATTTGCGGTGAACATGGGAATGAATAATCCGGCCTTGGCGAGGATCAGTGTCAGACAAATCTGTTGTTCTTTGCCTTCCAAACGTGGATACCAGCGGAGGGCCTGCACAAAAGAAACAACATGGATGGCGAGGTAAAGCAACAGGCCTAAAACGCCAGTCTGAACCCCCGTGATGATAAACTGGTTCTCACCCCCAACATTATCTCCTGCTAATGCGGAGATCCTGCCGGATGTGCCCAACCCGAGCCCCAGTGGCTCCCTGGCCATGGCTTCCAATCCTGCCAGCCATTCGAGCAAATGGCCCACACTGGAGGCATTGGTAAACTGAATGGTATTGATCACAAATTCCCGAAAGTCCTTTTCCACAAAAAAGAGTACATAAACCACCATCAACAAGGCACCCAGGTAAAACAATGCCAGGATTTCTTTCCTTTTCGTAATGAGGCTGTATAAAAAAACCACCAGAAAATAACTGAGAAATGCTGCCCGGGAGAGTGCAAACAGAATAGAGGCCAGTGTGGCCAGTAGGGCCATCCACCCAAAACGGGAAAAATGGAGCTTATTGCCATCTCCCGTATACAAACCGGCGAGTACGGCGAGTGCAAATATGGTAGCAGCTGCATGGTCTAGCGGATTGGAAAAAAAGGATGCAAACCGCTTGGTGCCATTCTCAATTTCGAAAGTCCAGGTAAGTCCGTAATTACCCGACTCTTCAACCTGGTAGATGGCATTGTTGAAAGCCGTGTAACCACTGAAATGCTGGAAGTGAATGTTGAAAAACCATTCCAGCAACACCACCCCACCGGCAGCCAGCGATAGTGCTGCAATGAGTGTAAACACTTTTTTGAGGTACACGGTTTCAAGCGGCATGAATCTGCCACAGGCATAAAGCAGGGGAAAAAAACTGAGTGCTTTCAGTGCAACTAGTCGCTCCACAAAACTATATCCCCCGAGCGGAATCACTGCATAGGTGATAGTCAACAACATGAATGCCGCAACAAGTTTATCTACCAGCAACAGTCTGGGCTTTTCACGGATGCTCAGCGCCACCACTACTGCTGCCGTTACCACAACAAGCTCTTTACACAGCTGCATCACCGAAACAACCGGTTTACCGCCAAAATGAAATGCCACTGAGAGGCTTGTGGTATAGATGGGGAGCCCGAGTATAATAAAAATCAGCAAATCCCTTGTCCGCCCCTGCAGGAGTCCGCGCATGCTGATGCCAAAAGCCATCAGGTATATGAGCGGAAAGATGAGGAGGAATGTCATGCTTATGGTGAATTGACGCTGTCAAAGATAACTCCCGACAGTCAACAAGCAATGTACATGAAGACCAATAGCCAGAAATCCCATTCAATACCTATTTTTGTGCGGCATGAAAGAAAAACTCAAACGCGCCTCCCTGCTGGCAACCGACCTGTTGCTTTCTCCCCTGAATTTTATTTTCCTAAACCTCATGCGGATTTTCCGGCATTATGGCCTGCAGTACTTTCCGGTTATGCGGAAGCTGGTGCAGCATACCGGTATCCTGCCACTCAACAACCATTACTACCAGCCTCAGTTTGTTTACAGCAAAGGCTTTGATCCAGAAAGGCCCCGTTCTCTGACCATTAGCATTGATATCCCCGAACAACTTCAGGCATTGAAAGCGCTCCATTTCAGCGGAGAGCTCAGCAGCTTCAGCCGAATCCCCCATCCCACCAGTTATTACCTGGGCAATGGCGCTTTTGATGAGGGCGATGCTGAGTTGTATTACCTGATGATCCGCAACAAAAAACCTAAGCGCATCATTGAAATTGGGAGCGGACATTCCACCCGGGTGGCCCATCTGGCAATGGAACGCAACAGGGAAGAAGGGGCAATAACGCAGATGACCTGCATTGAGCCCTATGAAAACCCCTGGCTGGAAAGCATTCCCGGGGTTAAAATCGTGAGGAGCCGGATTGAAGAAACCGATTTATCCCTATTCAAATCGCTCGAAGCCGGAGACATGCTTTTCATAGACACTTCACATGTTATTCGTCCGGAGAACGACGTGCTCCACATATATTTTGAAATCCTCCCTGTCATCAAACCCGGCGTAATTATCCACATCCACGATATTTTTACACCCCGGCATTATCCTAAAGCCTGGACGCACCTGGAATACAGGCTATGGAACGAACAGTATTTACTGGAAGCCATGCTCATGAGCGGAGACCGGTTCAGGATCCTTTTTGCCCTGAATCACCTGAAAAAGGAAGAAACAAACGCGGTAAAGTCGGTCCTCTGCAACATCACTCCCTCATGCAACCCTTCATCTATCTGGCTGGTGAGCCAATAATGGAAACTAGCAATGGATTAAGTTGTTTTACACCTTCCGCATTGAGGTGATTACTATCGTAAAAATGAAGTGTATCTGTCAGACGTACTTTTCCATTGAGGTTATGGTAAGTTGCCAAAGAAGACACCAATCTATCGAATTCAGCATTATTGACAAAACTATTGTACAGGTTTTGTGTCACGGGCATTTGAATCAGTTTGACTTGAATATTCCTGGATTCAGCTAATGATATGATTTCACGTAATGCCGCTATCTGCAAACTATCTATTTGTATTTCGCTAGACTTAACCTGTTCCGCAAATTTCATCCTATCCCTACGTTCCACATATCCTTTGGTAATATAATGTTCACCAGGTAAATCAACCACTAGTGGACTAAAACCCTGACCTTTCGTGAGTTTCACGAG
>CAMAXV010000060.1 GCA_945862385.1 Chitinophaga pinensis
GATTCCGGGGCCATGTACAGGGCGATCACCCTGTTTTTCATTCGGAACCAGGTAGACCTTGCGGATGTAAGTGCTGTTGAACAGGCTTTACAATCTATCAATCTGCAATTTCAATTGAATGCTGAATCAGGGAACAATGAAATCTGGATGAATGGTGAAAATGTTGAAAAGGAAATCCGGACGATGGATGTGGCCCAACGGGTCAGCGACGTGGCAGCATTGAAGCAGGTGCGAGAATTCGCCGTGGCTCAGCAACAACAAATTGGACAAGGAAAAGGGGTGGTAATGGATGGTAGGGATATTGGGACAATGGTGTTTCCGGATGCTGAATTGAAGATATTCATGACTGCAAGTGAAGATGTTCGGGTGAACAGAAGATTGAAAGAACTGCAACAAAAAAATCCTGAAATCTCAGTTGATGAAGTTACTGAGAACCTCCGCATGCGCGACCATATCGATTCTACCCGAGATGTTTCTCCTTTGAGGAGGGCAGAAGATGCCATCATGCTGGATAATAGCAACCTATCACCTGATCAACAGTTGGGCCTGGCACTGGAATGGGCTAAACAGCGGATGGAAAGCTGATGTTATGACATTTATCAGGATTCAGTAAGTGATTTAGCACCGCTCACCAACTCTGTTAATTTGGAAATCACGGCTTCCACAATGGCATCCGGACAAGATGCTCCACTGGTCATCAGTATTCTGACCTGATCTTTTTGGGGTAGGAAGTTTTCCTGAACATATTCTTCATGTGTTCTCCAGTTGTATCCGCGAATAGCTGTTGCAGAAAGGATGTCTGCTTCTGACTGAATAAAATAAGTTGGCAGTTTTTCTTCACACAATTCAACCAGATGGGAACTGTTGCTGCTGTTTCTGCCGCCAATCACAATGGCAAGGTCTGCCTCTTCTTCGAGCAGTGCCCTTACTGCTGTCTGGTTGTCATTTGTGGCATAACAAAGTGTATCCCTTGTATCTGCAAAGAAAGCGGAAACTTTATCCGGCTCTAATCCGTTTTTGTCGGTTATAACCTGTTTGAGGTAATCGGCAATAGCTTGTGTATCAGTTGCCAGCATGGTGGTCTGGTTCACAACACCAATCTTCTCCAGGTCTTTCTCTGGATTGAAATGGGGGGAATACCGGTCTTTGAAATGGGTATCAAAATCCTGATAGTCTCGCTGGCCTTTCATGTATTCACCCAGAATAATGGCTTCTTCCATATCATTGATCACCAGTGTTGGGGCATGAACATCACTGTGCGAAAATGTGGCCCTGGTTTCTTCATGGGTGGGTTTGCCATGAACAACAATGCTGTATCCTTTTTGGGCAATCTGTTCTGCCCTGTTCCAAACCTTTTCAACAAACGGACAGGTAGTATTGTATTTTTCAATCTGAATGCCAATTGCTCTTAGCTTTTCTTCAATTGCAAGGGTAGTGCCAAATGCAGGAATAATTACAATATCATCAGCCTTCAAATCTTCAAATGGAATCAGCATGTTTCCCTTGGTATCCATCAGAAACTGCAAACCACTGGCCAGCAGGTCCTCATTCACTATGGGATTATGAATCATCTCACTCAGCAGGTAAATTCGCTTTCCCTGATTTTGGGCAATCGTTTCAAAAGCAATTTCTATAGCATTCTCAACGCCATAGCAAAAGCCAAAATGCCTTGCTAGCTTGATTTGTAATGTGCCCAGATCAAGTGTGGTAGGACTATAATCCTTCTTCAGCTTGTCGGCTTCTTTTCTCTGTTTTTTGATATCGGCAATAAATGGACTCCTGTACCGGGCAGGTATTGAAAATTGTTTCATCTGATGAATGTAAAATTACTGAAAGATTTAACAACACCTGAACTGTTTGGTTCGCTTTCACTTTTTGAATGGTAGCTGTTAAGTGGATTATGTAACTTTCCAGCATGAAAATGGATTTTAAACAGGTAGATTGGAGCCTGCGGACTAACATTTATGAGGTCAATCTGAGGCAGTACACTAAACAGGGCAATTTTGCAGGTTTCAGGGAACACATGCACAGGTTGGCTGATATGGGTGTTGAAACCTTGTGGTTCATGCCCCTGACCCCCATTTCCTTCCTGAACAGAAAGGGGAGTTTGGGTAGTTATTATGCCTGTTCGAGTTATATTGAAATCAATGAAGAGTTTGGAACTGCTGCTGAATTCAGAGAAATTGTAAGGTATGCCCATGAACTGAGTATGAAGGTGATTGTGGACTGGGTGGCAAACCACACGGGATGCGACCATGAGTGGACCCGAAATCATCCTGATTTCTATAAGCGTGACGATGCAGGTAGGTTTTATGACAGCAATGGATGGGATGATGTGATCGACCTGGATTACAATAACCAGGAAATGCGGCTGGAAATGATCAGGGCCATGCGGTTCTGGATACAGGAATTTGATCTCGATGGTTTCAGGTGTGATATGGCGATGTTAACACCCTTGGATTTTTGGCTGCAAGCCAGGCTTGCATTGGAAGAAAATCATAAATTGTTTTGGTTGGCAGAACTGGATCCACTTGATAATCCAGATTATGTACAAGTATTTCATGCTGCCTATACCTGGAGATGGATGAATACAGCCCAGCAATGTGCCTGTCAGGGTGCATTGAATATTCACGAAATGCGAACAGTCCTTGGATTATATAGTGACTCCAGGTTCAATGCCTTCTGTCCGGCCTGGTTTACCAGCAACCATGATGAAAACAGCTGGAATGGTACAGAAGAGGAAAAATATGGTGAAATGGCAATCCCATTAGCAGTATTCTCTGCTACCTGGAAAGGCGTCCCCCTCATTTATAGCGGACAAGAACTACCTAATCAAAAGAGGCTAAAGTTTTTCGACCATGATCCCATCGACTGGAATCAAACGCCCAGCCGGCATGATTTCTACAAACAATTGCTTGGTTTGCGCAAGAAAAATGATGCATTTTCCCTGTCAGCAGAGGCATCTGCATGCCTTCAGGTTTGGAATAGTGTCGACCACCATGTGCTGACTTTTTTCAGGAAAGGTCAGACAGGAACTGCGTTTATTGCAATCAATTTCTCCCCATGGACACTCGAATATGTTGAAGTTGATACAACTTACTTTACCGGATCTTATGAGGAGGCTTTCTCTGGTGTTATCAGGCATTTCAATAATGAAAATCGGGTCATAAAACTGCAACCCTGGGGATATCAGGTTTGGCTAAAATAAAAAAGGGACGCCTTTGGGGCATCCCTTTCATTATCTCCTTTCGGTTTATTCTGAGATTTCTATGGGGTATTGGTAAACACCTTCATAACCTGGATAAAATCCTTCAAGCAAGACTTTCTTTGGATTTTTGGCCATGGCACTGTTTAATTCCTCAACACTCTTTACTTCAGCTCCATTTACTTTCAAGATAACAAAGCCATCCCTCATTCTAGTTTGGTCATCAATCAGACCGGCTCCTATTTTGGTTACAATTAAACCTCCCTTGACACCAAACTCAGTGGCTTTCTTTTTATCAAGTGCTTGTATCTCAGCACCTAATTTCTGAGATATTTCATTCTTCACCACATCCATATTACCGGCCTTGTTTTTCAATACAATAGAGGTTGTGTACTCTTTTCCTGCCCTTATATAGGCAACAGAAACTTTATCGCCAGGCTTATATCCAGCTACCTGCTCTACCATTTCACTGCCGGAAGTCACTTTAACACCATTTATTTTGCTGATGTAATCCCCGCTTTGAATACCTGTTCCATTCATGGCACCATCTTTGGAAACATCCAGTACCAGAACACCCTGACCCTCTTTGTAGTTCAGCTTCGTTTTTTCAGATTCAGGCGCAGTTTCAGGCAGGTAGCTTATTCCAAGATAAGCCCGCTGAACCGTTCCATACTGTAAAAGATCATTGATGATTTTTTTGACTATGTTCACCGGAATCGCATAGGAATAACCAGCGTAAGCACCCGTTGGCGATGCTATAGCAGAAACTATGCCCACGAGCTCTCCATTGGTATTAACAAGTGCACCACCTGAATTACCCTGGTTTACGGCTGCATCTGTTTGAATGAAAGATTCAATTGGGGATGCGCTCCTTCTGGAGTTTAAACCAAGAGACCTGGCTTTTGCACTCACAATACCCGCTGTAACAGTAGTTTCAAGATTAAGCGGATAACCAACAGCCACTACCCATTGTCCTAGTTTTACATTATCTGAATTCCCGTACAAGAGAAAATTCAATGCTTTTTCCTCAATTTTGATCAAGGCCAGGTCACTGCTCGGATCAGTTCCGATAAGCTTTGCCTTGTATTGTTTCTTGTTATTTAAGGTTACATTGATATCACTGGCTTGCTCAATAACATGGTTATTGGTAACAATATATCCGTCTTCGCTGATGATTACCCCCGATCCGCTGGCGCGCTGAGGTACACTTCTCATTTGCGGACCACCGCCACCACCAAAGAAGTCATCAAAAAAATCTTCTCCAAAAAAATCGCTGAAAGGACTTCTTCTGGTTTTGGGTAAGTTGTTGTTGGCCTGGCTGTTCCCAATGGTTGTAGTAATATGAACTACAGCGGGAACTGCAGCCTGTGATGCAGGCTGGAAATCAACCGGTTGCCCCGGAATATTGTTTTTGTTATCAGTAAATCCTGCATAACTGGCAGGCAATTTACCATTCTGTTCCTGTATCAGCCCTGGTTTTCTGATAAATGAATCATAACCAAACATGGCTGCAGTTGAAGTAACTGCGCTGATCAGAACAACCGTAAATGTTTGTCTCATGTTCATAACTGATTTTTTTTGTTATTATACAATTTTTATGCCTCTATGGTTGCAATTAAGTAAACATGACTGAATTTCAGTCAACCTGTCATCCTATTTAACAATACATTAAAGTCCACACAAGAATTGCATTGT
>CAMAXV010000061.1 GCA_945862385.1 Chitinophaga pinensis
TAAACTCCAATTCCCGGAGATGCTTACCACTCATCCCGTCTTCCTGAAATGGTATTCTTTCACCTGTATCTGCATAGCCATTCCGTTTATACCAGGCAATCAGTTCAGACCTTACAGAAATTACACTCATCCTGATTACACCCAGATGCCATTGACGGGCAAGCTCTTCAGCTGCCTGGAGGAGTTTTCTTCCGATGCCAGCGTTTTGTTTTTCTGGTAAAACCGAAAACATACCCAGGTAGAGGTAATCGCCTTTGTGTTGCAGGTTGACACAACCCACCAGTGTTTCGGCTTCCCTGTAAACCAGAACCACACTGCCTTTGAGCTTAAGTACTTCCTTTAGTGCCGATTCACTGATTCTGACTTCACCAGCTATCAGGTCCGCTTCGGTTGTCCACCCCCTCCTGGAACTTTCTCCCCTGTAAGAGCTGTTGACAAGTGCCAAAAGCTGTTCGCTGTCTGAAACGCCTGCAAGCGAAATAGCAGCATCTGAAAAGACAGGTTGAGGCAGTAATCCGCTCATCATATTCATTTTTTCCATTGCTGGCAAAGTTATATATTACTCTAAGCATTTACCCCAATCAACCACCAATGAAAAAATTGCTTTTCTCTCTTTTGTTGCCTTTATCATTCAACATTTCAGCGCAAACAACTTCCGGTAAGCTCCAAGCTGAATTCCTGAACCCGCCACAGGCAGCAAGACCAAGGGTCTGGTGGCACTGGATGAATGGCAATATCTCCAAAGAAGGAATCCGCAAGGATCTGGAATGGATGGAGAAATCGGGTATCGGTGGATTTCAGAATTTCGACGCCAGTCTCTTCACGCCGCAGGTGGTGAAAGAAAAACTGGTGTATATGACTCCTGCCTGGAAAGATGCCTTTCGGTATACCACAGAACTGGCGTCGGAGAAAAAGCTGGAAATGGCCATCGCCGGATCACCGGGATGGAGTGTGACAGGAGGTCCATGGGTGGAAGCATCAGACGGGATGAAAAAATATGTGTGGACAGAAACAATCATCAGGGGTGGTGAATCGATCAAAATACAACTCCCCCAGCCTTCAGCTGTTACAGGAAAAATGCAAAACCAGGCTTTGTCTGGTGGTGGATTTCAGGATGCTAAATCAAAGGCTAAACCGCAGTTTTATGCAGATGCTGCAGTAGTAGCGTATCGAATACCAGATCAGGAAAAAACGCTGGAAGAACTTCAAGCTTCCTTGAGTTCAAGTGGCGGAAACTTCAGTCTTTCACAACTCACCGATGGTGACATCTCCAAAACGGCCCACCTTCCTGTGAAATCACTGGAAGAGGATATGTGGATACAGTACAGCTTTAGCACGCCGGTTACCTTTAAGGCCATGACGATCTCCGGTGCACATCATATTCCATTGGAAGATTTTAATGGTGGTCCCAAAAACCGCAGTCTGCAGGTAAGTGATGATGGTATCCATTTCAAAACCATTACAACTGTCAGCGGCAGTATTGTGCCGATGAATACTGTTAGTTTTGAGCCAACCACCTCAAAATACTGGAGACTAGTTTACAAGCCCTTTCTGGCACCTGCCAATGCCATGCTCTCCATGTTCGGCATAGGTGCTGCCACAAAGCCGGAGGGTGTTGATGTAGCTGAATTCGTGCTGCACAACACATCCAGGATCAGCGAATTTGCAGACAAGGCAGGGTTCGATCCCTGGAAAGAAAAACCATTGGAAAAATACCTGACTGCAGCAGATGCCATAGCCACAAAAGATGTGGTGGATATCAGTGCATTCATGGATAAAAATGGAATCCTGCAATGGAATGCACCTGCTGGCAGATGGGCTATCCTTAGGCTGGGTTATTCACTTACCGGAAGGGAAAATCACCCGGCATCACCTGAAGCAACGGGACTTGAAGTAGACAAGCTCGATAAAGAAGCGGTTAGGAAATATATCAACACCTACCTTGACATGTACAGGGATGCCACAGGTGGAAAAATGGGTGCATCCGGACTAACCCACATGGTACTCGACAGTTATGAAGCAGGGCATATGACCTGGACAGCCTCTATGCAGGAAGAGTTCAAAAAAAGAAGAGGATATAACCCCATCCCCTGGCTTCCTGTGCTCACAGGAAGGGTGATTGGGAGTACAGAGGAGAGTGAAAAGTTCCTCTGGGATTTCAGAAAAACAATTGGCGAATTGATCACCGACAACCATTATAACGTAATAGGTGAAGAGCTGTACAAGCGGGGTATGAAACGGTATACAGAGTCGCATGAAAATATGCGCATTTACCTGGCAGACGGCATGGATGTGAAACGCAGAGCCGATATTCCCATGTCGGCTATGTGGCAACCAGGTGCACTGGCAGCAGGCACTGATGAAGAGATCAGAAGCAGGGCAGATATCCGAGAATCGGCATCTGTTGCACATATATACGGACAAAACATCGTAGCTGCAGAATCCATGACCACTGTTGGCAATTCCTATGCGCCCTCACCAGCCACGCTCAAGCGTACAGCCGACATGGAAATGGCATCAGGAGTGAATCGTTTTATAGTGCACACTTCAGTCCACCAGCCACTGGACAGTCTCATGCCCGGACTATCACTCGGTCCGTTCGGACAATGGTTCACACGTCAGGAAACCTGGGCGGATCAGGCACGCAGTTGGGTCGACTACCTTGCACGCACTTCACACCTGCTGCAACAGGGAAGATTTGTGGCGGATGTGTTGTATTACTATGGTGAAAACACCAACATCACCTCCCTATGCCAGGATGCCCTTCCAACTATCCCCGCTGGTTATGAATTCGATTTTGCTAATGCAACGGTTTTACTGGAGGCTGTTCAACCTGTAAATGGCAGACTGATAACCAAAACCGGTATGCAGTACAGCATGCTGGTACTTGATCCTTCTGCAGAAAAGATGACGCTGAAGGTCTTGGCCCGGATACTGCAACTGGCCCGGTCAGGAGTTCCTGTCAGCGGAACAGCACCCGTGGCTTCACCCAGCCTTGCGGATGACACCATTGTATTCACCAATACCCTTAAAGCATTGAAATCCCTACCCAATGTAGCTTTTGGCAATGATATCCGAACACAGCTGCATAACAGGAAGCTGTATGAAGATGTAATCTTTAGTGAGCAAAAGGCAGAAATTTTGTATGTGCATAGAAGCATGTCTGAGCGTGAGATCTACTGGCTCAACAGCCGTTCCGATGCAAAAAATGCAACAACGGTTTCATTCAGGGTTACAGGTAAAAAGCCCATGATCTGGGACGCAGTAAGCGGAGAAATCCATCCGGTAGGCTATCAGGTGAAAGACAACCGGACCATAATTAACATGACATTCCATCCCTGGCAATCTTTGTTTGTACTGTTTGAAGGCCCAATACCTTCCACCAGCTTTACGGCTAGATCTGAAAAGGAAATCAACCGTCAACAGCTGGAAGGTCCCTGGGCCGTTCGATTCCAGGAGGGAAGAGGCGGACCAGCAGGAGATATCCCTTTCCCTGCGCTTATCTCATTTACGGAACAAACAGACCCTGCCATCAGGTATTTCTCCGGTGCAGCAACTTATTCCAAAATAATTGAAATTCCTGCATTCACGGCAGGTGAAAAGATTAGCCTGGATCTGGGTGTTGTGAAGAATTTGGCAGAGGTTTATGTGAACGGACAAAAAGCCACCACCTTATGGACCCCACCATTTGCTACAAACATAACCCGTTACCTTAAACCAGGTAAAAACAAACTTGAAATTAAAGTCATCAATTCCTGGGTGAACCGGCTGGTAGGTGATGCACAACCTGGAGCTAAAAAGATAACCTACATCGCCATGCCGCTTTTCCGCCCAGACTCTCCGTTGCAGGAATCAGGTCTAATTGGCCCGGTAACATTGAAAAAGATGAAATAAAAAAAATGACTGTTATGGCTTTGGCTGAATGAATTGCTCATACAAATGATTCACCATTTGACGGATGAAAGCGTTGTAACCATTGTCATAACGCGGATCACATCCATTGGTTATGACTACGATCCCCCATTTTTCTTTCGGATCAAAAAACATGGCACTATATAAACCATAGGCCACACCTGTATGCCCTGTGAGTTGCCTGCCGGAAATCATTTTCTCCGTGACTTCCAGCGCGAGGCCATACCCCTCATCACTGGACAAAGGTGTTTGCATGGCTGTGGCACTTTTTTTCGAGATGATGCGCTTCCCGTTTTTACCAAAATTCATGTGCATAGTCATGTACCTTGCCAGGTCTCTGGCGGAAATTTTCATTCCTCCGGTTGGTGAAAAAACCGGAGTGCTTTCACCCATTTTGTAGGCAGCAATCACTTCGGCTCTTTGCTGATAGGCTCCGGGTGAAGGAATAAACTTCCCCGAGCTGTCGTAGGCATAGAGTGTAGCAAACTTCGACTTATCCAACTCCTCTACATAATAGCCTCCGTACAGTCCGAGCGGATCAAGCACATGCTTTTTTACATACCGGTCGAAACGCTCCCCCGAAACCTTTTCAATAACTGCCCCCAGCATGTTGTAGTTGAGGTTACAATACTGGTAACCCTTGCCTGGAGCATAAGTATTGTAGCATTTCGCCCAATCCGGATTTTTAGCCGGATTGATGGCATCGAACGAAAAATAACCCTGACTGTCATTGATGGAAGAAAGATGAGA
>CAMAXV010000062.1 GCA_945862385.1 Chitinophaga pinensis
GGCAGGCTAAAAGATTACCTGTTCTTTGATGTCAGTGCCTATTGGCTTCAATACAACAACAGAATCGGACTCATTGCACAACAGAAAGCCGATGGTAGTTTTTACAACCTGAGAACCAATGTAGGAAACAGCACCAGTAAAGGCATTGAGGCGTTGGTTGAATTCAGTCCGCTTAAAGCCTGGCTTAAAAATCCTGCTTTCGGCAACATTACTTTATTCACTTCCGTTGCCCTCATTGATGCGCGCTACGGAGATTTTAAGGTTGTTACGCGCCAGGGCAATAACCTCGTAGAAAGCAGCCTCAAAAACAAAAGGGTGGAAAATGCCCCTGAGCATATCATCCGTTCTGGTATTACCTACACCAAAAAGAAAATCACAATCACTTTACAACACAGCTTTGTTGGTGCATCATTTACTGACGCAAATAACACCAGGACTCCCACAGCAAATGGTGTGAACGGAATCATACCATCATATCAATTGATGGATCTCAGCTCCGGTTACAATGTCAATGATAAATTCTTTATCAAGGCCGGCGTCAACAACCTTGGCAATACAAAATACTTTACCAGACGCGCAGGAGGTTATCCCGGTCCCGGACTGATGCCTGCCGAAGCCAGGAATTTCTTTGTGACTGTGGGATTGAAATATTAAGTGAAATGTGACATTTATCACTTAAGTAGCAATAAAATGTGTTTAACTATGGGGTATTAAAACCCCGAAAAATGTCAACAACTAAACATCAAATCGTTATCATCGGAGCAGGAAATGCAGGCATTTCTGTTGCATCCAAATTGCTGCTGAAAAACAAGAAACTCGACATTGCACTGGTAGACCCCGCTCAAAAACACTACTATCAGCCGGCCTGGACGTTGGTGGGCAGTGGTGTATTTGATATTTCTAAAACCGAAAGGGAACAGTCATCTGTAATACCGTCTGGAACCACCTGGATTCAGAAAAAGGTGACTACTTTTCTTCCCGAAGAAAATAAAATACTTCTGGATGATGAATCTACTTTGGAATATGAATACCTCATTGTAGCACCTGGCATTCAGCTTAACTGGAGTGAAATCAAAGGTTTACAAGACACGCTAGGTAAAAATGGCGTCTGCTCCAATTACAGTTTTCAGCATGCTTCCTACACATTTGAATGCATGAAAAATTTGAAATCCGGAAAAGCTATTTTTCACAATCCACATACCCCCGTTAAATGCGGTGGTGCTCCCCACAAGATCATGTACCTGGCTGCAGATTATTTCAGGAAACATAATGTACTCAGCAACATAAATATCCAGTATTGGAGTGGTGCAGCAAAATTATTTGCTGTTCCTCATTATGAAAAAACGCTGTTGAAAGTCTGTGAGCGGGGGAATATCGGTTTGAACTTTATGCAAAAACTGGTGGAAGTGGATGGTCCGGGTAAAAAGGCAAAATTCATTGGTATTGGTGAGCAGAATAAAGATGTAGAAACATGGGTAGATTTCGATATGATACATGTTACACCCCCGCAAAGTGCTCCTGATTTTATAAAAAATAGTCCCCTCGCAAACGCAGCTGGCTGGGTTGATGTAGACAAGCATACATTGCGTCACAACAAGTTTGAAAATATATTTTCTTTGGGTGATGCTTCAGGATTACCTACCAGTAAAACCGGTGCAGCAATCCGCAAACAGGCACCTGTTCTCGTTGAAAATGTGCTGAGTATGATCAATGGCAAAAATCCGGAAGCCTCCTATAACGGCTATACGAGTTGTCCGCTTGTAACCGGTTACGGAAAGCTGGTGCTGGCAGAATTTGACTACAACAACAAACCACAGGAAACATTCCCCTTTGACCAAAGCAAAGAACGTTGGTCTATGTATATCCTGAAGCGCTATATCCTGCCTTGGCTCTATTGGTCACAAATACTTACAGGAAGAGCTTGATTTAATCGCTTCACTAACATGGTTTAAAAGCCCGTGGATGTGATGTAAATCACACAGTTTGAAAAACTAAATAAGGAACTTTGATAAAATTATTAGACATGGAACCCCAAACAACCCAGATGCCCAGGATAGGCGATAAGGCCCCTGATTTCAATGTAACCACTACCACCGGACCACTGCAGCTCTCCGAATACAACAAGGGAAGCTGGGTAGTACTTTTCTCGCATCCCGCAGATTTTACTCCGGTATGTACTACAGAGATGAGTGGCTTTGCCATGGAGAAGGAATTCTTTGCTGCCAACAATGCCAAACTGCTCGGATTGAGCATCGACAGCATCCATTCACATATTGCCTGGGTAAATGCAGTGCATGAAAAAACAGGTGTATTGTTTGAATTCCCGATTATTGCTGATCTGGATATGCATGTTTCCAAACTGTATGGCATGCTGCAACCCGGAGAGAGTGAAACAGCCGCTGTGAGAGCCGTATTTTTCATAGATCCGGAAGGCACCATCAGACTCATCATGTACTATCCGCTCAATGTTGGTCGCAACATGGAAGAAATCAAACGTGTTCTGCTTGCCCTGCAAACAGCTTCAACACATAAAGTAGCTTGTCCGCTTAACTGGCAACCTGGAGAAAAAGTGATCGTCCCGGCCCCTAAGACCCTGGAAGGACTGGCAGAAAGGAAGGCCAGCAACCTCGAGATGGTCGACTGGTACCTGGCGAAAAAATCGATTTAAATCACCATACGAATCTGAGTCATAATCAAGCACAGGCCCCCGATTTTTTTGGGGGTCTGCTTTTTTTGGGGTAAATTGATTCCTTAAACCATTGCCCCATCATGAGAAATGATAATTCAGCATCCAGGAGGCGATTCCTCCAGCAAATCGGCGCCACCAGCATGCTGGCTGCCGCAGCGCCACTGCAATCCCTCAGCGCCAAAGAAAAGGCCGAAGAGCGTGTTCTGCGATACGACCGGAAAATATCTACCGGAGACACCATCAGGTTAGGTGTAATCGGCTTTGGTGTACAGGGTCACATTGACCTGGAAACAGCACTTAAAGTACCAGGTGTGCAGTTGGCAGGTATTTGCGACCTCTACACTGGGAGGCTGGAAAATGCCAAAGAGATGTACGGAAAAGACCTGTACACCACCAGGAACTACAAAGACCTGCTCGACAGACCCGACATTGATGCGGTACTCATTGCCTCAACGGATGTTTGGCATGCACGCATGACGATCGATGCACTTGCGAAAGGCAAACACGTGTACATCGAAAAACCAATGGTCTACAAGATCAATGAAGGACCACAGGTCATCGAAGCACAGAAAAAATACAACAAAGTACTCCAGGTAGGTTCTCAACGCGTGAGCAGTATTGGTTTAGCAAAAGCTAAGGAATTGCTGGCTGCCGGCGAAATCGGAAAGCTGAATATGGTCAACGCCGTATACGACAGACAAAGCTCCATCGGTGCCTGGGAATACACCATACCAAAAGACGCAGACGCATCCACCACAGATTGGGAAAGGTTCATTGAAGTGACTGATAAAATGACTTTTGATGCGAAGAAATTCTTCTGGTGGAGGGCATTCAAACAGGTTGGTACCGGAGTTGCAGGAGATCTTTTCATCCACCTGCTCAGCGGAACACACCTCATCACCAATTCACTGGGCCCGGAAAGTATTTACAGTACCGGTCAGTTCAGCCATTGGAAAGACGGTCGTGACATGCCCGATGTGATGGCAGGCGTCATGCAGTATCCTGATTGTCCTGAACACCCTGCCTTCCAGATGACATTGCAAGTGAATTTCATCAGCGGAACAGGCGGACAACAAATCATTCGTTTGATTGGATCTGAGGGTACCATCGATGTCAATGGCAACAACCTGACTGTAAAACACAGTTACATGCCAGAAGCTCCGGGTTTTGGGGGTTATGATTCTGTATTCACGTTCCCCAAAGCTATGCAGGAAGAGATGCAAAGGGAATATGAGGCCAAGTGGACACCTGAACAACGCAGGCGCAGAACAAAGCCAGACATTACCTTCGCAGCACCAAAAGGATACAGTGAACACCTCGACCACTTCACCAATTTCTTTGATGCCATCCGCACCGGCAAACCCGTTGTGGAAGATGCAACTTTCGGTTTCAGGGCAGCTGCTCCTTCACTGGCCTGTAACGAGAGTTATTTCAAAAAGAAAATCATCAACTGGGATCCTGTTAACATGAAACTTAAATAACATGGTTTCCAGGATAAAATCTTCTGCCCTGTATGCATTGCTCTTCCTGAGCATGCATGCAGCGGCACAAGTTCCGGAAGGGAAAAAAGTCATCAGCGCATTGTATATCTATGACCTCGCTTCCGGAAAATCAACCCTGATCCTGGAAGAAGAACGCCATTTTGAAGCGCCCAACTGGTCGAGAGACGGCAAATACCTCTTGATAAACAGCAAAGGAATCCTGGAGAAAATCAGTCTGACCGGAAGAAAGTTAGGCATCCTTCCCACGGGAAAGGTAAATAAAGCCAACAACGACCATGGCTTCAGTTTCGATGGCAGCACCTTGTATATTTCCAGTGGGAAGCCTGAAATCAAAGAACATACATCCTTTATTTACAAGGTTGCCGCATCAGGCGGTGAGCCTGAACTCATTACCCCGCTCAGCACATCTTATTGGCATGGCGTTTCCCCGGATAACCGGAAAATTGTTTACTGCGCAGCCAGAAA
>CAMAXV010000063.1 GCA_945862385.1 Chitinophaga pinensis
GCCTTGGCGCCATTCTCTGAAAGTAGGGTGACCTTATCTGCGAAATTCAGCGACCGCTCCACAGCTCCTCCAATGGATATATTACCTAGTACTGCCAGACCTGCCTTGAGGTTTTTCTTATAAATGGCAGATATAATGGCCACATATACCGCACTGCCGATTCCGCCAAACACATGCGCTCCCATGAGGTTGCTGATCTGAATATTTAAATCATATCCAGATAAGGAATGCTGCTCATTCAATATGCTCTTTTCATTGGCGCGAAGATAATTGTAGGTGTTCTTGATGTTCTCTTTCACTTCCTGACTATTCGTTCCGGTTACATTCACCTTTCCACTGCCTCTGATGGCTACCACCTCAATCTTCACGAGTGAATTGTTGTTGCCATCACTGGTAGCTGTATAACAGACTCCTGGAGGCAATGGATTGCTTTCAATCAACGAAGAACCCCTTTCCTCAGGTAATCCAACAAATATCTCTTCTTGTGTTTCCTTGTCGATATACGAAAAGTTCGTATCCCAGAACTCCATCCCACCTATGCGCTTCAGCTGTTCCTTCACTCGCCTGCGCATCTCCATGGCAGTTACCAAATATTCCCTGATATCCTCTTTGGCAAAGACGCCATCGGGATGCAAGAGCTTGATAAAGCCTGAGACAATCCTGCGGACAGATTTCGAATCTCGCTGCTTGAGGTGTGCCCCGAGTGTAAAATACCGGTCTACGGCATCGTAGTAGGTTGTCTTTCGCTGCGATTTCAACACCTCGGAAAAGTAATCGGTGCTGAACCCGAAATGTTTGGTGAAGTTATCCGGACTGAATTTAGTGATCTCCCAGCCGGGCAAGAACAAATTGATGCGGTCTAAAAAGGCGGTATCGAAATTAACCTCATCAGACAAGGGACTGAACAAATGTGATGTCTGGAGCACAGTTTCTACAGGCTGATTGATATTGCCATTCAAAATAACCGATGCTGATCCGGAAATCTCCCCGCCCTTGGCGCGTGAAAAGGACCCGGATTCCATATAGTCTTTCATCAGTGGAATGGCATCGCGGTCTTTGAACAACTTATCTGTGCTCTCATCAAAACAGATGGCATCCCATAACCCCACTGCACCTACCCTTCCGGTGGTATTGTTGACAAAGAGCTGCGCCACAGAACCTTGTCCGCCTGATATCAGAATGGCATAAGGTGTTATCTCCTTGTAGATATACGACTTTCCTGATGCCCTGGGACCAAGCTCTACCATGTTGAAATTAGCTTCCACCAATGGTACTAAACGGCATAACAACAAATTCAACTTGCGCTCATCCAATCCTTCACTTTTCGGTTCATAGCCTGCACTGCGTAACAATAAAGTGCGCCACTCTTCTTTGGTGAATGATTTTCGTTTATCTGCAATTTTAGCATTGTCGAAACTCGACAACTGAATAGGCTTGATATCCCTCACAACAAAAGGAAATACGGTTGCACCAATCGTGATCATGGGGTCATACTCCATATCAATAATAGCCCAGATGCCGCCAAGCATGAGCTTCTCATGGGTGCGCACGAGTTCATCACTGATGTTGGCTTTCTTGATGTTGGAGTTACTGATATTGGCCCAGTAGCGGTCGCGTTGGGGATCGAGCTCCACCGATATTTTATCAATGATCTTGTAACGGCCTTTCTCACGGAGTTTGGATTGGATCAACACACTCTCTTCGGGATTGATATAATGATCCCGAAGAATTTTCTTCACGTTCTCCATCCCCTCCTTCAGCTTTTCCTCATCATCGGTACTGCAGGTATTGGCGAGCAAATACTCGAGTACAAATGCGGGCACATTGGCGCCTCCTTTGATGATGCCGACGAGGTCTTTCTTGACCACAAACCCCCTGAAATGATCAAGCGCTTTCTTATCTAATTCATCGAGTATAATCATGTCCGTATTTTTTAAAGTAAACCTCCCATATCTCTAAGGTTCAATTTATTGATAGTGGCACTATCGAGCTGTTCCTGCGTATGAGCATCCAACAAAACTGCTTGTACCGTTGTGTTTCCGCTGAATGAAAACTCCTTTTGCACGGGTGAATTCACTTCTATTTGGAATATATCACTGCTCTGGTATTCAGCCCCACCTGCAAATAATTTCAACTGCAATTTTCTGATGCTGCCAAACAATCCGTCTTGTGACTGTACAGGTGCTATGCGGATAGCGAACAACTCTCCGGTCACTTCATTCAATTCTGCTTTATTGGAAATATTGACTTCCAGCTGTTCACCTGCAGATTTTTTGCGACTGAATTTGAAGTTGGGGATGATGATTTCCTGGGGTGTAAATCCACCATGTGAAAAACCATACACCCCTCGGGATTTAAAGGGCTTGTGGGATTTAGCAGCCTGAACATATTTGTACTCAGCATAAGGCTCCTCAAAGGAAATCCATTCGGTGTTGGCTTGCTGCTCCACAGTTCTGATATACCTTTCATGTACCTCTTTTTTCCCTGTTGCCACGGGATCAATTTTATCTGCCTCATCGAGGAGTCCTGTGAGCACAAATCCATGATCGGTCACCAGGTGCACATCCTGATACCCAATACTCAGCAAAAGACTAATCTTCTCCACCAGCACCTGCTCAAACTCTGCGAACAATTTGATGGCGGCCTGCTGCAATTTTTCGCCAGCACTGTCGATATCCTTGTAAGTAAGCAAAAGATAGTCTGCTGTCATGCCGTAGTTAACCTGTTCAAGTGGAAGGAATTGTATGGACTTACCTGTAGTGTTGAGTAAACTTTCTTCCCGGTCTTTGTGAATTGCCACAACCCTGTTATTGCCGATATACAGAGCACTCATGTTGTGCTCCGTTTCGGATGGCATATCTGCCAGCATTACCTGTTTGTCTACCTTGAACTGCTTCTGCAACACATTCGCAACATGATCGGCAATCTCATACCTGACACCATCTCCTACAATGACAGCAGTTTTAGATTTTGCTGTTGAAAATAATTTGGGTAAAAAACCCTGCTGATCTGAATGATAATCCGCATGGAACCCAAACCAGGTTTGCAACAGGAGTTGATTATGGGCTTCATAATATTCCTGGAGGGGACGGATGATGGCTTCATCCTGCAAAAAAGCCTCAAACAAATTCCGGATAGCACGGTCTACTTTTGAAAATACCTGGGTATAATAATCAATACACGCAGTCAGGTTGCGACAACCACTCAGGGGTTGGGTATCTACTTGAAAAAGTATGCAAACATCTTTCCACCAGCCTGGAACAAAATAGGGAGCTTTTGAATGAAAGATCCTTCTATTGAGTTTCTGCAATCGGTCTTTTACATAGGATGAATCCCTGAAATTTTCTGTCAGTTGTCGGATAGCAATCTCATCAATTTTGGCAAAACAATGGTCGGGATGAGCTGCCCATGGATTTATATGCTGATCAATACGGTAATGCTGGATATAATTCACAAGAGATGGTCTGTTGGCATCGCTGTCGGCCCACCTGTAATAAAGGCCCAGCAAAGATGCCGGAATCTCATTGTTGGCCAATCCATCCAGCATGCGCTTCATCAGCTGATCTGCGAGGGTTTGAGGGGGCTTGGCGCTGAAGGGTTGTCCGAGCAACTCATGCAGTTTCTCTTCAAACAACCTTCGGATATCCGGCTCTTTGGTCGACAAATACCTTTCTGGCTCCTGCAAAAACGGAAGCAATTCTGCATCCAGGTCAATCACCTCTTCCAGGTTCTGGACAATCTTCTTCCACCAGTTGATGTCTTTGCCAATACCCAGCTTGGCCGCTGTGAGCAAGCCTGGATTGTCGAGCTGCACCTGTAAACCGGTATGGGTAAATATTTTGCTTTTCAGCCATTCCTGCGGATGCTGTAGATCAAGGCAGCCATGGGTATAACAGTAATCGAAAAGAAAGCTGAGTTTATCCTGTCGGCGGTTGACATAAAACACAACTGGTTCATCTTTGTGCAACGTCTCCGCTTCATGGCGCAACATGAGTTCTTCCTGTTCCATTTGCCAGGCCTCGGTTTTACTGGCATCTGTTTGCAAAACGGTGAACGGATATTGCTGTAGGATGGGCAACACAAAACTGCATTGCCCGCCGGGGTCTAGCAACACCACCCTGTTCCGGTGTTGCATCAGTTGCTTAATATCCTGTATGAGCCATTGTTCTGTCATTACCAATCTGCATTTAAGTATTTCTGTAATTGAGAATTCTTACCGGCAGACTTCAACACCTCGGCTTTCAACAGACCCCTGACCTGCAACGGAGCGATGTTCTTGCCCACGCCATCATCAAGTTTGGGATCATAACCGGATGCGATGAGGTCGTCTATCTTTTGGGCAAAGGCTTCTATTTCCTGCAACTGCAACCTGATCGTTTCCTTTTCGGTCTGTGCCTGTCCGGTGATGCTTTCAGCGAGTTGCTGGAGGCGGTAGTTTAGGCTCTCTGCACGCTTGCTGAGGTAGGT
>CAMAXV010000064.1 GCA_945862385.1 Chitinophaga pinensis
AAACAAGGATTCGTTGGATATTGAAAAGACATGAAAAAATTTAAAAGAGATTTAATTCTGCTCAAGCGAGATGAGCAAAGCACGAGTTTATCTATACAACGTGAGATAGACAGGATTAATATGCTCCTTTTTCAGATAGAGACTTCCCCTTCTTATTATACTTCGTACGAATTGATTGATGTTAACCGTTACAAGGTTTTGCATGATAATGTAACGATTTCTAAAGCACTTAAGCCAAAGGGACTGAAGCCGTTTCAGTTTTTGATTAATAGGAATTGATGCAGCCAGGCACGAGGGGGGAAAGGCACGAGGCACAAGGCACAAGGCACAAGGCACAAGGCACAAGGCACAAGGCACAAGGCACGAGGCACAAGGCACAAGGCACAAGGCACAAGGCGTTAGCTTGCCAACCAAGGTAGGTAAACCTGCCGAAGGCAGGGCATAAAAAAAGCACGAGTGATAAGTGCTTACCTACCATCTCGTGCCATTTAAATCTAAAATTACTTCCCAAACGGATCGAGCTTAGTGGCTTTCACCTGATCCTGGTATTTTTTCCAGATGCCATTTTTGAAGGTTTCTGCCTTTTTTACTGCTTCTTCAACAAGACCTGCTGCCCTTTCTACAAGCATCTTTTCCTGAGCACCGGGTTCGATGGCTTTGGAACTGATGGCACTGCTGGCCTGCTGGTACTGATTCATCACGGTAATTTGCGGAACCTGTCCATATCCTTGTTTAGTCTGAGGTTTACCACTTAGGTATTCGCGCATAGTTTTGATGACTTCAGTCAGTTCTTTACCTGTTTTTTTCAGTGAATCGACTTCTTTTCCTTTCATGCCAGCTATATATCCATCTACTTTCTTGGCTGCTTCTTCAGCTTGACTGAGTAGGTCAGTTATTTCAGTTAGTTTATCACCACTCTTTTTCAATTCAGCCCTGAGTGCAGCCTGCGCCATTTTAATCTGATTGCGGTTACCCAGGCGGGGATCGTCAATCACGGTTACCATGGTAGAGTCTTTTTCATTTTTATAACTCATCACTACTTTAAATGTGCCAGGCAATACTTGCTGCCCGCCAGGTTCTGCGCTGCCACGGCCACCGCCGCCACCGCCCATCCTGCGACCACCTCCGCCTGCAGGAGATCGGAATCCACGTTCTTCCATACCCCAGGTGTTGCGGTTCAAGCCTGCCTGGGCTGTCCATTTCAAATTGCGAATGACTTCATTTTTATCGTTATAAATCTTCACAGATACCGTATCTTTTTTAGCCGCACTGTCGCTGTCGGCTTTGATGAAGAAGGAGATAGGTGCTCCTGATGCCCTGTTTTCAGCATCCCATATACCCCATGTGCTCCACTCATAACCGGGTGCATTGCGGTATTGGGCCTGAACGGCTGTTTTAGACTCAAATGCGGTGAAGGTTTTACCGGCAATTCCTTTATTTGCAGCCAGTTTTCGTAACGGACGAATATCGTCCAGCACCCAAAGAGCCCTACCAAATGTTGCGATAACCAGATCTGCTTCCCTTTCCTGAATAGTCAGGTCATAGGTCGATACGCTGGGGTAGCCATTTTTCCACTGCTGGAAGGTTGCGCCATTATCCATACTCACCCAGAGTCCCTGTTCAGTACCTGCAAATATCAGGTTGGGTTCCGTTGGATCCTGCAAAACGCAGAGTGCATAACCGGTTACTTTCTTCTCATCCGCCAGGCGGGTCCAGGTTTTGCCATAATCTGTTGTACGGAAAATATAGGGTTTGAAGTCTCCTCTGCGGTAGTCGTTTGCCACTACAAAGGCCTCGCCTGCATTGTGTCTGGACGCCTGTACCTGAGGTATCCATGCACCCACTGGCAAGCCAGGTATTTTACCCCTGAAGTTGGTCCAGGTTTTACCACCATCTCTTGTCATTTGTACATTGCCATCATCAGTTCCTACCCAGACTACATTTTTGTCTTTTGCAGATGGGGCAATTGTGAGGATGGTGCAATAGTTTTCTGCTCCGGTAATGTCAATGGAGATGCCACCGTTATTGGTCTGATCAATTTTTATACTATCGTTGGTGGTCAGGTCCGGGGAGATGATTTCCCAGGATGCACCCTTGTTGGTGGATTTATGCAGGAACTGGCTTCCGTAATAGATGGTGGAAGTATTGGTTGGGTCCTGAGCCATACCTGAGTTCCAGTTGAAACGCAGCATGGTTTTCAGGTCCGGAGCCGGTGGTTTGATATACCAGCTTTCGCCTGTTTTGACATTGTATTTGCCTACGGATCCGCCTTGACTCATGGCATAGATCCAGTTGGCATCATCCGGGTCTGCCATGGCATCGAAGCCATCACCACCCCAGATATTTTCCCAGTAGTAGTTTTTAATTCCGCCACTCATCCAGGTATAGGCTGGTCCGCGCCAGGTGCCATTATCCTGCATGCCACCCATTACGTTATAAGGCATTTCATTGTCTACATTGATGTGGTAGAACTGACCTACCGGAAGTTTTTCATCAAACAACCAGGTTTTGCCTTTATCACGTGTGATGCCTATGCCACCATCGTTGCCATCTATGATGAAATTGGGATTTGTTGGGTGAATCCAGAAAGCATGGTGATCTGGATGGATGCCGTTGTACGGAATAACCACGTCAAAGTTTTTGCCCGCATCATCACTTTTGGAAATCATTTGGTAGATGAGCCAGAGACGGTTCTCATTTTCAGGGTCGCAGGCAATTTCCTGGAAATAGAACGGACGAGTAGATACAAATTCGGGATTGCTGTTCATGAGCGACCAGCTTTTGCCACCGTCATCACTTTTATAGAGACCGTTTTTAGTGGCTTCAACCAGTGCATATACCCTGTTCGGGTTGCTGCGGGA
Source organism: Chitinophaga pinensis (assembly GCA_945862385.1). Lineage (GTDB taxonomy): Bacteria > Bacteroidota > Bacteroidia > Chitinophagales > Chitinophagaceae > Pollutibacter. Next base: position 2,862 of record CAMAXV010000064.1, read on the forward strand.
GATAGCCAGTCCGATACGGCCATAGTTTCCTGCAGGAAGTCCTTCTTTTTCACCCAGCTTTTTCCAGGTCTTTCCACCATCATAAGTCATGTAGAGACCGCTTCCGACGCCCCCGCTGCTCAGGCTCCAGGGTGTGCGGCGGTGCTGCCACATAGCCACAAAGAGTTTATTTGGGTTGGATGGATCCATGATCATATCTGCCACCCCTGAAGTATCGTTGGTGAAGAGGATTTTGTTCCAGGTTTCGCCGCCATCGGTGGTTTTGAAAACGCCCCTTTCCGGATGTTCTGCGTAGGGGTTGCCAATGGCACCCGCATAAACGGTATTGGGGTTGGATGGATCGACGATGATGCGGTGGATATTCCGCGTTTTTTCGAGCCCCATTCTTTTCCAGGAGGCGCCGCCATCGATTGTTTTGTAAATACCTTCACCCAGGCTGATGGAGTTACGCGGGTTGCCTTCACCCGTTCCTACCCAAACGGTAGCCGGATTTGATTGTTGTATGGCGATAGAGCCTATGTTGAGGATGGGTTGTTCGTCGAATACTGATTCCCAGCTGGCACCAGCATTGTTTGTTTTCCAAACGCCACCTGATGCAGCACCCAGCCAAATCTGGTTGGGGTCTGCCACCACGGCATCGATTGTGGTGATACGCCCACTCATGCCGGCAGGACCGATATTTCTTGGTTTCCAGGATTTTAATTGCTCTAATTTAACCTGCTGAGCCACGCTGAACAACGAAACTGACAGCATGAAAAGGAGGGAAAGACTTTTTCTCATGTTATAGTGATTCTGTGTGCTGTAAATTATGGATTAATATGTTTGTCTGAAAATTTCTTTTTGCTGAACAAAAACCTCACTCATCTGTCTAATTTTAGCAATAAATTTGGACGTAAACTTGAAACGTTTTAATTTAGTGTTTAAACATCAAAAAAAATCAAAAATGAAAAAGCTCGTACTTTCAGTAGCCCTCATCGTTGCGGTGTTGGGTATTCAGGCGCAGACCAAATGGAACCTCGACAAAGTTCACTCTAATGTGAAGTTCACGGTTTCTCACATGGTTGTATCAGAGGTAGAAGGTTCTTTCAAAATGTTTGAAGGAAGTCTGGTTGCTTCAAAAGCAGACCTTTCTGACGCAGTTGTTAATTTTAGTGTTGATGTGGCTTCTGTGAATACAGACAATGAGCGCAGGGATGGTCACCTGAAGAGTGATGATTTCTTCAATGCAGAGAAGTTCCCCAAGATGACCTTTGTTAGCAAGTCTATGAAGCCACTCGGCGGCAACAAATATGCACTGACTGGCGATTTGACAATCCGTGATGTTACCAAGACAATAACTTTCGATGTTACTTATGGTGGACAGGTAAACACTGGTAAAGGTATCAAAGCCGGTTTCAAGGCAAAAGGTACAATTGACCGTCTGGCATTCGGACAAAAATTCAATCCGGCTAT
>CAMAXV010000065.1 GCA_945862385.1 Chitinophaga pinensis
GCGATCTGCTCCCGGTTGATTTGTGCCATGGTAATTTTTTTGGGAAAAGAGCTGTGCGGGTGGAGGGACTCGAACCCCCAAGCCTCGCGGCACCAGATCCTAAGTCTGGCGTGTCTACCAATTTCACCACACCCGCATTGAGCTGATTAGGCTCTACAGTGGCTCTTTTCAAATTGGGCAGCAAAGGTAGCATTTTCTAATGAATAAAAAAGGCAATCAGGGTGTTTTTCGTTAAATTTGGTCTTAATGGATAGAACAGATAAAGATTTTTTGCTTCCTCAGTACGACCTGAACGAGGAACAGGAGAAGAAAGAGATAGTGCGCAGGTACCGAGCTTTGTTGCGTGCACTGAAGCCTAAGTTGAAACAGGGCGACAAAGAGCTGGTGCGTTCTGCCTTTGAAATGTCTGTGGAAGCACATAAAACCATGCGCCGCAAAAGTGGTGAGCCTTATATTTTTCATCCGCTTGCCGTTGCCATGATCTGTGTAGAGGAAGAAGGCCTTGGTGTGCGTTCCTGCATCTGTGCCCTTTTGCACGACACGGTGGAGGATACAGACATTACACTGGAAGATATTCAGCAGGAATTCGGATCAGAAATAACCAGAATCATTGATGGGTTAACTAAAATATCCACGGTAGTAGACAACAACACCAGTCAGCAGGCTGAGAACTTCAAAAAAATTCTGCTGACACTTACTGATGACCCAAGGGTAATTTTGATCAAGCTGGCAGACAGGCTGCACAATATGCGCACGCTCGATAGTATGAAGGTTGAAAAGCAGCTTAAAATTTCATCTGAAACAGTTTACGTATATGCCCCGCTAGCGCACAGAATGGGACTTTACGCAGTAAAAACTGAGATGGAAGATCTTTCCATGAAATACCTGGAACCTGATGTCTATCGCCAGATTGCGAGAAAACTGTCTGAAACCCGGAGAGAGCGATCCCGTTACATCAATGAGTTCATCAAGCCGGTCCGTGAAAAGCTTGAAAAAGCTGAATTTCCTTTTGAGATTTATGGCAGACCGAAATCGATACATTCTATCTGGAACAAGATGAAGAAAAAGAATGTGGAGTTTGAGGAGGTATACGACCTGTTTGCAATCCGGGTTATTGTAGATGTTACACACGATCTGGAGAAGGAAGCCTGTTGGAAGGTATATTCGTTTGTTACTGATATGTACAATCCTGCTCCTGAGAGGTTGCGCGACTGGCTGAGTAATCCCAAATCCAATGGTTATGAGGCATTACATACCACCGTGATGGGTCCGCAGGGAAAGTGGGTTGAAGTGCAGATCCGGTCTAAACGTATGAATGAAATTGCAGAAAAAGGTCTGGCCGCCCACTGGAAATACAAGGAGGGTGGTGCTGAAGAGGATCGATTTGATAAATGGTTTTCTCAGATAAAGGAAGCGCTGGGTTCGGAAGACCTCAGTTCAATTGATTTCCTGCAAGACTTTAAGACTTCATTTCTCGCGGAAGAAATCTATGTATATACTCCCAAAGGAGATGTAAAAATGCTTCCTGTTGGTTCAACTGCCCTTGATTTTGCCTTTTCAATTCATACTGCCATTGGATCAAAATGCATTGGTGCCAAAGTAAATCACAAACTGGTTCCAATCAGTCACAAATTACGCAGTGGAGATCAGATTGAAATCATCACCTCCAATAAGCAGAAACCTGGCGAAGACTGGCTTAGTATTGTGGTTACGGCAAAGGCTAAGAACAGGATTAAAGATGCACTCAAAGATGAGAAACGCAAAGTTGCAGAAGACGGAAAGTATTTTCTCGAGCGCAAGATGGCTGCAATTGGCGCTCCTGTGAGTATACAGAATATTGACGAACTTGTGTTGTTCTATAAGCTCCCCTCTGCGCTTGATCTTTTTTACCGCATTGCTGTCAAGCAAATTGACCTCAGGGAATTAAAAGAGTTTGAAGTTCGTGGTGAAAAGCTTGAATTGATTAAGACACGCAAGCAGGAAGCTAAGCCTGAGCCAACTTCTGTAAAACAGGAGGTGCATAAAGACACCGAACTTATCATATTTGGCGAAAGTAGTGACAGGATTGTTTATACACTGGCTAATTGCTGCACCCCAATTCCCGGGGATGACGTGTTTGGGTTTGTTTCAACAGGCAAGGGTTTAATTATCCATAGAACAAATTGCCCTAATGCCACACGTTTGCTGTCAAGTTTCGGACACCGAATTGTAAAGACAAAATGGGCCAAGAATAAGGAGATTTCATTTTTAACCGGATTAAAACTAACCGGATTGGATGATGTTGGCGTTATTCACAAAATAACAAACCTCATTTCAGGGGAGTTACGGATCAATATCAGTGCGCTTACCGTTGAAGCAAAGGAAGGTATTTTTGAAGGAAACATCAGGCTGTATGTACACGACAAGGATGAGCTTGATAATCTTTTCTCCAGATTAAAATCCCTTTCGGGTATACAAAGTGTGAGCCGCTACGATGTGGATGAGTGAGTAATATTTATTTTTTCACCTTTAAAGTCATTCAACTAAATTTGCGACTTAACATCCAAAATATTTTATGGTTGATGTACTCTTAGGCTTGCAATGGGGTGACGAAGGGAAGGGTAAGATTGTTGATTACTTTGCTCCAAAGTATGATATTATCGCCCGGTTTCAGGGTGGTCCGAACGCGGGTCATACGCTTTATGTGAATGGCTCAAAAATCGTGTTACACCAGATTCCATCCGGAATCTTTCATGAGAATGCAGTTAACCTGATTGGAAGTGGGGTAGTGCTTGATGCTGTAACCTTAAAGAAGGAATTTGACAAGGTTGCTTCTTTTGGGGTAGATGGACGGAAAACACTTTATGTTTCAGAGCGTACACATCTTATCCTTCCAACACACAGGGCTCTGGATAAGGCATCTGAAGTTTCCAAAGGGAATGATAAGATAGGATCTACTTTGAAAGGTATTGGTCCTGCCTACATGGACAAAACAGGCAGAAATGGTTTACGCGTGGGTGATTTGCTGGATAAGAATTTTACTACCCAATACATCAAGCTTCGGCTAAAGCACCAGCGCATGCTTGATTCATTTGGGTTCAACGACGATATCTCTGAGTGGGAAGAAGAATTCTTTGAGGCCATTGAATTCATGAAGAGCCTCAAGATTGTCAATGGTGAATATTTCATTAACGAACAAATCCGAAACGGCAAAAAAGTACTTGCAGAAGGCGCACAGGGAAGTATGCTGGATGTTGATTTTGGCACCTTCCCGTTTGTTACTTCTTCCAATACCATATCAGCTGGTGTTTGCACAGGATTGGGTATTGCTCCTCAGAAAATCAAAGAAGTAATCGGTGTTACCAAAGCTTATTGTACACGTGTGGGAAGTGGTCCTTTTCCAACGGAACTGCATGACGAAACAGGCGAGCGCCTGAGAAAGATAGGTAATGAATTTGGTGCAACTACAGGCAGGCCGCGCCGTTGTGGATGGATAGACCTGGTTGCCCTTGATTTCGCCTGCATGGTTAATGGTGTTACACAGATTGTTATGACGAAATCTGATGTGCTGGATGCTTTTGAGGAGCTTTCCGTATGTACATCCTATGGCATAAACGGGACACAGCAGAAAGCAGTCCCTTATCAGATGTCCAAGTTGCCAATTGAACCTCATTATGAGCATTTCCAGGGCTGGCAGACAGATATTACCCGAATAAAGGAGTATGGTTCCCTACCTGAGGCCATGAAACAATATATTGATTATATCAATCGTTTCCTTGGTGTCAACGTCAGTTATATAAGCAATGGTCCGGAAAGAGACCAGATTATAAGCGCTTTGTAAGTATTGTTAAAAAAATGTTACTGAATTATTTGGTCATATAAAAAACTCTCAGAAATTTTACGCTGTAAATCCCTAGTAGACATGGCAAAGTCAGAAAAAGAAAAAAAAGTTACCAAGAAACCTGCTGGCGACGATTCTTCTTCTAAGCCTAAGAAAGCCTCATCTAAATCCGCAAAGGAAGATGATGGCGATGACGAGGATCTTGAATTGGATGATGAAAAACCAGC
>CAMAXV010000066.1 GCA_945862385.1 Chitinophaga pinensis
TCATGGATGCTGCTGTTGATAACATGCAATATTTCCCTTACCAATTCCCCCACATAAATCAGGTTCAGGGTAGCGTCAATGTCGATACGCGGACTATCACCTTGCGTAAGCTGGTAGCAAAATGTGGAGACCACAGAATTGTAAAAAGGCTTTCCAAATGGTCCGAATACATTGGGAATGAGCATTCCTGTGAAAATTCCACCTGCTGTTGCAGCCCAGTCTTCGAGTTTCTGTCTTGCTGCTTTTTTAGAGTTTCCATAGTGATTATCTCTTTCTTCCTGTGTGGAAGATGAAAAGATCACATGTGCCCTGGAACCCGTTCTGTATAGCGAAGTTTCCAGTGCTGTTGACATACCTACATTTGCAGCAAAAAGTGCTTCCGGATCGGGATTTCTGTTTACACCTGCGAGGTGAACAATGACGTCACATTGTTTTACAAAATTATCCAAAAGTTCAGGTTGATTAAACCAATCACGTTGGAATTCAACACGGCTGTATTGATCCGGAAATAATCCGATTGTATTATATAAGTGAGCCCCTACAAAACCGGCCTGACCGGTTATACCGATTTTTTTCATTCGCCAAGGATATCTTTACGGACTTCAGGTAATTTGAGCAACAGTTGCTTCATCCCTTCCACATCCAGCCTACCCGTATTGTGAGAATGGTATTCATCATGTTGAGACATTTCAGTTTTACCTTCAGAGAAGTACTGGGCATAATTGAGGTCGCGGTTATCTGCTGGAATCCTATAATAATCTCCCAGGTCTTCTGCCTTAATCATGTCTTCCCTGTTAACGAGGGTTTCATAGAGTTTTTCACCGTGGCGGGTTCCAATAACCTGAATTTTACTATCGCTCTTATACATTTCAATCAATGCCTGCGCAAGCGTCTGGATGGTTGCCGCGGGTGATTTCTGAACAAAGAGATCACCCTGATGTGCATGTTCAAATGCATACAACACCAGGTCTACTGCATCTTCCAGCGTCATCATGAAACGCGTCATTTCCCCGTCAGTGATAGTAAGCGGTTTACCCGCTTTAATTTGCTCTATAAAAAGCGGAATAACAGATCCACGTGATGCCATCACATTGCCATAACGGGTACCGCAGAAGATTGTTTTGCTGTCGTCCAGGTTTCTGGATTTAGCCACCATCACTTTTTCCATCATCGCTTTAGACATGCCCATGGCATTGATAGGGTATGCCGCTTTATCGGTGCTCAGCACTACCACTTTACGCACTTCATATTTTTCTGCTGCTGTAAGCAGGTTATCTGTACCCAGTATATTTGTTTTGACAGCCTCCAGCGGGAAGAATTCGCAGGAAGGAACCTGTTTGAGTGCCGCCGCATGGAAAATATAATCTACACCCTTTACCGCAGGTTCAACACTGGAGATGTCTCTCACATCACCGATATGGAACTTAGGTTTGTTGTTGTTTAGCAGTTTGCGCATATCATCCTGCTTCTTTTCATCACGACTCAATATCCTTATTTCGCTGAAATGATCTGTGTGAAGAAAACGTTGGAGGACTGCGTTTCCGAAAGAGCCCGTACCGCCGGTGATGAGTAACTTTTTGTTTTTAAGCATATGGGGTGTTTGGTGGATGCCAGTAGATTTACCTGTTTTCGTTTATAAGTCTGTCTTTTTCTTCCCAGTTCGGGTAATTGATTAATACTGCCTTGTAAATCCCTTTGAATACAAAAAGACTTCCTGCAGCGGCTCCGATTATGTTATATTGTTTGATGAGTTTTCCTATATCCTGAAGTGAACCCGCTCCACCCAGTACAGTCAGAGGCAGCGAGATTGCCTTCCTTATTTTTTCTACAATTGCAAGGTCATATCCTTTCATCATCCCATCCTGATCAATGGAATTGATTACAATTTCCCCTGCCCCCAATTCCTGCATCTTCACTGCCATTTCAACAGGATTCTTTCCTGTACCTTTCTTGCCATTGTGAGTATAAATCTCATGGCCTCCAAGCATTTTCTTTTTGACGTCTAGCACAACCACAACACTTTGACTACCTACCCGTTCAGCCATGGCTGTTACCAGCTCCGGAGATTGTATTGCTGCAGAACTGATAGCAATTTTTTCCACGCCTAGGGAGAAAATCCGATGTGCCTGTTCAACGGTTTTGACCCCACCGCCATAGCATAAAGGCATACGGCACTCAGCAGCAAGGTTTTCAATCATTTTGTAATCCGGCTCTCTTCTTTCCCTTGTGGCATCAATATCCATCACCATCAACTCATCACATTCTTTTTCATTGAATATGCGAACTGCATTGATAGGATCACCCACATATTTAGGGTCTTTGAACTGAACTGTTTTCACAAGACCTTTATCGTGAACAAGAAGACAGGGAATTACTCTTGGACGAAGCATGCTCTAGAGGTTAGCGAAATTTTGCAATAATTGGATACCGAAATGATGACTTTTCTCCGGATGGCATTGAATACCATAAATATGCTTATGGTTGATGGCGCTCGCGAATCTGATACCATATTCAGACGTAGCCAACACATCAGCAGGGTCGGCACACTGGTAATAATAGGAATGTAAAAAATAAAAACGCGCATTGGTTTCAAGTCCGGCGAAAAGCGGACTATCCCTTACCGGATTGACATCATTCCAACCCATGTGGGGAAATTTCGTAATATGGTTGATGGTTGCAGGATCGAACCTTTTCACTTCTCCTTTTATCCAACCTAGTCCGGGTTTCACCCCTTCATCACTTTTTTCTGCCAGCATTTGCATACCCACGCATATTCCAATTACTGGGATGTTGTTGACCAGAACTGCTTCCTCCAATGCCTCTCGCATGCCGGAATCATTCAGGCGCTGCATGGCATCGTCAAAAGCCCCTACACCGGGAAGGATTAACTTGGTAGCCTGCTTCACATCTTGGGAACTTGAAGCCTTATTCGCCGCAATACCCAATTGTTTAAAGATGTTGAGAAAGGCATTGATGTTGCCTACTCCATAATCAATGAGGCTTATCATCTGAATAGTCTTTTTTCCATACCTAGATAACGCTGAACCTTAGCCCCCAAGTCTATCAACCATTTTTTATTTTTATAGTCATTGAAGGTTTTATTTTCCCCTTCAAAAATTTCCTGCAGTTCCTGAACGGAGAGATCAAGCTTATTGGCTACGTATTCAAATTCCTGCTGAAGAAAATGTTCATCCATTTCCGGACGAGAAATCCTGTCCAATGCTTCATCTCTGGTCATTTGACCAGTTAAAATAAGACTCGAAAAATGAGCCCTGCGCTTTTCATAACCAAATTTTCTGGGCATCCAGTAATCCTCATAAAAACGTGTGAAACGGGATTCATGGTGTTTGTGCTGAAATTTTTCCCAACCAAATTTGTCAAACAGCAGTTGTTCTGCATCTTTCTTTATGTAAGGAACCAGGTTGAGCGGCTTTACAACTTTCATGCCATAGCGGTACCTGTAATAAATCTTGTAGGTTAGGATATCTACCAAAGGAAAGGAATTCAATGGGCGTTTTCCAAATTTATTGTGAATTTCATGGAAAAGCGTTGTATCAATACCTGGAAATCCACCCCATTCCTCCGGTTCGCGGCAGCATTCCGTAGAATAATTGGCTCCTGTGAGGATAGTTCTGATTTTATATTTATTAGCGAACTTATACAACCCTGAAAAGAAGGCTGCATCCTGAGGTAGATCCTGATCTGCTATTTGTGACTTAAGAAAAGCTACCTGTAGGTCTTTCATCTCTTCCCAGTTAATCACTTCCGTGTAAAGATCCAGTCCCAGTCCGTTTACCAGTTTTTCTATATTACCTACAGCTTGTTGTGTATTCCAGCCAGCATCAACATGAAAAATAAGTGGTCGCAGCCCCATGATGTCTTTAGCCACATATGCTGCATAAGAGCTATCGAGCCCTCCGCTCAATCCCATAATACAATCAAAGTCCTTACCTTTTCCTTCTTT
>CAMAXV010000067.1 GCA_945862385.1 Chitinophaga pinensis
TTTCCTTATGGCGACAGGTATTTGCTTTTTTTTGCTACCCGTGATCCTGATTATAAAATTCAGATGCAGGGCGTGGCTTCGGCACCATTGCAGACTAATTTTAACAGGGATCAGTGGACGCAACTTACTGATGCACCCATACTCAAGCCAGATTTGCCCTGGGAGGGGCAGTGTGTGGAGGGTGCTTCCATCGTTGAAAAAAATGGACTTTTATACATGTTCTATGCCGGGGCATACAACAACAAGCCACAACAGATTGGAGTTGCCAAAAGTAAGGATGGCATCAAATGGCAAAGGCTATCCAATAAACCGTTTTTAACCAATGGTGATCCGGGAACCTGGAACTACAGCGAGTCAGGACATCCACATTTATTTAAGGATGATGATGGTAAAACCTATCTTTTTTATCAAGGAAATAACACCAACGGAAAAACATGGTACCTCTCCAACAGGCGAATAAAGTGGGATGAAAATGGTCCCAAGTTGCAGCAGTAATTGGTCTACAGTGGATGGGCCGCTTGGTTGTCTGATCATACTTATTCCAACAGGATTCAGGAAATCGATGGTGGAGAAGAAAAAAAGAAGACTGATGGTCCGGATCGGGTAGCTGAACAGAATTTTCTCATGACAGTCGATCCACAGTTGAAAACTGTACCTATTTCTCGCGCGGGCAGGCATGGTATATTCTCATTCTCGTGGTTCATCCTACCAATTCAAACCCGGTACTCGCAGGAGGTATTGATTTATACCGAACAACCGATGGAGGCTCCAACTAGACCCAATTGTCGAGCTTTAATACTGGCTTTGCATATGTGCATGTCGATCAGCATGCGATTCAATTCAGACCCGGAGATGCCAATACCATCATCAGTGGCAACGAAGGTGGTTTATTCTACTCAACAGATGTTGGAAATGCAGCTCTATTATCCCCTTTTTTTTATTCCAAAAATACCGGGTATAATGTGACACAGTACTATTCTGTATCATGCACCATGAAGCCAATTAACTTACTGGTGGTGATGGTGCTTTTGTATTTGTGGATCAGGATAATCCGAATTACCAGATTACATCTTATGTGTATAACAACTACTATTTTTCCACTGATTCAGGAAAGAACTTTATACAGCGGGTGGACAATCAACCCGGGTATTTTATCAACCCTGCAGTGTGGGACAGTCAACAGGATATCCTGTATTCCTGTTTTACATTGGGTAAGGGAGGCAAGTCCACTCCTTTTACCACTCCTGAAACGGGTATTGTTTACAATACGGGCTTGAGGATACGCGTTGTATCTGCATATTCCACTATTCCGGCAAATGCATCAGCAACAGGATTATACGGACAGGCAGAGGATTACACGGCATATTTCATTGCTTCTGCTTTGCCTGTTCAGCTGACTGAATTCAAGGCAGATTGTAAAGAATAAAAAGTTGTTGCCAGCTTGACAACCTCGTCGGAATCCGATAGCAGTCATTTTGAATTGCAACGAACCTGCCAACTGGCGTAAGTATCAGTCTTTTTATATTACAGGGTAAGTTATTGAAAATGACAACTGTTGATAAAGGGCTTGTCAGGATTCCTGTTGGAGCCTATCCTCCCGGCACAAATGTCCTGCAATAGTTTGAAAACGGACAACTACGCAGCAAGTCGGTTATCATTCAACGTAAATCTCTTTTTATATAATTCGAGATGAATATGCATGTAATTATTATTTTTATAAAATCATAAAATTAGAATAGATTTGCCATTGATGAAAAAGAAAATCTTTATAAGAATTCTGTCTGCTTTTTTATGCTTTTTAATTGTTTCCTGTACCAAAGAAAATATTCAAGCTGACAAGGAATACACAGTAAAATATGAACTCAAGGCGACTCCTTTGTCTAATGCCAATCTAACTGGTAACATCACATACATTTCAAAGACCACAGTTATAAATTCCGGAGTCATCAGTAATACAGGTTGGATGATAACTGAGGCTTCCTGGAAATTGAAGGCTGGAGATAAAATCGGTTTCACTGCGAGTATTGCCAATCTTGCAACATATGAGGCATCAATTACAGTGGATGGTGCTGTTAGGGTCTTTGAAAAAGGTAGCTCAAGTATTCCTTTAACCACACCATTTAATCTTTCGTATACGATTGAGTAGTTGGTTGTATATGGTCTAGATCAAAACTGCATCAGAAAAGATTCCGTCCTTTCCAGCCTGGGAACAGTTTCTCATGGTTAGTAATATTAAGCCTATGAGCTGCAACTGCACTGAATACCGAACGAAAATCAGTGGTTACAGGAAGGTCGCGACCGTCTTCCAGTTCCTCTTTGGAGAGACCTCCCATTTGGTGCATCACTTTTCCACCTGTTAGGGAGTTATCCAGCAGAAAAAGACAGCTTGCACGTCCGTGGTCGGTTCCGCCTGTTCCGTTCTGGTGGACTGTTCTTCCAAATTCAGTCATGGTCATCAGCGACACATCATCCTGGTACCCTCCAAGGTCTGTCCAGAATGCAGCAATACTATCTCCGAAATCTTTCAGGTTCCTGGCAAAAGCACCGTTTAAAGTGCCCTGGTTGATGTGTGTATCCCAACCACCAGACTCTGCGAATCCAATTTCCAAACCAACATTCATTTTAATCAGCATAGCGATTTGTTTCAGGGATCTGCCAAGCGGGGAATTGGGATAAACAGCGCCATCAGCAGGTTTATAATGCTTTACTTGTTCCAGGTTGATCAGTTTCAGTGCATCGAAACCATCTTTACCGGTTTGTTTTAATAGTTGGTTGTTAGATTCGTTGTATAGTTTTTCGAAAGATGTATTTATGCTGTTGGCAGACTTCCCGTAGTTGTTGTTTTGAAGTACAAATTCTTCCAGGTTGCTGATGGCCAGGCTTTGTGCTTCTCCCTGCAGGGAACGAGGAAGCGACTTGGTGATGCTCACTCCGCTAAATGGTGAGGAATACTGATGATTAAGTGTCAGAGCTCGGTTGAGCCAGCCTGTAAGACTGTTCTTAGTGTGAGGCATTCCAGACTCCATGAAGTCTTGTGCATCAAAATGGCTGCGCGTATTGTTAGGGCTTCCCACACCATGTACAACAGACATCCTGTTTTCTTTGTAAAGGGGCATCAAGGCAACCAGAGAAGGGTGAAGGGCGAATTTCCCATCTAAGTCAAACATCCCGCCTTCTGTTTGAGCCGGACTCATAAAAAGTCGCGGTCTCAATGCCATAAGGTTCATATCTGTATAGGGAGAAACTGCCATCAATCCATCCATAGCGCCCCGTTGGAAGATACAAACCAGTGTTTTGGTTCGCTTATATGGATGGATGATTTTTTGCTCTGTTGCTGCTGCATGCACAAATGCAGGTAATCCGCCCCATCCGGCAGCAAAAACGGCCAGTGCGCCTGAACGAATAAAAGCACTTCTTTTCATTGGATAAATTTTATTTGTTTTGAAATGAAGGGGAACCTAAATGCATACTAAAATCTTTTGGTGCATCAATAACACGTATACCTGGTATTTTATTTTCCACCAAGGCCACGCCAAAGTTCACTCTGTTGAGCAATGAACCGCTGTTGATCCAGAAAGAGGCTTTGTCTGGAAAGCCTGTCGGAGCGCTGTATCCGTAGAGTTGTTGTCCCATTTTTTCACACCAGTTATAAAGTTGAAAAGGTTGCATGACGCGGGCATTGGTTATTCTTACAGCACTCACCGTGAATTCAAATGGTGATTTAGTTTTGTTCCCAATATACTTTTTGTCCCA
>CAMAXV010000068.1 GCA_945862385.1 Chitinophaga pinensis
GCAGTACCCATGTATTTCCATGCATGTGTATACTGAGGCTCAAGACCAGCCTTGATGGCATCCCATCCTCCGGCGTCTTGTAATGCCACGATTACAAGTGGAGACAATCCAAGCACAATCAAAAAAAACTGCAAAACCTCATTGTATACCGCGCTTGTAAGTCCGCCAAGAAAAGTATACACCATGACAATACCTGCAGCGGCCCAGATACAGAGGTCGAAATCCCACTGAAGAATGATTTCAAGTAATTTAGCCAATGCAAAGAGTGAAATTCCTGAGGAAAAAACAGTCATGACTGCAAAGGTGATGGCATTTAAGCCACGGGTTTTTTCATCAAACCTGAGCTTCAGGTATTCCGGTACACTTCTTGCTTTGCTTCCATAATAGAAGGGCATCATGAAAACGCCAAGAAAGATCATCGCAAAAATGGCCCCAACCCAGTAAAAATGGACGGTCATGATACCGTATTTGGCACCCGATGCTACCATACCCAAAACTTCCTGCGCGCCTAAATTAGCAGATATAAAAGCCAAGCTAGTTATCCATAGCGGAATACTCCTGTTGCTGTTCAGAAAATCGTTGCTTGATTTAATCCTCCTTTTGATTATGAAACCAACTGCAATAACAAATACAAAATAGATGAAAATGATGAGGTAGTCGGCAAAATGCAATCTCATGGCAATCGTTGTCGGGTTAATGGTAGTTTAAGTTAAGCGATTTTAAACAATTGTCATAAAAATTTTAAATCTTGTAATTGTAAAACGCCCTGTCATTCAGCAAAAAGTTCATAATTTTATAATAAACCAATCAGTCATCATGCAGAACAATCAATTCACATCCAAAGAAATCAATCCCCTCGGCAGTCTGGATGAGTGGGAAGATGATTTGCTAGAGCGGTACCCTGATCCCGAAAAAATTGCACAGGCGAAATCTACAGAAGCATACAGGAACTATGAAGAGCCTGCCAGAGATACGGTCAGGGAGTTTTACAGGCTGAACCATACCTATCAGACCTATGATTTTGTGATGGAAAAAAGAAGGCAGTATTTGTCCTTCGACAAAAAGGAAATGCCCATTTGGGATGCCTTTGATTTCCTGAATGAGTTGGTTGATGATTCTGACCCAGATACTGATCTTGATCAGTTCCAGCACCTGCTTCAGACCTCAGAAGCTATCAGAAGGGATGGTCATCCTGACTGGATGGTACTGGTTGGATTAATGCATGACATGGGTAAGGTTTTATGCCTTTTTGGTGAGCCACAATGGGCAGTGGTTGGCGATACCTTCCCGGTTGGATGTGCATACTCAGACAAAATCATTTATTCAGAGTTCTTCAAGGAAAACCCTGACTACAATGACTCCCGCTACAATACAAAATATGGTGTTTACTCACCCAACTGCGGGTTAAGAAATGTGCATATGAGCTGGGGACATGATGAATACATTTATCAGATGATGAAGGAGCATTTACCTGAGGAAGCATTGTATATGCTGAGGTACCATTCTTTTTATGCCTGGCACCGTGAGGGGGCTTATGACCACTTGCTCGATGATCACGACAGGAGCATGTTAAAATGGGTGAAACTTTTCAACCCTTACGATTTATATTCAAAATGTCCTACTCCTCCAGATTGGAAGGTTTTGAAATCCTATTATACAGAGTTGATTGAAAAATACCTGCCCAGGACATTGAAATTCTAAGCAGAATAGAAGAATATACTAAAAAGCCCGCAGATTACCAAGCGGGCTTTTTTATGGCCAGTACTGCCGGATCTTTTTGTTGACAAAGGCAACGCTTCGCTCGAGCTGTTCCATGCCATCAACACCATCTTCTATGCTTACCCACCCATCAAATCCTACTGATTTCAATTCAGTGAATATGGCATCATAATCATTTAATCCCTTCCCAATTTCACCATGGCTCAGGCGTTTGGCATAACCTGCTGCTCCGCCTTCCTCTTTTCTTAAATCTTCCAGGGTACCGTACTTGAGGTAACGGTCGCTGGCATGCATGGTCACCACTCTTTTAGAAACCTTTTTGAGAAGCTCCAGCGGATCATCACCAGCGAGAAATGCGTTACTGGGGTCATAATTCACCCCAAAATTGGGATGTTTGACAGCTTCCACAAGCTGGCAGAAGACGTCCATTTGCTGAGCAAATTCCGGGTATGTCCAGAAATCATCCTTGTAATGGTTTTCTATGATCAGGGTAATTCCTCTGTCACTGGCATAAGGAAGACAAGTCTCAATGCAGGAAGCCGCCAGTTCAATTCCCTCTTTAATTGTCAGTTCCGGCCTGCGCTGGCCTGATAATACCCTGCAATATTTTCCACCCAGGGTATAGGTCATATCAATCCAGTTTTTTTGTTTGGCAACTTCAGCATCTCGGAAGGACTTATCGGGATGGGTAAAATCCGGAGAACAGCACATCATGGGGATAGTTCTCCCTTTATCCTCCACCATTTGTCTGAATAAAGACCAGTTTTTTGTATCCGACATTTCGAGAAAACCGGCGTACCACTCCAATCCCTGAACATCGAGTGCGGAAGCAAGTTCTATCCATTCGGCTACTTTCATGGTTCCGTCTTTACACAGGGCATGCATAAAGGCTTTGGGGAATACTGCTAACCTCGGCATGAAATTATTTTTTAGGGATGGTTGAAGTGTCTTTGGGTGGATTTCTTCCAATTATCGGGTACTGCTCCAGGTCTATAACTTGTCCGCTTACCGGACCACTTTCATCTGATAACCAATAGATTACAGCTGCAGCAATTTCATCCGGAGTTAATAAACGGCCTGCAGGTGCATATACATCCGGCAAATCCCTGTACCAGTCTTCAGCCAGTCCGTGCTTTCTTTTCCTATCTGCTTCATTTTCAGTGAGTACCCAACCGGGATTAACCTGATTTACCCGGATTCCGTATGTTCTAAATAAAGCGTCTCCCAGGTTCCTTGTCATGGTCATCAGGGCACCCTTCGACATGCTGTAAGCAAGCAAATTGGGTTCTCCGCTGTATGAGTTAACAGAACCAATATTAAGGACTGCACCTTTGTTCTTTGTCAGTTCAGGCAATGCCGCACGGATCAACATGAGGGGTGCTGCAGTATTGATGTTTAACATACCCTGCAGATAGGCAAGGTCAGTTGAATGAATATCTGAAGAGGCCACTTTTGCTGCATTGTTAACTATGCCATCAATTCTTCCAAACCTGGATAAGGCGGTACTTACCAACAGCCTGGGGGAAGCTTCTTCAGCGAGGTCGCATATGCATACTGCTGCTGATTCTTCTCCCAGCTCGAGCAATAATGCATCAGCCCATGCTGATTCTAAACCGTGAATCAGAACACGGGCGCCTTCAGCCACACACCTCCGCGCAATTCCTTTTCCAATGCCGGTAGTACTACCTGTGACAATTATTACTTTATTATTGAGCCTCATGCGATCAGGGTTTTAAAACACTTTTGACCACTTCGCCATAGTGCATTTTTTCAAATGCAGTATGCCAGTCTTCCAAAGCCCAGACACCCCCGATGATTGGCTTTACATCCAGCGCACCCGTTGCCATCAGTCCTATTACCTTTTCCCAGATGGGCCAGTTATGGCTGAAGCTTCCCTGTAGTGTAACATTTTTTTGAACCAGTGGATCCAGTGAAAAATTAAGTGGTTGCGGTCCCCACCCCAC
>CAMAXV010000069.1 GCA_945862385.1 Chitinophaga pinensis
AGTGAGTTTATTCTCACCATCAACTATGATGGCTTGAAAACGCAGAACTGGGGGGGTACTACCTTCCTTACGCATGCGCCTGTAGGTGGTGATATGACTGCAGCAGAATATGGAATCGATGGTGGATGGTTTGGTCTGCGTACCACCAAAAACCTTCCTGCATTGTTTCCGGATGTTAATGGTTCAGCAGATAAAAGGGCACAGTTCTTCACGCAGGGACAAAATATGGAAATCAACGATCTGACTAATTTCAAAGATGGATATGCTGTTTCCAAATTCAGAAATGTTAAGAAGAATAACACAGTTGGTTCTAATTTAACCTGGGTAGATATTGATTTTCCGATATTCAGATTGTCTGAGCAATACCTGATTTACGCTGAAGCTGCCGCAAGAGTTGGTTCTGCCGCAGATAAAGCAGCAGCTGTTGGTTATATAAACCTCATCAGGCAGCGTGCCTATGGCAATGCCAATGGTAATATCACCGGAGCAGCACTTACGCCTGATTTTGTGTTAGATGAGCGTGCCAGAGAATTATACTGGGAAGGTCACCGCAGAACAGACCTGATTCGTTATGGCAAATTTACAGACGGAGGATACCTCTGGCCCTGGAAAGGTGGTGTAAGAGGTGGAACAGGTGTAGCTGCTTTCAGAAATCTTTTCCCAATACCTTCTGCAGATGTTTCTTCCAATCCAAACATCAAACAAAATGCAGGTTATTAATCTCATTCAACTAAATTGAGTTATATGAAAAAGATATTTCAACAATTGATGATCGCCGTTTCAGCAACGGTTATACTCGCCTCCTGCAGCAAGGAGGAAGACAGGGAAATCTTCCTTGGTGGAAAGTCTCCTGTTTTGTCAGCTTCTGTTTCAGGAACCATTCCACTTGGATTTGCCACTGAAAATAATGCTGCTGTTAAGTTTAGCTGGACAAACCCCGATTATGATTTTGCATCCGGAGTCAGCAGTCAGGATGTAAATTATACCCTTGAAATTGATGTAGCAGGACAAAGCTTTAATGGTGCCAATAAAAAGGCTGTGTCTATCAGCAAAGAGCTGAGTGTTTCTTATACACAAAAAGAATTCAACATCATCCTCAGCGACCTTCAGCTGAAGTTGAATAGTCCGGCTGCTGTTGAAGTTCGTATTACAGCTTCTCTTGGCGCCTCAGCTACCAAACTCACATCAAATGTCATGAAGTTTAATGTTACGCCATTTGCACCTCCTCCCAAAGTGCCTGTTCCTACTGCAGGAACTCTCTGGATCATTGGTGATGCAGTTGCTTCCAGCTGGAATAATCCATTGCCTTCTCCATTTGACGCCACACAAAAATTTACCAAAGTTTCAGAAACACTTTATGAGTTGGTTGCCACTTTCGTAGGAGGTGGAGCATACAAACTCATTCAGGAAAATGGTGTTTGGGGTACACAGTACCACATGGTAGATGGAAATGCCAATGGTGGCACTTTTGAAAAAAAGGATGCAGATCCTGCTTTTGTTGGACCCACTTCAGGTAAATACAAAATCAGCGTTGATTTCCAAACAGGAAAATTCACTGTGACCAAACAATAAGGAAACAAAAAAAATAATTAAACATGAAAAAGCTAATTAATTTCGGATCCTATCTGGTCCTGGCTGTCATGATGCTCGCCTCGTGTGAAAAGATCGAACCTCTGACGATCTATAATACTGCAGGCAATGCATTCCTTTCAGCTTCTGCATCCACTTTAGCACCTGCTCCTGCAGACTCACTGAAGACTGTATTATCTTATTCTTGGACAGACCCCAAGTATTCTGTTGACTCCAGTTCAGTAAAATATATCGTTGAAATTGATTCTGCTGGCAGAAACTTTGCTAAGGCAGCTCAAAAGGTAATGACTGGTGTTCGCTTCACTTCATTTACTGCAAAAGAACTGAATGACATCGCTCTTGGCTTTGGTTTTCAGTATAACAAACAATACAACATGGAAGCCCGAATTATTTCTTCCATGTCAAATAACAACGAAAGGAAACTTTCTAATGCAGTTGCTTTAAAGTTCACTCCTTATGTAGTGCCTCCGAAGGTAACCCCACCCACTTCAAAGCAACTTTTCCTGGTAGGTTCAGCAACAGCAGGTGGCTGGAATAATCCTGTTCCCACTCCATCTCAGCAATTCAACAGACTTGATTCTGTTACCTATGAGGGTACTTTCTACCTGAAAGGTGGACAGCAATTCCTCTGTTTGCCTGTTAATGGCGACTGGAGCAATAAATATTCCGTTAAAGATAATAATGCAACAGGTTTAAATAAAGGCGGTGATTTTGGTTTCAATCTTTCCGACAATTTCCCTGGCCCGGATAAAACAGGCATGTACAAGTTGAGAATGGATTTTCAATCCGGAAAATTCACCATGACATTGGTTCAGGAAATCGGTTTGTTATGGGTTGCTGGTGATTATCAGGGTTGGAATCCAGGTGCTGCACCACAGATTGCATCTGCAAAAAAAGATGCAATCTGTGGTGCAGCACCACAGATTGCATCTGCAAAAAAAGATGGT
Organism: Chitinophaga pinensis; assembly: GCA_945862385.1. GTDB lineage: Bacteria > Bacteroidota > Bacteroidia > Chitinophagales > Chitinophagaceae > Pollutibacter. Next base: position 2,538 of record CAMAXV010000069.1, read on the forward strand.
GATCATGAAGGTTATGTTTATATCAAACCAGGTGGTTCTTATGAATTCAAATTGACGTCGCAGGCCGACTGGAATGGTACTAATTTTGGTGATGGTGGAAACGGAAACCTGAGCACATCAGGAGGTAACCTGAAGTTTCCGGGAGAAGGTTTCTTCAGGATTAATGCCAATACTTCAACCAACAAGTTTACAATTGCACAAACTACCTGGTCATTAATTGGTGGATTCACCGGTTGGGGCAGCGATGTTGCCATGACGCTGAACAACAGTATCTGGGAAGGCACAGTTACTGTTGGTGGTCGCGAAGAATTCAAATTCCGCGCTAATAGCGACTGGGGTGTAAATATGGGCGATAACAATGCAGATAATTCACTGGAATACAATGGTGCTAACCTGGTATTACCAAGTGCAGGTACTTACAAAATTGCATTGGATCTTACCAATCCTGGCTTTTATACTTACAAAATCATGAAGCAATACTTTTCTGTTTTTCTTGCAAAATGCCCCTCATTTGAGGGGCATTTTGCTTAAGTTCACATCCAAATTCATTTGTATGTCACCTGTCCCGGCCTCGATCCTCAAATTCCTACAGGAACCTTACCCCATTTCCCATGAACAAGTCAGTTTTTTTGATAAGAACAGATTTGTCAAACTGAAACAGGTATTGAATAAGGAAACAGTTGAGTTCTTTGCTAATCGCATCACCCAAAAGGTTCATGAACTCAGTGGTGAGAAACGGGCACTGGAAGAAAGAGATACCTATGGAATGGCATTCCTGCAAATCTTCAACCTTTGGAAAGAAGACGATGCGATTCGGGAACTAATTTTCAGTAAAAGAATTGCCGGAATAGCCACAGCACTCCTGCAAACGAAAGGTGTTCGGATGTACCATGACCAGGCTTTATACAAGGAGCCTGGAGGCGGATTCACTCCCTGGCATGCAGATCAGTACTATTGGCCAGTAGCATCAGATAAAACTGTAACGGCATGGATGCCGCTACAGGAAACACCATTGGAGATGGGCCCGCTAGAGTTCAGTGCCGGCAGTCATGTTATTGTAGAGGGAAGAGAACTGGCAATCAGTGATGAGAGTGAGCAAATTATTAAGCAA
>CAMAXV010000070.1 GCA_945862385.1 Chitinophaga pinensis
GGCATAGCCGTATTTGTAAACCCAAACCTTACGTCCACAGGCTCCTTCACTTCTTTGCTGGATACAACAACTGTTTTTCCATCAATTTTAGCCTTAGCAGGAACAAACCTGCCATCAGCACCAGCAATCATGAAATCAGTTGGTTCACCTCCCTTGGAAATCAGGGTAGTTGGCACATCCTTGAATGATACACGGATTGTGCCTTTTTCTGCAACATGTGATGCATATACAGGACTCTTGTAATGTAAGCCTTGAATACTATATATCTCTCCAAGTGCATAACCAGCAAGCCTTGCGGCAACTTCTTTTTTGAGCTTAGGATGAATGTCCTTGATATTATCCACCAAATCACTTACTACAACCATGCCGGTTTTAGGAAAGGATGCTGACTGACTTTGTGCCTCTCTCAAAAAGGCTCCATTGATGTGATTATCTCCATAGGTATATGGTGCTATCTGTACAAAATAGAATGGGAACTCTACTCCCCAGGCCTTTCTCCAGCTGTCTATCATGCTGGTAAACAATCTGCGGTAGCTGTAATGGGTTGTAACATTGCTCTCCCCCTGATACCAGAGTGCTCCGGCTATCCTGAAATTAGCAAGTGGATAGATCATGGCATTATATGCCTCACCACGAATATGAGGCCACCATGCAGCCGGACTTAGCTTTTCAGCTGCAAAGCGCAAATCAGGATCATTGGCAACTACAAGTTCAGGTGTCCAAACCTCAGCAGGCGTTCCTCCCCAGTTGCTGTTGATTAAGCCTACCGGAAACCCTGTTGTTCCATTTACCTGTTTACCAAAGAAATATCCTATCGCACTGAAATGAATCATTTCTTCCGGACTACATACAACCCATTTTGCAGTTACATCATCCTGTAATGTTGCAGATGTTGATTTGGGTACATAAAAAAACCGGATTTTATTGTTGGTGGCCTGAGGTGCTTCTTCCTTTGATTGTGGCAGACCCTGATCACCACCCCACTCCATATTGCTTTGCCCCCCGCATAACCAAACCTCCCCTATCAATACATCCTCAAGTACAATTTCATTGCTTCCCTTGATCCTGATGCTGTATGGTCCGCCTGCAGCAGGTGTTTTGATGTCAGTTATCCATCTTGCTCCACGTGATGCAGTCACTTTGTAGGTTACTGTATCCCAGCTTACTGTAATGGTGATATTTTCTGCTGGAGCAGACCATCCCCAAAGTTTAACACTGGTTTTTTGCTGGAGCACCATGTGTGATCCGATAATTGAGGGCAGGCGTACTGCTGCTGAACTGAAATAGCATGCAAAGAGAAATAAGGCTGCTGTAAGGATTTTTTTCATGTGGCAAATATTTTACTACATGAAAATAAGGAATTTATCAGGAGAGAATATCCTTCTTTCTGAATACCCAGATGGAAGCCGCAAGAAAAGCGATAATGTGAAGTATTAAAATCCCTGCAGAGATCATTACTGCCTTCAGGTTTTCTATTGATCCAATTATTTGTTCATTATTTTCATTGACTGTAACATCAAAAAAACCTTTCCAACCCAGCATGTGGCTTGTGAAGAGAAAAGGCTTCAGGTTACTGAAAATGGGTAAATCCAATGTATTCAGGATGGTAAACACGATGATGATACTCATGGTGGCCATGATGGGACCAATGGAGTTTTCTGCAAAAATGCTCAGAAAAAAGCTCATCGCTGCTACCGTAATCATGGCCAAACAAGCAAAAAGAAACGCAGCTACATATCTCCATAAAACATCTGAAGATAAAATCTGTGTTGCCTGATCACTTTTGAGTATCAGCATATCATCAACACCAAAAACAAGCATGGAAATACCAAGTGCCCAAATAGCCATCCATAAAAGGAGTGCAATGGTGTAAATCGAAGTGGCGGTAAACTTTGCCAAAATCAGATTGGCACGACTTAATGGCTTTGTAAGGATTACCCTTAATGTTCCCTGCGCTGCTTCTCCTGAGATCATATCTCCTGCTACCAGTGCAATCAGTAGTGGCACGTGAACCAGCAACAACTGAAGGATAATATACGCCATCAGATAGCCGTTCATCAGATTGCCTTCTATATCAAATGAATCACTGAAAGACTGGAGGCCGAATTGCATATAACTGTCACCATCAGCATAAAATCCAAGCTGAATAAGTCCAACAATAGCAGAAACAGCACCAAAAGCTATGTAAGTTCTTGGTTTTCTGAATATTTTAAATAACTCTATATATACAATGCTGCTAAACTTCATTACCGGATGTTATGGAAAGAAAATAAGCTTCCAGGGAGTTCATGGAACGCAGACCGGAAACTCCAATCTCGCGGTCTACCAGGTATTTTGTCAAAACAGGTACATCTGCGGAGGCAATTTCAATGACTATTTTCTGAAATGGAGAAGGCCTTATACCAGCTGACCATGAAGTCTCCTGCAAGAGGCTAATAGCCTTGTCATTATCAGATGTGATCACTTCAAGCATGACCTGATTGGGATTCAGCAGGTCATTTACACGACCTTCAACAACCTTCCTGCCTTTATGGATAATCAGCATGCTGTCTGCCACCTGTTCGATTTCAGACAAAAGATGAGATGAAACAATCACTGTTTTCTTCCTCTCCTTACTGAGCAGGTGAATCAGGTTTCTGATATCTGCTATTCCCTGAGGATCCAGTCCGTTTGTTGGCTCATCCAGTATAATCAAAGATGGATCGTGGACCAAGGCTACTGCTATACCCAACCGCTGTTTCATTCCTTGAGAATAAACCCTTACAGGATCATTTGATCGGGCAGATAATCCAACAAGTTCAAGACAATCGTTTACAGCCTGTCGGCTGATATTTTTACCACTCATTCTTGCGAATAGAGAGAGATTTTCATAACCGGAGAGATACCGGTAAAGGTCAGGTTTTTCAACTACTGCCCCAACATTACTTAAAATCTCACTCCTGCTCTTCTCCATCGTTTTCCCGAATATTTCTATTGATCCCCCCGAGGGTTTTATCAAAGAAAGTACCATTCTGATGGTGGTGGATTTTCCTGCACCATTCTGTCCAAGAAAACCATACACTTCACCCTCCTGTACTGAAAAAGAAAGGTCATCAACAGCTTTAAACTGTCCGAATGTTTTTGAAAGATGTTGAACGTTAACGAGCAAACTGATTTTTTTTACCGATGATCACTTTTAAAAACACTGGCCATCTAAAATAGTTGGCCAGCATAAAAATAAAAAAGTCCGGGCAATTAACCCGGACCATTTATTTTATATTACCCATACACAAATCGTATGAGGTGCTTACTTTTTATACTGTGCCATCAGGCTTGTAGCCAGTTCAACCATGGCTTTAAGTCCATCTTCAGGCAGATTACCCTTCTTGAATTCAAGCAAAACTTCAGGTAACTTGTTTTCCATTTCCATCAGGAAATGCTCTTCAAATTCCTTTACTGATTTTACTGGAACATCTTTCAGCAGCCCCTGTGTACCTAAGTAAATTATTGCAACCTGCTTCTCCACTGATGCCGGCTGGTACTGTCCCTGCTTCAGGATTTCCACGTTACGGGCTCCCTTGTCAATTACAGACTTGGTAGCAGCATCGAGGTCACCACCAAACTTGGAGAATGCTTCCAGCTCACGGTACAAAGC
>CAMAXV010000071.1 GCA_945862385.1 Chitinophaga pinensis
GGCATAGCCGTATTTGTAAACCCAAACCTTACGTCCACAGGCTCCTTCACTTCTTTGCTGGATACAACAACTGTTTTTCCATCAATTTTAGCCTTAGCAGGAACAAACCTGCCATCAGCACCAGCAATCATGAAATCAGTTGGTTCACCACCCTTAGAAACCAGGGTAGTTGGCACATCCTTGAATGATACACGGATTGTGCCTTTTTCTGCAACATGTGATGCATATACAGGACTCTTATAATGCAAGCCTTGAATACCATATGTTTCTCCAAGTGCATAACCGGCAAGCCTTGCAGCAACTTCTTTTTTAAGCTTGGGATGAATGTCCTTGATATTATCCACTAAATCACTTATTACAACCATGCCGGTTTTAGGAAAGGATGCTGACTGACTTTGTGCCTCTCTCAAAAAGGCACCATTGATATGATTATCTCCATAGGTATATGGTGCTATCTGTACAAAATAGAATGGGAACTCTACTCCCCAGGCTTTTCTCCAGCTGTCTATCATGCTGGTAAACAACCTGCGGTAGCTGTAATGCGTTGTAACATTGCTCTCCCCCTGATACCAGAGTGCTCCGGCGATCCTGAAATTAGTAAGCGGATAGATCATGGCATTGTATGCCTCACCACGAATATGGGGCCACCATGCTGCCGGACTTAGCTTTTCAGCTGCAAAGCGTAAATCAGGATCATTGGCAACAACAAGTTCAGGTGTCCAAACTTCTGCAGGAGTTCCTCCCCAGTTGCTGTTGATTAATCCTACCGGGAAACCTGTTGTTCCATTTACCTGTTTACCAAAGAAATATCCTATCGCACTGAAATGAATCATTTCTTCAGGACTACATACAACCCATTTTGCAGTTACATCATCCTGTAATGTTGCAGATGTTGATTTGGGTACATAAAAAAACCGGATTTTATTGTTGGTGGCCTGAGGTGCTTCTTCCTTTGATTGTGGCAGGCCCTGATCACCACCCCACTCCATATTGCTTTGCCCCCCGCATAACCAAACCTCCCCTATCAATACATCTTCAAGTATAATTTCATTGCTTCCCTTGATCCTGATGCTGTATGGTCCGCCTGCAGCAGGTGTTTTGATGTCAGTTTTCCATCTTGCTCCGCGTGATGCAGTCACTTTGTAGGTTACTGTATCCCAGCTTACTGTAATGGTGATGTTTTCTGCAGGAGCAGACCATCCCCAAAGCTTAACCCTGGTTTTTTGCTGGAGCACCATGTGCGATCCGATAATTGAGGGCAGTCGTACTGCTGCTGAACTGAAATAACATGTAAAGAGAAATAAGGCTGCTGAAAGGATTTTTTTCATGTGGCAAATATTTTACCACATGAAAATAAGAAATTTATCAGGAGAGAATATCCTTATTTCTGAATACCCAGATGGAAGCTGTAAGAAAACCGATAATGTGAAGCATTAAAATCCCTGCAGAGATCATAACTGCCTTCAGATTTTCTATTGAGCCAATTATTTGTTCATTATTTTCATTGACTGTAACATCAAAAAAACCTTTCCAACCTAGCATGTGGCTTGTGAAGAGAAAGGGCTTCAGGTTACTGAAGATGGGTAAATCCAGTGTATTCAGGATGGTAAACACGATGATGATACTCATGGTGGCCATGATGGGACCAATTGAATTTTCTGCAAAAATGCTCAGAAAAAAGCTCATCGCTGCAACCGTAATCATGGCCAAACAAGCAAAAAGAAAAGCCGCCACATATCTCCATAAAACATCTGAAGATAAAATCTGTGTTGCCTGATCACTTTTGAGTATCAGCATATCATCAACCCCAAAAACAAGCATAGAAATACCAAGTGCCCAAATAGCCATCCACAACAGGAGTGCAATGGTGTAAATGGAAGTGGCGGTAAACTTTGCCAGAATCAGATTGGCACGACTTAATGGCTTTGTAAGAATTACCCTTAACGTTCCCTGAGCTGCTTCACCTGATATCATATCTCCCGCTACCAGTGCAATCAGTAATGGCACGTGAACCAGCAACAACTGAAGGATGATATACGCCATCAGATAGCCGTTCATCAGATTGCCTTCTATATCAAATGAATCACTGAATGATTGGAGGCCGAATTGCATATAACTGTCACCATCAGCATAAAATCCAAGCTGAATGAGTCCAACAATAGCCGAAACAGCACCAAAAGCTATATAAGTTCTTGGTTTTCTGAATATTTTAAATAACTCTATGTATACAATGCTGCTAAACTTCATTACCGGATGTTATGGAAAGAAAATAAGCTTCCAGGGAGTTCATGGAACGCAGACCGGAAACTCCAATCTCGCGGTCAACCAGGTATTTTGTCAAAACAGGTACATCTGCTGAGGCTATTTCAATGACTATTTTCTGAAATGGAGAAGGCCTTATACCGGCTGACCATGACGTCTCCTGCAAGAGGCTAGTAGCCTTGTCATTATCAGATGTGATCACTTCAAGCATGACCTGATTGGGGTTCAGCAGATCATTGACACGACCTTCAACAACTTTCCTGCCCTTGTGGATAATAAGCATGCTGTCTGCAACCTGTTCAATTTCAGACAAAAGATGAGATGAAACGATGACGGTTTTCTTCCTTTCTTTACTAAGCAGGTGAATCAGGTTTCTGATATCTGCTATACCCTGCGGATCCAGTCCGTTTGTTGGCTCATCCAGTATAATCAAAGATGGATCGTGGACTAAGGCTACTGCTATACCCAACCGCTGTTTCATTCCTTGAGAATAAACCCTTACCGGATCATTTGATCGGGCAGATAATCCAACAAGTTCAAGACAATCGTTTACAGCCTGGCGGCTTATATTTTTACCACTCATTCTTGCGAATAGAGAGAGATTTTCATAACCGGAAAGATACCGGTAGAGGTCAGGTTTTTCAACTACTGCCCCAACATTACTTAAAATCTCACTCCTGCTTTTCTCCATCGTTTTCCCGAATATTTCTATTGATCCCCCAGAGGGTTTTATCAAAGAAAGTACCATTCTGATCGTAGTGGATTTCCCTGCACCATTCTGCCCAAGAAATCCATACACTTCACCCTCCTGTACTGAAAAAGAAAGGTCATCAACAGCTTTAAACTGTCCGAATGTTTTTGAAAGATGTTGAACGTTAACGAGCAAACTGATTTTTTTAAACGATAATCGCTATTAAAACATTAGCCATCTAAAATAGTTGGCCAGTGTAAAAATAAAAAAAGTCCGGGTAAGTAACCCGGACCATTTATTAAACTTTACCCATACATAAATCGTACGAGATGCTTACTTTTTATACTGTGCCATCAGGCTTGTGGCTAGTTCAACCATGGCTTTAAGTCCATCTTCAGGCAGATTGCCATTCTTGAATTCAAGCAAAACTTCAGGTAACTTGTTTTCCATTTCCATCAGGAAATGCTCTTCAAATTCCTTTACTGATTTTACTGGAACATCTTTCAGAAGCCCCTGCGTACCCAGGTAAATAATTGCAACCTGCTTCTCCACTGATGCCGGCTGGTACTGTCCCTGCTTCAGGATTTCCACGTTACGGGCTCCCTTGTCAATTACAGACTTGGTAGCAGCATCGAGGTCACCACCAAACTTGGAGAATGCTTCCAGCTCACGGTACAAAGC
>CAMAXV010000072.1 GCA_945862385.1 Chitinophaga pinensis
AATAACAAGTCTTCAATCCTGGCAAGATCCTGTTCGGTTGCGTCTAGTTTAAGCTTAGCTTCCTTTTTACGGGTTTTATATATGCTGATGCCGGCAGCCTGCTCAAGCATTCTGCGCCTGCTGTTATCCTTGTCTTTGATGATGTCGTCTACCATACCCAGCTCCATGATGGCATAACTATCTGTGCTCACACCCGTATCCATGAACAGGTTATGGATGTCTTTCAAACGACATTGTACATCATTCAACCTGTACTCACTCTCACCGCTTTTGTAAAATTTTCGGGTGATGGTCACCGTATTGAACTCCGTTGGAAGCAGGTTTCGGGTGTTATCAAAAGTCAGGCTGACCTCCGCGAGTCCACTTGGACCCCTGCTTTTGGAACCATTGAAAACCAGGCTTTCCAGGTTTTCACTGCGCAGGTTGCTGATTTTGTGTTCACCAATTACCCAACGGATGGAGTCCACGATGTTGCTTTTACCGCATCCATTCGGACCGATAATACCCGTAATACCCTCGTCAAAATTTACAACAGTTTTATCAGCGAAGCTTTTAAAACCCTTGATCTCTAAACTCTTTAATCTCACTTGATCATGATTTGGTCAGGCGACAAATATAAGATTTGGGGTGATGGGGTTATCCACGAGTTGCCAACAAAGTTGTTAACAACCCATATTCAACACCCGTTTATAGACCAGACCCAATCGGTCAATCCATGTCAAAATGGAATCATTTAACCGATTTGTGATACACCATTCACTTATTTTAGGATGATGCAAGTGATATCAACCTTCGTTTTAGCCAATATTTTAGTAGGCTATTACACTTGACCGCATGTTGTTCATATTTTATCAGGGCTGAAACGACCATTTTAATCATATGATAATCAATGCGTTATTAAAATTAACATCGCAATGAATCCAAATAACAGCGATAACACGATAAGTGACATGCTTAATTTTTAAAATAGTACGAAAAAATTCAATTTGTGTTGAATTCAAAGTTTTGTGATGCAAAATCTTTTCAAAATGGTGCAACAATTACTGAAAAAAAGACAAAGAAGGGTTTCATTCAATCAGCAGTTTGATCGTGCTTTTTTTGAAGAAAAGTATTTCCTTAATCCGAAAGCCAATTTAGATTACATGGCAGCTGTGCTGAAATGCCATGCTGAAAAAATAGAATCCTATTGCCTCAGGAAATACAATATGGATTTTATGGAGCTGTGTGACAGGAACAGGGTGAAGATGTTCCTCCAGAATATCGACAATCCAGATACCGGTAACCACACCATTGGCTCAATCATCAAAGAAAGTGGCTTTTTAAACGCTGAAGAGCTAGAAAAATCTTTGCGGAAATATAACAAATCCTAACAATCAAAATCCCTAAAATTACTTATTGAAGTAGCAGGATACCTGCCAAGAAAACCATGCGTTTATCAATTTTAGTAAGATTTTTAAACATTTTGTACCTTTGTTTTTTAATGTTACTTAATTGATCGCTACCCAACTATATAGCTATCTGTATTTCAGCCTTTTCATAATAGGTATGGTGACCTCTGTTGAGGTTTTGATAAGGTTTAACAGGCCGGTCTTTCTGAAGTACATCCTATTTACCATGGCTTTCGTTGCTGGACTCCGATCCCTTGGTTTTGCAATAATCGGGTACGGACATTTCAACAGATTGCTACATGAATTACCGTCTTCGATACTTGTCACCTGCTCTTTAGCATTTTTTGCCTACCTATATGAGCAGAAAATCAAAAGATTGATTCTTGGGGTAGCTTTTACGATTTCATTGTTACAAATAGGCTTCGCACTCTACTTTACGTTTGTGCTTAATCTTCCTTTGGACAAATCATCATTTGAAATTTACGGATTTAACTTACCATTTTTTATTTTAAGAACCTCGGCGTTGGCTCTTATATTGTTTACCATCAGCAGGCTCTTTCTGAGCATCATGCGTAAATATGATGAGAGCAACATGTATTTCATGAAGCTCAGGAATTGGTCGATTACCCTTTTTTGGACCTTTACAGTACTTATTTTTTTAAATGTTCTGAAAGAGTTCGGTGGCAACTACAACCTTATAGGAGAAGTAGGGATTCTCATAGGACATTTTGGTGTAATGTTGCTCATCCTATTCCGCCCGAGATTCATGAACAGAACCAAGCTTAACATCAGCCTGAACGAGTCATTTACCCGGAAGGAGTCGCTCGATATTTCAGATGATGAATTCCACAATGTTTTCTTTACACAGGTCTATTACCTACAGAAAAATGCTTCGCCGGAAGATTTGTGCAAAAAGCTGAATGTGACCAGCAAGCAGCTGAGCACGTACCTTTATGTGAAATACAATATGAATTATACTGACCTGATAAACAGGTTCAGGATAGAATATTTCATTGACCTGCTAAACTCAGGCAAATTCACCAATTACACCATCGACTCCCTCGCTGTAATGTCTGGTTTCAATTCCAGGCATCACCTTTACCTCTCCTTCAAGAAGTTCCATGGTGGAACCCCGTCAGAATATATGCGTTCGCCGGAGAAATAATCAGTTCTTATCCACCTCATAGACCAGCCCCATCGCAGCCCTGATCCTATCAAGCGTTTGCATCAATTCAAGTGTTTTATCCAAACCCCAAACCGGACTTTCTTTAAGTCCGAGTGAAAGACATTCCTGCACATGCCTGGCCTCATGCTGATACCCCCAGCCGGCTTCCCGTTCAACCGGAATTTCAGTACGGGTGGAGACAATACCCGGATAATATTGAATGGATGCGGATGGTTCATAAAACCTGTTTGTCAACCTGATACGCCCGTTTCTGCCAAAAATATCTGCGTCTGTTTCCAGGTTAGTAGCCAAGCTTGAAAAAAGTGTGGCGGTGATTCCATTGGGGTATTGGAAGATGATGGAACATTGCTCATCAACACCAGTTGAAGATTTGTCCATCTGGGCAATAATGTTCTCCGGCACCCCTAAAATTGACTGTGCCAGGAAAACGGGGTAAATACCGATATCCAGCAGACTTCCACCACCCAGGGCAGGATCAAAAAGTCTGGGCGGAACAGGATCTGCAGGCTTGAATCCGAAATTAGCCAGTATCCCTTTCATTTCACCCAGCATGCCTGCATCAATCATTTCCCTAACCTTGATATAATGGGGCAGAAACCTGCTCCAGAGCGCTTCCATCAAAAAAACACCTTTTTCACGGGCTTTGTCAACCATCATACCTGCCTGGACACTGTTTATGGCGAAGGCCTTTTCACACAGCACGGCCTTATCGTGATCCAGACAAAGCATGGTATGCTCGAAGTGATGACTGTGCGGACTGGCCACATAGATAACATCCACATCATCCAGTTGAACCAGTTCTTCGTAGGAACCAAGCACATGCCTTGCGGGAAATAATTCGGCAAAGGACTTTGCCCTTTCCAGGTCGCGCGATGCGACAGCAACAAGTTCTGCTCCTGCAACATGCTTCAGGTCATCCGCAAACTTCCTGGCAATTCTTCCGCATGCAAGTATTCCCCAGCGGGTCTTTTGAACATTTCCCATCTGAAATGGTTTTAATTTTGATAGGACAATTTACGTCAGTTC
>CAMAXV010000073.1 GCA_945862385.1 Chitinophaga pinensis
ATTGGCTTTACATCCAGCGCACCCGTTGCCATCAGTCCTATTACCTTTTCCCAGATGGGCCAGTTATGGCTGAAGCTTCCCTGTAGTGTAACATTTTTTTGAACCAGTGGATCCAGTGAAAAATTAAGTGGTTGCGGTCCCCACCCCACTTTTGTAATATGACCATTAGGCCTAACCCATTGCAGGGCAGGTTTTAAGGTTGCGCTGCTACCCGCAGCATCTATAATACAATCTGCACCGAGTCCATCACGCTCCATTGCCCATTCCAGTGCGTCACCCTCAATGGGTGTACACCCATAAGTGCGGGACAATTCCAGCCTTTTGCGGTCGTTTTCAAGTCCAACAATAGCCACCTCAGCACCGCAAAGTCGGGCCATGGCGGCACATAATATTCCAATTGTACCCGGACCAATTACAATTACCCTGTCGCCTGGTTTGATCCTTGAATTCATGACAACGGCATTATAGGCCACACAGCAGGGTTCGGTAAGACAGGCCTCTGCAAAAGGCACATGATCCGGAACCTTGTGCAGGCAACGGGCAGGAACTGAAACAAATTTTGTCATGGCACCATTCACGCCATAACCGAAGCCCTTGCGTGTTGGGTCAAGGTTATACAATCCCTGTCTGCTCATCGGATTAGACGCATTGATGATGGCTGCTGTCTCGCTTACAACCCTGTCACCTTCATTCCAGCCCTTCACTTTGCTTCCAATTGCAGCGATATGTCCGCCAAATTCATGACCCAGTACCACCGGGTAATTGACCGGCCAGCTGTGATCGGCTGTCCACTGATGCAGATCACTTCCGCAAACACCCACATTTTCTACCTGAAGCAGCACATCATCCTCCCCAAATAAAGGCGTTTCGATTTCCCTCAATTCTACGGAATACTTTTCAGGTGCAAAATTCACAACAGCTGCAGAAGTGGACATAATTTATGATTATGGGTTAGAAAACAAATCAGATATCACCGTAAGCATGTATTTTTTCACAAATCAGCCGAAGCGAGGCTTCCAGGTTACCATCGGCAGTGCGGAAAGCGTCAGCGTCGATGGTCAGCGGCGCGCCGAGAACAACCAGGGGAGCACCATAAGCGGGACAGGCAATGGCCTGCTCCAGGGATAATCCACCGACGGCCTGAACAGGAATCTTTACAGCCTGAACAACTTCCCTTAACTGGTCCATGGGGCTGGGCATGCGTTGCCCCATGGCAGCAATCCCCCTACGTTCGTCGTAACCGATGTGGTGAATTACGTAATCACATCCCAGGTCTTCCAGCCATCTGGCACCTGCAACCATGTCTTCACAGATCATGTTATCCCCCATCACTTCAACACCAAAATCCATTCCTGCCTTTACCACACATTTGATGGTTTCAGCATGAGCACGAGCCATGACAACCACGTGGGTTGCTCCGGCTTTCGCCATCATTTCAGCTTCCAGGTATCCCCCATCCATTGTTTTAAGGTCTGCTACAATGGGAATTCCGGGAAATGCTTCACGCAGTTTGCGAACGCCATGCAAACCCTCCGCCAGGATAAGCGGCGTTCCCGCTTCCAGCCAGTCTACTCCCGCTCGTAGGGCCATAGCAGCTGTCTCCAGCGCTTCATCAATGCTGGTTAGGTCAAGGGAAATCTGAACAATCGGCTTCATCTGAAATGTGGTTAGAAATTGTTATATTCATCTAATATATTCAAAAAATCAACATTTTGGTTATGAAAAGGTCAACTCTTTTCCGGTTAAAAGATTTATCGATTGGCTTTATGCTGCTTTTCTTTTTGGTGAATGGAACCGAGAGTCATGGACAAGGCAAGTGGTATAAATTATTCAATGAACAGGATTTGCAGGGATGGACAGCCAAAGGGAATGCCACCTGGGAAGTGAGAGATGGAATACTTGTTGGAGAGGGAGGCAGGGGACACCTGTATGCCACACCTGTTTTGAAAGATCTGGAGATAGCAGGTGAATTCAGGATTACTGATCAGGGAGGCGGGGCGAACAGCGGACTTTATTTCAGATGCGACTGGCCTCAGGACAATCCGGATGGATTTCCCAGGGGATATGAGGCACAGATCTGTCACATTCAGGATGCCCATACAGGCTGGCTCTGGAAACCAGGGAAACCAACCGGAAAAGCAACTGCCTTGCTTTCTAAGGATGGAGAGTGGTTGCAGTTGAAAGTAAAGGCCGTGGGCGGCCATATCCAGATATGGGTCAACAACGAACTCGTGATGAGTCACCATGATGATGAATACAAATCTGGAAAATTTGCCATTCAATGCCATAATACAGGAATGAAAGTGGAAATGAGAAGTTTGAAATACAGACCTTTGTAGTTCAGAATACTACAGGATGACCGAACAACCGAGAGGGAAAGCCAGAATTGCGCTGGGATTGTATTTTTTTGCGATGGGATTGTGCTTTGGCAGCTGGGCCAGCAGGATACCCGATATCAAGGCTGCCCTTAATTTATCAGAAGGAGCCCTGGGGTCAATCCTGCTGATGTTGCCGCTCGGACAAATGACCATGATGCCTTTCAGTGGCAGGATTGCAGCACGGTTTGGCAGTAAAAGCATTTTAAGAATAGCCATCATGGGATACGTGCTGATGCTCTCATTGATTGGACAGGTTACTGCTTCTTGGCAGCTGGCCGGATGTCTTTATTTTTTTGGTATGTGCGGCAATCTTTGTAATATATCTGTCAACACCCAGGGTGTACAGCTTGAAAAAATCTATGCCCGACCTATTTTTTCATCATTTCACGGCATCTGGAGTGTAGGCGGATTCAGCGGGGCCGCAATAGGATTGTTGATGATGAAAAATGGATGGAGTCCATCTGTTCACCTGCCATCCATTGCCGGACTCATTGTGTTGGTCAATTTATTTTCCCAGGGTTTTCTGTTGCCGAAGGCTGTCACCACCACCACACCACCGAAACTTAAATTCAGGATGCCCAAAGGGATTCTGCTGCAGCTCGGCATCATTTGTTTTTGTTGTATGAGTGTGGAAGGCTGCATGTTCGACTGGAGCGGGGTTTATTTCAAGGAGATTATCCAGACTGAAGAACGATTTGTGTCCCTTGGCTATGCCGCATTTATGATTACAATGGCAACAGGAAGGTTTCTGGGAGACCGGCTTGCGGAACGGTTTGGCCGGAAAAATATGGTTACGTATAGTGGTTTGATGATATTTTCCGGGCTGATGCTACTCGTTACTATCCCTCATCTTGTTTATTCTACAATTGGTTGTATGATCATCGGCTTCGGCGTCAGCAGTATTGTACCCTTGTTGTACAGTACAGCAGGACGCTTAAAAATGATACCCAGCAGCATTGCCATTGCCACGGTGGCAGGTACAGGTTATTTTGGATTTCTGATGGGTCCGCCTATCATTGGGTATATAGCAGAACTCACCGGACTTAGAATTTCATTTGCACTCATTGCCATGGCAGGATTGCTCATTACCTATTTAATCAGAAGGATCAGCATCATCAGTTAAACCTAATGTATGGAGCAAGCCGAATATAAAACCAGGGAAGTCTTTGCCGGAAATATTATTGAAGC
>CAMAXV010000074.1 GCA_945862385.1 Chitinophaga pinensis
ATCCCATCAGCTGCAACAGTAGGGGATAATATTCCTTACCAGTATGATTTCAGGAGTGTTTATGCCAGTATTCTATCAAACTGGTTATGTGTGGATTCTGGGATGTTGAACACCGTGATGTTGAAAAATTTTCAGGACTTGCCATTGACTAAGGTCGGTACCTGTTCCGTACTTAATCCGGTAGGAAATACTGATCAATTAATTGTGGCATACCCTAATCCATTTCATAAATCTGTTGGCATTCAGTTTAAAACAATGGGCGGGCATACGCTCCTTCAGGTGCTTGATGGTGCCGGCAGACTGGTCAGAATACTTACAGACAGGGAATTTAATTCGGGCACATACAAAGTGGATTTCGATGGAGAGCATTTACCGGCAGGTATCTATTATGTACGTTTGCAGAACCAGGTAATTCAACAGGTGAAGTCCATCGTGAAAATCTGATATGCAAATTACCTCCTCATTCATATACAGGGCCTTGGTTCCCAAGCCACTGAGAACAGCTGTGCTTTTGTCTTCCTTGAGAAAACGCATTCCTGCTCTCCTTTCAAAAGCTCCTTTTGCTGATAACGAGGAAGCGCAGCAGGTTGCTGAATTTGTCCGCACGCATGGTGTAGGAATTTTCCCATATTCCTTTACATCCAAATACAAAAAGGAGGGAATAGCAGTATATACGGATGATCAAAATGGCTTGAAGTATGTGCTTATGGAGGACAAACGGTTGTATTTTAAACGGAGGTGGACCGCAGACAGAATAAGAAGGTCTTTTCATGACCTTACACTTGAGCAAGATGAAGCAAGTCCGCACAGGTACCTTACTTCCACATTTAATCTTTCAAAGGCTGATGTAGTTGCAGATTTTGGTGCTGCTGAAGGAAACTTCGCACTGGCTATAGTTGATAAAGTTAGTAAAATTTATCTGTTTGAATGTGATCCGGAATGGATCGAGGCCTTGCAGTGCACTTTTGCTCCCTGGAAAGATAAAGTTGATATTATTCCCAAATTTGTTTCAGACACCAATGATGAAAGCCATTGTTCCGGAGATGTTTTTTTCCGGGACATGGAAGTGACATTTTTAAAAATTGACGTTGATGGCGGAGAACGCCCCTTGTTAAAAGGGTTTAAGCAGATCCTGCATAACAGGGCAAATCTTCGAATTGCCCTCTGTACTTATCATCAGCATGGAGATCAGGCTGAATTTACAGACTTACTTGAGACTGCCGGTTTTACGGTTTGTCCATCTCAGGGTTATATGATCTTCTATTATGACAAAAAGCTCAAACCCCCGTACATACGACGAGCACTAATCAGAGGGGTTAAATAAGTAGTATGCTGTGGAAGTTACTTAGGTCAGAATACCTGTTCAGAGATCTCTGGTTCACTGTCAGAAAGGATACATGTGAAAAACAGAATGGTAGTCTTGTTGATCCCTATTATGTGTATGAATTTCCTGATTGGGTTACTGCTGTTGCCCTGACAACTGATGGCAGGTTCATCTTTGAAAAGCAATACAGGCATGCGGCCGGACTTACCATGATGGAAATACCAGGGGGATGTGTTGATCCGGAAGACAATAGCCTGGAAGATGCTATTTCTCGAGAATTGCTGGAAGAGACTGGATTTCAGTTCAGTAAGCTGGAATACCTCGGCAAGACTTCTGCCAATCCATCTACCCATAATAACTGGATGCATTTTTTCCTGGCATCGGGAGGTGAGCAAGTGTCTGAACAGAAACTTGATCCCAATGAAGAAATTGAGCTCCATTTTCTTACCGTTGAAGAAGTAAAGGAGTTACTTAAGACCGGACAGATTCACCAAAGTATGCATGTAACGGCATTGCTGCATGCTCTGCATAAGTTGGGCCATCTGCATTATTGACATAGTTTTTTTCTGTCAATTTCACCAACAATAAAAACACTGCCACAAATAACAATCAGGTCATGTTTTTCAGCTTTTTCCAGGCTTAATTCTATTGCCTGATTCACATGCGCTGCAATACATCCGCTGAGTCCAAAAGAATCAGCCAGCTCCTTTAAATCCTGGCATGACATGGCTCTTGGAATTGATGCCCTTGTATAGAAATAAAATGCATTTTTGGGTAATTGGTGGAGGATGGCAGCAGTATCCTTGTCTGCAGATAATCCCAGGATAATAAATAGTTTATTGTATGCAGTGGTGGATATCTGAACTATGAGTTTTTTGATACCATCCGCGTTATGAGCAACATCCGCAACAATGAATGGATTTTTGTGCAACAATTCCCACCTGCCGTGTAATCCAGTGAGCCTGATGACCTGTTTTAAACCTTGTTTTAACACATCTTCAGAGATGTCCCAGCCTGATTTTTTAAGGAGTTGGATTGCCGCATAAACGGTTTTGATATTTTCTTTTTGGTAAATTCCTGCAAGGTCTGTCTGGAGCCTGAGCGTTTTTTCAAGTGTATTATCTGTAAGTTCAACCACAAGCTTGTCGATTTCCTGTACAGCAGCTTTAATTGTTACCATATCGTCTGCGAAATAGAGGTCTGCTTGCACGTTTTTTGCTTTAAGTTGGAAGACAGCCGCTGTATCTATTGACTTTTCACCAATCAGGGCAGGAATACCTGCTTTTATGATTCCTGCTTTTTCATTTGCTATCAGAGGAAGTGTATTTCCGAGCAATGCAACATGATCAAATCCAATATTTGTAATGATGCTCAGTTCCGGGGTAACTACGTTTGTACTATCTAACCTGCCTCCCAGGCCGGTTTCTATGATGGCAATATCTACTCTTTCTTCAGCAAAGTATTGAAATGCCATCCCAACCGTGAGCTCAAAAAAAGATGGTGAGATTGATTCAATTACCGGAATCATTGACTCAGTAAATGAAACAACCCGCTTTTCGGGAATCATTTGTCCGTTAATCCTGATTCTTTCCCGGAAGTCTGTCAGGTGAGGTGAAGTATACAAGCCGGTCTTATAGCCAGATGACTGGAATATTGAAGCCAGCATGTGGCTGACAGATCCCTTGCCATTTGTGCCGGCAATGTGGATACATTTAAACTTTTTTTCGGGGTTTTCCAGCACTTTGCAGATTGCTAAAGTATTGGAAAGGTCCATTTTAAGCGCTGCAGGACCAGTTCTGCTGAACATGGGCAGTTTGGCATATAAGTATTCCAGGCATTGAGTATAGTCCATGGGTACAAAGATATTGTATCTTTGTACCCATGGACATCATTGATTGGATCCCATTGATTGCATTTTCACTGACTGCACTTGTTCAGTTATTTTTTTATTTGCGTTATTTCAGGCTTCTTGCCTTTCACAAGCCCAAAGCAGAAAGTGTGACAAGGCAGCAGGCTGTAAGTGTTGTTATTTGTGCCCGGGATGAAGCAGATGAAATAGAAGCCAATATGCCGGGAGTGCTTGCCCAGGCCTACAAAAGTTCTCATGAGATTGTTGTTGTAAACGACAACTCCAGAGATGATACCAAGTACCTCCTGGATGGGTTATATAAGGCTTTCAAACAGTTACATCTTGTGGAACTGAAACAAGAGGC
>CAMAXV010000075.1 GCA_945862385.1 Chitinophaga pinensis
TGTCTCTTTGGTGAAATGACCTTTGAAAACGGGGAACCGCAGAAAAAGAATTTCAACCAATACAGGATGATCAGGCATCGTGAGACACCCAAAAATATCGACGTTCATTTTGTGCAAAACGGCATTGATCCTACCGGATTGGGAGAGCCACCATTCCCACCGGTGTTTGCCGCATTAGCCAACGCTTTATACAGGGCAACTGGTAAGCGGTTCTATGATCAACCATTTATCAAGCAGCTCACTGCTGAAAGTTGATTTTTTTTAGAACCGCCAGCAGTTTGTTGGTGATGATTTCATAACCCTTATCTGAAGGATGCAAGCCATCGTAAGTTACGTTGATGGATTCCTGCGGGTAAGGGTATTCATCTTTCTGGGGGTCAAAGGGAATGTCTATAAATTTTGGATAGCGGTAATCCCTGTATTGCCCGGTAGACGGGTCTTTCAGCCTTTTGAAGCGGACGAGTTTAGCGTGATTCATTTTCCGGATATGATACAGGTCAACAACAGGGATGTTTTCTTTTTCACCAATTGAACTGATGGCATTCGCCACAGCTTCCAGTTGCAATCCGTTCTTATCGCGGTACGAACCCCATGCATTGTTTTTGTAATTGTTGATGTATACAAAATCCACCCTTTGCATCGGAGTAATCAAAATGATGGATGCTTTGTTGTTTAAGCTCCGCATTTTATTGATGATAATCCGGAAGGCACCATGGATGGTATTCGGACCCGTATTGTTGTTGTAGTCGTCCATTGTGCCCAATGGTTTTGATCCCCACCAGTCGTTTGTTCCCAGGAATATGGTGTACAGGTCGGCGGGCTGCAAACCAAGTTTGTCGATATCTGCTGCAATCCGCGTGGCTGTCCACCCATTGAATCCTTTATTGATAAAGTTCAGCTCCGGCATTTTTTCCACTACCCTCGTCATGTATCCTTTGGTGATGCGGTTATCGGTTTCATTCTGGTGGTCGTTGAGATAAGTGATGGAATCTCCAAGTGCAACCCAGGTTAGTTGTTTGGGTTTGAAACCGGAATGCAGTACAATCAGGACACAGATGATCAACATTTTTTTCATGCGGCAAACTATTTACAGGATGACTGGTTCGTGATTATTTGAACTGAAACAGCAATGGCAGGATAAATGTAACGAAAGCCGTCCAGATGCTGTATGCTGGCAGGAAATATCCAATGCTATTTTCCAGTTGCTGAGATCCTGATTTATTTTGGAAAAGGAGGATGAGCTGCCTGGTAACAGCAATCAGGTGAAGGAATATCAGGATGTTGGAACCCAGAACAGCCAATCTGTTTGGTGTTGCACCAAACTCAAATAACCTGAATCCGATAGCCGACAAAGCGATGCCATTAGCCAGAATGGTAAGTGTTGAGAGTGCAATCAGCATCACCAGATTAAATTTTGTACTTTCTGTTTTGGTGGCTTCCGATACTGAAAAAATAATGATCGCCATTACACCGATGAGCAGTCCGTTAAAAGTCAGTAGAAATTCACGATCCTGATAGATATTCTTGGAAGTAGATGCCAGTGCAACCAGGAATCCGAGTAGTGTAACCAATACCAGTGGGGTAAATATTTTCGCAATAACCGGAGATATCTTGTTCACGAGCTGAGGGTTGTTGATGACTAAGAAAGTAGCAAACAGTGGAATGGATGCAGGTCCCCAGATGACAATATAATTTTCAAATAATGGTTGAAAATCAACACCGGTCAGTTGAAATAAACCAAAGTTGATGCCGGTGAATAAGATGCCTGCGAGTGCAATGATAGCCGACATCACAACCAGATCTCCATTGTAACGGAGGAAATTAATTTTTGCTGTAGCATCTTTTAATTTTCCACCGATAAAGGTATATCCAAACATACTCCACAGGAAGATGGGCAGGTGTAAACATGCAAGTATTATCGTATCACTTTTCGGAGATTGAGGCAATAAATTGATGTAAAGCGCAGATGCCACAATCACTGCTACCGGCAGAATAAATTTTTTGTCAGTTAACCTTTTTTTCCATGCCAGGAATAATGTGATAAATGGGATAATTGCAAGGCCCAGATTTCTGGAGTAGAATGTTTCCTGATTTAAACTGAACAAGTGTGGAATCTTGATAATAAGTCCAGTAAGGCATGCACCAGCAATCAGGAGAATCAATTCATATTTGTTGCCCCATGAAATTTCTTCTTCCTGGAAATTTAGCCGCTCATGCCAGCTTTGTGCAACCGGATTTTCCATTACAGCGGGATAAACAGCTTTGAATGCCTGTTGAAATCCAGACTTGTTTTTCCGGTACAATGTTTCCAGCGCTTTTGGGTCGTTGATGGACGCCTGAATGGCTGATTGTATTGTTTCTTGTTGTTGCATGTTAATTTGTATGAGGGTTAAAATTTAATTGGAGGTGGATTGCCGGATGAATTTTTCCAGTGCGTCGAGGTGAAGACTGAATGCTTTGCGGCCTTCGGTGGTTGCCTGATAAGTAGTGTTCGGTTTTTTGCCGATGAATTGTTTGCTGACAAGGATGAATACTGCTTTTTCAAGGGCTGCGAGGTGACTGGCCAGGTTACCATCAGTGATTTGCAGTTGTTCTTTTAGTGTATTGAAATCAACGGTATCATTGACCATGAGAATGGACATGATACCTAGCCTGACCCTGCTTTCAAATGCTTTATTTAATTCACCAATCACTTATTTCCGTTTTGGTGTTTTGTGTGAATAATCAGTCCGTATCCGATATGCAGCAAACCAAAGCCAATTGCCCAAATCAGTAAGGCATATTCAGGTTGGTATGCAGCTATTAATCCAAGTACTATTTGAATCAGTCCGTGTGTCCTGATTTCATCAAAGCTGTATTTACTGGCATTGACAAGTGCCAGTCCGTAAAAAATCAGCGTCATCGGAATGAGGTAGGCCAACTCACCTTTTTCTATCATGATAAGGCAAAGCAAACCGCCAGCCACCAAGGGAATCATCAGATTGATCACCAGTCGTTTTGCGGTAAGGTCCCATGCAGGCAGTTGCAATTTTTTAGAACGGTTGGCAGACATTATTACACCCACGATTAAAGCCCCTATGAGCACGAGGACTGCTGTAGTAATTACAAAAATAAAATTCCCGTTTTCAGTTGATATAGTTATTGATGCAAGCTTTCCCTGAAAGTCTGAGCCCAACCCTGAAAGATTAAATTGAAGGTATACGGCACATACACCCAGAAGGGCAATTATTCCTATGGCAACTCCCGATAATCCACTTAAGGATAGAAATCGGGAAGATCTTTCCATGAGGTTGCGCATCTGTTTGATGGCTTCCAGTTGTTCTTGTTGTTTATCCATTATTCAATAATTATAAAAGTACTTTGAGATACAAAGTAAATGGATAAATTCCAACTAGTCAAGAAAAAATTTAGCTGAGGGATTTTTTTTAAACTCCCCTCCTGGACAGGAGGGGTGGCACGAATGAGGCTGCACCGAAGGTGCAGGCGAATGAGCTTGCCTGCCGAAGGCAGGTGA
>CAMAXV010000076.1 GCA_945862385.1 Chitinophaga pinensis
TGTGATGTGCCTTCTTTTGGTTTCAGGCCGCGGGATATCCGGAACGGACTGGCTATGCCGCCGAAAATGACGGTGAAAAATATCCTGCAGATCATGGGTAAACCGCAATGGGCCATGCAAACCCTCCTGCATGGTACACCCAATTTTGCCACCCTTAAACCGTATATGCCGAAGGGATTGAATATGAGTCAGCTCGGACAATTCATGAACCGCACTTTTGCGGGCAGACTGAATGCCGATAAAATTGCACCTATCCGAGACCGCTGGAAGGGCAAACTGGTGCTCAAGGGTTGCGCCACCGTCGCCGATGCCGACATGGCTGTGGCATTGGGTTTTGATGGATTGCTGGTATCAAACCATGGTGGTCGCCAGATAGATGCGGGACAATCTGCTGTGAAGTCGATGCTGCCAATTGTGGAAAAATACAAGGGTAAAATTAAAGTAATGATGGACAGCGGCATAAGGACCGGACCGGATATTGCCCGTGCACTTGCTTCCGGTGCCGACTTCTCTTTCCTAGGCAGGTCATTTATGTATGCCGTGGCTGCACTGGGTGAGGAAGGAGCGGATCACATGATGGGGATGCTGAAAACACAGCTATATCAGGTGATGGATCAGGTTTGCTGCAAGCGGGTGGAAGACTTGCCGACCCACCTGGTGAAATGAATATGCTAATGATGAATGTGAAAATGCTGAATCTCAAAAATATATCCGGATGAAAATACTCATCATGGACGGTCATACGCTCTTTCAAAAAGACATTGATCGCTCACCTTTGCAAGCTTTTGGAGAAGTAAGTTTCCTCGACCGTTTTTCACGTAATCATATCAGTGAATATGATCCGGAAACATCAGTCCTGATTACCAACAAGGCACTGGTAGGCGTTCCTGAGCTTGATTATTTCAGGCAGTTGAAACTGGTTATTGTAACGGCTACTGGTTTTAATTGTGTTGATGTAATTGCCTGCAGTGAAAGAGGCATTCCTGTCTGCAATGTGCCGGCATACGGCACTTATTCAGTGGCTCAGCATGCGCTCGCCATGTTGCTGGAATACAGCAATCAGGTTGGATTGCACAACAACTCTGTTCAGCAGGGAGCTTGGGCCGCTTGTCCGGATTTTTCCTACACCCTTACTCCGATTTCAGAATGGTATGGCAAGACACTTGGCATCATCGGCATGGGCAATATAGGTTCCTGCTTTGCCGGCATGGCGGAAAGCCTGGGCATGCAAGTAATTTATAGTCATACCCGTGATTTAATGTTATCAGGAAGGAAGTTTGTTGATCTGGATACCCTAGCTGCATCAGCAGATGTGGTGAGTTTGCATTGTCCGCTTACACCACAAACAGATAAAATCATCGGGACTGATTTCCTATCGAAAATGAAACCAGGTGCAGTGCTGGTCAATACCTCACGCGGTGGATTGATAGACAATCAGGCGCTTCAGCAGACCATGCAAGATGGTAGCATTGCAGCAGCCCTGCTGGATGTGCTAGACCAGGAGCCGCCGCCGGCTGATCATCCACTCATTGGGTTGCCTAATGTTTTCATCACCCCCCATATTGCCTGGATTAGTTTCGAGGCGAGACAAAGGATTTTTGGTGTGGTATTGGATATGCTTGCAGGATATATTTCGGGCAGTCTAAAAAATAAAGTCAATTAGATGCCCATGCATTCGATCATATTCAGATTTTTTCAGGATCGCATGGGAGTTCTGTTGATGATTTTTTGTTTGGTTAATTTTTCCATTCACGGGCTATCACAGACTCCTTATCAATTCAATAAAAAACTTTCAAAAAGTATCCTGAAACAAAAAGGGTTGGTTGTCTTATGGGACTTTAAGGAAACAGCCGGTAATCCAAGGTTGTCTTCAGGCGAAGGAACATTTTCACTCATAGAGGCAAATGGACCAATGAAAAGGATTGATGAAGGTCCGTTATCAGGTTATGCCATTGAAATGAATGGCAGTCAGTACCTGAAGATTGATCACAGCAAAACCGGTAAGCTGAATATACATGGAAAGAATCAGGGCGTCACTGTTTGTGCCTGGGTGAAATGGACGGGACAGCAAACAGGCTTTGTTGGGGGCATGTGGAATGAATACCAGGATGGCGGGAAGCGGCAATATGGATTATTTGTTTCATTACCGCATTACAATGGCAGGGATCAGGTGTGCGGACACATCTCTAACACAGGAAAGCCAACACCACCATTTCCCTATTCTTCTGATTATGCGGCCAGCAAACAGAAAGTCAAACCCGGTGAATGGACTTTCATCGCATTTACTTATGATGGCACATTTATAAAATCATATGTTGATGGCAGATTTGAAAAAAGGGAGATGGAATTGATTGATCACACAACGGGTTTTCCCGGCTATCCAGATGGAATGAAGCAGGTTAAAAACCCTTTTTATTTTCCTGATGGCATGGGCGATAATGGCTCTGATTTTACAGTAGGTGCTGTACTGCTTAAGGCAGGAATGGGTAATTTTTTTAAAGGATTACTTGGTGGTCTTGCTGTATTTGACAGGGCTTTAAATGAAAAGGAAATATTGTCTATGGCCCATTAATTTTTCATCCAATGCGCTTTGATTAATGAATCAATCAAGATCAATGAAATACTCACTTGTCATTGTTTTACTCAGTTTTCATGTTGTATTAGTCCATGCACAACATCTTAAAACAACTGACTTCCATGTCCAGCGTTCAACAATGCAGAACAGCTATCATCGATTTGCAAGGGACAAGGTTGGCAGGGTTGCCTTCATGGGAGGTTCTATAACAGAGGGTAAAGGGTGGAGAGATTCTGTCTGTTTGTACCTGCAGCAAAGATTTCCAGAAACAACATTTGAATTCATTAATGCAGGTATCTCTTCCACGGGTAGTATTCCCGGTGCTTTCAGGTTACAGCAGGATGTGCTTTCGAAAGGCCAAATTGATCTTTTTTTTGAAGAGGCTGCAGTTAATGACCGTACTAACGGATTTAGCAATCAGGCACAGGTGAGAGGCATGGAAGGTATCATCAGACACATGCGCATAGTTAATCCAATGGCTGATATTATAATGATGCACTGTGTGGATCCGGATAAGATGAAGGAGTACAGACAGGGAGTTATTCCTGCTGAAATCCAAAACCACGAACGGGTAGCAGAAGCTTATGGCGTCAATACCATTCACCTGGCCAGGGAGGTGACTTACCGCATAGATGCAGGAGAGTTCAGGTGGGAGCGTGATTTCAAGGATTTACATCCATCTCCGTTCGGTCATCACATCTATAGCAACAGTATACGAAGCTTTCTTGAAAAAGCCTATGAGTCTATAGAGACTATAAAGCCGGTTGCCCATGTTTTGCCCAGGATGATTGATCCGGACAGTTATGGAGGTGGGCAATATGTGGCTGTAGATCAGGCTACGTTCATCAAAGGGTGGAGGATTGAACCTAACTGGATGCCAAAGGATGGTGCTGG
>CAMAXV010000077.1 GCA_945862385.1 Chitinophaga pinensis
AAAGACCAGGTTTCCTGTATGATTGGTATGTTCCAGAAAGAGGTTGCAGTCAGAATTTGTTCAGGACCAGGTTCCAGGGAGTATGGCATCCTCAGTGTGTTGACCCAGGCCTATTTTGAGGTAGCGTACCTGTTTGATGTGGATGAAGAAGCTTTCAATCCTCCACCAAAAGTTAAAAGTGGTGTTATCAAAATGAAACGAACTGGAAACCCATATGGAATTGTGAATCACCGCAAATTTGCCTCACTTGTAAAAGCAGCATTCGGGCAAAGGAGAAAACAACTTCGGAATCCCCTCAAACCTTATTTCAAACCTGAAGTGCTGAAGGAAGATATATTTACGAAAAGAGCCGAACAGTTGTCTGTGGCTGATTATGTAGGATTACTAAACAGGATGCAATGAATCCAAGAGTCATTATTACTGCTTTAACACATCCTATGCTTGAAAAAGGTCTCAGGCAGAGAGGATACGATGTGGATGTTCATGAACAGATTAGTTATGCCGCGCTGGCAGATGTGATTCATCTGTATGAGGGAATGGTTGTCTCAACAAGGTTGAATATAGACTCAGCAATACTGTCCAAAGCCACAGCTATGCAGTGGATAGGCCGTTTAGGGAGTGGGATGGAAATTATTGAAGTAGACTATGCAGTATCTCAAAATATCCATTGCATGAGCAGTCCTGAGGGCAATTGCGGTCCCGTTGGCGAGCATTGCCTGGGCATGCTGCTCGCTCTGATGCATCATATTCCACGGGCTGCACAGGAAGTAGCTCAAGGTATCTGGAGCAGGGAGCCCAACAGGGGTGTGGAGTTACGCGGAAAAACGGTTGGCATAATCGGATATGGCCACACAGGGTCATCATTCTCCAACCTGCTCGCACCTTTTGGTGTAAAGGTTCTTGCTGTTGATAAGTATAAAACAGGGTTTACTTCAGGCTATGTAAGAGAATCTTCACCAGAGCAGTTAATGGCAGAAGCTGATGTGATTAGTTTCCACCTGCCGCTTACACCTGAAACAGCATATTATGCAGATGATCATTTTTTTGGTTCCCTCCAGCGAAATCCTGTCTTGCTTAATGCGAGCCGTGGAGGTGTGGTGGATACTGCTGCCCTCATCAGGGCGCTTGATGAAGGCAAATTAGCAGCTGCAGGGCTTGACGTCCTTGAAAATGAAGAGTTGAA
The DNA here is from genome assembly GCA_945862385.1 of Chitinophaga pinensis. Lineage (GTDB taxonomy): Bacteria > Bacteroidota > Bacteroidia > Chitinophagales > Chitinophagaceae > Pollutibacter. The sequence goes on from CAMAXV010000077.1 coordinate 1,184, forward strand.
GTCCTATTCCCTGGATGAAACCGAACAGCTGAAAAACCTGGTTGCCAGGAAAAATGTGCTCATTACACCCCATATTGCGGGATACAGTAAGGAATCGCTTTTTCGCATGCCAGCGGTTATTCTTGAAAAACTGGATGCATTTAGAAGGTCAAATTCGTAAAAGTTGCTTAACTTTGTAATACTGCAACGCTTCAGAATTTTTCTGAGGCGTTGCTATTTTTATTTAAAACACATCAACTGTTCACCATGAGTGTAATGTATGTAACCAAAGAAACACTTGAGCAAATGAGGGCAGAACTTCAACAGCTTAAAGCTGTTGAAAGGCCAGCTGCATCGAGGGCAATTGCAGAAGCCCGTGAAAAAGGGGATTTGAAGGAAAATGCTGAATACGATGCTGCAAAAGAAGCACAGGGACTGCTCGAAGCAAGAATAAGCAGGATGGAATCCGAACTGGCAACTGCACGTATTCTTGATGCCACAACCATTGATACCAGTAAAGTTTCTATTCTTACCAAAGTAACCATTCAGAATAAGGCAACGAAAAAATCAATGACTTATCAGATTGTTTCCGAAAAAGAAGCAGATCTTAAGTTGCAAAAAATATCCGTAACATCTCCAATTGGTAAGGGTTTGCTTGGAAAAAAGGTAGGTGATGAGGCAGAAATTCAGGCACCAAACGGAAAAATAATTTTTATCATCGAACAGATCACAATCTGATTATGGCCACTATTTTCTCAAAAATAATCGCCGGCGAGATCCCGGCCTACAAAATTGCTGAGAACGAACTTTTCTTGGCATTTTTGGATGTTTTTCCGCTTGTACCCGGACATACACTGGTTGTACCCAAACGTGAAGTTGATTATATTTTTGATTTGAATGAAGCCGAATTGGCGGCTATTCTTAATTTTTCGAAGCCCATAGCAAAAGTAATCGAGGCTGCATTTCCCTGTCTTAGATGCGGGATATCTGTAGTTGGTCTGGAGGTGCCTCATGCACATGTACATTTAGTTCCGATTAACAGTGCTGATGACCTCAATTTTACCCGTACAAAACTCAAGCCATCCCAATCAGCATTACAAGAAGCTCAAATGAGGATTTTGGAAAAACTTCAGGCTTATGACAAATAATAAAATGCAGATATCTTCCATGGTCACCAATGTGCTGATTGCACTTGTTGCCGTTTACGGATTAATGGACCTCATCTATACATTCACTGGTGTTTACGCCAGGTTTGGATTGTTATACCCTGCTGCTCATGGGTTCCTCAATATCCTGCTTTTTATGGCCTTGTCGTTCATATGGTCTAAAGAGCGCTGGGCAGTCTGGCTTTTTCTGGGTATTGCCTCTGTGCAGGTTTTGGTGGACTTCTTTGTAGGGCGTCCAATAGGAATTCAACTGATCCTATTTATACCTGCCATTTATTTTCTTATCAGGCAAAAAAAATGATTTTTAACAAAGTGGATCAATAGTTATTCTGAAATCCTTTCAGGGTTATTTTTAATAAAATCTGCCCATCCTGTACTTTTTTTCCGCGCTGCTTTTTTAGCTGAACCAGCTTCAACGGGAATGGCGTTGGCACTGAAATGGTGACAAACGGCCACGGCGAGTGCATCTGATGCATCAAAATAGTGAATTGTTTTTGGCAGTGGCATGATGCTGTTTAACATCTTCCAGATTTGTTCTTTGGTAGCGTTTCCATTACCCGTTATCGATTGCTTCACTTTTTTAGGGGAATATTCTGCAACCGGTAATTTGTTGGAGATGGCCACTGCAATGGCAACACCTTGTGCCCTCCCAAGCTTAAGCATACTTTGTATGTTTTTGCCAAAGAAAGGTGCTTCAATGGCAACTTCATGAGGTTTATGCCGTACAATAAGATCAGCGATAACATCATTGATGATGCCAAGTCTTTCGAACATATCCTTTTTACCATTCAGTTTGATGACATCCATTTCCAGCATCCTGATCTGATTACCGTCCACAGCAATGATTCCATATCCCATAATCACTGTTCCAGGGTCAATTCCCAAAATAATCTTGCATTTCTGTTTCAAGTAGGGGTATTTTTGGTTCAAAGCAATTGAACTGAACAAAAGTATCAAAATAATCATCAACTGGTTTTTAGGTCCCCTTTTATTTGTGGTTCTTGCCAGAGGCATCTATCATCAATTCA
>CAMAXV010000078.1 GCA_945862385.1 Chitinophaga pinensis
ACAAATTCCCGGAAGTCCTTTTCCACAAAAAAGAGTACATAAACCACCATCAGCAAGGCACCCAGGTAAAACAAAGCCAGGATCTCCTTCCTTTTGGTAATGAGGCTGTATAAAAAAACGACCAGAAAATAACTGAGGAATGCTGCCCTGGAGAGTGCAAACAAAATAGAGGCCAGTGTGGCCAGTAAGGCCATCCACCCAAAACGGGAAAAATGGAGCTTATTGCCATCACCCGTATACAAACCGGCGAGCACGGCGAGCGCAAATATGGTAGCAGCTGCATGGTCTAGCGGATTGGAAAAGAAGGATGCAAACCGCTTGGTGCCATTCTCAATTTCGAAAGTCCAGGTAAGTCCGTAATTACCCGACTCCTCCACCTGGTAGATGGCATTGTTGAAAGCAGTGTAACCACTGAAATGCTGGAAGTGAACGTTGAAAAACCATTCGAGTAACACTACCCCACCGGCAGCCAGCGATAGTGCTGCAATGAGTGTAAATACTTTTTTGAGGTACACGGTTTCAAGCGGCATGAACCTGCCAAGGGCATAAAGCAGTGGAAAAAAACTAAGCGCTTTCAGCGCAACAAGTCGCTCCATAAAACTATATCCCCCAAGCGGAATAACTGAATAGGTGATAGTCAACAGCATGAATGCCGCAACCAGTTTATCTACGAGCAACAGTCTGGGCTTTTCACGTATGCTCAGCGCCACCACTACTGCTGCCGTTAGCACAACAAGCTCTTTACAAAGCTGCATCACCGAAACAACCGGTTTACCACCAAAATGAAATGCCACTGAGAGACTTGTGGTATAGATGGGGAGTCCGAGTATAATAAAAATCAGCAAATCCCGCGTCCTCCCCTGCAGGAGTCCGCGCATGCTGATGCCAAAAGCCATCAGGTATATGAGCGGAAAGATAAGGAGGAATGACATGCTTATGGTGAATTGACGCTGTCAAAGATAACTCCCGACAGTCAACAAGCAATGTACCTGTAAACCAATCCAGGATTAATCATTAAAACTGTAAACTTTTTTAGGACGAGTCATAATAATTCCCCTCCTGGACAGGAGGGGTGGCACGAATGAGACTGCACCAAAGGTGCAGGCGAATGAGCTTGCCTGCCGCAGGCAGGTGACGGGGTGGTGGATTTTAAAATTTGATTCCACCACCCCGCCTCAACAAACTCACTTCGTTCATTTGTCTCGGCACCCCTCCTGTCCAGGAGGGGATTTTTTCCCGTGTTTTGATGGCATAACACATAGGTATAAACTTCATTTAAGTCAATTTAAGCGCTCAATACGTTATTTCCTATTTTTGTGCGGCATGAAAGAAAAACTCAAACGCGCCTCTCTGCTGGCAACCGACCTGTTGCTTTCTCCCCTGAATTTTATTTTCCTCAACCTCATGCGGGTTTTCCGGCATTATGGTCTGCAGTACTTTCCGATTATGCGGAAGCTGGTGCAGCATACTGGTATCCTGCCACTCAACAACCATTACTACCAGCCTCAGTTTGTTTACAGCAAAGACTTTGATCCAGAAAGGCCACGTTCCCTGACAATAAGTATTGATATCCCCGAACAACTTCAGGCATTGAAAGCACTCCATTTCAGCGGGGAGCTCAGCGGCTTCAGCCGAATCCCCCATCCCACTGGCTATTACCTGGGGAATGGCGCCTTTGATGAGGGCGATGCTGAGTTGTATTACCTGATGATCCGCAACAAAAAACCTAAGCGCATCATTGAGATTGGGAGCGGACATTCCACCCGGGTGGCCCATTTGGCGCTGGAACGCAACAGGGAAGAAGGGGCAACAACGGAGATAACCTGCATTGAGCCCTATGAAAACCCTTGGTTGGAAAGCATTCCCGGGGTTAAGATCGTGAGGAGCCGGATTGAAGAAACCGATTTATCCCTATTCAAATCGCTCGAAGCCGGAGACATGCTTTTCATAGACACTTCACATGTTATTCGTCCGGAGAACGACGTACTCCACATATATTTTGAAATCCTGCCTGTCATCCAACCCGGCGTGATTATCCACATCCACGATATTTTTATACCCCGGCATTATCCTAAAGCCTGGACGCACCTGGAATACAGGCTTTGGAACGAACAGTATTTGCTGGAAGCCATGCTCATGAGCGGAAACCGGTTCAGGATCCTTTTTGCCCTGAATCACCTGAAAAAGGAAGAAACAAACGCGGTAAAATCGGTCCTGTGCAACATCACGCCCGCCTGCAATCCCTCGTCTATCTGGCTGGTGAGCTGTTAAAAAACAGGAATTTCCGTGAAAAAAACGTTTAAAACCCGTTTTTTCACCATCCCCATGTACCCATTTCTTCGTTACTTTACCTCCTGAAGTAAATAAAGGTGTCAACAACTCAAGAAAGATTCGGAAAAGACTGGCAAAAGGGTGATGTGCTCCTGACCTATCTGTATCTGTTGCCTTTTATCCTGCGCGGATTGTGGCTCAGACTTTTCATGGGGCATACAGCTGGCAAGGTGCTTGTAGGGAAGGGTGTAAGATTGGCATACAGCAGCAGGCTGCATGCCGGCAGGGATCTTATTATAGAGGACGGAGCTGAAGTAAATTGTCTGGCAAAGGGAGGCATAAAATTGGGCAACAGGGTTACCATCGGCAAATACGCCACCATCAGGCCGGCCAACCTCTATGGTGGAGCCATTGGCGCGGGTCTTATAATAGGCGATCATTCTAATATTGGTCCCTATTCTTATATTGGTTGTTCCGGACTGATACAGATTGGCAGTAATGTGATGATTTCACCAAGGGTGAGCATCTATGCCGAGAACCATGTGATTGCAGGAGTGGATGTTCCCATGAAAGAACAGGGCGTTACCCAAAAGGGTGTGGTGATTGAAGACGACTGCTGGATAGCCGCCAACAGCGTGATACTGGATGGGGTGAGAATTGGTCGTGGTGCAGTAGTTGCTGCAGGAGCAGTAGTAAGCCGGGATGTACCACCTTATTCCATCGTTGCCGGTGTGCCTGCAAGAGTCATTAAGCATAGAAAAAACACAATTGCTAACCTATGAATATACTCCTCCTGCATGGATCCTCAGACCTGTATGGCGCCAGTAAAATTTTCTTACAGACTGCTGAGATGCTGCAACGGGAAGGACACCAATGCCATGTAGTTTTATCCGGTGATGGTCCGCTTACAA
>CAMAXV010000079.1 GCA_945862385.1 Chitinophaga pinensis
TCCCAAAATAATCTTGCATTTCTGTTTCAAGTAGGGGTATTTTTGGTTCAAAGCAATTGAACTGAACAAAAGTATCAAAATAATCATCAACTGGTTTTTAGGTCCCCTTTTATTTGTGGTTCTTGCCAGAGGCATCTATCATCAATTCAAGTCAGACCCCGAGTTAATCTCACAGCTTAATCAATTCCCGACATTGCTGCGTTCCCAGGGGGTATGGGCGATTGCAGGTGCTGTAATCCTGATGTTTGTACAATGGGGAATCGAGGTAGTGAAATGGAAAAGGATGTTCAGTCGTTCATTTGATATGAGTTGGCAGGATGCGTTCAGGGCTGTTTTCAGTGGTTTGGCTATCTCGATGATAACCCCAAATCGTGTAGGAGAATTTGCCGGCAGGATTATCTACCTGCCAGCAGGACTGCGCATCAAGGGAACAGCTTTTACCTTTATCAGTAATCTTGCCCAGCTGCTCGTGACCTTAGTGGCAGGATGTCTCACGCTGTTGTTTGCCGGGAGTGCATTTAAAGCAATGCTGGAACCGGTGGGTCTATCAGCAATAATCACTTTGCTGTATTGGCTCACGCCAGTTATGACAACTTTGATTTGTCTGCCTTTTTTTACCGGATCGCGCTGGATAGGAAAGTTAATGCAGATTCGAATGTTATCACGGTATAGCAGTCAGATCGGTATTATTGATTCGCTCTCCTTACAAACACTTACGGTAATTCTTGTTTTGTCTGTCTGTCGTTATATGCTCTTTATCGCACAATATGGTATTCTGCTTACTGTATCCGGCGAGTTGCCAAACCTGCTGGCACTGAGTTTATCTGTTGCCATGATGTTTCTCTGGCTTGCGATAGTTCCAACACTCTCTGTTGCGGAACTGGGCATCAGGTGGCAGTTTGCTTACTGGCTGTTCACACCCGTTTTAGTAAACTATCCTGTAATTCTTTTTGCTGTTACTGCTGTATGGGTAATCAACTTTATGCTCCCTGCTGTAATCGGGAGTATAATTCTCTTTTTTTACAAACCATTTGCTGTTTCTGCAAAATAGATAATTTAATATTTCGTTAATACAACTGACGGAAAATGAACAAATTAGCTCACCCATTGGTTTTAACTTCGTAATATGGCTTTTATTAGGAGATTTTTATTGTCTTTTTCATTTTTGCTGACATTCATGCGGCTGAGTGCCGGCGATGATTTTTGCGGTATCAGGAATTTTTCTTTTTCCAATGGCGAAGTGGTTACGTTCAAGGTTTTTTATAATGTTATTGGATTGTATGTGGATGCCGGTACCGCTTCATTTACAATAAGTGACAGCAAAATAAATGGAAGATCAGCTTACCATGTTGTGGGCCTGGGTACTTCAAACCCTTCGTACGACTGGATATTCAAGGTAAGAGACCGCTATGAAACCTTTATTGATACAGCTACACTCAAGCCACTTAAATTTGTGCGGCATGTTGAAGAAGGGGGCTTTCGGAAAGATGAGCTGGTTTCCTTTGACCATAACAATCTCAAGGCAACATCTACGAAGGGAACTTATCCAATCAATGCATGCATGCAGGATGTATTAAGTTCAATTTATTACGCAAGGAATATTGATTTTTCAAAGTATAAGATAGGGGATAAGATTTATTTCAGCATGTTTCTGGATGATGAAGTCCATAACATATATATCCGGTATATGGGGAAGGAAACTGTTAAAACCCGCTATGGCAAATTCAGGGCCATTAAATTCAAGCCCATGCTGATAAAGGGCACCATATTTGAAGGAGGTGAACTCATGACTGTATGGGTTTCAGATGACGGCAACCACATTCCGCTCAGGATTGAAAGTCCGATTACAGTAGGCAGTGTTAAAGTAGACATGATGGGATACCGCAACCTCCGTTATCCGCTCAAATCGTTGATCAGCTTTAACTGATACCCAATTCATCGAGGCTAATAATATCTTTTATCCGGAAACCTTTTTCTGTTTTTTGAACCGTACAGCAAATACATTGCGGGTCATGTTCAAAGAAAAGGACATAATTTTTATTTACTGCTTCCCCCAAAAAATCTTCTTTTTCTTCCAGGGTTTTCATAGGAAACATATCGTACGAAGCAATATATGGAAGTGGTATATGCATGGAAGAGGGGATAAGATCTGCCATGTAAACAAGTTTCGTTCCATCTCCCATTGTAATGATGGGAATCATCATTGATTTTGTATGTCCATATGCAAACAGGATCTCAATATGGTCAGAAAAAACTGTCCTTTGTTCAGCAATTTCCTCAACAAATTTCAGCTGACCTGAGTCCTGCAATGGTATGATGTTTTCTTTCAGAAAAGACGCCTTTTCCCGCGAATTGGGATCAGTGGCCCATTTCCAGTGTTCAGCGCTGGTCCAGTAGATTGCATTTGGGAATGTTGGTTTGTATGCACCATTGATAAGGCTCACAGCGCCTCCGCAATGGTCGAAATGCAAATGCGTAAGGATTACATCCGTTATGTCTGCTGCATTAAAGCCATGAGCTTGTAATGAGGTCAGGAGAGTGGCATTGCCGAAAGGGTAGTAATGGCTGAAAAATTTTTCGGATTGTTTATTCCCCATTCCTGTATCAATCAGGATTTTCCTGTTGCCATCTACAACAAGCATGCAGCGCATACTCCACGGACAAAGGTTATTTTCATCGGCAGGATTGAGATTGTTCCAGATAACCTTGGGTACAACGCCAAACATAGCCCCACCATCCAGTCTGAATTGTTCAGTTTCTATGGAATAAACTTGCATATTTTTCTTTTGTTATAGCTGCTTTTGTATGTAAGAGTGCAAAAAAACTGATGATGAAAAATACCATTAAAACCAGTATTGAATTGCGCATGCTGCCTGTAAACTCTTCATTGTAGGCAAAAAGAAACAAACCAAGTGTCAGCGCAAGTTTTTCTGTGACATCATAAAAGCTGAAAAATGATGTGGTGTCTGTTGTGCCGGGGATAAGCTTGGAATACGTGCTTCTGCTGATCGACTGTATGCCTCCCATAACCAGGCCTACGCAGGCTGCCAGTATATAAAATTCTGTTTGCGACGTGATGAAATATCCCCATACACATATACCTACCCAGAAAACTACCGTAGTTAG
>CAMAXV010000080.1 GCA_945862385.1 Chitinophaga pinensis
TACCTTACAGTACCTGAAGTTACTGGAAAAGACTACAATGAGGTTGTAAAAGAGCTGGAGAATGGCGGATTTGAAGTCGTTATTCAGGATTCCATTTATGTTGACAGCATTGCTCCGAATAGGGTCATTAAGCAATTCCCAGAGCCTGAAGCTACAGTTAAGGTAAACCGGGTTATATACCTGACAATCAACAGATTAATACCCCCAACAATTGCAATGCCTAATTTGATTGGAATGAGTCTCAGGAATGCATTGCTGGAGTTAAGGTCACTCGGACTCAAACTTGGCGATACATCTTTTGTTCCTGATATTGCCAAGAATGCAGTCAAGGATCAATTGACAGGTGGTATATCTATAAAGCCGGGAGATCCCATACGAATGGGCTCCTTAATTGACTTGCAAATAGGTGCCGGTGTTGTTGGCGATGAGTTACCCGTACCTGATTTATTTGGATTGAATTATCAGGAAGCTTTACTCGTTATTGAGGTAAACGGACTAACTCCGGGTGTTGTTATTCTGGATGATAATCTGTCTGATACAGCTGCTGGCTTTGTTTATTGGCAAAATCCTATGCCTTTCAATGAGCAGCTTCAGACTAACAAGATCAGGTCAGGTCAGTTGATTGATATCAAACTTGGGATATCTAAACCTGAAAAAAGACCAGATTCTCTAAACATTTCAAACAACTAAAATTTCAGATAGATGAAAACAATGAATGTCACGGAAGTTCAAAGCAGAATTGAAGCTGGGGATAAACTAAATTTACTTGACGTCAGGGAGCCTATGGAGCATGAGGACTTTAATATAGGTGGTATATTGTTGCCTTTGGGGGATATCAGGGTTGGAGATACATCTTCAATCGATCACCTGAAAGATCAGGAAGTAATCATTTATTGCAGAAGCGGGAACAGGAGCGGACAAGCTTGTATGGTGCTTGAATCTCTTGGGTTTACGAATGTTATTAATGTTTCTGGTGGTATGCTTGCCTGGCAAGATACATTTCCTGGATAAACATTGAGGAGATTTATTCAATTGTTGTTTTACCGAGGTCGATCAGGGCCCTGCGTAGCATTAGGTCAATTAATTCTTTACTGAATTTTTCTACTGAATCAGGATTTAGTGAAGCTGTTTGTATTGTCCATAGCAACATACCTGAATGTGCGTCAAATAAATTTCCTTCCATAAAATATTTCTTATCGGTAACATAATATCCCGGATCATACATGAAAGGGTACCAGTAAGAATAGAAACCTCTGAAATGCAGTCCATATCCTGGAAAAGGACCATAGTATGGACTACCTCCGGGGATATACCGTGTTTCACTTGTTTTATCAATCAGGTTGATGGTGGAAATTAAGTCGCAGTTAAGTGATTTGATTTTATCCATCATAGCTTCAACAGTTGGTGGAACTTTATCAGCAATATTAGGAGTAAAGTAGTCCAGACTTTTTTCAGGTATATACCCCTGGGCCTTGGTTGTACTCGCCATATCATTTTCAAGGTGTTCTCTAACGTGCGGATTTTTTAAAAGTGCAGCCACGAAAATTCTTGAGATATTAAGCGGTTTTTCATAGCTTTTGTTTGTCCAGCTGTAGGTTACTTTACTTGAGGTGCCACAACCCATTAAACAGCAACCCAGTGATACCAAAAGCAGCAGATTGGTAATTATTTGTTTCATCATAAAAACTTTGGTGCAACTTAAAGTAAGAGAGCGGTCCAATGAGACCGCTCTTTATTTTAAATTTGACAAAGCTGATAAATGATAAAAAAGCTGTTACAGATTGATGGTGCAACCTGCCATTATATTTATGCCGGCCATCGGGAAATAAAAATTATTCCGGCTTACCTCACCACCAAATCGGTATGAATAAGTATAACCATTAGGCTCGTAAGCCGTATTCAAAAAATTGTTTAACTGAAAAAAAAGATCAATAGATTTTATTTGTTTCAGCTGAAAGGACTGTATCAGGTGTATATCATAGACCATAAATGCATCAAGTCTTCTGTCTTTTCGGGATGTGTTGTCAAGGAATTGTGAACCAACATATTTTGAAATAAGCTTTAGCTCACCATTTTTCCAGGGTAATAAGGATAACGTTGCATTGTTCACAACAGAAGGGGAAAAAGCTATATTGGTATTGCTGTATACAGTTGCAACCTGACCTCCTGCATCATAATCATCATAATAGTCAGTGAATGTTTTTATTTTATTCCTGCTCAATGCAAGGTTATTACTGAATCTAAGCAATTGATTGATCTTGAAATTTGTTTCAATTTCAATACCGGCTCTGTAGCTGTTTGCAATATTCGTTCTGGTGTAAGCACCTACATCATTAACTTTTCCAGTAAGCACCAGTTGGTTATTGTAAAACATCCCATAAGCAGTTATGCTTAAATTTAATTTGCCAATATTCGTTTCTAATCCAGTTTCCAAATCATGTAATGTTTCATGTTTAGGGGATCCTTCCTCGCTTACCTCAAAGTCATCGCGGTTGGGTTCTTTGTTGGCAATTGCATAAGAAATGAATGCGGAAAGGTTATCCTTTGTCAATCTTGCACCCAGTTTTGGGTTAACAAAGATCCATTGTTTGTCGACCTGCAGCTTCGGGTTATCTCTGAAGCCATCAATCCTGTATGAAACTGATCTCAGTTGTACATCAGCAAACATATTGATGAGGCCATCTTTTTTCAGCCATTTTCCGAATACATGATTTTCTTTTTTAACTGCATCATGATCATACCATTTCTGGTCTTTCGAAATGCTGTTTTCAGCCCAGATAATCTTTCCGAAATGCTGCCCCATATACTGATTGGTACCTCCGCCCAAAATGATTTCATTTTTTGTATCAATGCGCTGAAACGAAAAGTTACTGCCGTAAAAAATGTTGTCAAGCCAAAGCTGCCGTATCAGATCCGTCTCAGTTAAATTCATGCCATTTACCTGGGGTGGGGTAATGCCATATTTTTCATAGGCTGCATCAGCCTTATATTGCTCATAATACCCCTGACCTTTTGTGGCAAAACCTGCCAGCGCAACATTCCATGTTGTGTTTATCTTTTTATTGTAAAACAACTGATAATGGGTTTGGGTGTAATT